>NZ_JBIWPF010000005.1:0-428778 GCF_044768125.1 Streptomyces sp. NPDC101166
CCGCCGTGACGACCGAGGAGACCGTCCCGGCTTCCGCCGTGACGACCGAGGAGACCGTCCCGGCTTCCGCCGTGACGACCGAGGAGACCGTCCCGGCTTCCGCCGTGACGACCGAGGAGACCGTCCCGGCTTCCGCCGTGACGACCGAGGAGACCGTCCCGCGTTCCGCCGCGACGAGCGGCGTGACGACCGCGGCGGTGACCGTGGTGGCTTCCGTCGTGACGACCGTCGAGGCGACGACCGCGGCGGCCGGCCCGGAGGCTTCCGTCGGGACGACCGGCGCGATGACAACCGCGGTGGCGGGTACGGCGACCGCGGTGACCGTGGTGGCTTCCGTCGCGACGACCGTCGGGATGACCGGCGTGAGGGTGACCGGGGTTCGCGTCCGGCGTTCCAGCGTGACGACCGTCGTGACGACCGGCGTGAGGGCGACCGGGGTTCGCGTCCGGCGTTCCAGCGTGACGACCGTGACCGCGGCCCGCGCCGTGACGACCGCGGCGACCGTCCCGGCTTCCGCCGTGACGACCGCGGCGGCGACCGTCCCGCGTTCCGCCGCGACGAGCGGCGTGACGACCGTGGCGGTGACCGGGGTGGTTTCCGTCGTGACGACCGCCGTGACGACCGTCGAGGCGACGACCGCGGCGGCCGACCCGGAGGCTTCCGTCGGGACGACCGACGCGATGACAGTCGTGGGGACCGTCCCGGCTTCCGCCGCGACGACCGCGGCGGCGACCGTCCCGCGTTCCGCCGCGACGAGCGGCGTGACGACCGTGGCGGTGACCGTGGGGGCTTCCGTCGTGACGACCGCGGCGGGCGGCCGGGCGGCTTCCGTGGGCGTGACGACCGGCGGGACGACCGGCGGGACGACCGCCGTGGCGGTGGCCGATTCCGTGACGAGCGGGACCGCGACCGCGAGCCGATCAAGCGGCTGCCCATCCCGGAGGACGTCACCGGCGACGAGATCGACAAGGACGTGCGGCAGGAGCTCCAGAGCCTGCCCAAGACGCTCGCGGAGGACGTCGCCAAGAACCTGGTGATGGTCGCGCGGCTCATCGACGAGGACCCCGAGGGCGCTTACGGGTACAGCAAGGTGGCGCTGCGGCTCGCGTCGCGCGTCGCGGCGGTGCGCGAGGCGGCAGGGTTCGCGGCGTACGCCAGCCAGAAGTACAGCGAGGCGCTCGCCGAGTTCCGGGCGGCCCGGCGGATGACGGGCAGCGTGGAGCTGTGGCCGGTCATGGCCGACTGCGAGCGCGGGCTCGGGCGGCCGGAGAAGGCGCTGGACATGGCCGGGGCCCCCGAGGTCCACAAGCTCGACAAGGCGGCGCAGGTCGAGATGCGGCTCGTCGCGGCCGGTGCGCGGCGCGACATGGAGCAGCTGGACGCGGCGATCGTGACGCTGCAGAGCCCGGAGCTGGCCTCTCACTCCGTGCAGCCGTGGACCGCGCGACTGCGGTACGCGTACGCCGACGCGCTGCTCGCCGCCGGGCGTGAGGGCGAGGCGCGGGAGTGGTTCGCCAAGGCCGTCGAGGCCGACCGGGACGGCAGCACGGACGCGTCCGACCGGCTCGCCGAGCTGGACGGTGTCGACTTCGTCGACGCGCTCGACGAGGACGCGGTCAAGGACGAGCCGGCCGAGGGCGACGACGACGCTCAGAGCTGAGACGCCGTATCGCGTATGTGAGGTGAAGGGGCGGGATGCCGGTCATGGCGACCGGCGTCCCGCCCTTTTTCCGTGCCCGGTGTCGGGACTCCCCGGGGTCGGAATCCCCGGGGTCAGAGGTCCAGTGCGCGCAGGACCAGGCCGGAGGCCGGCTTCGGGCCGAACGACGTCGACTTGCGGGGCATGGTGACGCCCTGGCGGGCGAGGTCGCGGACGACCTCCTCGCGGACCGGGTGCAGCAGGACGGCCGTACCGCCGTCGCGTTCCGCCTTCTCCACGGTGGCGGCCGTGTCGTGGATGTAGGCGATGCGGGTGGGGTCGTCCTCGGGGACGTGCCAGACGTGGTCGAGGAGGGTGGCGTGCAGGACCGTCGCGTCCAGGGAACGCCAGGCCTGCGGGCGGTCGGCGGGGACGGTGCGGGAAAGGAGGTGCGGGTCCGGGCGGTCGACGAGGTGGAAGGCCCCGTCGCCGGCCAGGAGGAAGGCGTTGCCCCCGGCGGCCGCGTCCGCCAGGGCGCTGAGCGCCTCCGGCAGCGCGACCTCCAGGCGGCGGACACGGAACAGGCCGTCGACGGCGGCCAGGGCGTCGGAGACGGGCAGACCGTGCAGCAGCCGGTGGATGGCGCGGACGCGCAGCGGGTAGCGGAGCGTGTCGACCAGGAGGACCAGGCCGTGGTCCCAGGGGCTGGGTGAGGGGTGCTCCGCGCGTAGACGACGGTAGGTCGCCCAGCGGTGGTGGCCGTCGGCGATCAGGGCCTGATGGGGGGCGAGGTCGGCCTGGACGCGGGCCAGTTCGTCCGGGTCGGTGATGGACCACAGGCGGTGGCTGTAGCCGTCCTCGGTGGTCGTGCGCAGGAGCGGGAGGCGCTCGGCGGTGCGGTCCACGACGTCCGCCGTCGCGCCGTCGCCGCGGTAGGTGAGCAGGAGCGGTTCGAGGTTCGCGTAGGTGGCGCGCATGAGGGCGGCGCGGTCGGCGACGACGTGGGGCATGACGTCCTCGTGGGGGAGGACGACGCCGGCGGACGGTTCGGAGACGCGCAGGGCTCCGATGAGGCCGCGCTGGAGCATGCCGTCGGCGTGCCGCTGTTCGTAGACGTACAGGGCGGGTTCGGGGTCGGGGGCGAGGACGCCGTCGGCGAGCCAGCCGCGGAGGGTCCTGGCGGCCTGTTCGTTGCGGACGGCCGGCGTGGTGGCCTGAGGGAGGATCAGCCGGACGATGTTGTGCGGATCCGCGTCCTGGAGCTGGTGCAGGCCGTCGGGGCGGACGACGACGTCGTACGGCGGGGACGTGACGGCGGCGAGGCTGCCGACCCGGTCGGGGTCGTAGCGCAGGCCTCGGAACGGGGTGAGTTCCAGGCCTCGGGGCGCCGTTGCTTCCGAGTGACCTGCAGTGTTCATCCCGGCATCGTACGTGTGTCGGTGGCGTGCGCGATGATCGAGGGAACAGCGAGCGAACGAGGAGCGATGCGGAATGAGCCCGAGCGTCAGGACGAGGCCCGAGGCCAGTGGGCGGGCCCTGAGCGAGGCGTACGACACGGCGCTGCTCGATCTGGACGGGGTGGTGTACGCGGGCGGGAGTGCGATCGCGCACGCCGTCGAGTCGTTGGAGCGGGCTCGTGAGGGCGGGATGCGGCTCGCGTACGTCACCAACAACGCGCTGCGGACGCCCGAGGCGGTGGCGGGGCATCTGACGGAGCTGGGGATCGCGACGGAGGCCGGTGAGGTCATCACCTCGGCGCAGGCGGTGGCCCGGCTGATCAGCGAGCAGGTGCCGGCGGGCGCACGGGTGCTGGTGATCGGCGGGGAGGGGCTGCGGGTCGCGCTGCGGGAGCGCGGGCTGGTACCGGTGGAGTCCGCCGACGACGACCCGGCGGCCGTGGTGCAGGGGTTCGGCGGCCCGGATCTGCCGTGGGGGCGGTTCGCCGAGGCGTCCTACGCCGTCGCGCGCGGCGTGCCGTGGTTCGCGTCCAACACCGACCTGACGATTCCCAGTGGGAGGGGGATCGCTCCGGGCAACGGGGCGGCGGTGGAGGTCGTGCGGATCGCGACCGGGGCCGAGCCGCAGGTCGCGGGGAAGCCGTTGCCTCCGATGCACCGGGAGACGATTCTGCGGACGGGCGCGGAGCGGCCGTTGGTGGTCGGCGACCGGCTGGACACCGACATCGAGGGCGCGTTCAACGGTGAGGTCGACTCGCTGCTGGTCCTCACGGGGGTGACCGACGGGGCGCAGCTTCTGGCCGCGCCGCCGCGGCACCGGCCGACGTATGTGGACGCCGATCTGCGGGGGATGCTCACCGGTCAGCCGGAGGTCACGGCGGACGGGGACGGCTTCCGGTGCGGCGGCTGGACGGCGACTGCGGACGGGGCGGGGGCCCCGGGTGAGGAAGGTCGAGAGCGGGGGAGGCTGCGGCTGGACGGGGACGGCGAAGTCCTGGACGGACTGCGGGCGTTGTGCGCGGCTGCGTGGACGTCGGCAGGCGAGGGTTCGTGCGGGCTCGACGCGGGGAAGGCGCTGGCACGGCTGGGTCTGTGAGCGGTCCGCACGCCGCGGCGACCAGGCGGTCCGCGTCCGGCCCCTGACCGGGGAACGGGGCAGGTTGGCAGGGTAGGCTAACCTAACTGCGTGTTGGTCGACAGTGTTCCCGAACAGCGCGCGGAGACCGCCCCCGCGCCCCCAACCCGCCGGGCGATACGTGCCGTCGGACTGTTTCTGTCCGTCGCGGTCCTGCTGCTGGTGGCGGTGGCGAGCATCGCCGTCGGAGCCAAGGAGCTGTCGCTGGGGCAGGTCTGGCACGGCGTGTTCGAGGGCACGGGGACGTACGCGGACGTCGTCGTGGACGAGCGGCTGTCGCGGACCGCGCTGGGGCTGCTGGCCGGGGCGGCCCTCGGGCTGTCCGGTACCGTGCTCCAGGCGCTCACCCGCAATCCGCTGGCCGACCCCGGTCTGCTCGGCATCAACGCGGGCGCTTCGGCCGCAGTCGTCACCGCCCTCACCTACTTCGGCGTCACCAGCCTGAGCGGCTATGTGTGGTTCGCGTTCCTCGGCGCGGCGGCGGTCGGGGCGCTGGTGTGGTTCCTCGGCGGCAGCCGGAGCGCCACGCCGGTGCGGCTGGCGCTCGCCGGCACCGCGATCAGCGCCGCGCTCTTCGGCTACGTCCAGGCCGTGATGATCATGGATGAGGCGGCGCTCGCCAAGATGCGCTTCTGGACGGTCGGTTCGCTGTCCTCCGCGACCGACGACACGATCCGGCAGGTGCTGCCGTTCCTCGCGGTCGGCACACTGCTCTCGCTCGCCCTGGCTCGTCCGCTGAACGCGGTGGCCATGGGCGACGACACCGCCAGGGCGCTCGGCGCGCACCTCGGCCGCACCCGGGCGCTGTCGATGCTCGCCGCCACCATGCTGTGCGGCGCGGCGACCGCCGCCTGCGGGCCGATCGTGTTCGTCGGGCTGATGGTCCCGCACGTCGTCCGCTCCTTCACCGGCCCCGATCTGCGCTGGATCATGCCGTACGCGGCGATCCTGTCGCCGGTGCTGCTGCTCGGCTCCGATGTGATCGGGCGGGTCGTCGCCCGTCCGTCGGAGGTCCAGGTCGGCATCATCACCGCGATCATCGGCGGCCCGGTCTTCATCTTTCTCGTACGACGGCGGAGGACGGCCCAGCTGTGAAGAGCGCATACCGCACCGCACCTCGAGGGACGGTCCGGCCCGGGAAGGAGGGGCCGTCGGCGGGGCAGGGCGCCCGGACGCCCGGCGCTGTCCGGGCGCTGCGCGGCCCCGGAGGGATCTCCCTGCGCGTGGACGTCCGTGCCCTGGTCGTCGTCGTGGTGCTGCTGGTCGCCGCGCTGACCGCGAGCGTGGTGCTGATCGGCACCGGCGACTTCCCCATCTCCACCGGGGACGTGCTGAAGACGCTGGCAGGGAACGGCACCGAGGGGCAGGAGTTCATCGTCACCGAGCTGCGGCTGCCGCGCGTCCTGGTCGGGCTGCTGGTCGGGGCGTCCCTGGGGCTCGGCGGCGCGGTGTTCCAGGCGGTGTCCCGCAATCCGCTCGGCAGCCCGGACGTGCTCGGACTCGGGCAGGGGGCGACGGCCGGCGCGCTCGTGGTGATCGTGCTGCTGTCGGGCTCCGCCACCCAGGTCGCCGCGGGTGCGCTGACCGGCGGTCTCGTGACCGGCGCGGCCATCTATCTGCTCGCCTGGAAGCGGGGTGTGCACGGTTACCGGCTGGTGCTGGTCGGCATCGGCGTGTCCGCGGTCGCCAGCGCCGTCAACGGCTACCTGCTCACCAAGGCCGACCTCGTGGACGCGGCCCGCGCGGTGGTGTGGATGACCGGCTCGCTCGACGGCCGTGACTGGAAGCAGGTCTGGCCGCTGCTCGTGCTGTTCTGCGTGCTCGTCCCGCTCGTCCTCGCAGGCGCGCGGGGCCTGCGGATGATGGAGATGGGCGACGACGTCTCCAACGCCCTCGGGGTCCGGGTGGAGCGCGTACGGCTGCTGCTGATGGTGGCAGCCGTCCTGCTCACCGCGTCCGCCACCGCCGCCGCCGGCCCCGTGGCCTTCGTGGCGCTCACCGCGCCGCAGCTCGCCCGCCGTCTGACCCGCTCGCCGGGACCGAACCTGGTGCCCTCCCTGTGCATGGGGGCCGCCCTGCTGGTCACCGCCGACTGGGCCGCCCAGCGGCTGTTCGGCGACGGGCAGCTGCCCGTGGGCGTGGTCACCGGCGTCCTCGGCGGCGTCTACCTGCTGTGGCTGCTGGTGGCCGAGCGCCGGTCGGGCCGGATATGAGCCCCCGCACTCCCGCCGGCAGCGGGACGAACAACGCTAGGAGCACCGTGAACCGCCTGTCCGCCGAGAACGTCACCCTCGCCTACGACCAGCGGGTCATCGCCGAAGAGCTGTCGGTGGAGATCCCCGACCACTCCTTCACCGTGATCGTCGGCCCCAACGCCTGCGGCAAGTCGACGCTTCTGCGGGCGCTGTCGCGGATGCTGAAGCCGAACGAGGGCCGGGTGCTGCTCGACGGGCAGGTCATCCAGTCGATGCCGGCGAAGAAGGTCGCGCGGACGCTGGGTCTGCTGCCGCAGTCCTCGATCGCTCCGGACGGCATCACCGTCGCCGACCTGGTGAGCCGGGGCCGCTACCCCCACCAGGGCGTCCTGCGCCAGTGGTCGGTGCAGGACGAGCGGGTCGTGCGGGAGTCCATGGCGCGAACGGGCGTCGGCGAACTCGCCGACCGGTACGTCGACGAGCTGTCGGGCGGCCAGCGTCAGCGCGTGTGGATCGCCATGGCCCTCGCCCAGCAGACCCCGCTGCTGCTGCTCGACGAGCCGACCACCTTCCTCGACATCCAGCACCAGATCGACGTCCTCGACCTGTGCGCCGAGCTGCACGAGGAGCAGGGCCGCACCCTGGTCGCCGTCCTGCACGACCTCAACCACGCCGCGCGGTACGCCACGCACCTGATCGCGCTCAAGGGCGGCACGGTCGTCGCCCAGGGCGCGCCGGGCGACGTCGTCACGGCGGAGCTGGTGGAGGAGGTCTTCGGGCTGCGCTGCCAGGTCATCGACGACCCGGAGACGGGTACGCCGCTGGTGGTGCCGGCGGCGCGGAAGGCACGGGCGGCCGGTGTGACGAAGGTCGCGGCCGCCGAGGCCTCCTGAGCCGGCGGCTCGCGGGGGGAGTCACCCCCGCCGGGCCGTCACAGGAGCTTCCTGAGGTGGAACAGGTCGCGCAGGCCCGCCTCCAGCCGCACCCGGCCCGCGCCCCACGCCTTCGCGAAGTTCAGCTCGCCGTCGACCAGCGCCACCAGGTCGTCGCCGGTCATGGCCAGCCGGATCTGAGCCTTCTGCGGGGGAGGCCCCTGAAGGGTGTCGTCGACGTGTATGCGGCCGTCGGTCATGCGCCCGGTGAAGGTGACGTCCAGGTCGGTGACATGGCAGCTGACCGAGCGGTCCATGGCCGCGGCCTGGCGGACGTCGCCGTCGGCTTCCCGCATCTTGTCCGACAGCTTCTCCAGTGCCGTACGGCACTCCTCGATCGTGGCCATAGGGCCCGACGGTACCTCAGCGGTTCGCGGTAGCGTCGAGGCATGAACGACTCAGCGCCGCACGACGAGGTCCCGCGAGGCGCCCCGGAGGACGACCCGCGCGGCGGCGAGGCCGACCCCGGCGCGCCCGCCCCGCTGCTCGTCCCCCGCACGCCCACCGGCCACGACGCGGTGGACGCCTGTGTGGACCGGCTCGCCGACGCCGACCACCTCGCCACCGACGGCCACATCGAGGTGTACGAGGATGTGCACCGGGGACTGCGCGACGCGCTCACCGCGCTCGACGCCCCGCTTTGATCCACCGTACGGACAACACAGGAGCTGAACCGAACGTGGCAGGAGTCGCACGCCGTCGTCTGGACTCGGAGTTGGTGCGCCGGGGGCTCGCGCGGTCGCGGGAGCACGCCGGCCAGCTGATCGCCGCGGGGCGGGTCACGGTCGGCAAGACCGTCGCGACCAAGCCGGCCACACAGGTCGAGACGGCGGCCGCGATCGTCGTGTCGACCGACGCCGACGATCCCGACTACGTGTCACGCGGCGGGCACAAGCTGGCCGGAGCGCTCCAGGCGTTCATGCCCCGAGGGCTCGTCGTCGAGGGGCGGCGGGCGCTGGACGCCGGGGCGTCCACCGGCGGTTTCACCGATGTGCTGCTGCGGTCGGGCGCCGCGCACGTCGTCGCCGTCGACGTCGGATACGGACAACTCGCCTGGTCTCTGCAGAGCGATGAACGCGTCACCGTCAAGGACCGTACGAACGTACGCGAGTTGACGCTCGAAGCGATCGATGGGGAGCCTGTGGATCTTGTCGTGGGGGACTTGTCCTTCATTCCGCTCGGGCTGGTGCTGCCGGCCCTGGCGCGGTGCACCAAGCCGGACGCCGACCTGGTGATGATGGTCAAGCCGCAGTTCGAGGTGGGTAAGGAACGGCTGGGCAGCGGGGGTGTCGTGCGCAGCCCGCAGCTGCGGGCGGAGGCCGTGCGGGGTGTGGCCGCGAAGGCGTGGGACCTCGGGCTCGGGGCGGAGGGGGTCACCGCCAGTCCGCTGCCCGGGCCGTCGGGCAACGTCGAGTATTTTCTGTGGCTCCGGGCCGGGGCGCCTGCCCTGGACCCGGCCGATGTCGAGCGTGCAGTGGCGGAGGGGCCGCGTTGACACAGAACCGAGCGCGTACTGTTTTCCTGCTCGCCCACACGGGCCGGCCCGCGGCCATCCGCAGCGCGGAACTGGTGGTCAAGGGGCTGCTGCGGTCCGGCATCGTGGTCCGCGTCCTCGAGTACGAGGCCGCCGACCTGCCCCTGCCGAGCGAGGTGGAGCTGGTCTCCGAGGCCACCCCGCAGTGCCTGGAGGGCTGCGAGCTGCTCATCGTGCTCGGCGGCGACGGCACGCTGCTGCGCGGCGCGGAGTTCGCGCGGGCGTCCGGGGTGCCGATGCTCGGCGTGAACCTGGGCAGCGTCGGCTTCCTGGCCGAGGCCGAGCGCGACGACCTCGACAAGGTCGTCGACCGGGTGGTGTCGAAGGCGTACGAGGTCGAGGAGCGGATGACCGTCGACGTCGTCGTGCACCGCAACGGCGACATCGTGCACACCGACTGGGCGCTGAACGAGGCGGCGGTGCAGAAGGCCGGCGCGGAGAAGCTGCTCGAGGTCGTGCTGGAGATCGACGGGCGGCCGGTCACCGGGTTCGGGTGCGACGGGATCGTCCTGTCGACGCCGACCGGCTCCACGGCGTACGCCTTCTCGGCGGGCGGCCCGGTGGTGTGGCCCGAGGTCGAGGCGCTGCTGATGGTGCCGATCAGCGCTCACGCGCTGTTCGCCAAGCCGCTGGTGACCTCGCCGAACTCGGTGCTCGCGGTCGAGCTGCTGCCGCACATCCCGCCGGGCGTGCTGTGGTGCGACGGGCGACGCACCTTCGAGCTGCCGCCCGGGGCCCGGGTGGAGGTACGGCGCGGGTCCGTGCCGGTGCGGCTGGCCCGTCTGCACCACGCGTCGTTCACCGACCGCCTGGTGGCGAAGTTCGCGCTGCCCGTGGCCGGGTGGCGGGGGGCGCGGCACTGAGCGGATCACGGGTGGTGCGTCGAACTCCACTCACCCGGGTGACAGGGTGCCTCGCACTCTTCGGCTCCGACCTCGTAAGGTCTTCTCCGTGTTGGAGGAGATGCGGATACGGTCACTCGGGGTCATCGACGACGCGGTCGTCGAGCTGTCGCCCGGCTTCACCGCCGTCACCGGTGAGACGGGCGCGGGCAAGACCATGGTGGTCACCAGCCTCGGCCTGCTCCTGGGCGGGCGCGCCGACGCCGCGCTCGTGCGGATCGGCGCCGACAAGGCGGTCGTGGAGGGGCGGATCGCCGTGCCCGCGGGCGCCTCGGTGGTCGTACGGGCCGAGGAGGCCGGGGCCGAGCTCGACGACGGCGCGCTGCTGATCAGCCGTACCGTCTCGGCCGAGGGGCGCTCGCGGGCGCACGTCGGCGGGCGGAGCGTGCCGGTGGGCGTGCTCGCCGACCTCGCGGACGAGCTGGTGGCCGTGCACGGGCAGACCGACCAGCAGGGGCTGCTGAAGCTGTCCCGGCAGCGGCAGGCCCTCGACCGGTACGCCGGGGACGCGGTGGCCGTGCCGCTCGCCAAGTACACCGAGGCCTACAAGCGGCTGCGGGCCGTGGCCGTCGAGCTGGACGAGATCACCACGCGCGCGCGTGAGCGGGCCCAGGAGGCCGACATGCTGCGCTTCGGGCTGGAGGAGATCGGCGGCGTGGAGCCGCGCGCCGGGGAGGACGCGGAGCTGGCGGAGGAGGCGGAGCGGCTCGGGCACGCGGAGGCGCTGTCCTCCGCGGCGACGGCCGCGCACGCCGCGCTGGCGGGCAATCCCGAGGACCCGGAGGGCATCGACGCCGCCACGCTCGTCGCGGGGGCGGCGCGGGCCCTGGAGGCGGTGCGGTCGCACGATCCGGCGCTGGCCGCGCTCGCCGACCGGATCGGCGAGCTGGGGATCCTGATCGGCGACGTGGCCGGTGAGCTGGCGGGGTACGCCGACGATCTCGACGCCGATCCGCTGCGGCTGGCGGCGGTCGAGGAGCGGCGGGCCGCTCTCACGACGCTGACGCGTAAGTACGGCCATCACGGTGAGGGCGTCGACGCGGTGCTGACCTGGGCCGAGCAGGGTGTCGTACGGCTCACCGAGCTGGACGGCGACGACGAGCGGATCGACGAGCTGACCGCGGAGCGGGATGCCCTGCGGGTGGAACTGGGCGGGCTGGCGCAGGCGTTGACCGACGCGCGGACGGAGGCGGCGGACCGGTTCGCCGCCGCTGTGACCGCCGAGCTGGCCTCGCTGGCGATGCCGCACGCGCGGGTGTCGTTCGAGATCAGGCAGTCGGAGGACGCGGAGGGTGTGGAGGTCGGCGGGCGTGCCGTCGCCTACGGCCCGTCCGGCGTCGACGAGGTCGAGCTGCTGCTCGCCCCGCATCCGGGCGCGCCGCCGCGGCCGATCGCCAAGGGCGCGTCCGGCGGTGAGCTCTCGCGCGTGATGCTGGCGGTGGAGGTCGTGTTCGCGGGCACGGATCCGGTGCCGACGTATCTGTTCGACGAGGTCGACGCGGGAGTGGGCGGCAAGGCGGCGGTCGAGATCGGGCGGCGGCTGGCGCGGCTCGCGAGGACCGCGCAGGTCGTGGTGGTCACGCATCTGCCGCAGGTCGCGGCGTTCGCCGACCGGCAACTGCTGGTGGAGAAGACGAACGACGGGTCGGTGACCCGCTCCGGAGTGAAGGTCCTGGAGGGCGAGGAGCGTGTCCGGGAGCTGTCGCGGATGCTCGCCGGCCAGGAGGACTCCGAGACGGCCCGGGCGCACGCGGAGGAGCTGCTCGCGACGGCGCGCGCGGACGCGTAGGGGGCGATCGGAGGCGCGTGCCGGGGACGCGTGGACGCGCGAGGGGCGCTGAAGGGGCGCGTTCGGGGGGATCGGGTGCGGACCGGCGTGCGAGCCGACGGACGCGCAGGACACGCTGTCGATGAAGGGCGGAACGGAGGTCCACGGGCCGTCGTCCCGCCCTTCGCCCTTCGGCGGGCGGCATCGAACGGAACCCGCCCTTCCTTCACTCGTGTGGGTGACAGTGGGGGCCGTGTTGCCGGGAACGCGGCAGCTCGGCGGCACGGAACACCCGTACGTGCTGGCATCCTTGGCGCAGGACGTGAAGGAGTTCGAGCGGTCCACCCCTTCGCCCGGCCCTTCTGTACGTTTCTTCGTGACCGTCCGACGCCGACCCAGGAGCCCCGGCCACGTGAGCAGCCACTCACCGCACGGCCAGTCGCCGCTGCGCACCGTGCAGGTGCTGGGCGGCGGCAACGCGGGCAGCAGCGCCCACGTGCGCTCGCTGGCCGCGGGGCTCGTCGCACGGGGCGTGCGGGTGACGGTGTGCGCCCCTGCCGAGGCTGATCACGCCTACGGTTTCACGGACGCCGGCGCCGCACACGTGCACGTGCCGCGCAGCAGCGACCCGGGCGCGGTGGCGGCGCTGAGGGCGGCCTGCGCGGACGCCGACCTCGTCCACGCGCACGGGCTGCACGCCTCCTTCCGGGCCGTCCTCGCGCTCAGCGGGCGGCGCACCCCGCTCGTCGTCACCTGGCACAGCCGGGCGCACGCCGAGGGCGCCCGTGCCCATCTGCTGCGGCTGCTGGAGCGGCGAGTGGCGAAAGCGGCCGCCGTGGTGCTCGGAACGACCTCCGACCTCGTGGACCGGGCCCGCCGCACGGGCGCGCGGGACGCGCGGCTCGCCGCCGTGGCGCTCGCCGCGTCCCGACAGGACCGGACCGACCCGGAGCGGCCGGGTCCCAAGGTGCGGGCCGAACTCGGCGCGACCGGCCGCCCGTTGCTGGTGGCCGTCGGCCCCCTCGACCGTCACCGCGGCCATGACGTCCTGCTGGACGCCGCGCGTGCCTGGCGCCGGCTCGATCCGCTGCCGCTGGTCGTCGTCGCGGGGGAGGGGCCGTTGCGGGCGGAGCTCCAAGGGCGCATCGAAGCCGAGGAGTTGCCCGTCCGGCTCATCGGGCACCGGGACGACGTGGGCGAACTGCTCGCCGCCGCCGACCTCGCGTTGCTGCCCGGCGACGGGGAGTCACGCTCGGCCCTGGCCCAGGAGGCCCTGCACGCGCGCGTGCCGCTCGTCGCCGTCCTCACCGGCGGTGTGCGCGCGCTCGTCGGCGACGCGGCCGAACTCGTCCCGCACGGCGACGCGGACGCCCTCGCCGCCGCCGTCGTACGCCTCCTCGCCGACCCCGACCACTGCGAACGACTGCGGCGCCTGGGCGCACTCCAGGCCGCGACCTGGCCCACGGAGGACGAGACCGTCGCTCAAGTCCTCAGCGTGTACGACGAGTTGACGCAACCGCAGCCGATGATCTGACCGCGCGTCGCCGGGCTCCCCGCCTCGCGCCCGCGGACTGCGCACCAGGACGCTCACGGCACATGGCGGCGGGCCCGCAGGGCCAGGCTCAGAGCCAGAACGGTCTGCGGGTCGTCCAGGTCGCTGCCCAGGAGTTCGCCGATGCGGGCCAGCCGGTTGTACAGCGTCTGGCGGTTCAGATGCAGTTCGCGGGCCGTCTCCGCCTTGCGGCCCGCATGGGCGAGATAGGTCTCCAGGGTGGGAAGCAGGGGCGGCTTGGAGCGGCGGTCGTGGTCGCGGACCGGGCCGATCGCGCGGTCCACGAAGGCCGCCAGGTCGCGATGGTCGCGCAGCCGCCACAGCAGCAGGTCGATGTCCAGACGGCGGGCGTCGTACCAAGGGCGGTCCGGCAGGCCCTGCGCCGCCGTCGCCGTCTCCGCTGAGTGCCGCAGCCCCGCCGAGGCCGCCGCCCAGCCGCCCGCCACCCCGACGACCACCACCGGCGGCTGGGCGCCCGGCCGCAGGATGCCGGCCCGCTCCACCCCGGCCCGCAGCGCCGCCGCCACCCGGTCCGCCACCGTCGGCCGCTCCGACTCCGACCGCAGCCCCAGCAGCAGGGGCACCCTGCCCTCCACAGGGCGCACGCCCAGCAGCACCGGCACGCCCACCGACGCCAGCTCCTCCGCGACCGCCCGCGCCAGCACCGCCCAGCCGCCGCCCGCGGAAAGCGTGTCGCCCAGCCGCATCACCACCGGCAGCAGCGGGCCGGCACCCGGCCGGAAGCCCAGGACGCGCGCCTGCGCCGGCGCGTCCTGGGCCGCGACCCGCCCCTCGGCGAGATCGGTGAGGAAGTCTCCCCGGCCCCGCGCCGCGAGCTCCTCCTCCTGCCGCGCCTGCATCAGCACGACGGCCAGGATCCCCGCCGCCCGCTCCGCGGCGATCCGGTGCACCGGAGCGAGCGGGGCGCGCACGGGCAGCAGCACGAGCCGGGCCCGCGCCGAACCCGCCCCCGGGCCCGGACCGCCCCCGGGGACGTCCACCAGCGCCGAACCGGCGGGCGGCGGCGCGTCCTTGTGCGGGCCGCGCAAGCCCTCCCACACCTGGAGCGGATCGGCGCCCTCCGGCCCGGCTCCGGCGGCGTACAGCAACTGGCCGTCCGTCGTCTCCAGGAAGACGGGATTGCCGCTGAAGTCGGCCAGGATGCCCAGCACCTGTGGGATGCCGCCCCCGCCGAGCAGCGCCTGCGTGCACCGGCGGTGGACCTCCTCCGCCCGCTGGAGCAGGGCGTAGTGGCCGTTGACGATCTCGGTGTGGACCTCCTCCGTGACCGTCACGAAGGCCACCTCGCGGTGCAGCTGGACCAGCGGCAGACCGGTCGTCCGCGCCGTCTCCACCAGGGCCGAGGGCAGGCGGGTGAAGCGCGGGCCCAGCTCGATCACCAGGGCGGCGATGCCCCGCTCCGCCAGGGTGCGCACGAACGCCCGCTGCTCGGCCGGGCGGGTGCCGAGGCCGTAACCCGTGGTCAGCAGCAGCTCACCGCCCTTGAGCAGGGAGGCGATGTGCGGGACCTCGCCCGCGTGCACCCAGCGCACGGTCCGCCCGAGCCGCTCGGCGCCGGCCAGGACCTCCGGCAGCCCGCTGCGCAGACCGGGCAGCTCCAGCGCGCGCCGCACGGTGATGCCGGCGCCCTGGCTGTCGAAACGGTGGTCCGTGGGGCTGTCCATGCAGCGGACGCTACCCCTGGGGACCGGTCGGCTCACTCCACCCGGCCCTGGAGTGATCCCGCGGCGGCGGGGTAGCGGCGCGCTCATGGACTTCAGTGTGGTCGCCGTGGCACGTGAGGACGACACCCCCTTCGACGAGCCGCTGCGGGTCGCGGCGCTCGCCGACCGGCTCGGCTACCGGGAGGTGTGGGCCGGAGAGGGGCCGACCTGGGATTCCTTCGTCCTGGCCACCGCGCTCGGGAGAGTCACCGAGCGGACCGCGCTGACGGCCGGACCGGTGCCGGTGAACGTACGCGACCCCTACACGCTCGCCCGGGGCGCCGCCTCCGTCGCGGCGGTCACGGGGCGGCCGGTCGGGGTGGCTCTCGGCACCTCCAGCAAGCGGGTGGTCGAAGGGGTGCACGGGCGGCCCCGCACCCGGCCCGCCGCCACGCTGACACGGACCGCGAGGGAGCTGCGGGAGTTGATGCACGCGGCGCCGGGTGGGCCGGTCGTGCCCGGCAGCCCGTTCGTGCGCAGGCTGCCGCCGCCGGGCGGCCCGCTCACCGTGGCCGCGTTCGGGGACCGCGCCATCGAGGCGGCCGTCGCCCACGCCGACCGGCTGCTGCTCGACCTCGTCTCCCCGGAGCAGGTGCGCGAGCTGCGCGCCCGCATGGTCGCGGCGGCCGAGCGGGCGGGCCGTACCGCGCCCACGCTCGCCGCCTGGCTCCCGGCCGCCGTGCGTCCCGACCCGGAGTCGCTCAGGCAGGTGCTGGGCAGCATCGCGGGATATCTGACGGTGCCGGGGTACAGCGAGGTGTTCGCGGCGGCCGGCTTCGGCGAGGCCGTCGAGCTGGCCGCGTCCGGCGCGGACCGCGCCACCCTGGTCCGCGCCCTGCCCGCGGCGGCCGCGGCGACGGTCGGCCTGATCGGCGACCCCGAGACCGTACGCGCACGGATCGCCGACTACGCCGAGGCCGGCCTCGACGAGATAGCCCTGGTCCCGGCGACGGCGGGCGACCCGGCAGGCGAACGCACGCTCACGACGCTCGCGGCGGCCTGACGGCGGGCCGCCGGCGCCCCGGGGCCTGTGACTGCCCTGCCGCGCCCGCCGTCAGGGGAGCCGTTCAGCCTCCGTAGGCCCCCGACGCCGTCAGGCGGAGGGCCGTGTCGATCAAGGGGACGTGGCTGAAGGCCTGGGGGAAGTTGCCGACCTGGCGCTGGAGGCGGGGGTCCCATTCCTCGGCGAGGAGGCCGAGGTCGTTGCGCAGGGCGAGCAGCTTCTCGAAGAGCTTGCGGGCCTCGTCCACGCGGCCGATCATCGCGAGGTCGTCCGCCATCCAGAACGAGCAGGCGAGGAACGCGCCCTCGTCGCCCGGGAGGCCGTCGACGCCCGCGTCGCCGCCCGAGGTCGGGTAGCGCAGGATGAAGCCGTCCGGGGTGGACAGCTCCCGCTGGATCGCCTCGATGGTGCCGATGACGCGCTTGTCGTCGGGGGGCAGGAAGCCCATCTGCGGGATCAGCAGCAGCGAGGCGTCCAGCTCCTTCGAGCCGTACGACTGCGTGAAGGTGTTGCGCTCCTTGTCGTACCCCTTCTCGCACACGTCGCGGTGGATGTCGTCGCGCAACTCGCGCCACCGCTCCAGCGGGCCGTCGGCGTCGCCGGACTCGATCAGCTTGATCGTGCGGTCCACCGCGACCCAGGCCATGACCTTGGAGTGCACGAAGTGGCGGCGCGGGCCGCGCACCTCCCAGATGCCCTCGTCCGGCTCGTCCCAGTGCTTCTCCAGGTAGCGGATCAGCTTCAGCTGGAGCAGCGAGGCGTAGTCGTTGCGGGCCAGGCCGGTCATGTGGCCGAGGTGCAGCGCCTCGGTGACCTCGCCGTAGACGTCGAGCTGGAGCTGGTGGGCGGCGCCGTTGCCGACCCGGACCGGCGCGGAGTTCTCGAAGCCCGGCAGCCAGTCCAGCTCCGCCTCGCCGAGCTCGCGCTCGCCGGCGATGCCGTACATGATCTGGAGGTTCTCCGGGTCGCCGGCGACCGCGCGCAGCAGCCACTCGCGCCAGGCGCGGGCCTCCTCGCGGTAGCCGGTGCGCAGCAGCGAGGACAGGGTGATGGCCGCGTCGCGCAGCCAGGTGTAGCGGTAGTCCCAGTTGCGGACGCCGCCGATGTCCTCGGGCAGGGAGGTCGTGGGCGCGGCCACGATGCCGCCGGTGGGGGCGTAGGTCAGGGCCTTGAGCGTGATCAGCGAGCGGATCACGGCCTCGCGGTAGGGGCCGTGGTACGTACAGTGCTCGACCCACTCGCGCCAGAACTCCTCCGTCGCCTCCAGCGACTGCTCCGGCTCGGGCAGCGCCGGCGGCTCCTTGTGGGAGGGCTGCCAGGAGATGCTGAACGCGATCCGCTCACCGGGGGTGACGGTGAAGTCGGCGTACGTGGTCAGCGACTTGCCGTAGGTCTCCGCCTCCGTGTCGAACCACACGGAGTCCGGGCCGGCGACGGCCACCGTACGGCCCTCGTGCTTGTGCACCCAGGGGACGACCCGGCCGTAGGAGAAGCGCATGCGCAGCGTGGAGCGCATGGGGACGCGGCCCGAGACGCCCTCGACGATGCGGATGAGCTGGGGGGCGCCGTCACGCGGGGGCATGAAGTCGGTCACCCGGACCGTGCCGCGCGGCGTGTCCCACTCCGACTCCAGGATGAGCGAGTCGCCCCGGTAGCCGCGCCGGACCGCCCGGGGCGGTTCCGTGTCGGCGGCGTGGGCCGGGCCGAGGCGCCAGAAGCCGTGTTCCTCGGTGCCCAGCAGCCCGGCGAAGATCGCGTGCGAGTCGAAGCGGGGCAGGCAGAGCCAGTCCACCGTGCCGTCACGGCAGACCAGCGCGGCTGTCTGCATGTCTCCGATGAGTGCGTAGTCTTCGATGCGCCCGGCCACGTGCAACTCCAGTCGAACGGCCACGTCACCCCACGAGGGGGCTGTCGCTCAGTGCGGTCAAGGGGGATGTTGTGATTACGTCGTACTGCGTCGTTGAGCCTTGAAGCAAAGCAGTCGCCCAGCCGTGTTGGCAAAAACGCCGATCTCTGCTCAACGAACTGACGAACTCTCGTTGTTCCGAGGGATACGGACGGGGGTGGTGCCGCGTTCGGAAGGACGGGCTCGGCAGTGAGTGTCCGAGCAGGATACGACGCACGTAGATGATCTGTGTGCCGCTCCGGGCAACCCGGGTGAGCCGAACGGGTGAGCAACGGGTGATGAGCGTGTGCGGCCGCGCACGTCTGTGGCGGCCCGTGCGCGGAGGGTGGCCGGAAGCCATCTCCCCGAGGCGCTGATACCCTGGTAGCCCGTGGACCGGTGGGCACGAAACCCCCGAACCGCAGCGACGGCACCCCCGGAGACCTCCGGCGGAATCCGCTGGTGAAAGCCTCCGTGGCGCCGTACCGCACCCCCAGACCGCGACCACGGGAGCCCCCTCTTGGCCATGCCGCCCGCTGCTTTCCGAAACAGCACCACGACGACCAAGCACATCTTCGTCACCGGGGGTGTCGCCTCCTCGCTCGGCAAGGGTCTGACGGCCTCCAGCCTCGGCATGCTGCTCAAGGCCCGTGGCCTGCGCGTCGTGATGCAGAAGCTGGACCCGTACCTCAACGTGGACCCCGGCACGATGAACCCCTTCCAGCACGGTGAGGTGTTCGTCACGAACGACGGCGCCGAGACCGACCTGGACATCGGCCACTACGAGCGTTTCCTCGACCGCGATCTGGACGGCTCCGCCAACGTCACCACCGGGCAGGTGTACAACACCGTGATCGCCAAGGAGCGGCGCGGCGAGTACCTGGGTGACACCGTGCAGGTCATCCCGCACATCACCAACGAGATCAAGCACCGCATCCGCCGGATGGCGACGGACGAGGTCGACGTCGTGATCACCGAGGTCGGCGGCACGGTCGGCGACATCGAGTCGCTGCCGTTCCTGGAGACCGTCCGCCAGGTCCGCCACGAGGTCGGCCGGGACAACGTGTTCGTGGTGCACATCTCGCTCCTGCCCTACATCGGCCCCTCGGGCGAGCTGAAGACCAAGCCCACCCAGCACTCCGTCGCCGCCCTGCGCAACATCGGCATCCAGCCGGACGCGATCGTGCTGCGCTGCGACCGCGAGGTCCCCACCGCGATCAAGCGGAAGATCTCGCTGATGTGCGACGTGGACGAGGCGGCGGTCGTGGCCTGCCCCGACGCCCGCTCGATCTACGACATTCCCAAGACCGTGCACGGCGAGGGTCTGGACGCCTATGTCGTGCGCAAGCTGGACCTGCCGTTCCGCGATGTGGACTGGACGACCTGGGACGACCTGCTCGACCGCGTCCACAACCCCGACCACGAGATCACCCTCGCCCTGGTCGGCAAGTACATCGACCTGCCCGACGCCTACCTCTCGGTCACCGAGGCGCTGCGCGCCGGCGGCTTCGCCAACCGGGCCCGCGTGAAGATCAAGTGGGTCACCTCGGACGACTGCAAGACCCCGGCGGGCGCCGCGCAGCAGCTCGGCGACGTCGACGGCGTCTGCATCCCCGGCGGCTTCGGCGACCGCGGCGTGCTCGGCAAGGTCGGCGCGATCAAGTACGCCCGCGAGAACAAGATCCCGCTGCTCGGCCTCTGCCTCGGCCTGCAGTGCATCGTGATCGAGGCCGCGCGGACCCTGGCCGACATCCCCGACGCCAACTCCACCGAGTTCGACTCCGCCACCGCCCACCCGGTGATCTCCACCATGGCCGAGCAGCTCGACATCGTCGCCGGCGAGGGCGACATGGGCGGCACGATGCGGCTGGGCATGTACCCGGCCAAGCTGGCCGAGGGCTCCATCGTGCGCGAGGTGTACGACGGCAAGGAGTACGTCGAGGAGCGTCACCGTCACCGCTACGAGGTGAACAACTCCTACCGCGCGGAGCTGGAGAAGAAGGCGGGCATCCTGTTCTCCGGCACCTCCCCGGACGGCAAGCTCGTCGAGTACGTCGAGTACCCCCGTGACGTCCACCCCTACCTGGTGGCCACACAGGCGCACCCCGAGCTGCGTTCGCGTCCCACGCGTCCGCACCCGCTGTTCGCCGGCCTCGTGAAGGCGTCCGTCGAGCGCCAGCAGGCCCAGCGCGCGGAGAAGACCGCGAAGTAACACACCGGTTGTACGGTTGCCGGGGTGCCTCCCTTACCAAGGGTGTGCACCCCGGTTTCGTTTCGGCAGGTCGCGCAGGACACGGAAGGACAGGCATGACGATCAAGGACACCGCCGAGGAGTGGGAGATCCGGGCGACCGAGACCCCCTTCGTGGGCAACAAGACCTCCGTGCGCACGGACGACGTGGTCATGCCCGACGGCACGGTGGTCCGCCGCGACTACCAGGTCCACCCCGGCTCGGTGGCCGTGCTCGCCCTCGACGACGAGGACCGGGTGCTGCTGATCAAGCAGTACCGGCACCCCGTCCGGGAGAAGCTGTGGGAGATCCCGGCCGGCCTGCTCGACGTGCCCGGCGAGAACCCGCTGCACGCCGCCCAGCGCGAGCTGTACGAGGAGGCGCATGTCAAGGCCGAGGACTGGCGGGTGCTGACCGACGTCTACACCACGCCCGGCGGCTGCGACGAGGCCGTACGGATCTTCCTCGCCCGCAATCTGGCCGAGGCCGAGGGGCGGCGCTTCGAGGTGGAGCACGAGGAGGCCGACATGGAGCACGCGCGCGTACCGGTCGGCGACCTCGTGCGCGCGGTGCTCGCGGGCGACGTGCACAACAACTGCCTCGTCGTCGGCGTCCTCTCGCTGGTCGCCGCCCGCGCCGCCGACGGCCTGGACGCGCTGCGGCCGGCGGAGGCCCCCTGGCCGGCCCGCCCGTTCGAGGCCTGAACGGCCCAGAGGCCAGTGTGACGATCGGCTGATCCGATCGGGCGACGTCTCCGCCGTGCTCCTCCCGGAAGGTCGCAGAGCGTGAACTAGGCTCTGGAATCGCCCGATCCGGAGTCCCGGCGGGCTTGCGTGCGCGGTGGACGGGAGGGTGGCCCGTGACGGATCAGGCAGTGGACACAGACGGCGTCAAGCTGTCGGGACACGCTGCGACGGAGGGCCATTTCCTGGGCCGTACCCGGGAGTTGAAGGAGCTGTGCGCGGACATCGAGCGCGCGGGCCTGGACACCCTGGCGGGGAACAAGCCGCCCCGCGCGCGGGTCCTCCTCATCGCCGGACGGCCCGGCTCCGGCCGCAGCGCCCTCGCCGCGGAACTCGTCCGCCGGGTCGCCGGCCGCTACCCGGACGGCGTGCTGCGCGCCCGCCTCGGCGAGGCCGACGGCACCCCCGTCCCGGCCGAGCGGGCCGCCCGCGAACTGCTCGCCGCCCTGGAGCGGCCGGCCCCGGCGGGCGCGTCCGAGGAGGACCTCTCCGCCTGTCTGCGCGAAGCGCTCGCCGAACGGCGTGCCCTCATCCTCCTCGACGACGCGGCCGGCGCCGAGCAGGTCGACGCACTCCTCCCGGACACCCCGGAGTGCCTGGTCGTCGCCGTCTCCGCGGGACCGCTCACCGGCATCTCCGACGTGCGCCCCTGCACCCTGGGCGGCCTGGACACCAAGTCCGCCCTGGAACTGCTCACCCGCCGCATCGGCTCGGTCCGCATCACCGTCGACCCGCGCTCCGCCGAGGGACTCGTCGAGGCCTGCCAGGGCCACCCCGTAGCACTGGTCCTCGCCGGCGGCTGGCTGGCCGCCCGCCCCAAGTCGGCCGTCGCCGACCTCGCCAAGCAGCTCCACGCGGAGGGCGACGAGGGCACCCCGCTCAGCCGCCTCTTCGCACTCGTGCACCACGGGCTGGCCCCCACCGCCGCCCGCACCCTGCGCCTGCTCTCCCTCGCCCCGGCCGGGCTCGTCGACGCCCACACCGCCTCCGCCCTCGCCGGCTGCTCGATCGGCGCCGCCCGCAGCACCCTGGACGACTTCGCCGCCCTCGGTCTGCTGCGGCCCGTGGCCTCCACACCGCCCCAGTACGAGATCCCCGGCTGTCTGCACTCCCTGCTGCGCGCGGCCGCCGAGGTGCACGAGCGGCCGGCCGAACTCCAGCTGGCCCGCGCCCGCATGCTGGAGCGGACGGTGCGGCTGCTCCAGTCCTGCCGTGCCGTCACCGAGACCGACAACCCCCAGGCCCGCGAGAAGCTCCAGGGCATGCCCAGCGCCCTGCGCTTCCCCTCCCCGCAGGCGGCCGCCGAGTGGCTCGAGGCGCGCCGGCCCGCGCTGCTCGGCGCCGCCCGGCTCGCGGTCGCCGACGGCGAGCTGGACACCCTGGCCAGGCGGCTGATGGCGCAGCTGGTCAAGGCGATGGTCGCCCACCGCGGCGCCCACGGCGCGGCGCCCGACCTGTACGGCGTCCACCAGCTGGTCCTGGACGTCGCCGAGCGCCGCGGGCTGCCCCGGGAGAAGGCCGCCGCCCTGCTGAACCTGGCCGACGTCGACGCCCGCACCGGGCGCACGGCCCAGGCTCTGGTGCGCTACCGGGCCGCGCTGGACGCCGGACGCCAGGCGAACGATCCGTACGCGACCGGGCGCGCGATGGAATCCGTGGGCGGTGCGCATCAGGAGCTCGGCGACTACGAGCGGGCCGCCGACTGGTTCGGCCGGGCCCTCGCCCAGCGCCTGGCCCGCGACGAGCGCGCCGACGCCGCCCGCCTGTACGGCCGTATCGCGACCGCGCACACCTATGCCGGACGCTACGGGGAGGCGCAGCGCGGCTGGCGGGCCGCCGTGGCGGTGCACCGCAAGAGCGGCGATGTCGCCGCGCAGGCGCGGGCGTTGAGCGAGCTGGCCCGCGTCCAGGAGTACGCGGGCCGGCCCGAGGAGTCGCTGCGTACCTGTCAGGAGGCGGTGGAGTGGGCCTGCCGCGCGGGGGACGCCCGCCTGCAGGCCGCGCTGCACCTGCGGCTGGCGGACACCTGCGAGCACCTCGGCGACCCGGCGGCCGCCCGCCTGCACCGGGGCGCGGCGGAGCGCATCCTGGGAGATGAGGCCCCCGGCACCGAGTCAGAGCCGGAAGACGCGGCCGACGCCTGCGAAATCCGCAGTACATCTGCTGAAGATTGATGCATTGGAAGGCTGGACAGCGGGAACGCCTTCATTAGACTGGCTCTGCCGCACGTTCTCCGGCGGTGTATCCCCGTATGCCCATTGCATCCGGGTTTGTCGTTCCATGCCCCCACACCCTCTGAGCCAAGGACCGTGATCCACGTGAAGGTCGGCATCCCCCGCGAGGTCAAGAACAACGAGTTCCGGGTGGCGATCACCCCCGCAGGCGTGCACGAGCTGGTGCGCCACGGCCACCAGGTCGTCATCGAGCAGGGCGCCGGTGTCGGCTCGTCGATCCCGGACGAGGAGTACGTGGCCGCCGGCGCCCGGATCCTGGACACCGCCGACGAGGTGTGGGCCACCGCCGACCTGCTGCTGAAGGTCAAGGAGCCCATCGCCGAGGAGTACCACCGCCTCCGCAAGGACCAGACGCTCTTCACCTACCTGCACCTGGCCGCCTCCAAGGAGTGCACCGACGCGCTCATCGAGTCCGGCACCACGGCGATCGCCTATGAGACCGTCGAACTGCCGAACCGCGCGCTGCCGCTGCTCGCCCCGATGTCCGAGGTCGCGGGCCGGCTGGCCCCGCAGGTCGGCGCCTACCACCTGATGGCCGCCAACGGCGGCCGCGGCGTGCTGCCCGGCGGCGTCCCCGGCGTGCTGGCCGGCCGGGCCGTCGTCATCGGCGGCGGCGTCTCCGGCTGGAACGCCGCGCAGATCGCCATCGGCATGGGCTTCCACGTCACCCTGCTCGACAAGGACATCAACAAGCTCAAGGAAGCCGACAAGGTCTTCGGCACCAAGATCCAGACGGTCGTCTCCAACGCCTTCGAGCTGGAGAAGGCCTGCCTGGAGGCCGACCTCGTCATCGGCGCCGTCCTCATCCCGGGCGCCAAGGCGCCCAAGCTCGTCACCAACGAGCTGGTCTCCCGGATGAAGCCCGGAAGTGTCCTTGTCGACATCGCGATCGACCAGGGCGGCTGCTTCGAGGACTCCCGTCCGACCACCCACGCCGAGCCGACCTTCCCGGTCCACAACTCGGTCTTCTACTGCGTCGCCAACATGCCCGGCGCGGTCCCCAACACCTCCACCTACGCGCTCACCAACGCGACCCTGCCGTACATCGTCGAACTCGCCGACCGAGGCTGGGCGGAGGCGCTGCGCCGCGACCCCGCGCTGGCCAGGGGCCTCAACACGCACGACGGCAAGGTGGTTTACCGCGAGGTCGCCGAGGCCCACGGCCTCGAGCATGTCGAGCTGGCCTCGCTGCTCGGCTGAGACACCCGCCAAGTCACCTTTTCGTAAAGGCGATACGTCAACAGGACGCCTCAAGGGCGTGCGCGCGGCCGGACCTTGCCCGACAAGGTCCGGCCGAGTGTGTGTATGGTCACTTTGCCGCTCTCGGTCAACTCGCCTCGAACGTAACCCTTGAACCGATTCGCACACCCGTGAATCCTGCCGTGCGACGGCCGTACGCCCTTGACAGCGGGATGTTTCATTGCCGACACATCCGGCCGGGTCCGGCGGATTGTGTTGCTGCGGACGCCCGACACGCCATAGAGTCGCCAATCGTCGGCATGGTGCCACGCTGACCTTGTCTAGAAGTTTCCTGGTCACCAAGGAGGTAAGACGACTTGTGAATGAGTCGACATTTTCTCCCGGGGGTGGTCATCCAGGAACGCCTACGCGGGGCCCGGGCCCCACGGGGCGCGAGGCTGTCGGCTCCGTCGCTGTCCGAACCTTCGCAGACCATCAGAGCCACAGAAGCCCCCAGTTGGCTCAGCCAGCACACCACAGCATGGATGGCCATCACGTGAACGCCATGGCCGGCGACGGAAGTGGCGCGCCCCGCAACCACTTCGCCGACTACGACGAACTGCCCGAAGGGCACTTCTACGACCCCGACGCCGAGTACGAGCCCGATCCCGAGTACGCGGCCACCCTCGCGCCCGACGCAGCCCGCCAGCGTCGCGAGCGCGTCGGTCCCACGGGACGCCCGCTGCCGTACTTCCCGATCCCGGGTCCGCTGCCCGATCACGGACCCGCGAAGATCATCGCGATGTGCAACCAGAAGGGCGGCGTCGGCAAGACGACGTCGACCATCAATCTGGGCGCCGCCCTCGCGGAGTACGGACGCCGGGTGCTGCTCGTCGACTTCGACCCGCAGGGCGCGCTGTCGGTCGGACTCGGCGTCAATCCGATGGAGCTCGACCTCACCGTCTACAACCTGCTCATGGAGCGGGGCATGGCGGCCGACGAGGTGCTCCTGAAGACGGCGGTCCCCAACATGGACCTGCTGCCCAGCAACATCGACCTGTCCGCCGCCGAGGTCCAGCTGGTCTCCGAGGTCGCGCGCGAGTCGACGCTGCAACGGGCGCTGAAGCCGCTGCTGGACGACTACGACTTCATCGTCATCGACTGTCAGCCCTCGCTCGGCCTGCTCACCGTCAACGCGCTGACCGCCGCGCACAAGGTGATCGTGCCGCTGGAGTGCGAGTTCTTCGCGCTGCGCGGTGTCGCGCTGCTCACCGAGACCATCGAGAAGGTCCAGGAGCGGCTCAACCCGGAGCTGGAGCTCGACGGCATCCTCGCCACGATGTACGACTCGCGCACGGTCCACAGCCGCGAGGTCCTCGCCCGTGTGGTCGAGGCCTTCGACGACCACGTGTACCACACGGTCATCGGGCGCACGGTCCGCTTCCCGGAGACCACGGTCGCCGGTGAGCCGATCACCACCTACGCCTCCAACTCCGTCGGCGCCGCCGCCTACCGTCAGCTCGCCAGGGAGGTGCTCGCCCGGTGTCACGCCGAGTGAGTCTGCCGGGGGCCGACGAACTCTTCCGTACGACAGGGGGGATGGCGCTCCAGCCGTCCGCACCGCGACGCCCGGCCAACGGCGAGGCGCGGGTACCCGCTCCCGCCGGGGAGAGCGACACGGCGGCAGCGGCGGCCTCGGCCGAGGACGCGCCGCAGGCCGTGCCCGCGCAGGGCGATGACGGCGAGGGCGCCGAGCACGTGGCGGCCGACGCCGAGCAGGGCGACGCCGGGGAGTCCCGCAGCCGGACCGCCGGCGCGGAGCGCCCCACGCGGCGTCAGGGCGCGGCGCAGGAAGGACCGGCCGCCGCCGGCGAGGCCGCCCAGCCCCGCAAGCGGGGCCGGGCCGCGGCCCGCCGGCCCAGCGGCCGGGAGCGGCACGACGAGAAGATCACCGTGTACGTCTCCGCCGAGGAGCTGATGGACCTGGAGCACGCCCGGCTGGTGCTGCGCGGCGAACACGGGCTGGCCGTGGACCGGGGACGGATCGTCCGCGAGGCGGTCGCCGTGGTCCTGGCGGACCTGGAGGCCCGCGGCGACGCCAGCATCCTCGTACGCCGGCTGCGCGGCCGGTAGCGATAGCCTGCGGAGGTCATGACCTCGAACAACGCCCCCTCCGCCGGCGGCACGGCCGGAGGCCGCCGACGCCCCCTGGGCCGAGGCCCGTCGACCCCCACCACCTCACCGCCGGAGCCCCGCACCGACGACTCCGCCACGCCGCCGACCGGGGCGGCACCCGAGAACCCCTTGCCGGCGAAGCCCGCGCCCCCCGCCCACGACGAAGCCGGGCCCTGGAGCGAGCCGCCGCCGGCCGTGGGCCGCGAGGAGGCCCGGCCGGCGCCCCCGGCCGTGCCTGCCGGCCCACGCGGGGCCGGGGGCGGGGCGCCGTCGGCCGCCGTCTCCGCGGAAGCGCCCCTTCGGACCGGCACCGCACCCGAGGGAGCCGCCGCGGCGGGAACTCCTCCGGGCGAGGCCGCCCCGGCTGAGGCCGGGGTGGCCGACGGGGTGTTCAAGGTTCGGCTCGCCAATTTCGAGGGGCCGTTCGACCTGCTGCTCCAGTTGATCTCCAAGCACAAGCTGGACGTCACCGAAGTCGCGTTGTCCAAGGTCACCGACGAGTTCATGGCGCACATCAGGGCGATGGGACCGGACTGGGACCTGGATCAGACGACCGAGTTCCTGGTCGTGGCCGCGACGCTGCTCGATCTGAAGGCGGCCAGGCTGCTGCCCGCCGCCGAGATCGAGGACGAGGCCGACCTCGCGCTGCTGGAGGCCCGCGACCTGCTCTTCGCTCGGCTGCTCCAGTACCGCGCCTACAAACGGATCGCCGACATCTTCAACGAGCGGCTGGAGGAAGAGGCCCGCCGCTACCCCCGTACCGTCGGCCTCGAAGCGCACCACGCCGAGCTGCTGCCCGAGGTCGTCATCAACATCGGGGCGCAGGGGTTCGCCCGGCTCGCGGTGAAGGCGATGCAGCCCAGGCCCAAGCCGCAGGTGTACGTCGACCACATCCACGCCCCGTTGGTCAGCGTGCAGGAACAGGCCCAGATCGTCGTCGCGCGGCTGCGGGTACTCGGGGAGGCCGGCTTCCGTACGCTCGTCGAGGACACCGACGACACCCTCACGATCGTCGCCCGCTTCCTGGCCCTGCTGGAGCTGTACCGGGAGAAGGCGGTGGCCCTGGACCAGGAGACGGCCCTCGGCGAGCTGCTGGTGCGGTGGACCGGCGGGGACGGGGACGAGACGCCCAGAGTGACCGACGAGTTCGACCGGCCCCCCGAAGTGCCCGGGGAGTCCGGGAAGGAGAAGACCCCGTGAGTGAGGAGACAGCCGCGGGCGCCGGCGCCCCGGGCGGATCCCGTGCCGTCGTGGACCTCGACCTCAAGCCCGCCCTGGAGGCCGTCCTGATGGTCGTGGACGAACCCGCGACCGAGGAGCACCTGGCGAAGATCGTGGAACGGCCGCGCCGCCAGGTCGCGGACGCGCTGCGCGAACTCGCCGACGAGTACACCGGGCAGGGGCGGGGCTTCGACCTGCGGTTCGTCGCGGGCGGCTGGCGGTTCTACACCCGGGCCGAGTACGCCCCGGCCGTGGAGCGCTTCGTCCTGGACGGCCAGCAGGCCCGGCTCACCCAGGCAGCGCTGGAGACGCTGGCCGTGGTCGCCTACCGGCAGCCGGTCAGCCGCAGCCGGGTCTCCGCCGTGCGCGGGGTGAACTGCGACGGGGTCATGCGCACCCTTCTCCAACGGGGTCTGGTCGAGGAGGCGGGCGCGGAACCCGAAACAGGTGCGATCCTGTACAGGACGACGAACTACTTCCTGGAGCGGATGGGCCTGCGCGGTCTGGACGAGCTCCCGGAGCTCGCGCCCTTCCTCCCGGAGGCGGAGGCGATCGAGGCCGAGACCCAGGAAGCCGTACCGTCGTTCGACCCGGACGCCCCGGACACGGACGGCGCCGCCGGAACGAACAGGCCCGACACGACGACGACGGAACTTTGATGCGAAGCAGCGGTAGCGGTAGCGGCAGCGGTAAGAGCGGCGGGCGCGGTAACCACCGCGGCGCCGGCAACGACAGGGACCAGAAGCAGGGGCAGGGGCAGGGGCGTCCGCGCAAGCCCCGTCCCGAGGAGCGCCGCTACGACGTGGGCCCCGGCGCGTCCCCCGACGGCCCGAAGTCGGGGCGCGGCGGCGCGGCGCGCGGCGGCGCCAAGGGCGGCCCCAAGCAGCCGCAGGGCGGCGGACGCGGCCGTACGGCACCCGCCCGCTCCCGCGAGTACGAGGCGCGCGCCGAGGAACGCAACCGCGAGCGCTACGCGGGCAAGAAGGACGTCAAGCTGCCCAAGACCTTCCCGGGCGCCGAGCAGGAGGGCGAGCGGCTGCAGAAGGTGCTCGCGCGCGCGGGCTACGGCTCGCGGCGGTCCTGTGAGGAGCTGATCGAGCAGGCGCGCGTCGAGGTCAACGGCGAGATCGTCCTGGAACAGGGCAAGCGGGTCGACCCCGAGAAGGACGAGGTCAAGGTCGACGGCCTGACCGTCGCGACGCAGTCGTACCAGTTCTTCTCGCTCAACAAGCCCGCCGGCGTCGTGTCGACCATGGAGGACCCCGACGGCCGGCAGTGCCTCGGCGACTACGTCACCAACCGTGAGACGCGTCTCTTCCACGTCGGGCGGCTCGACACCGAGACCGAGGGCGTCATCCTGCTCACCAACCACGGCGAGCTGGCGCACCGCCTGACCCACCCCAAGTACGGCGTGAAGAAGACCTACCTCGCGCACATCGTGGGCCCGATCCCGCGCGACCTGGGCAAGCAGCTCAAGGACGGCATCCAGCTGGAGGACGGGTACGCGCGCGCGGACCACTTCCGCGTCGTCGAGCAGACCGGCAAGAACTACCTGGTCGAGGTCACTCTGCACGAGGGCCGCAAGCACATCGTGCGCCGCATGCTCGCGGAGGCCGGCTTCCCCGTCGACAAGCTCGTGCGCGTCGCCTTCGGTCCGATCACCCTGGGCGACCAGAAGTCGGGCTGGCTGCGCCGGCTGTCGAACACCGAGGTCGGGATGCTGATGCAGGAGGTCGACCTCTGACCGGGGGGTTGTGACCGAACCCCGCCCCCTTTTATAGTCGCCTTGACCATAAAAGGGGGTGGAGTCATGCGCGGCCACGACGCACCGGCGTACGACAAGCACGCCTACGAACCCTTCGCCGTCACCGTCGACCTCGCCGTGTTCACCCTCCGCGCGGGCGCCCTGCACGTGCTGCTCGTCGAACGCGGCCAGGAGCCGTACGCCGGGCACTGGGCGCTGCCCGGCGGGTTCGTGCGGCCGGACGAGTCCGCGGAGACGGCCGCCCGGCGTGAACTCGCCGAGGAGACCGGCCTGTCGGACGTCGAGGGGCTGCATCTGGAGCAGCTGCGCACCTACAGCGAACCCGGCCGGGACCCCCGGATGCGGGTGGTGTCCGTCGCGTTCGCCGCCCTACTGCCCCACCCGCCCGAGCCGCACGGCGGCAGCGACGCCAGCGACGCCCGCTGGATCGCGTACGACGCCGCCCGACCGCTCGCCTTCGACCACGACACGATCCTGGCCGACGCCCGCGAACGCGTCGGGGCCAAGCTCGAGTACACCTGCCTCGCCACCGCCTTCTGCCCGCCGGAGTTCACTCTCGGGGAACTCCAGGAGGTCTACGAGACCGTGTGGGGCTCCGGGCTCGACCGGCCCAACTTCCGCCGCAAGGTGCTCTCCACGCCCGGCTTCGTCGAACCCGTCCCCGGCGCCGCCCGGTTGACCGGCGGCCGGGGCAAACCGGCCGCGCTGTACCGCGCCGGCGCCGCCACCGCCCTGCACCCGCCCCTGCTGCGACCGCCCCGGGAAGGACGTCCCGCATGACCGCCTCCACCACCGTCCGCAAACGCGCCGCCACCGGGGCCCTGCTCGGCCTCGCCCTCGGCGACGCCCTGGGCTTCCCGACCGAGTTCAACGACGTGCCGTCGATCCTCGCCAAGTGCGGCCCCTGGCGGCGGATGGAGCTGATCACGCCCGCGATCGTCAGTGACGACACACAGATGACGCTGGCGGTGGCCCAGGGGCTGCGGGCGGCCATGGACCGGGGAGTGCTCGGGCCGAAGCGGTTCGAGCGGCCGCTCCGCGAGGAGTTCGTGGACTGGTACCAGTCGCCGCAGAACAACCGTGCGCCGGGCCGGACCTGCATGGTCGCCTGCAACCTGCTGAAGAACGAGAAGCGGGCGTGGCAGGACGCCGCCCAGATCCACTCCAAGGGCTGCGGCGCCAACATGCGGGTCGCGCCGGTCGGTCTCGCGCCCGGACTCGCTGACGAACAGCGCGCCGGAGCCGCCCAGTTGCAGTCGGCCCTCACCCACGGGCACCCCACCGCGCTCGCCGCCTCCGACCTCACCGCCCACGCCGTACGGCTGCTCGCCCAGGGCGCCGATCCGGCCGCGCTCGTCGGGCTGTTGCGCTCCTATGCCCTCGACAACCGCTCCCACTACCACCACGCCTGGCTGGGCGACCTGTGGACCCGGAGCCAGGACCCCACACCCGAGCACTTCATCGCGCGCGGCTGGGACGAGTGCCTCGCGATCCTCGAGCGGCTCCAGGACGCCGTGCGCACCGTCTCGCCCGAGACCGACCCGTGCCTGGCCACCGGGGAGGGCTGGATCGCGGAGGAGGCCCTGGCCACCGGGCTGCTGTGCTTCCTGCTCTTCCCCGACGAGCCGGTCACCGCGCTGCGCCGGGCCGCCTGTTCCTCGGGTGACTCCGATTCCATCGCCTGTCTGACGGGCGCCTTCGCCGGCGCGTACGCCGGGGCCGACGCGTGGCCCGCGGAGTGGGCGGACCGGATCGAGTACCACGGGGAGCTGGTGACGTTCGGGGCGCTGTGGGACGCGTGACGGCCGCCGCCTGAGCCCCGGAAGCGGGGCCCCGCGGCTCTTCAGCGGCTCACGCCAGCTTGATGGCGCCGCCCTCCACCGTGATCTTCTCCGCCGGCAGCGGTCTGGTCGCCGGGCCCGCGGTGACCGCGCCGTCGTCGATGCTGAAGCTGCTTCGGTGGCAGGCGCAGTTGATCGTCTTGTCGGCGACGCTGGTGACCGTGCAGCCCTGATGGGTGCAGATCGCGGAGAAGGCCTTGAAGTCGCCCTTGGACGGCTGGGTGACCACGACCTTCTCCTTTGTGAAGATCGTGCCCCCGCCGACGGGGATGTCGGCCGTGGCCGCCAGTTCGCGACCCGCGGAGGCGGCCGGGGATTCGGTCCCGGGGGTGCCCGCGGTCCCGGCGGCGGGGCTCTTGGAGGTTTCGGGGGCCGAGCCGCCGTCGCCCTTGTCGCTGCAGCCGACGGCGAGAGCCGCCGCGCCCGTCGCGAGGAGGACCGTACGGCGGGTGGCGGGGTGGGTCATGTCGTCGCTCCGAAGGTGCGGAAGATGTGGAAAGCGCAGAAGGCGCGGTGACGCGGACCACAATCGTGGCACCGAAGGCACCGAACGAGAAGCAATTCCGGATAAATGCCACAAAACGAACATTCCGGATGTGGTGAACGGCTCCCGCACCCGTCTCAGCGGGCGGGCGGCGCGCACCCCGCGCGGACGGGCTGACTACGCTGGACGCAGAGCCGACAGCTATGTGAACGAGGAGCAGCACCGTGGCGGTACGAGCGGCCCGGGGGGCCGGCCGGCGAGAGCGGGACGAGGCCGGCCACATGGAGCGGGTCGCGGTCCTGAGCGAGGGCGTCGCCCGGTGAGGACCGCACTCGTCATCGGAACCGGGCTGATCGGCACCTCCGCCGCCCTGGCCCTCGCCCAGCGCGGCGTCGCCGTCCACCTGGAGGACCACGACCCCGAGCAGGCCCGGACGGCCGCCGCGCTCGGCGCCGGCGCCGACGCGGCCCCCGAAGGTCCCGTGGACGTCGCCATCGTCGCCGCGCCGCCCGCCCACGTCTCCTCCGTGCTCGCCGACGCCATGCGGCGCGGGGTGGCCCGCGGCTACCTCGACGTGGCCAGCGTCAAGGGCGGTCCGCGCCGTGAGCTGGAGGCGCTCGGCCTGGACCTGTCGAGGTACCTCGGCACGCACCCCATGTCGGGCCGCGAGAAGTCCGGCCCGCTCGCCGCGTCCGCCGACCTCTTCGAGGGCCGGCCCTGGGTGCTGACGCCGACCAGGGACACCGAGACCGAGGTGCTCAACCTCGCCCTGGAGCTGGTCTCGCACTGCCGGGCCGTCCCGGTGGTCATGGACGCCGACGCCCACGACCGGGCGGTGGCGCTCGTCTCCCACATGCCCCACCTCGTCTCCAGCCTGGTCGCCGCCCGGCTGGAGAACGCCGAGGAGGCCGCCGTACGGCTGTGCGGGCAGGGCATCCGGGACGTCACCCGGATCGCCGCCTCCGACCCCCGGATGTGGATCGACATCCTCTCCGCCAACCCCGGACCGGTCGCCGACCTGCTCACCGACGTCGCCGGGGACCTCGAGGAGACGGTGCGGGCGCTGCGCTCCCTGCAGTCCTCCGACGAGGCCAAGCGACGTGAGGGCGCCGGCGGCATCGAGGGCGTCCTGCGGCGCGGGAACGCGGGGCAGGTGCGCGTGCCCGGCAAGCACGGGTCCGCTCCGCGGGCGTACGAGGTGGTCGCGGTGCTGATCGACGACCAGCCGGGGCAGCTGGCCCGCATCTTCGCCGACGCCGGGCTGGCGGGGGTCAACATCGAGGACGTACGCATCGAGCACGCGACCGGGCAGCAGGCGGGGCTGGTGCAGTTGATGGTCGAGCCGCGCAGTGCGGGGGTGTTGTCCGCCGCGCTGACGGAGCGGGGGTGGGCGGTGCGGCAGTAGGTCGCCCGGCGCCGGCGCCCCGCCGCCCGTCCCGGTCGGACGGGAAGGCCCCCTCGCCCTGACGTGCGGCCGGACGAGTGAGTCGTAGCCAGTAACCTTGTCCGGGGCGTGTTCTCGCCCCGCAGTCCTCCGCCTCGCACCAGGAAGGTGTCCCCTCGTGGAAAACGGCGCCGCCCAGCCCGTGATCGTCGCCATCGACGGTCCCTCCGGAACGGGCAAGTCGAGCACGTCCAAGGCCGTGGCCGCCCAGCTGGGGCTGAGCTACCTGGACACCGGTGCGCAGTACCGGGCGATCACGTGGTGGATGGTGGCCAACGGGATCGACATCGAGGACCCCACGGCGATCGCCGCCGTCGCCGGCAAGCCGGAGATCGTGTCCGGCACCGACCCGGCGGGCCCGACGATCACCGTCGACGGCACCGATGTGGCCGCCCCGATCCGCACCCAGGAGGTCACCTCCCAGGTCAGCGCGGTCAGCGCGGTGCCGGAGGTGCGGGCCCGGATCACCGAGCTCCAGCGGTCGCTGGCGGCCTCCGCCGAGAAGGGGATCGTCGTCGAGGGGCGTGACATCGGCACCACCGTGCTGCCCGACGCCGATCTGAAGATCTTCCTCACCGCGTCCCCGGAGGCCCGCGCCGCCCGCCGCAGCGGCGAGGTGAAGGGCTCGGACGTGCACGCCACCCGCGAGGCGCTGATCAAGCGGGACGCGGCCGACTCCTCCCGCAAGACCTCCCCGCTCGCCAAGGCGGACGACGCCGTCGAGGTGGACACCACCGAGCTGACGCTGGCCCAGGTCATCGAGTGCGTCGTCACCCTCGTCGAGGAGAAGCGGGCGGGCAGGTGACTCAGCCGTCCGTGCCCTCGCAGAAGGGCGCCGAGGTCGGACGCCGGATCGGCGTCGGGCTGATGTACGGGCTGTGGCGGCCGCGTGTGCTGGGAGCCTGGAAGGTGCCCGCGACCGGCCCGGTGATCTTCGCGGTCAACCACTCCCACAACATCGACGGCCCGATGGTCATGGGCGTGGCGCCCCGGCCCACGCACTTCCTGATCAAGAAGGAAGCCTTCGTCGGCCCGCTCGACCCCTTCCTGACCGGGATCGGCCAGCTCAAGGTGGACCGCGAGACGACCGACCGCTCGGCGATCACCCGGGCCCTGGGCGTGCTGGAGAACGGCGGAGTGCTGGGCATCTTCCCCGAGGGCACCCGGGGCGAGGGCGACTTCGCCTCGCTGCGCGCCGGGCTCGCCTACTTCGCGGTGCGCAGCGGCGCGCCGATCGTGCCGGTCGCCGTGCTGGGAAGCACCGACCGGCCCGGACGGTTGTTGAAGGGGCTGCCCCCGCTGCGGTCCCGGGTCGACGTCGTCTTCGGCGACCCGTTCGAGGCGGGCGACGGCAGTGGGCGGCGCACCCGCAAGGCGCTGGACGAGGCGACCGAGCGCATTCAGAAGCAGCTGGCCGCCCACCTGGAAAACGCCAGGCGTCTCACCGGGCGCTAGGCGACACTGAGTAGTGGATCACCTGCCGAGTCAGGTCCACCGATCACCACGATGAACGAGGTACGGACTTCATGAACGACCACATCCAGCCCGGCGGCTCGGACGCCTTCGAGCACGATCACGGGGCGCTCGGCGAAGCCGAGTACACGGAGTTCATGGAGCTCGCCGCCGAAGAGGGCTTCGACCTGGAGGACGTGGAGGGCGCCATCGAAGCGGCCGGTCACGGGCCGCTGCCCGTGCTCGCCGTCGTCGGCCGCCCCAATGTCGGCAAGTCGACCCTGGTGAACCGGATCATCGGCCGCCGTGAGGCCGTCGTCGAGGACAAGCCCGGCGTCACCCGCGACCGGGTCACCTACGAGGCCGAGTGGGCGGGCCGCCGCTTCAAGGTCGTCGACACCGGCGGCTGGGAGCAGGACGTCCTCGGCATCGACGCCTCCGTGGCCGCCCAGGCCGAGTACGCCATCGAGGCCGCCGACGCCGTCGTCTTCGTCGTCGACGCCAAGGTCGGCGCGACCGACACCGACGAGGCGGTCGTACGGCTGCTGCGCAAGGCCGGCAAGCCGGTCGTGCTGGCCGCCAACAAGGTCGACGGACCGAGCGGCGAGGCCGACGCGGCCTACCTGTGGTCGCTGGGCCTCGGCGAGCCGCACCCCGTCTCCGCGCTGCACGGTCGCGGCACCGGCGACATGCTGGACGCCGTACTGGAGGCGCTGCCCGAGGCCCCCGAGCAGAGCTTCGGCACGGCGGTCGGCGGACCGCGCCGTATCGCGCTCATCGGCCGCCCGAACGTCGGCAAGTCCTCGCTGCTGAACAAGGTGGCGGGCGAGGAGCGCGTCGTCGTCAACGAGTTGGCCGGCACCACCCGCGACCCGGTCGACGAGCTGATCGAACTCGGCGGCGTCACCTGGAAGTTCGTCGACACCGCGGGCATCCGCAAGCGCGTCCACCTCCAGCAGGGCGCCGACTACTACGCCTCGCTGCGCACCGCCGCCGCCGTCGAGAAGGCCGAGGTCGCGGTCATCCTGATCGACGCCTCCGAGTCGATCTCGGTCCAGGACCAGCGGATCGTGACCATGGCCGTGGAGGCGGGCCGTGCGATGGTCATCGCCTACAACAAGTGGGACACCCTCGACGAGGAGCGCCGCTACTACCTGGAGCGCGAGATCGAGACCGAGTTCGGCCAGGTGGCGTGGGCGCCCCGGGTGAACGTGTCGGCGCACACCGGGCGGCACATGGAGAAGCTGGTCCCGGCGATCGAGACCGCGCTGGCCGGCTGGGAGACCCGGGTCCCCACGGGCCGGCTGAACGCCTTCCTGGGCGAGCTGGTCGCCGCCCACCCGCACCCCATCCGGGGCGGCAAGCAGCCGCGCATCCTGTTCGGCACCCAGGCCGGCACCAAGCCGCCGCGATTCGTGCTGTTCGCGTCCGGCTTCATCGAGGCCGGCTACCGGCGCTTCGTCGAGCGCCGGCTGCGCGAGGAGTTCGGCTTCGAGGGCACGCCCATCCACATCTCGGTGCGGGTGCGCGAGAAGCGCGGCAGGAAGAAGTGACATGACGGCCGGAGGGCGGCTCCCCATCGCGGGGAGCCGCCCTCCGGCCGTGCGGGCGTCGCCGGGAGGCCGCGCCGGGCCCCGCGGCCGGTCAGTAGCCTCTCCGGGCCGGCGGCAGGGCCGCGGGGACGTGGTGCGTGGTCGTCGGCGCCTGCGGCTGCGGCTGCCGGCCGGCCGGGGTGAGCGGGCCGACCCGCTGCCACTGCGACTGCTGCCCGAGCCCGGTGCGCGCGCTCTGGGCGCCCGCGCTGTAGGCGCTGTAGCCGCTGCTGAACGAGCTGCTGAACGATCCGGTGCTGAACGATCCGGTGCTGTGCGGGACATACCCGAAGGCGGTGAACCCCAGGTCCTCCTCCCCGCTGCGATCGCCCGGCAGCGAACGGAAGGACTTGACGTACTCGGCGTAGAGCGCGTCGTAGATCGGCGTGGCCGAGGGGACGCCCTGGGGATCCTGGGCCGCCGGCCGGGCGGACTGGACCGACTGGAAGGCTTGGCGGCGCGGAACGTCGTAGGTGTGCACGTATGTCCAAACGACCCGGCACGGGAAGGGATGCGGCCGTGGGGTCCCCGTCGGCGCCCGCGGGGCCGCGGGACGCGCGCCCCGCGTACTCGTCGCGCCGAAGGCTCCCTCAGGTGCCCGCGAGCGGCAGGGCCGCGCCGACGAGCTTGCCGCCCGCCGCCGCCTTGTCCAGCGCGTCCCGCAGCAGGTCCTCCCGGGGCTGACGCCCGATCGAGCCCACCGGTGCGGCGAACATCAGCACCTGCTGGTGCTTGTTGGCGGCGGCCCGCCACCCCTCGGTCACCTGGAGCGGCTGGTGCGCCTGCCACCAGGCCACCGGCTGGCCGCCGCCCGCGGAGGGCTGGAGGACGGCGTGCAGCTGTCCCATCGCCAGCAGCACGGACCAGCCGTGCTGCACCGGGGGCGCCTCGGCCAGCTCGGTCAGCGGCATGAAGCCCTGCTCGATGAGGAGCGGCAGGAAGTCGTCGCCCAGACCGGAGGAGCCCGGGCGCGCGATCGGCGCGGTCGGCTCGACGACGAGGGCGGGGTGCAACTCCCCGGCGATCAGGACGAGTCCGCTGGTGACCCCGAGGACGGCCTGCTCGGGCGCGATCTGCGCGGGAACCGGGGACGCCTCGCCGCTGATGGAGCGGACCGCGCCCTGGAGCTGCTCCTCGGTGACCTGGACGACCTGCGAGGGCAGGCAGGTGGAGTGGGCGAAGGCGAGGACGGCGGTCTCGTCCCCGATGAACAGGACGGTGCTGGTGCGCTCGTGCGCGGAGTCGCCCGGGGTACGGCAGGACGTGCAGTCGTAACTGCCCGGGGCGTTCTCTCCGGCGAGCAGCCGGTCGGCTTCTTCGTCGCCGATCTCGGCGCGTACCTCGTCGCTGACGTCGAGCATGCGCGGCACGGGTGGCTCCCTCGGAATGCGGTGCGTTGGCGAGCCGGGTGAGTCCCCGGCTCATGCAGAAGACAACGGCGGATCTGTGGCGGGAGTCACGCTGTCGGCCCAAGGGAATCGAACCGCCCTGCGCACACGGTCACGAGGTGTGCGGAATCGAACACTCAACGTCAAGTAACGGGATGGCAACGGAAGTTGGTTCCGTGAGCTGGGTCACAGACGTTGTGGGCGGCATGGCAGGCGAATGGCGACATCAATGCATAAAGTGGTGCGTTCAATCATGGGTGTTACCTAAGGTAACTATCAACTGGCCTGCGACAACCTTCAGTTGGTTGTTAACGAACCGTCAGAGTCCATAGATTCCTCCGCCGTGTGCAGCTAGCACCGCCCGGGAACGTCCGCCGGCCGCGCAGAGCAGGACAGCGCAGCACGACCGCCGGCGGACGGGGCGGAGCGACACCACCGCGTCCTCGCGCGGACGGTGCGCCCCGCTCCGGGGGAGACCCGGGTCCGCAGAGAGGGATCTACATGTCCGAATGTGCCGATAACACCCGCTCCATCGCCCGCATCGGCGCCGGCAAGGCCCGGACGACGGCGGTCATCGCAGGAGCGGCGCTACTCGCCCCGCTCGGCCTGCTGGCCGCGAGCGGCAACGCCGCGGCCGCGGACGGCGGGGTGTGGGACCGCATCGCCCAGTGCGAGAGCGGCGGCAACTGGCACATCAACACCGGCAACGGCTACTACGGCGGGCTGCAGTTCTCCGCCTCCACCTGGCGGGCGTTCGGCGGTGCGCAGTACGCCTCCACCGCCGACAAGGCCAGCAAGTCGCAGCAGATCTCCGTCGCCACCAAGGTCCAGCGTTCCCAGGGCTGGGGCGCCTGGCCCGTCTGCTCCGGGCGTGCCGGGGCCTCCGGGAGCGCTCCCTCGTCCCACGGGGGCGACTCCGCCTCCACCGGGTCCGGCTCGTCCGGCACCAAGGAGCACCGCTACAAGTCGAAGAAGTCCTCGAAGTCCTCGTACTCCTCCTCGTCGTCCGCCGGTGGCTCGGCGAAGCGTTCGCAGACGTCGCAGAGCGCGGAGAGCGCGCAGCGTTCGGCGGGATCGGGCCACAGCAGCCGCGGCAGCTCCCGTGGCGGCGGCTACACCGTCCGCGAGGGGGACACGCTCAGCGTCATCGCCGCCCGCAACGGGACCACCTGGCAGCGGCTCTACGCCGCCAACAAGGACGCCATCGGCGGCGACCCCGACCTGATCATGCCGGGCCTGCGCCTGGCTTTCTGAGCCGCTCCCCCTCACCGGCCCCGCACCGACCGGGCGGGGCCGCCCCAGCCCGTCAGTCGCGGGCCTGGTGCTTCCTGGGCTCGGGCTGGGGGGTCAGGGCCGCGTGCTCCGGGTGGTGCAGGTCGAACGCCGGGGACTCCGAGCGGATCCGCGGCAGCGCGTGGAAGTTGTGCCGGGGCGGCGGGCAGGAGGTCGTCCACTCCAGCGAGCGGCCGTAGCCCCAGGGGTCGTCGACCTCGACCTTGCGCCCGTATCTGGCGGTCCTCCAGACGTTGTAGAGGAACGGCAGCGTCGACAGGCCGAGCAGGAACGCGCCGATCGTGGAGACCGTGTTCAGGGCGGTGAAGCCGTCCGCGGCCAGGTAGTCCGCGTAGCGGCGCGGCATGCCCTCCGCGCCGAGCCAGTGCTGCACCAGGAACGTGGTGTGGAAGCCGACGAACAGCGTCCAGAACTGGATCTTGCCGAGCCGCTCGTCCAGCAGTTTGCCGGTGAACTTGGGCCACCAGAAGAAGAACCCGGCGAAGATCGCGAAGACGACGGTGCCGAAGACGACGTAGTGGAAGTGCGCCACCACGAAGTACGAGTCGGTGACGTGGAAGTCCATCGGCGGCGAGGCGAGGATCACTCCGGTCAGACCGCCGAACAGGAACGTCACCAGGAAGCCCGTCGCCCACAGCATCGGCGTCTCGAAGGACACCGAACCCTTGAGCATGGTCCCGGACCAGTTGAAGAACTTCACCCCGGTCGGCACCGCGATCAGGAACGACATGAAGGAGAAGAACGGCAGCAGCACCGCGCCGGTGGCGAACATGTGGTGGGCCCACACCACCACCGACAGTCCGGTGATCGCCATCGTCGCCCCGACCAGCGTCAGATAGCCGAAGATCGGCTTGCGGCTGAAGACCGGGATGATCTCCGTGATGATCCCGAAGAACGGCAGCGCGATGATGTACACCTCGGGGTGTCCGAAGAACCAGAACAGGTGCTGCCACAGCAGCGCCCCGCCGTTGGCCGCCTCGAACACCTGCGAGCCGAAGCGCCGGTCCGCCTCCAGCACCAGCAGCGCGGCCGCCAGCACCGGGAACGCCATCAGGATCAGGATCGACGTGAACAGGGCGTTCCAGGTGAAGATCGGCATCCGGAACATCGTCATGCCGGGCGCGCGCATCCCGATGATCGTGGTGATGAAGTTGACCGCGCCGAGGATCGTGCCGAAGCCGGCCAGCGCCAGGCCCATGATCCACAGGTCGGGGCCCAGGCCGGGGGAGTACGCGGTGTCGTTGAGCGGCGCGTAGGCGAACCAGCCGAAGGCGGCCGGCCCCGCCGGGAGCAGCAGCGAGCCCAGCACGATCAGCCCGCCGAACAGGAACAGCCAGTACGAGAGCATGTTCAGCCGGGGGAACGCCACATCGGGGGCGCCGATCTGCAGCGGCATGAGCTCGTTGGCGAAGCCCGCGAAGGTCGGGGTCGCGAAGAGCAGCAGCATGATCGTGCCGTGCAGCGTGAACAACTGGTTGAACTGGTTGGCGTCCACGATCTGCAGCCCCGGCCGGGCCAGCTCGGCCCGCATGACCAGTGCCATCACCCCGCCGACGAGGAAGAAGGCGAACGATGTGATCAGGTAGAGGTGCCCGATCTTCTTGTGGTCGGTGGTGGTGAGCCAGTCCACGGCCACCCGGCCGGGCCGTCTGGCCCCGGTGACCCGTGCTGTGGCCGGTACGGTCTGCGTCCCCATCGCTCGCTCGCCCCTTCGCTCGTCGCGTCCCGGGCCCGCCGGCGCCCGGTCTCCGCACAGGCGCCCGTCGGCTGTCGCCAGGATGCTCGCGCCGTCACCCGCGCCGACAGGGGAAGTACGGACAAGGTGTGAGGGAGCCGTGCATTTCCCATGGCGGGAAGTCGCCGGCGAGGCCCTGCGGAATGCGGGGGAACGGGCTTCGGGGGACGGTTCTCAGGGCACTTTCCGCCAGCTTTTCGGGGGAGTCGGGGTGACGCGCGGGAATTGCGTTCGAATAGGCGCGAAAGGCGCAGGAAACCGCTCGTACGGGTGACGGGCCAGTGCCCCGTAAGGTGATTCCCGAAGCCTCAAACGTGTGTCATGGTCCTGTGACAGAAGTGTGACCGGAGTGATCCACATCTCCGGTCAGGGCTTCGCCGTCCGGACTTCCCGGGAGCGCGCCCTCCGCCTAGCGTGGCGGTATGGCACCGAATCCCGCTCCCGTGGAGGAGCCTCAGGACAGCCCGGACGGATACGTCGGCCTCGACGCCGAGAGCGCCGAGCGGCTCGCCCGTGAACGGGGATGGACGACGGTGCGCTCGCTCGCGCCCGGCACGGTCATCACCATGGAGTACCGCGTGGGCCGGCTGAACCTCGAAGTGAGCGACGGCCTTGTGAGCCGCGCCTGGAAGGGCTGAACCGCCGCCCGCCGAGATCACGAAGGCCCCGGCTCCTGGATGAGGAACCGGGGCCTTCGCCGTGCGGGCCGCGGGGTGCGTACCGGTGCCCGCGTGGGCCGGTCAGCCGCCCGTCACCGGGCGGGCAGCCGAGGTGGTCGCCCCGCGCGGCAGGCGGTCGGAGTGCGGCGGACGGCGGCTGCCGACCGGGCTGAACGGAGTGCGCTCCGAGCGGATGCCGTGCGAACCGGGTGTGAGATGGAGCGCCGACCTGGGCGAACGGGTCGTCCCTGAGCCGTCGCAGGACACCTGGACCTCGTCCGCGGTCGCGGTGCGCGCGGTGAGCGACACCGGAACCGGGACCGGCGCCGGGAGGGTGGACCTGCCCCTCTGGCGGGCGCGCCAGCGGTCGCGCAGCTCGAAGATGCGGATCTCCGCGCGGGCGATCAGCGGCTCGAACTGGGGCAGCGCGAGCAGGATCAGCAGCCCCGCGGCCCAGCCGAGGACCACGTCGCTCAGCCAGTGCGTACCGAGGTAGACGGTGGCCAGCCCGACGCCGAGCGAGGTCACCGCGGAGAGCGCGGACAGCCAGCGCCGCGCCCTCGGGGTGGAGGCCAGATAGGCCAGGATTCCCCAGGTCACGACCGCGTTGGCGGTGTGGCCGCTGGGAAATATATCGCCGCCCAGACCCATCTCGTTCGAGCCGATCGTGGTCGCGTAATGCGGTCCGAGGCGGCCCATGCCGATCTTGGCGGCCCCCACCGTGATGTTGAGGAGCAGCAGCGAGGCGCCCAGCGTGAGCAGCGGGCGCAGGGTGTGCTGCCGCCAGGATCTCCAGCCGAGCCAGGCGGCGACCATCACCGCGGTCGGGCCGCGCTGGCCGAGGACCACGTAGTAGTCGACGAACCAGTGGATCCCCGACCACTGCTGGTACGGCCGGAAGAACATGACCTGCCAGTCGAGGCGGACCAGCCACGACGTGATCACCACGAGCCACACGATCGCCAGGTAGAAGGCCAGGGTCGCCGAGAACAGCACGATCCTGTGCCGGCTCATCCTCGGCACATCGATGTGTGACGGGCGTTCCGGCTCTCGGTCGAGCCTGGCGAACACCCGGTCCAGCCGTCGGGTGGTGGTTGGTTCGGTACGCACCCAATCGACGTTACAGCGAGTGATCTCTGTTCCCGGCCGATTCCACGGGTTTGTGATGACGATGTGATGTGGGATTGCTCTCAACGGGGCCGATATTCCTACGGATTACGTAATCCCGTCCGGTCATCCCCTTCAATTCTTTTGATCGTTCTGGAGGGTTGTTTTAGGAAACGTATAAATACCCTGATCGATTCGCGGTGATCAGGGCGGGCCGGAACCGTTCAGCCACCACGCGCCGTACGCGGCCGCGACCGCCACGGCACCGCCCATCACCAGCGCCGACGTCCGCGTCCGCAGCCGGGCCAGGGCCAGGGCGAGGGGGAACAGCACCGGGAACGCCGGCATCAGCAGGCGCGGCTTCGACCCGAAGTAGCTCGACGCGCAGAGCGCGAGCGCGAGGACCACGCCCGTGTACACCAGCAGGGGGGCAGGCTGCCCCTGCCGGACGCAGACGACGTGGAGCCGGATCAGCAGCGCGACCCCGACCACCAGGGCGAGCCCCGCGAGGGCCGACGGGAACGACGTGAACTTGTCGGCGACGAAGCGGGCGAAGGCGTAGCCGCCGTCGAAGCCGTTGCGCCAGCCCGCCTGCACGTCGAGGTAGCCGAACAGGCCCCCGCCGGTGCGACGGCCCACCCACAGCACGTAACCGGCCGTGCCGAGGGGAGCGAGGGCGAGCCCGAGGGCGCGCCGTGCGCGCTCCGCGCGAGCGCCGGTGCGCACTCCGTCGCGCTCCCTGACGAACGCGAGCGCACCCGTCACCCAAACGGCCGCCACCACCGCGAGCCCCACCGGCCGGGTCAGCCCGGCCGCGGACGCCAGCAGACCCGCGGTCACCCACCGGCCGGTGAGCACCGCGTACAGCGACCACGCGGCCAGCGCCGTGAACAGCGACTCGCTGTACGCCATCGACTGCACGATCCCCACCGGCAGGGCGGCCCAGAGCAGCACCGCGCACACCCCGGCCCTGCGGCCGTGCCGGCCGCCGTACACATGGTCGGCGACCGCGAAGATCCCCCAGGCCGCGGCGAGCGAGGCGAGCAGGGACACCACGAAACCGGCGTCGGCGTACGACAGCGGCGTCACCGCGTGCAGCAGCCGCTCCAGCCACGGCAGCAGGGGGAAGAAGGCCAGGTTGGAGTGCACGTCTCCGTTCGGCAGGCGCACCTCGTAGCCGTACCCCAGCTCGGCGACCCGGGTGTACCACAGGGCGTCCCAGCGGGCGGTCAGCAGCGTGTACGCGCTCTTTCCGCGCGCCGCGCTCCACACGGCCAGCGTGAGCAGACACAGGATGCGGACGGCCGCGTACCCCAGCAGGGCCGGGGCCGCCCGGCGCAGGGTCGCCGAGCCGATGGAGGCCGCTCGCGCCTCCTGGCCGGTCGCACGTGCTTCGAGTTCGGTCACGCGCCCGATTATCGACCGGGTGGGCAGACCGGCCGAGCGCCGTGGCGCGAGGGCGGTCGCCTCACGTGGCGTACACCACACAGGTCGCCCCGGCCTCTGAGAGGTCCGCCACGTGGCCGCCGCGTGAACTCGCGTACGCTGCGAATACTCGTCGTTCGCAGCGCGGGCCGGGGACCACCGCTCCTCTCCGGCCGAGTCGCGGGAGGCCGCACCCCCGCGAGACCGCCGAACCCGAGGCGAATCCGAGGAAACACCTGGGAGGTACGTACATGTCCGGGACGACCACGGCCGCCGTCGGGCTGCGCCGTCGGGCGGCCGGGGCCGGTGCCAACCGCTGGGTCGTGCTCCTGGTGCTCTGCGTCAGCCTGCTCCTGGTCGCCGTCGACGCGACCGTGCTGCACGTCGCGGTGCCCGCCGTCACCGAGGACCTGCGGCCCGGCGCGATCGAGCTGCTCTGGATCGTCGACACCTACCCGCTGGTCTGCGCCTCGCTGCTGATCCTGTTCGGCACGCTCGGCGACAAGGTGGGCCGCAGAAGGATCCTGCTCCTCGGCTACGCGCTGTTCGGCGTCGCCTCCGCGATGGCGGCGTTCGCCCACACCGCCGAGGTGCTCATCGTCGCGCGCGGGCTGCTCGGCGTGGGCGGCGCGATGATCATGCCGGCGACGCTGTCCATCCTGCGGCAGGTCTTCCCCGACCGGCGGGAGAGGGCGCTCGCGATAGGCGTCTGGAGCGCGGTGGCCGCGGTCGGCGCGGCCGTCGGGCCCCTGCTCGGCGGCTTCCTGCTGGAACACTTCTGGTGGGGTTCGGTCTTCCTCGTCAACATCCCGCTGATGCTGGTCAGCCTGCCGGTGGGCCGGTTGCTGCTGCCCGAGTCGCGCGGCGCGGCGGACGGCCCGTGGGACGTCGTCGGCGCGCTGACGGCGGCGGCCGGACTGTTCGGCCTGGTGCTGGGCGTGAAGCGGCTGGGCGGCGGGGAGCTCGGCGCGCTGACCGTGGCGCCGCTGGTGGCGGGCGCGGCGCTGATCGTCCTGTTCGTACGGCGTCAGCGGCGGCGCCGGCATCCCCTGGTGGACCTGCGGATGTTCGCGCGGCCGGCGTTCAGCACGTCGGTGGGGTGCATCGTGCTGGCCATGCTGGCGCTGGTGGGTCTGGAGCTCATAGCGGCGCAGTACCTGCAACTGGTGCTGGGGCTGTCCCCGCTGGAGACGGGGCTGCGGCTGCTGCCGCTGACGTTCGCCGCGATGGCCGCGGGGCTCGCCGGGGCGCGGCTGCTGCGGCGGTTCGGGCCGCGGCGGATGGTGTGCGCGGGGTTCTGTCTCACGGCTGCGGCCGTGGTGACGCTCACCGCGATGGGCCAGGCGGACAACGCCGGTCTGCTGCTGTTCGGGTTCGTGCTGCTCGGGTTCGGGCTGGAGACGACGTTGTTCGCGGCGTACGAGTCGATGCTGAGCGAGGCTCCGCCGGAGCAGGCGGGAGGCGCGGCGGCGATCGGGGAGACGTCGTACCAGCTGGGGGCCGGGATCGGGATCGCGCTGCTGGGCAGCGTGATGAACGCGGCGTACGCGCCCGGGTTGTCGTCGGTGCCGGGGGTGCCTTCCGACGCGTCGGCGGCGGCCGGGCATTCCCTGGGGGAGGCGTACGGGGTGGCGGCGCGGCTCGGGGGGCCGGCGGGTGAGGTGCTGCGGCGGGCGGCCCGGGATTCCTTCGTGCACGGGCTGCATGTGACGCTGCTGGTGAGCGCGGGGTTGCTGACGCTGGGGGCGGTGATGGCACTGCGGCTGCCGCGGGTGATGCAGTGCGACGCGCCTGCGGTGGAGGTGCCGGCGCCCCGGGACGCGGGCGACGCCGCGCTGAGCTTCGGGGCGGTCTCCCCACCCGCGCGCCGCCCCTGATCGCCCGCTGAAAGCCGGACGTCCCCGTGGGGCCGGCTCGCCCGTCGGTGGGTGCGGGTGGTGGTGGATCTTCGGGTCGGGGTGCCAGACTAGCGGTGTTAGTTTTTCGGGCTGGTGGAGGGTGTCGTCATGGTGTCGTTCGATCCCGCTGATCCCCTGGGCGTCGATGAGCTGCTGGACCCCGAGGATCTCGCCGTGCGGGACACCGTGCGGGCCTGGGCCGCGGACCGGGTGCTGCCGTACGTCGCCGAGTGGTACGAGAAGGGGGAGCTGCCCGGGATCCGGGAGCTGGCCCTCGAACTCGGCGGGATCGGGGCGCTCGGGATGTCGCTCCAGGGGTACGGATGCGCCGGCGCGAGCGCGGTGCAGTACGGGCTGGCCTGTCTGGAACTGGAGGCCGCCGACTCCGGGATCCGCTCGCTCGTCTCCGTGCAGGGCTCGCTCGCGATGTACGCCGTCCACCGCTTCGGCAGCGAGGAGCAGAAGCAGCGGTGGCTGCCCCGCATGGCCGCCGGGGAGGTCATCGGCTGCTTCGGGCTGACCGAGCCGGATCACGGCTCCGACCCCGCCGCCATGCGCACCCATGCCAAGAGGGACGGCTCGGACTGGATCCTCACCGGCCGCAAGATGTGGATCACCAATGGCTCCGTGGCCGGCGTCGCCGTGGTGTGGGCGCACACCGACGACGGGATCCGGGGGTTCGTCGTCCCCACGGACGCCCCCGGGTTCTCCGCCCCCGAGATCAAGCACAAGTGGTCGCTGCGGGCCAGCGTCACCAGCGAGCTCGTCCTCGACGACGTGCGGCTGCCCGCCGACGCCGTGCTGCCCGAGGCGGTGGGGCTGAAGGGCCCGCTGAGCTGCCTGTCCCACGCCCGGTACGGGATCGTGTGGGGGGCCATGGGAGCCGCGCGGTCCTGCTTCGAGACCGCGCTCGACTACGCGAGGACACGCGAGCAGTTCGGACGGCCGATCGGCGGCTTCCAGCTCACCCAGGCCAAGCTCGCCGACATGGCGGTCGAGCTGCACAAGGGGATCCTGCTCGCCCACCACCTGGGGCGGCGCATGGACGCCGGCCGCCTGCGCCCCGAGCAGGTCAGCTTCGGCAAGCTCAACAACGTACGAGAGGCCATCGAGATCTGCCGTACGGCGCGCACGATCCTCGGGGCCAACGGGATCTCCCTGGAGTACCCCGTCATGCGGCACGCGACCAACCTGGAGTCGGTGCTCACCTATGAGGGCACCGTCGAGATGCACCAGCTCGTGCTGGGCAAGGCGCTCACCGGACTCGACGCCTTCCGCTGACCCCCGGCAGGGGCAGGGCCGGCGAGCGGCCCTGCCTCAGCTCTGGTTGAAGAACCCGTCCGACCGGTGCGAGGCCGGGTCACCGTTGATGATCTCGGTGTTGTTCGGGGTCAGCAGGAACACCCGGGTGGAGACCCGCTCGATCGAACCCCGCAGCCCGAAGATCAGGCCGGCCGCGAAGTCGACGACGCGCTTGGCGTCGCCGGCCTCCATGGCCGTGAGGTTCATGATGACCGGGACGCCCTCGCGGAACAGCTCGCCGATCGCCCGCGCGTCCCGGAAGCTGTCCGGGGTCACGGTGCCGATCCGACGGCCTCTCTCCTCGGCCGAGTCGGTGGCGACCTTCACCCGGGGGTCGGTGACCCAGGCGTCGCCGGAGTCGTTCCCCTCGGAATAGTCGTCGTCGTAGTAACGCTCGTCATCGTTGTCGTCGACGAGGCCAAGCCAGGCACTCGCCTTGCGTACCGATCCCATGGACGCCTCCTCTCACAGCGGTCATTCTTGCTTTCCGCATTCCCCATGGTCGTCCATGATGCGGATGTCGCGCCAAGTGGATAGACGCCGCGCGGGGGGTTTGTGACGGTACTGGTGCACAGCCGATCCGTCGAGAGTCCAGGTGCCCCAAGGGTCCGGCCATACACCGATGCTGACTGAGAGTGAAATATGATTCTTCTCGGCGACCGGGTGACGGGCGGAGCGTACGGGTGAACAGGGCGAGCCGTGGCCGCCCCGCGACCCACGGCTACGATGCGCACGTTTCGACGTCACTCAACGCAGTACGGATCACGGGGGATCGAGCGTGTTCGGAATCGTCAGGCCGTGCCGGCACCGGCTCGGTGAGGGCCTCAGCGCCCAGTGGATGGCGCATCTGTGCGGACTGTGTCTCGCGCTGCGCAAGGACCACGGGCAGTTCGCCCGGGTCGTCACCAACTACGACGGGCTGCTCATATCCGTCCTGACGGAGGCTCAGGCCGGTCAGGGAGAAGGGGCGCGGCGTACGGCGGGGCCCTGCCCGCTGCGCGGGATGCGCACGGCGTCCGTGGCGCGCGGCGAGGGCGCGCGGCTCGCGGCCGCCGTGTCCCTGGTGCTGGCCTCCGCGAAGGTGCGCGACCATGTGGCCGACAGGGACGGGCTGCTGGCCCGCCGTCCGGTGGCCTCGGCGGCGCGCCGGGTGGCCGCGGGCTGGGGCGCGGCGGGGGCCCGCACCGGATCCGCCGTCGGGTTCGACACGGCCGTCCTCGTCGACGCCGTGGACCGGCAGATCGACGTCGAGGCGCTCGCCGGACCCGGGACGCCGTTGCTCACCGTCACCGAACCGACCGAGACGGCCACCGCGGCGGCCTTCGCGCACACCGCCGTGCTGGCGGGCCGGCCGGGCAACGCCGAACCGCTCGCCGAGGCCGGCCGGCTCTTCGGGCGGCTCGCGCATCTGCTGGACGCCGTCGAGGACCGGGAGGCCGACGCCGCCGCGGGCGCGTGGAACCCGCTCACCGCCACCGGGACGTCCCTGCCGGAGGCGCGGCGGCTCGCCGACGACGCCGTGCACGGCATCCGGCTCGCGCTGCGCGAGGTCGACTGGGCGTTGGGGAAGGGCTCGGAAAAGCCCGGGGCCGAGGCGAAGTTGGCCCATGTGCTGCTGGTGCACGAACTGGGCAACGCCGTTCACCGCGCCTTCGGCACGGCCTCGTGCGGGCACGCCCGTGCGGACGGCGAGTTCGGGCCGCCGCCGGGCAACCCGTTCGCGCCGACCGGACCCGGCGGGCCGCCGTCGCCGCCGGAGCCGCCGCGCCGTGACCGGCGCGGGCTGCTGGCCGGGTGCCTCGTCTGGGCGGGCCTCGCCTGTACCTGCCAGTTGTGCTGCGGCGAGCACGAAGGCCCTTGGACACGGGAGCCCAAGGAAGGCTACTGCCACAGGTGCGACTGCGACGACTGCTCGGACTGCTGCGACTGCTGTGACTGTTGCGGGAACTGCGGTGACGGCTGCTGTTGCGACGGCTGCGGCTGCGACTGCTGACACGGCCGGGTCCCGCCCGCGGGTGGGACCCGGGGCGGTGGGGGAGCGCTGAGGGAGGGGAAGGCGCGCGGGGTGAAGGCGAAGAGGTGAACTCAAGCGGCTGAACGCCGGGAACGCCCCGGGAGCGGGGCGGCAGGGGGTCGGCTCAACAGGAACAGGACCACACACGACCGAAGTCGATGTGGGAGCGGGTGACCAGCCACTGCTGCGGATGCATGGGCCAAGTGGAACAGGCATCCGATGTCCCGTCAACGAACTGAGACGTACGGCTCACAGTGTGGACAGCCTTGACAGCGAGGCGAAACGCCGCCGTAGTCTCGGAGGACGGCCCTGCTGAGGGGCTCGGCCGTAGCGCGCCGCGCGGCGCACCGGTGTGAAGGCACCCGCCCTCACCGTCCCCGGCTCCGGCCGGACGGGAGGGACACCCGTCCGGCGTGCCGTCACGGAGCCTTCATGTCCTCAGCCACCCTCCCTCCTCCCTCCCCTGCGCCGGTCGTCGCACGGAGCGCCCTCCCTCCGGCCCCCGGCCGCCTCCCCGTCGAACCCGCCCCGCGCGGGCGCACGTTCGACGGAGCCGCACGATGAGGCCCTCGCTGGTGATCGTCGGAGCCGGACCGCGGGGGACCGGGATCGTCGAGCGGATCGCCGCCAACGCGCCCGAGCTGTACGCCCGTTCCGGCCTCGACCTCCATCTCGTCGACCCGCATCCGCCCGGCGCGGGACGCGTCTGGCGGGCCGCGCAGTCGCCGCTGCTGTGGATGAACTCGCACGCCGAGGACGTCACCATGTTCACCGACGAGACCGTGGACATGGCCGGGCCCGTGCGCCCCGGCCCCACCCTGCACGAGTGGGCCGGCGTCGACGGACGGCTGTTCGCCGACCGTCAGCTCCAGGGCTCCTACCTGAGCTGGGTGCACGAGCAGGCTGTCGCCGCCCTGCCCCCCGAGGTCACCGTCCACCACCACCGACGGCGCGCGGTGCGGGTCGGCGGGCCGCGCGAGGGACGCCAGCAGGTCTGGCTGGAGGACAGGCCCCGGCCGCTCCTCGCCGACCTCGTCGTCCTCGCCCTCGGTCACCTCGACTCCGAACTCGACGACGAGCAGGAGGCGCTGGCGTCGTACGCGGAAGAACACGGGCTCGTCCACCTGCCGCCGGACTTCACCGCCGACATTGAACTGTCCGCGCTGCGGCCCGGCGAACCCGTCCTGGTGCGCGGCTTCGGACTCGCCTTCGTGGACCTGATGGTGCTCCTCACCGAGGGACGCGGCGGGCGGTACGAGGGGGAGGCGTACCTCCCCTCCGGTCGTGAGCCGGTGCTGTACGTCGGCTCCCGGCGCGGTGTGCCGTACCACGCGAAGATCGGCTACGACTGGAGCGGGGAGCGGCCGCCGCTGCCCCGTTTCCTGGGGCCCGCCGAGATCGACGCGCTGCTCGCGCGGCCCGGCGGGTTCGACTTCCGGCGGGACGTGTGGCCGCTGGTGGAGAAGGAGCTGGGGTTCGCCCACTACCACCGGCTGTTCACCGCCCACCCCGAGCGGACCGCCCTCGCCTGGGCCGACTTCGAGGAGGAGTACGCCGTGTCCGACGGGGCCGTGGAGCGTGAGGCGCTCGTCGCGGCCGCGGTGCCCGACCCGCGCGACCGGCTCGACCTGGACGCCCTCGACCGGCCGTTGGACGGGGTGCGCCACGGTTCATCCGACGAGTTGCAGGAAGCGCTGCGAAAGTACGTGGAGAGCGACCTGAGCCGCCGTCACGACGCCGCGCACAGCCCCGACCTGGCCGTCTTCCTGGCGCTGCTGTCCGTCTACGGCCAGTTGGTGCGGCTCGGGGGCATCGGCCCCTGGTGGCACGGGTTCTTCAGCCATCTGGCCTCCGGGCCGCCCGGCCCCAGGCTGCGGCAACTGCTCGCGCTGTCCCGGGCGGGGGTGCTGAAGTTCGTCGGCGCGGACATGGCCGTACGGGCCGAGGACGGGGTGTTCCGGGCGTCGAGCCCCAGCGTGCCCGGCTTCGCCGTCGAGGCGCGGGCTCTGGTGGAGGCCCGGCTGCCCGGGCCGACGGTGCGGCGGGCCCGCGACGCGCTGCTGCGCGCACTGCACGAGGACGGGGCCGCGGAGACGCCGGACGGGCTGCTGCGGGTGGACCGCGCCGACGGACGGATCATCGACCGGTCCGGCCGGCCGCACCCGCGGCGCTTCGCGCTCGGGCCGCACACCGACGGGCGGACACCGGGAGCGTTCACCCGGCCGCGCACCGGCGGGCCGGCGTTCCGGCAGAACGACGCGACCGCGCGGGCCGCCCTCGCCTTCCTGCGCGACCTGGGGCTGCGCGCCGCCGCGTGAGCCGCCGACCGACCACCTCGGGACCGAAGGGGTACTGCGAGATGACTTCCTCGCCCGGCCGGGGCCTGCTGCACCTGGCCGCCGCCGTCGACCAGGCGGAGGCGGCCGACGCCGGACGCCACGTCGAACTGGTGCGGCTCGCCGAGCGCGGCGGGCTCGACTTCGTGACACTGGACGACGGCCCGGGCCGCCCGGGGACGGACGCGCCGGCCGTGCTGTCCCGGGCGGCGGCCGTCACGCACCGCGTCGGGCTGGTCCCCGCCCACACCGGTCCCTTCCCCGTCCGGGCCGCTGTCGCCGCCGTGGCCGCCCTCGCCCGGATCAGCCGGGGCCGGGCCGGCTGGCGGATCGACGCGCCCGCCGCCGAGGACGGGGACCGCCGCGCTCCCGCGCCGCCGGAGGCCCTGTGGCGTGAGGCGGACGCGGAGGAAGCGGCCGGCGCCGGCGACGTGAGCGGGCCCGAGGAGGGTCGCTGGGGGAGTGAGGCCGCGTCGGGCCGGCCCGTGCGGGTCGTCGACGCGACCGAGGGCCACGCCCGTGCCGTCGCCGCCCGGTACGCCGACGTCGCCCTGGTGCGGGCGGCGAACTCCGCCCAGGCCCGCGCCGTACGGGAGGAACTGCGCGCCGCTGCGGCGGAGGCGGGGCGGGATCCGGGCTCCCTGCGCGTCCTGGCCGGCCTGCTGATCGACCTCGGGGAGGGCGAGCACGCCGCCGAACCGGGCCACGGCGGAGGCGGCCCCCGGCACAGCGCCCTGGGCCCGCTGTACCGGGGCGGCCCCGTCGACCTCGCCGAACTGATCGGGGCCTGGCACCGGGAAGGGGCCGCCGACGGCTTCCACCTCACCCCCGTCGAACCCCGCCGCGATCTGGAGCGGCTGGTCAACGGCACGGTCGCGCTGCTCCAGCACCGCGGTCTGTTCCGCACCTTCTACCCGGGCAGCACGCTGCGCGAGCACCTGGGCCTGGCCCGCCCCGCCCACCGGTACGCGGTGCCCGGGGGAGCGGCGTGACCACACGGCGCTCCGCACGAGCCGGCGGACGCGTTCCATCGCGGACAAGCTCGCGCCGGCGGACGTACATACCGCCATCCCGCCTCACCGTACGAAAGGACGCGCACATGACGGATCCGGCAATCGGCTGGAAGCGGTGGCACGAACGCCGCGTCGAAGCGGTCTGCGAACCCTACGGGCCGCTCGCTCTCAAGGGCACGTACTGGCCGGTCGATCATCCGGAGGGGCGACTTCCGGACATTCCCGGGACGTGGGTGGCCGAAGAGGGCGGGGTGACGATCACCGCGTCCGAGGCCGACGGCCTCACCGTCGACGGGAAGCCGTTCAGCGGGCGGCTGCGGCTCACCGCCGACCAGGGGCCGGTCGCCGCGGCCCGGGTCGCCCACGGCGCTCGGCGGCTGGTGGTCCTGGTGCGCGAAGGCGTCTGGGGCGTACGCGACTTCGACCCGGACGCCGAGGCCCGGCGCCGGTTCCGGGGCATCGGCGCCACCGCGTTCGACCCGCGCTGGTCGGTGCCCGCACGCTTCATCCCCTACGGCGAGAGCCGCACGGTGCGGGTGCCGAACGCCGACGGACGCGAACGGGGGCTCGGACTCGACGGAGAGATCGCCTTCCGGCTGGACGGGCGGGAGTCGACGCTCCGAGCGAGCGTGCGGGGCGACGGCTCGCTGTGGGCGGTGTTCGCCGACGCCACCAGTGGGAACGGCGGTCACCGCTTCCGCTTCCTGTACCCGGCCGCGCCCGACGCCGAGGGGCGCACGATCGTGGACCTCAACCGCGCGGAACTGCCCCCGTGCGCCTTCTCCGACGCCTTCTTCTGCCCCTTCCCGCCGCCCGGGAACACGCTTCCCGCGGCGGTCGAGGCAGGGGAGCGCGCCTTGATCTGAGCGGGAGTCACCCGGGGGCCGGGCCCGGCTCCGACGCGGGGGCGACGGCCGAAAGGCACCCTTGCGCCGACCGTCCGTTCGGCCGAATACTCCCCCTCAGCGCTTGTCAGGGGCATTATCTGTCCGGATTGCGGACGTACGAGCGCCCTTTGACTGCGCCTCACGGGCCCCGACCCCACGCGGGCCCCCGACTTCCCCTGGGAGGGAACGAAACGTGAGGATCAAGCGCACCACCCCCACCAGCGGCATCACCAGACGGACCCGGCTGACCGCCGTCGCCACCGGGTTCGTGGCCGCGGCCGCCATCGCGATCCCCCACGCGAACGCGGCGGACGTCACCACCTTCAGTGCCGCCGAACTCGGCAGCGTCAGCGGCGCGGTACTCAAGGCCGACGTCCCGGGCACCGCATGGACCGTGGACAGCAAGACCAACCGTGTCGTCGTCACGGCCGACAGCACGGTGTCCCAGGCCGAGATAGCGAAGATCAAGAAGCAGGCCGGCGCCGACGCCGACGCGCTGACGATCAAGCGCACCGAAGGCCGGTTCCAGAAGTACATCGAGGGCGGCGACGCCATCTACACGAGTAGCTGGCGCTGCTCCCTCGGCTTCAACGTCCGTGACAGCGCGGGCAACTACTACTTCCTGACCGCCGGTCACTGCACCGACGGCGCGGGCACGTGGTACTCCAACTCCGGCCGCAGCACGGTGCTCGGTCCGACGACGGGCTCCAGCTTCCCGACGAACGACTACGGCATCGTCCGGTACTCCAACACCTCGATCGCCAAGGCGGGCACCGCCGGCGGCGTCGACATCACCCGCGCGGCCAACCCGACCGTGGGCACCACCGTCTACCGTGACGGCTCGACCACCGGCACCCACAGCGGACGCGTCACCGCGCTCAACGCGACCGTCAACTACGGCGGCGGCGACGTCGTCTACGGGATGATCCAGACCAACGTCTGCGCCGAGCCCGGCGACTCCGGCGGCTCGCTCTACGGCAGCAACGGCGTGGCCTACGGTCTGACCTCCGGCGGCAGCGGCAACTGCACCTCGGGCGGCACGACGTTCTTCCAGCCCGTGGTGGAGGCCCTGAACGCCTACGGCGTCAGCGTCTTCTAGACCGGCCGGCGGGCAGCGGCCCGCACGGCCACAGGCGGCAGGTGAGCCCCCGTACGCGAACGCGTGCGGGGGCTCGGCCTTGTGTGACCGGGGAGTGAAGGCGCCGAGGGCGCGCTGTGCTCACCGTGTGCGCGTCCGCCGGTCGACCTTGTGTGCCCCCTGTGCGGTTCGGAAGAGTGGGCGGCCGTCACCCCACCTTCCGGCCCGCGGCGGCCCCTGCCGCCGCGCGGGCCGACCCCCCACAGGAGGACGTGAGTTGAAGCACCGACGGATAGCCAGGCGACGGGCCGTCATGGCGGGAGCGGGCGTGGCCGCGCTCGTCGCCGCGGGAGTCACCTTCCAGACCGCGAACGCGAGCGAGACCCCGCAGACTCCGCAGCCCCGGCTCCTGACGGCCCTGGCCGCCGGGAAGCTCGCCTCGACCCTGGGCCAGGACCTCGGCGCCGACGCGGCGGGCACCTACTACGACGCCAGGACCAAGAGTCTCGTGGTGAACGTGCTCGACGAGAGTGCCGCGGACGCCGTCGAGGCGGCCGGCGCCAAGGCGAGACTGGTGGAGAACTCCCTCGCCGAGCTCAGCAGCGCCCGGACGACGCTCGCGAGGGACGCGGCCGTCCCCGGCACCGCCTGGGTCACCGACCCGACCGCCAACAAGGTCGTCGTCACCGCCGACCGCACGGTCTCCGGCGCCGAGTGGGCCAAGCTCACCAAGGTCGCCGAGAGCCTCGGCGCCACGGTGGAGCTCCAGCGCACCAAGGGGGAGTACAAGCCCTTCATCGCGGGCGGCGACGCCATCACCGGCGGCGGCGGACGCTGCTCGCTCGGCTTCAACGTGGTCAAGGGCGGCGAGCCCTACTTCCTGACCGCGGGGCACTGCACCGAGTCCATCACCGCCTGGTCGGACTCCTCCGGCAAGCGGATCGGCGCCAACGAGACCTCCAGCTTCCCCGGCGACGACTACGGCCTGGTCAAGTACACCGCCGACGTCGCCCACCCGAGCGAGGTGAACCTCTACGACGGCTCCACGCAGAAGATCACCGGCGCCGCCGAGGCCACCGTGGGCATGCAGGTCACCCGCAGCGGCTCGACCACCCAGGTGCACTCCGGCAAGGTCACCGGCCTGGACGCCACCGTGAACTACGGCAACGGCGACGTCGTCAGCGGCCTCATCCAGACCGACGTCTGCGCCGAGCCCGGCGACAGCGGCGGCTCCCTCTTCTCGGGGAGCAGCGCGATCGGGCTCACCTCCGGCGGCAGCGGCGACTGCACCGCCGGCGGGGAGACGTTCTTCCAGCCGGTGACCGAGGCGCTCTCGGCGACGGGCGCGCAGATCGGCTGACCCTCCCGGCGCACCGAGGTCCCGCCCCCCGTACGCGAGGGGCGGGACCTCGGTGCGTTTGCGGCTGTTCGGTGTGTTTTCGCAGGTGGGAGACGCTCGAACGGTAGTCGTACAGATGTTCGGGAATTGGTCTATGGTGGGAGTGAGGGATTAGGGAACTGATGTTCGAGAGCGGGATCGCGGGAGGTGCGTGTGCCAGGTTTCACGCATCTGCACACCGTCTCCGGGTTCTCCCTGCGGTACGGGGCCTCGCACCCGGAGCGGCTGGCCGAGCGCGCCGGTGAGCGGGACATGGACGCCCTCGCCCTCACCGACCGCGACACCGTCGCCGGCGCGGTCCGCTTCGCCAAGGCCTGCGCCAGGGCCGGGGTGCGCCCGCTGTTCGGGGCGGACCTCGCGGTGGCCGCACCGGCCCGTCAGGAGAGCGACGTACGGCGGGAGAGGCGCCGCGCCCCCGTGCGCGGCGGCGCCTTCCTCGACGAGTCGGCCCCCCGCGTCACCTTCCTCGCCCGCGACGGCGCCCGGGGCTGGGCCGACCTGTGCCGGATCGTGACCGCCGCCCACACCGCCGACGGCGTCCCCGTGCTGACCTGGGCGGACAACCGGGGAGACGGCCTGACCGTCCTGCTCGGTCCCGCCTCCGACGTCGGCCGCGCCCTCGCCGCCGGCCGCCCCGACCGCGCGGCCAAGCTCCTCGCCCCCTGGCGGGAGGTCCACGGCGACGCCCTGCGCCTGGAGGCCGTCTGGCACGGCCGCACCGGCACCGGGCCCGGCTCGCTGCGCCTGGCCGCCCGCACCGTCGGCTTCGCCGCCGAACAGCGGATCCGCCCGGTGCTCAGCAACGCCGTCCGCTACGCCGACCCCGGCCAGGGCCCGGTCGCCGACGTCCTGGACGCCGCCCGCCGCCTGGTGCCCATCGACCCGGCCGGGGAACTGGACTCGGGGGAGGCGTGGCTGAAGGGGCCGGACGCCATGCTGCGCACCGCCGAGCGGATCGTGGAGGCCGCCGGCTTCCGCCGCGACACCGCCCACCGCCTGCTGGAGCAGACCCGGGCCACGGCCGCCGAGTGCCTGGTCGACCCCGAGGAGGACCTCGGCATCGGCGCCGTCCACTTCCCCGAGCCGCACCTCGTCGGCGCCGGCCGTCGCACCGCTCAGCGGACCCTGGCCTCCCGGGCGGCGGCGGGGATGGTGCTGCGCGGCTACGACGGACGGCGCGACTACTGGGAGCGGATGCACCACGAACTCGACGTCATCGCCCACCACGGCTTCGCCTCCTACTTCCTCACCGTCGCCCAAGTCGTGGACGACGTGCGGCAGATGGGCATCCGGGTCGCCGCGCGCGGATCGGGCGCCGGCTCGCTCGTCAACCACCTCCTCGGCATCGCGCACGCCGACCCGATCGAGCACGGGCTGCTGATGGAGCGGTTCCTGTCCAAGGAACGGGTCGTGCTGCCCGACATCGACGTCGACGTGGAGTCCGCGCGCCGGCTGGAGGTCTACCGCGCGATCATCGGCCGGTTCGGCGCCGAGCGCGTCGCGACGGTCGCGATGCCGGAGACGTACCGGGTCCGGCACGCGATCCGGGACGTCGGCGCCGCCCTGTCCATGGACCCCGCCGACATCGACCGCGTCGCCAAGTCCTTCCCGCACATCCGCGCGCGCGATGCCCGCGCGGCGCTGGAGGAACTGCCCGAACTCAGGGCGCTCGCCGGGGAACGCGAGAAGTACGGGAGGCTGTGGGAACTGGTCGAGTCGCTCGACGCCCTCCCGCGCGGCGTCGCCATGCACCCCTGCGGCGTGCTCCTCTCCGACGCCTCCCTGCTCTCCCGTACGCCGGTCGTGCCGACCAGCGGCGAGGGGTTCCCCATGTCCCAGTTCGACAAGGAGGACGTCGAGGACCTCGGGCTGCTCAAACTCGACGTGCTCGGCGTGCGGATGCAGTCGGCGATGGCCCACGCGGTCGCCGAGGTGGCGCGGGCGACGGGAGAGCGGATCGACCTGGACGCGCTCGCGGAGGGGGATCCGGAGACCTACCGGCTCATCCGGTCCACCGAGACGCTCGGCTGCTTCCAGATCGAGTCGCCGGGACAGCGGGACCTGGTCGGGCGGCTCCAGCCGGCGACCTTCCACGACCTGGTCGTCGACATCTCGCTGTTCCGGCCCGGCCCGGTCGCCGCCGACATGGTGCGGCCGTTCATCGAGGCCCGGCACGGGCGCGCCCCGGTGCGCTACCCGCACCCTGACCTGGAGGAGGCGCTGAAGGGCACCTACGGGGTCGTCGTCTTCCACGAGCAGGTCATCGACATCGTCGCCGTCATGACCGGCTGCGGACGCGGTGAGGCGGACCGGGTGCGGCGCGGGCTGTCGGAGCCGGAGTCGCAGGGGCGGATCAAGGTGTGGTTCGCCCAGCGGGCGGCGGCGAAGGGCTACGACGCGGAAACGATTCAGCGCACCTGGGAGATCGTCGAGGCCTTCGGTTCGTACGGCTTCTGCAAGGCGCACGCCGTCGCCTTCGCCGTGCCGACGTATCAGTCGGCATGGCTGAAGGCGCATCACCCGGCCGCCTTCTACGCGGGGCTGCTCACCCATGACCCCGGGATGTACCCCAAGCGGCTGCTGCTGGCGGACGCGCGGCGGCGGGGGGTGCCGGTCCTGCCGTTGGACGTGAACCGGTCGGGGGTCGCCCATCGAGTCGAACTGGTGTCTGAATCCGGGTCTGCTGAACCTTCCGGACCCTCTGCCTCCACCGGTGCATGGGGGCTTCGGCTCGCCCTCTTCGACGTGCACGGCATCAGCGAGGCCGAGGCACGGCGGATCGCGGACGGGCAGCCCTACGCCTCGCTGCTCGACTTCTGGGAGCGGGCCCGGCCGAGCCGGCCGCTCGCCCAACGCCTCGCCCAGGTGGGCGCGTTGGACGACTTCGGGGCCAACCGCCGTGATCTGCAACTGCATCTGGCCGAGCTGCACCGGGGCTCCCGGGGCGGAGGCGGCGGCCAACTCCCTCTGGCGGGCGGGCGGAAGACCGCTCCGGCCGGGCTGCCCGACCTCACTTCGGCGGAACGGCTCAGCGCCGAACTGGGCGTGCTGTCCATGGACGCCTCGCGCAACCTGATGGACGACCACCGGGAGTTCCTGCGCGAACTGGGCGTGGTGTCGGCGCGACGGCTGCGTGAGACGCGGCACGGGGAGACGGTGCTGGTGGCGGGTGCCAAGGCGGCCACCCAGACCCCGCCGATCCGCTCCGGCAAGCGGGTCATCTTCAGCACCCTGGACGACGGCAGCGGCCTGGTCGACCTCGCCTTCTTCGACGACTCCCACGACGCCTGCGCCCACACCGTCTTCCACTCCTGGCTGCTGCTGGTGCGCGGGACGGTACAGCGGCGCGGCCCGCGCAGCCTCAGCGTGGTGGGCGCCGCCGCCTGGAACCTGGCCGAACTGCTGGAGGTGCGGCGCGAGGAGGGACTCGAAGGGGTCGCGTCCCGGCTCGCGGAAGCTCCCGGCCCCGCGCCCGAAGCCGATGCCGATGCCGATGCCGACGGTCCGGCGCGCAAGCGGCTCGCCGGTTCGGACGGGCTGCCCGCACCGGCCGGTTCCGCGGCCCAGGACGCGATGGAACGGCGGCGCATCCGCCTGCCCACGGGGTACGAGATGCACCCCTGGGCGGATCTGCGCCCCGCGGGCGAAGGGCCCGCGGTGGGAAGGAAGTTGTGGCACCAGAGCCCGGGGAGTGCGGGATGACCATCCTCTGCGTACGTTTCCAGCTGCCGTCGGCGCACGAGGCGGCGTTTCCCGAACTGCTCGGTCTGCTGGAGGAGTTCACGCCCGTCGTCGAGGCGCTGCCGCCGGACGGGGCGCTGGCCGATCTGCGGGGCGCCGAGCGCTACTTCGGGCGCGGCGCGGTCGAACTGGCCTCGGTGATCCGGGTCCGCGCCCTCGCGCTGTACGGCGTCGACTGTGTGATCGGCGCCGGGCCGGGCCCGATGCTGGCCCGTGTGGCGCAGCGAGCCGCCCGACCCGGCGTGACCTGCGCGGTCTCCGCCGGCGAGGCCCGTGACTTCCTGGCCGGGAAGCCCGTCGCCGTCCTGCCCGGCGTCGGCGCCGCCACCGCCCGCACCCTGTGCGAGTACGGTCTCGACACCCTCGGCCGGGTCGCCGCCGCGCCCCTGTCCACGCTCCAGCGCCTGGTCGGCGCGAAGGCCGGCCGGGAGCTGCACGAGAAGGCGAACGGCGTCGACCGCGGCCGGGTCGTCCCGAACGCGGTCTCCTCCTCATTGGCCGCCGAACGGCGCTTCCCGCGAGACGAGTTGGACCCGGTCCGGCATCGCAGGGCGCTTCTGTCGGCCGGCGAGGAACTGGGCGCCCGGTTGCGCGCCGTGGAGAAGGTCTGCCGCGCCCTGACCCTCACCGTCCGCTACGCCGACCGGTCGTCCACCACCCGCGTCCGCACCCTGGGGGAGCCGACCGCGCACTCGGCGGACCTGACGCGCACGGCGTACTCCCTGTACGAGGCGCTCGGTCTGCAGCGTGCCCGGGTCCGCGCGATCGCCCTGCGCGCCGAGGGCCTCGGGCCCGCCGACCGGGCCTCCCACCAGCTCACCTTCGACCCCGTCGACGAGAAGGCCCGCCGTATCGAGGAGGTCGCCGACCGCGCGCGGGCGAAGTTCGGCCCGAGAGCGGTGATGCCCGGCGGCCTGGCGGCCTGAGCGCAACTCCGCCCACCGTACGGCTCAGTTGGCCCACGGAGGCACGATCCGGCTGCCGTCGGCCAGCACCGCCTCCAGGCCGAGGCTGGTGGTGACCCAGGTGAGCGCGGTGTGACCCGTCGGGTTCTCCACCTTCAGAGTGGAGCCGGCGTTGACGATCAGCGTGTCGCCCGCCGTGATCCGCTCGGTGCGCCCGTCGAGAGTGACGTCCAGCTCTCCGACGAGGAGATGGAGGACCTCCTCCCGGCTGACCGTGTGCGCCGGCGCTTTCGTGCCCGGAGGGATCTCGCCCCGCCAGGCGGCGAGTTCCCTGCTGCCGGTGAGCGGGGTGGCGTACGAGACGAAGCGGGCGCCGTGGATCTCGTGGGTGACGGCGTCGGCGGAACGGACGACAGGCATGGACGGCTCCTGGCTCGGCGATGAATGGTCAAGCTGCTTGACCACTTGACGGAACTTATGGTCAAGCAGGTTGACCAAATCGTCAAGGGTGTTTCAATGCGGACGTGCAGAACTCCGACGCCCTCGCCCTGACCGCCACCCTGCTCGCCGCCGCCGGCGACCTGACGCGACGCATCGACGAGGGGGTGCGGGCTCGAGGGTTCGATGTGCGGCCCGCCCACGGCTTCGCCTTCGCCCGGCTCGCCCCGGACGGGGCGACGGTCACCGAGTTGGCCGCGCATCTGGGCGTCACCAAGCAGGCGGCGAGCCAGCTCGTCGACGAGTTGGTGCGCAAGGGGTACGTCGAGCGGGGGCCGCATCCCGCTGACGCGCGTGCCCGGCTGGTCGTCCTGACCGAGCGGGGCTGGGCGTGCACCAGGGCGGCGGAGGAGGTCGCGGTGGGGGTGGTGCGGCGGTGGGGCGATGTGCTCGGGGAAGGTGAAATGAGCGTGTTGCGTGACTGTTTGGGGCGTATCGCCCCCTACGGTCCGATCAGGCCCGCCTGGTGACGGAACGTCAGGGGTAGCACATGCGCCGACTGTCGCCGGAAGTTTTTACCGACGCGTAACTTCTCACTTCACCTACTCGCCCGTAACTTGACAAGTGAACAGCATCCTCGTGATCCGGATCACAGGCGTAAGGCCGTCGAACCTCCCTTGAGCCGCAAGGAGATCACGCGATGCTGCCCTGGAAGCGCCTGGCCAGACCCCTGGCCACCCTGCTGCTGGCCACCGCGGCCCTCACCGTCACCGCCTCCGCCCCCGCCTCGGCCGAGCCGTCGTCCGCCGCCACCTCCGCGTCGTCGCGGGGCGGCTGGAACGACTACGACTGCGAGCCCTCCGCCGCCCACCCCCGCCCCGTCGTCCTGGTCCACGGCACCTTCGCCAACTCCGTCGACAACTGGCTCTCCCTCGCGCCGTACCTCACACACCGGGGCTACTGCGTCTTCTCCCTCGACTACGGCCAACTGCCCGGCGTCCCCTTCTTCCACGCCCTCGGCCCCATCGACGAGTCCGCCGGGCAGCTCTCCGCCTACGTCGACCGGGTGCTCGCCGCGACCGGCGCCGCCGAGGCCGACATCGTCGGCCACTCCCAGGGCGGCATGATGCCCCGCTACTACCTCAAGTTCCTCGGCGGGGCCGCCAAGGTGAACGCCCTCGTCGGCATCGCACCCAACAACCACGGCACCACCCTGGCCGGGCTCACCCACCTGCTGCCGTACTTCCCCGGCGCCGAGGACCTCCTCACCGCCGCCACCCCCGCCCTCGCCCAGCAGATCGCAGGCTCCGACTTCATGGCGAAGCTCAACGCCGGCGGCGACACCGTCCCCGGCGTCCGCTACACGGTCATCGCCACCCGGTACGACGAGGTCGTCACGCCGTACCGGACGCAATTCCTGAGCGGCGCGAACGTCAGCAACGTCCTCGTCCAGGACCGCTGCGCGCTCGACCTGTCCGAGCACGCGCTGCTCGGGCTGACCGACCGGATCGCCTTCCACGAGGTGGCCAACGCGCTCGACCCCGCGCACGCCACGCCCACGACCTGCGCGTCCGTCCTCAGCTGACGCGCACCGCCGCCCCGCCGGGGCCTGACCGGCCTGAGCCGCCGGTCAGGACCCGGGTGGTGAGGGGTGCCGGTACCAAGAAACCGCGAAAACGCCCGCAGGCGAACGGTTCCGGCGATCTTTAGGACCGCCTTAAGGAACCGCTGAGCCTGGGCTCAGGCAGGAGGCGTCCGGGGTGAAGGAAGGCGAGGGAATCTGGGAATCGGTCGGCGACGGCGCGGGCCGTGGGCGCGGTCAGCCGTCCGGCCACCAGGTGCGGGCGATGTCCTTGCGCACCTCGGGGCGCCCGGCGGGGCGTTCGTCCACCTCTTCGCGGAGCCGGCGGGAGTCCGTCTTCTTCAGGGGCTTCTGCACGGTCGTACGGCGCATGGCTGCCTCCTTCAGAGCTACCGGGTTCCGCGATTTCACGGAGGTAGGCCCTTTTCGCGAGAGTTCCTCATCGCCGCATGTTCTGTCAGTGGCGGCTGTCACACGAGGGCGGTGTCAGTGGCGGCTGTCACTCTTGGCGCATGACGAACCAGAGTGGTGTGAACGCTGCGGAGCGTGTCGACTGGGACGTGGAGGCGGCCCGCTTCGACGACGAGCCGGACCACGGGCTGCGCGACCCCGGAGTCCGGGCCGCCTGGGCGCGCAGGCTGCTGGACTGGCTGCCGGAGCGCCCCGGCGATCTGCTCGACCTCGGCTGCGGCACCGGCAGCCTGTCGCTCCTCGCCGCCGAGCGGGGGCACCACGTCACCGGCGTCGACCTCTCTGAGCAGATGATCGTCCGGGCGCGCGAGAAGCTCGCCGGCCGTGACGCCGTGTTCCTCCTCGGTGACGCGGCGGCGCCCCCGGTCGGGAAGCGGCGCTTCGACGTCGTCCTCGTACGGCACGTGCTGTGGGCACTGCCCGATCCCGCGCGCGCCCTGCGGCACTGGCGTGACCTGCTGAACCCAGGAGGGCGGCTCGTGCTGGTCGAGGGGGTGTGGGGGACGGTGACGCCGGTCGGCATACCGGCGGACCGGCTCACCGGCCTGCTCGCCCCGCTCACCGCCCACGCCCGCGTGGAGCGCCTGTCCGGGGAGGCTGAGCTGTGGGGGAGAGCCGTGGAGGACGAGCGGTACGCGGTGGTCGCCTCCGTGGACTGACGGCGATAGATCCGGCGCACCCGTAAAACCTGGCGACCCGTGAACCTGACGACCCCCGGACCGGCGACGGGGATTTGTCAGACAGGCCCTAGGCCAGCAGCCGTTCGAGGCCGTTCCCGGTCGTGGCGAGGGTCTCCAGGGTGTCCAGGGCCCTCACCGCCTGTGCCGCCGCCTCCGGGTCGCGGTCGGACAGGCCGCTCTCCGCGAACTCGTCCTCGTCCAGCCGGCGCACGTCGGTGCCGTCGGCGGAGCGCCACAGGTCCAGGTCGAGGTCCTCGACCACCAGTTCCGCGCCGCTGAGCGTCGCCGGGCGGGTGATGTCGCAGTACCAGCCCTTGAGGTCGCCGGACGCGGTGCGGACCTCCTTCACCGCGTACCAGCGGTCGCGCCAGTAGTACTCGGTGAAGACGTCACCCGGCTCGAAGCGTACGAAGCCGAAGTCGCGTACGTCCTCGCCCGCCCAGGAGGCGCGCACGACGATCCTGGCGCCGTCGTCGGACAGCAGCTCGGCCGGGTAGCGGATCTTCGTCCGGCCGGCCTTGACGAGGACGACCTCCACGGCGTCCGCCCGGATCGAGCCGTCAGCCGAGTTCGCGGACATGGCGCACCTCCGTCGCGCAGATCTCGTAACCGAACCACTTGTTGATCGTGAGCATCGGCCCGTTGCCGGTGTCGTTCCCGGTGAACGCCTCCCGGTAGCCCGCCGCGCGGGCGCGGTGCAGCGAGACGTTCTTCGCCAGCTTGGCCAGGCCCCGGCCGCGGAAGGCGCGGGCGGTGCCGGTCATGCCGGAGGCGTAGCGGGTGGCGCCGTCGGTGCGGGCCGCCGTGAACGCGGCGGGACGGCCGTCGACCACGGCGACCGTGGTCAGCTCGGCGTCGAGCAGCGGATGCCGCCAGGTCTCCTCCAGCCAGGCCTCGTAGTCGGTGAGCTCGGCGCCCACGTCGCTCGGTTCGTCGGCGGTCGTCTCCGCGTCCAGCGCGAACAGCGGGCGGGGGTCGTCGGCGAAGTCGGCGGCGGTGCGCAGTTCGACGCCGGGCGGCGGAGCCTGGAGCGGCGGCAGCGTCCCGCCCGCCAGATCCAGGCGGAGGAAGTGCGCGGAGCGGCTCGCCCGGTAGCCGTGCCGCTCGGCGAAGGCGAGGTTGCCCGGACCGTCCAGGACCCAGGAGTACACGCTGGTCGTGCCGTGCGCGGCGAGGTGCTCCTCGGCGGCGCGGGCCAGCAGCGAGCCGGCGCCCCGTCGGGTCCGCTCCGGGTGCACATACACGTTGGCGAAGCCCAGGCCGGGCCGCAGGCTCTCATGGGCGACACCGACCTGCGCGGTGCCGACGATCTCGCCGTCCTCCTCCGCGACGAGCTGCCGGTACCGGGCTTCGGGACGGGCGTGGGCCAGGTCGTGGACCACGGAGCGGGCGGTGGACACCATGAACGGCAGCGCGAGCCGCCGCACGCGGACGAAGGCCTCGACCTCCGCGGGCGCCTCGAGGCGCAGATCACGCACGATGACGGTCATGGGCCGCACGCTATGCGGACGCCGTTCGGGCATGCCTCCCATTTTCCCGTCGGTACGGGAGAATCGGCCCGTGACCTTGAAGATCCACATCGTTGAGGGCGCCGCTCCCTATGAGCAGGTGCGGGCGCAGATCGCCGAGCAGGCGCGGTCCGGTGCGCTGCCGGTCGGCCACCGGCTGCCGACCGTGCGGGGGCTCGCCGAGTCGCTGGGGCTGGCGGCGAACACCGTCGCCAAGGCGTACCGGGCCCTGGAGGCGGACGGGGTGATCGAGACCCGGGGCCGCAACGGCACGTTCGTCGCCGCCGCGGATTCGGCGGCGGCGCGTGAACTGGCCGCCGCCGCGCAGGCGTACGCCGAGCGGGCACGCCGGCTGGGGGTCGCACAGGACGAGGCGCTGGCGGCGGTGCGCGACGCCCTGCGGGCGGCCCACGGGGAGTGAGGCGGCGCGCTCAGCGCCCGGCGAGGGACCTCCGGTCGGGGACGCGGGCCGGGCGCAGGCCCGCCCGCTCCGCCGCCCTCGCGAAGGCGACCGCGTCGCGCACCGCCGCACCGCCCGGATCGTTGTTGAAGTAGGCGTACACCTGCGCGTCGGCCGGCCAGGTCGTCGCGACGCGGTCGAGCCACGTCTCCAGGCACCGGCGCCCGTACCGCGGCCAGGGGCGGGCCCGGCCCTGGTGGAAGCGGACGTACCCCCAGTCCGCCGTCCGCCACAGCGGGGCGGCCGGCCGGGCGAGGACGTCGGCCCAGCACAGCGCCGCGCCACGGGAGCGGAGGACATCGCGGACCGCCGGCGTCCACCAGGAGTCGTGCCGGGGCTCGACCGCCACGCGCGTCCCGGACGGGAAGCAGGCCAGGCAGGCGTCCAGCAGCGCCGGGTCGCAACGCAGGTTCGGCGGGAGCTGGAGCAGCACCGGGCCGAGGCGCGCCCCGAGTCCGGCCGCGTGGCTCATCAGACGGTGCACCGGTTCCCCGGGGTCCTTCAGCCGCTTGACGTGGGTGAGATAGCGGCTGGCCTTGACCGCGACCGTGAAGTCCGACGGGACTCGCTCGCCCCAGGACGCGAAGGTCTCCCGCGAGGGCAGCCGGTAGAACGCGTTGTTGATCTCCACGGTGGCGAACCGCGCCGCGTATTCCTCCAGCCAGCGCCGCACGGGCACGTCGGGCGGGTACAGGACGCCCCGCCAGTCCTTGTACTGCCACCCCGACGTGCCTACGAACAGGGTCATAACCCCATCAAATCACCTGGGCCCTGCCGTGGCCCTACAAGTACAGCCCCGCGTCCGCCCCGCCGCGCGGCTCGGGAAGCGACGTCGGGGACGTGCCCCGGCGCAGCGCGTACAGCTCCGCCAGGGTCGCGCCCTCACGGCCGACGCCCTCCTCGGAGCCCAGCCACGCCACCGCCTCCGGGCGGGTCAGCGGACCGACCTCGATCCGGGCCAGGCAGCGGCCGGGGCGGACGACGGCCGGGTGCAGACGCTCCAGGTCCTCGTTGGTGGTGACGCCGACCAGGACGTTGCGTCCCTGGCCGAGCAGACCGTCGGTCAGGTTCAGCAGCCGGGACAGCGCCTGGCCCGCGGTGTGCTTCGCCTCGCCGCGGATCAGTTCGTCGCAGTCCTCCAGCAGGAGCAGCCGCCAGCGGCCCTTGCCGGGGCCGTCCTCCTCGCCGATCGCGATGTCCATCAGATAGCCGACGTCGGAGAACAGCCGCTCGGGGTCGAGCACGCAGTCCACCTGGCACCAGTCCCGCCAGGAACGGGCCAGGGTGCGCAGCGCGGAGGTCTTGCCGGTGCCGGGAGGGCCGTGCAGGAGCAGCAGCCGGCCGGCGATGTCCTGCGGGGTCGTCGTCATCAGACGGTCCATCGCGTCCGCGACCGGGGCGGTGTAGTTGTGCCGCACCTCCTCCCACGTGCCCGCGGAGATCTGACGCGTCGTCCGGTGCGGGCCGCGCCGCGGGGACACGTACCAGAAGCCCATCGTCACGTTCTCCGGCTGCGGCTCGGGCTCGTCGGCCGCGCCGTCCGTGGCCTCGCTGAGCACCCTGGCGGCCAGTTCGGGGCTGGTCGCGGTGACCGTGACGTCGGCGCCCCGGTTCCAGCGGGAGACCAGCAGCGTCCAGCCCTCGCCCTCGGCGAGGGTCGCGCTGCGGTCGTCGTCGCGGGCTACGCGCAGCACGCGCGCGTCCGGCGGGATCAGGTTCGCGCCGGAGCGCACGCGGTCGATGTTCGCCGCGTGCGAGTACGGCTGCTCGCCCGTCGCGAAGCGGCCGAGGAACAGCGCGTCGACGACGTCGGACGGGGAGTCGGAGTCGTCGACGGTGAGCCGGATCGGCAGAGCGTCGTGCGGGTGCGCGGACATGGACGCCATGATCCGGCACACGGGGCCCGTGTGCACCCGGTTTCCGTGCTGCGCGCCGGTGTGTCGGATTCGTCCGGCCGCTCACCCGAGGACGTCCGCCGCCCTGCGTCGAATCCGCCGGGCGCCGCGCACCATCGCGTAGCCCTTGGTGAGCGCGCGGTCCCGGGCGAAGGCGCGGGCGACGGCACGGCCGTCGAGGAGAGTTGCGAACTCCTCGGCGTCCGTGCCGCGCCGTACCGTCACCCGGCGCAGGGCGTAAGGGCCCTGCGCCCGCCGGGCGAGGGAGTTGCCCACCGCGAGCGCCTGGGCGAACCCGTGCTGCCGTACGGCGGTGCGCACCCGGCGGCTGGAGTAGCCGTAGGGGTAGGCGAACGACACCGGCGGCGCGCCCAGCTCGTCGGCGACGATGTCCCGGCAGCGGGTCAGTTCCGTGCGCAGCGCGGTGTCGTCGAGCTGGTCGAGCTGCGGGTGGGTGTGACTGTGCCCGCCGATCTCGACGCCGGCGGCCGCCAGTTCGCGCACCTGCTGCCAGTCCAGCATGGTGTCCAGGCCGGCGCCGGTGTCGTTGTCGCCCCGGAGCCAGCCGGTGGACACGAACAGGGTGGCGGGGAAGCCGTGTTCCGCCAGGGCGGGGAGGACGTGGCGGTGCACGCCCTCGTAGCCGTCGTCGAAGGTGAGGAGCACGGGGCGGTGGGGGAGGGGGCGGGCGGTGCGCCAGCGGGCGGCGAGGTCGGCGGTGGTCATGGGGGTGAGGCCCCGCTCCGCGATCAGGGTGAGCTGCCGCGTGAAGGCCTCCGGCGAGACCGAGAGGGTTCGGGTGGCGTCCGTGGGGTCGGCCGACACCGAGTGGTACATGAGGATCGGTACCCGGGGTTCGGTCATCCGGCGGCCTCCTGTCCGGCGTCGGCGGCCGGGGCGACGGTCCTCGCCGGTTCCGTTCCCGTCAGGGCGCCCGCCGCGTAGCCGGTTGCCGCGGTCAGGGCGCCGGTGATGATGGCCGCGGCCCTGCGGGCGCCGCCGGGGCGGGCGAGGAAGGCGTCTCGCAGGCCCCGGGCCACGCCGGACGGGAGTACGCGGGTGGTGTACCGGCGTTCCGACTCCAGCCCCTTGGCCGCGCCCACGCTGCGGGCGACGAGGGCTTTGGACAGGCCCTCGGCGTAGGCGCGGGCACGGAAGTAGGCGAAGCGCTCGCGGGCCTCGGGCACCTTGTGGTGGATGACCGCGCGGTCGTCCACCAGCAGGATCGCGTCCGGCCGGGCGCGGCTGAGCCGGATGCACAGCTCCGTCTCCTCCCCGCCCAGCGGGCGCCTGTCCCCGTCGCGTCCGATGCCGGTCGCGAAGCCGCCCGCCAGGTCGAACGCCGTACGCCGGAACGAGGCGTTGCCGCCGAGGACGTTGCGCACCCGGGCCCGGCCGGGCGGCAGGCCCCGGTAGGAGCAGCCCACCACCCAGTCGAACTCCTCGGGGAACCAGAGGGGCCGGTGCCCGGAGGCCCACACGGGCAGGGTCAGCCCGCCCACGGCCATCACACGCGGATCGTCGTAGCCGGCGGCGAACCAGCGCAGCCAGTCGCGTTCGGCGACGGCGTCGTCGTCGAGGAAGGCGATGACGTCGCCGCGCGCGGCCGCGATGCCGGTGTTGCGGCCGGCCGACAGGCCGCGCGGGCCGGAGTTGGACAGCACCCGCACCTCGCCGTCCGCCGCGCGGGACCCGGCGTTCGCGAACTCCTCGGTCAGGCGGTCCGTCAGCGCCTGGTTGTGGTCGACGACCAGCACGGTCTCCAGGGCCGGCCGGCTCTGCGCGCGTACCGAGGCGACCGCCGCGAGGATGTCGTCCCAGCGGTCCTCGGTGTACGCGCAGACGACCACGGAGATGCCGGGCCCGCTCAAGAGATCTCTCCCGCGACCGGGTCGAGCACCGAGTCGAGCATGGGCGACCGGTGGCGGCCTCTGCGGCGCAGCGCCCGCCGGTTGGACCGCTCCTGGAGGATCACCCGCAGCACCCGCAGCCCGTCGCGCACGGCCCGCAGGTTGCTGACGCCGTGGATGCGCAGATACTCGTGGCTGGGGATCTCCTGCACTCTCAGTCCCGCCTTGACGACCCGGATGTTCATCAGGGTCTCCACCTCGAAGCCGGTGCAGTCGAGGTCGATCCGGTCCAGGCAGTGCCGCCAGAAGGCGTTGTAGCCGTAGCACAGGTCGGTGTACCGGGCCCCGAACTTGCGGTTGACGACGGCGCACAACGCCCGGTTGCCGAGTCGGCGCACGAAGGTCATGTCGTCGGTGCCGCCGCCGTTGGCGAAGCGGGAGCCCTTGGCGAAGTCCGCGCCCGAGACCAGCGCGCAGACGTAGGAGACGATCTCGTTGCCGTCGGCGGAGCCGTCGGCGTCGACCATCACGATGATGTCGCCGGTGCACGCCTCGAAGCCGGTGATCAGGGCGTCGCCCTTGCCCCGGCCCCGCTGTTCGACGACTCTGACGCCGGGCCACAGGGCGCGGGCGACGGCGACGGTGTCGTCGGTGGAGTTGCCGTCGACCAGGACGACTTCGTGGACCCAGTCGGGCAGGGTCTTGAAGACGTACGGAAGGTTCTCGGCCTCGTTCATCGCTGGGATGACCACGCTCACCGGCGGCGCGATGGCCAGGTGAGAGGAGACGGGCCGGTAGGTGCCGGCGGCGGGCGGGGCCTCGTGATCCTGGCCCGATGTCGCCGGCTGCAGAACGGAACTCATGACTTGAGGTCCCTCTCGTCCGGTGGGCCGCCCTCCCCAGAGCGGCCCGGATTCACGTCCGGTTCGAAAGGGGGGTTGGTTCTCACCCACGGCCGCAGGGCAGGACGGAAGACCTCTCCGCCGCCCCACGGCACGGCGTGGCGGAGGACTTCCCCGCGCACGCCGGGTGAGCTGGCATTGCCGGCCGGCTCCGGAGAACGGCGAACCGACCTGCGCGGCACGGCCCGATGACAGTTGCGCTCACCGAGCACGGCACCCCCCTGCCGCGCCCCGCGCCGGACACACCACGGCGTTCCTCGAGCCCTCCCCATGGGGCGTGTGGCGAACGCGCCCCAGAGCCGCTTGCTGACGGTCCGATGCGGGTGAGATGTCTGACGGTATTGACGATTGCTCCTGTATGGCAAGACCTGGGAGGAGACTCACCTTTTTGTTCCTTTGACCGCCATGAGGGCCGCCGAATGGCTTGGCATGGACACTTCCCGTCAACACGCGCAGTTGGTACGACGGTTGAGGCAGAGATCCTGCTAAAGGGAGGTTCCATGAGACGTTCCCGACTTGTCGTATTCGCGAGCTCACTCCTCCTCGCGGCCGTCACCGCCCTCACCGGGGCCACCACGGCGCACGCGTCCCGACTCGCCCCTGCCGGCGGCTATGTGGCGCTCGGCGACTCCTACTCCTCCGGCGTCGGCGCCGGGTCCTACGTCAGCTCCAGCGGCTCCTGCAAGCGCAGCGGCAAGGCGTTCCCGTACCTGTGGAACGCCGCCCACTCACCCTCGTCGTTCGCGTTCACCGCCTGCTCGGGCGCTCGAACGGGTGATGTTCTCGCCGGGCAGCTCGGCCCGCTCAACGCCTCCACCGGGCTGGTCTCCGTCACCGTCGGCGGCAACGACGCCGGATTCGCCGACGTCATGACGACGTGTGTGACCAGCTCCGACAGCACCTGCGTCGCCCGGATCGACACCGCGCGGGCGTACGTCGACTCCACGCTCCCCGGCAAACTCGACAGCGTCTACTCGGCCATCCGCTCCAAGGCCCCCAACGCACGCGTCGTCGTGCTCGGTTACCCCCGCTTCTACAAGCTCGGCACCGCTTGCCTCGGCCTGTCGGAGACCAAGCGCGCCGCCGTCAACAAGGCCGCCGACCATCTGGACGCCGCCATCGCCCGGCGCGCCGCCGCCCACGGCTTCGTCTTCGGGGACGTCCGCACGTCCTTCGCCGGCCATGAGATCTGCTCCGGCGGCTCCTGGCTGCACAGCGTCAACTGGCTCAACATCGGCGAGTCCTACCACCCGACCGCGTCCGGCCAGTCGGGCGGCTATCTGCCGGCTCTCGACTCCGCCGCCTGACCTGCCCGGTGCTACTCGCTGGGTGAGGGCGAGGGGGAGGTCCCGGACGGCGGGGCCTCCGTCTCGCAGGTCACCGAGAACGGCACGTAGTCGGAGGTGACGGCCACCGGGTCGCGCACCTCCACGCCGATCGCGTTCTGCCGTGTCCCGCTCCGCTCGGACGTCGACACGGCCACCTTGTCCTGCTTCGACTTCCCGCCGCCCGACGGGAAGTCGAGCGTCTTCCAGGTCTGGCCGGACAGCTCGCCCTCCTTCGACACCCAGCGGTACGACACCGTCGCCGGCAGCCGCCCGACCGTGATCGTGGCCGTGAAGGACGGGGCGGAGTCGTCCGGCGGCGGGCAGGAACCGGTGTACTCCGTGTGCGCGCCGGTCACGTTCACCGTGACGGACTGCGTCGGCTCCGCGCTCGGGGAGCTCTCGCTCTCCTTCTCGCTCGCGCTCGGACTGGGGCTCGGCGAGGGCTTCGTGCCGCTCCCCGTCGCGCTCTTCCCGGGCGTCGGGGTCGCCCCTTGCGGCTGACTGACCGTGACGTCACGGCCGGCGTCGTCGCCGTCGCCGTCGCCGTCCCCGTTCAGCAGCGCGTACGTCAGACCGGCGACCCCCAGCGCCAGCGCCGCGACCCCCGCGACCAGCACGAAGGCGGCCCGCCGGCCGCGGTCCGGGCCGGTCTGCGAGGTCGTGTCGGAATCCGTCCACGGCGGGGTCGGCTGCGACGGCGGGAAACGGTCCGCGGGCGATGGCGACGGCGACTGCGCGAAGGATTCCGTGCGCCCCGACGCGGGCGGCCCGGCGGCCGCCGCAGGGTAGGCGCCCGGCCGGGGCGCGCCGCCCGCGGCGACGACCCGCAGCTCCCGCTCGGCGTCGGCGGCCGGCAGCCGTTCTCCCGGGTCCTTGCGCAACAACCCCTCGATCACCGGGGCGAGCGGGCCCGCCCGGTGCGGCGGCGGCAGTTCTTCGTCGACGATCGCGCGCAGCGTGCTCAGCGGGGTGTTCTGACGGAACGGGGAGTTCCCCTCCACCGCCGCGTACATCAGCACGCCCAGCGACCACAGGTCCGACTCGGGCCCCGGCGTACGCCCCAGCGCGCGCTCCGGCGCGAGGAACTCGGGGGAGCCGATGACCTCGCCGGTCATCGTGATCGCCGAGGTGCCCTCGACCGAGGCGATACCGAAGTCGGTGAGCACCACCCGGCCGTCGTTCGACATCAGCACGTTGGCCGGCTTCACATCCCGGTGCAGCACTCCCGCCTCGTGCGCCGCCCGCAGCGCGGCCAGTACCTCGGCCCCGATGTGCGCGACCCGGGCGGGCTCCAACGGCCCCTCGGCGTCAAGCAGTTCGGCGAGGGAGATGCCCCGCACCAGCTCCATGACGATCCACGGCCGGCCGTCCTGCGTGGCCACGTCGTACACCGTCACCACGTTCCGGTTCGCGACCCGGGCCGCCGCCCAGGCCTCGCGCTCCAGCCGGGCGTACATCCGCTCCACGTCGGAGCCCGCGAGCCCGGCGGGCGCGCGCACCTCCTTGACCGCTACCTCGCGGTGCAGCACCTCGTCCCGGGCCCGCCACACCGTGCCCATGCCGCCCTCGCCGAGCGGCGACAGCAACCGGTACCGGCCCGCGATCAGCCGTTCACCGCCCGGCTCTTCGGACACCGCGCCCCCTTCGCATCACGGCCGAAACCTCCACCACCTCCACAAACGTAGCTCAGGCGACGACGGATGCGGCCCCCTTGAGCACGAGTCCGATCCCGAGGGCGACGACGACCAGCGCGGACCACAGCGGCATGTTGCGGCGGACCAGCGCCGCTACGGGGTGCGTCATCCAGCGGGGGCTGCGGTCCAGCAACCGGGCCGCGCCCGAACCCATTTTGACGACGGCGAACCCGGCGGCGGTGAGGGTCAGCGCGAGGCCGATGCCGTACGCGACGACGAGCAGCAGCCCGAACCAGGCGTGCCCGAGCGCCGCGGCGCCGACCAGCACGACGACGGCGGACGGGCTGGGCACGAGCCCCCCGGCGAAGCCGAGGAGGATCGTGCCGCGCAGGGTGGGGGCGATGGAGTGGGAGTGCGTGAAACCGCCGTGGGTGTGGGTGTGCGTCCCATGACTGTGGTCGTGGTCATGACTGTGGTCGTGACTGTGACCGTGGTCCTGGTGGCTGTGCCCGGCGGTCGTTCCCTCGGTGGAGGTCCCGTCGGCGGCCGAGCCGACCAGCGCGAGCTGACGCGCGGGCGCCTCGGCGGGCTCGTGCGAGTGACTGTGGTCGTGGTCGTGGTCGTGGTCATGGGTGTGGCCGTGACCGTGGTCATGGGAATGCCCGTGATCGTGGTCGTGAGGGTGCCCGTGGCCGCCGTGGGAGTGGGCGTGCGCGCCGCCGTGCCGGCGGTTGTGCCAGGCCCGGCGTACGAGGGTGCCGCCCGCGAACAGCACGAGCGCGCCGCTCGCCAGGCCGAGCCAGGCGATCACCGACGGCGCGGCGGCCGAGCCGGCCGTCACCAGGACGCCGAGGGCGACCACGCCAAGGGTGTGGGTGACCGTCACCGAAGCGGCCAGGGGCAGGACGTCCTTCATCCGGGCCTTGCCGCCCCGGGCGGCCGCGGTCGCGGCCATGATGGTCTTGCCGTGGCCCGGGGCCACCGCGTGCATCGCGCCGAGGACGATCGCGAGGAGCAGGGCGAGTGCGGCGAAGCCGACGGTCAGGTCCTGCCGGGCGACCAGGTCGTCCAGGGCCCGGGTCCAGCGGTCGGCGCCGCGCGGCAGGACGGACGCGGCGGGCGCGTCACGGTCCTCGGCGGCGGCGAGGGCCGCGCCGCCGGGCCGCACCCGCAGGGAGGCGGTAGCGGTGTCGGCGGGCGAGGAGAGCAACTCCTGCGGATATTCGGTGAGTTCCTTCGAGTTCGACTCGGCCGGCACATCGGAGCCGGTGAGCGTCATACGGTCGCCGCGCGCGGTGATCTCGCGCCAGCCGGGGCCGGTGGAGCCGCCCGCGCCGTGGAAGGCGAGGGAGACCGTCGCGTCCTCGGGCAGCGGCGCCGTCAGCCGGCACTGCACGCGCAGGGTGTCCAGCCCGGCCTGACCCGGCCGTACGACGGCCTTGGCGGCGCCGGCCGTGAGGGGGACCGCGCGGCCGTCGACGGTGAGCCCGCTGCCCGCGGCTGCGGTCGCGCAGCGCTGCCGGGCCCACTCGGTCACGCCCAGCCGTTCGACGTCCGGCTTCGCCTGGGTCGCCGGGATCTCGGCGAGGTCCTCGACGTGGTCGACGCGGAGCTCGCCCGGGGCGACGACGAGACCGTCGTAGCGGTTGACGGTGAAGTTGCCCAGGGGGTGGGCGCTCGCGCTGCCGGAAGGGAGCAGCGCGAGCGCGCAGCCGGCCGTCAGGACGGCCGCGCAGGAGGCGAACGCACGACGGGTTTTCACTTGTCCGCCTCCAGCGTCTTCAGTGCCGCACGCGCCTCACGGGCGCCCTCGGCGGAGAAACCCGGGTTCAGCTTCAGCGCCGCCGAGAGGTGGGCGCGGGCGTCCTCGGCGTGGCCCGTGGCGCGCTCGATCACGCCCCGGTGGTACAGGAAGGCCGCGTTGCGGTAGCCGGTGGCCGTGGACTGCCGGGCGTAGGGCAGGGCCTCGGCGTCCTTGCCGTTGACGTGCAGCGCCCAGGCGAGGGCGTCCGCGGTGTGCACCGTGCGACGGCGGTCCCACTCGGCGCGGGCCGCGCGCAGCGCCGCCGCCTTGTCGCCGTGGTCGGCGGCGGCGAGCGCGGTGTCCAGGTCGGCGTTGACGCCGTTGGCGCGGGCGAGGGCGGTCCAGGCGTCGACGAGGGTGAACTGGTCCTCGGCCTTCGCCGCGTCGCCTTCCGCGCCCCGGGTCTCGTACAGCTCGCCCAGTTCGACGAGCGGGCCGGGCAGCGGGAAGCGGGCGACGACCTGCTCCAGCCCCTTGATGGCCTCGGCCGGCCGTCCGCTCGCCGCCTGGGCGCGGGCGCGGCCCTCCAGCGCCGGGAGGTAGTTCTCGTCGGCGGCGAGGGCACGGGCGTAGTAGGTGAGCGCGCCGTCGTAGTCGCCCTGGTTCCACACGAGCTGGCCGAGCTGGGCGGAGACGTAGGCGATGTCGCCGGGCGAGCTCGCCGCCTTGAGCGCACGCTCCAGGACCCGGCGGGCGGTGGCGACGTCGCCGCGCAGCTCGTGGACGTAGGCGTAGCGGGTGAACACCGGAATGCCCGGGCGCCGTCGGTCGGCCGTCACGGCGGCCTTCTCGGCGTCCTCGTACCGGCCGAGCTCGACGAGCGCGTCGATTCGGGAGCACAGGGCGCGTTCGCTGTAGGGGTTGTGCTCCAGCGCCTGATCGGCGTACTTCAGCGCGCCGGGGAAGTCATGGCGGGCGGCGGCGAGGGCGGCCCGGCCGGCGAGGGCCTGGTCGTTGTCGGACCGCAGCTCCAGGGAGCGGTCGAGGGCCTTGTCGGCCTGCGGGTAGCGGGAGGGGTCCCCCTTGGTGCGGGCCTGCTCGACGTAGGCCAGGCCGAGGGTGGCCCAGCCGCCGAAGTCCTTCGGCTGGGCGCGCAGATGAGCCTGCAGCGCGGTGATGCCGGCGTCGACGTCCCCGCCGGCGAGCAGCCCCGGCGAGACGGCGGCCGCCGCGACGACCGGCACGCTGTCGTGGTCCCGTGCGGCCCCGAACGCGATCGCGCCGGCGGTCATCGCGACGGCCAGCATCGCGGCGCACGCCCCCAGCTGCACCGAACGCCACCGCCGTCCGGCGGCGGCCACCCGGCGAACGGCGGCGACCCGCACATCGACGTCCTCGTCACCGGACCCCGCAGGGGCGCCCGGAAGCGGATCGCCGGCCGGCGGGGTCTCGTCACCGGCCGCGGCCGGAGTCGTCTCCTGCGGCGCGGGCGTTCCCGGCGAAGTCGCGGAGGCGGCCTCGGAGTCGTGGTCCTGGCCGGTACGCGGCAGTTCGCGCTCCGGTTCGCCGTCGTCGGTTCGCGGGGACATGCCCTCTCCTAGGTCGCCTGGGGTGGAACGGCCTGCTGGTGGCGCGGCCCGCGCCGTGGGGGATGAGTACGCGGGCCGCACCAGTCGGTGGGGGAGGGGCCGGGGAGCGCAGGTTTCTCCCCGGCCCGGTCAAAAGGGACCTGGCCCGTCAGGGCTCAGTAGGCGCGACGGCCCCGCGGCCGGCGCCACCACATCAGGCCGCCGCCGATGAGCAGGACACCCATCGCGCCGGCCCCCGCGGAGAGGGCGATCATGCCGGTGTCGCTGCCCGAGGTGCCCGTGAGGGCGTCGCCGAGCTGGTTGCGGACGTCGTTGCCGGTGCCCTTGGCGACCGCGCCGCGCGAACCCTCGGTCGGCAGCGCGACGTACGGGAAGGCCTTCTCGAACGACTTGTCGTTCTTGTCGACCGCGTCACCGAGGTCGTTCTTCGTGCCCAGCAGCTCGCCCTCGACGACCTGCAGCGCCGCGTCGATCACGTCGTCGGTGAGCCGGCGCCCGTTCGGGAAGCCCGCGTTGTCACCGTCCAGCACGCCCAGCCGCTTGGGGCTGGCGGTCGGCTTGATCGAGGTGTTGAGCCGCAGCTGCTCCGAAGGCGTCACGTACGGCGGCTGGTTGAGGCCCTTGACGCCCTTGAGGAACACGTCGACGAGGTCGTTGCGCGGCTCGGCCGGCGCCTTGATCTTGTAGATCGCCTCGATGAGCTTGGGCAGCTCGGGGTTGGTGACGTTCTTCAGGAACTGGCCGTCGTCCTTCGGCTCGGACGCGTTGAACTTGTCCTTGTCCTTGATGGGGTTGACGACCTCGTTCACCAGCGGCATGCCCAGGCGCGACACCTGGGAGTAGTAGCCCTCGGCGTTCTCGCGCTGCGTGGTCGACCAGATGCCCACGATCGGCTGGTGCTTGGCCTCGGTGATCAGGTCGTTCGGGACCTGGAGGGCGATGGAGTTGACGTTGTAGCCCTTGAGCGTGTCGTTGCCGACCTCGGAGAGGTTCCCGCCGTACAGCAGGTCGAAGACGCGCAGGTCGAGGAAGAACGGGTCGTCGGCCTGGCCGGCGAACGTCTTCGCGCCGTTGTGGAGCTTGTACACCGCCTGCTCGCGGAGCTTGGCGTAGTTCGGCATCGACGCCTTGCCGACGTTCGACGGCGCGACCGGCACGTCGTCCGCGAGCTTCGTCTTGTGCTGGACCTTGCCCTTCTTGAGCTTGATCAGCTCCAGGTCGTACGACTGGGTGATGTTCAGGTCCGGGTCGTTGAGGCTCTCGACCGTGCCCGTGTTGTACAGGAACGTCTTCTTGTTCTTGACGTGCGTCTTGAAGGTGTACCGGAACACCAGGTCCTCACGCGCATCGCCGTCGCTGTCGATGCGGAGGTCGTACTGGGCGTCCTCGGCGAACGGGAAGAAGTTCGGGCCGCCGGCGGGCTCCTCGAACGGGATCCAGTTCGCGACGATCGTCGTCGTGTCCGGGTGGTCCGGGCTGACGAACGCGTACACGTCGGTGTTGTCGTACTGCGGAGTGCCCGAGATGAGCGGCGCCTCCCGGTGGCTGGAGGCGGCGGCCTCCCCCGGCGCGAGCGCGGCCACGCCGGCGGCCGTGAGCCCCCCGGCGGCGAGAGCACCGCATATGAGGGTCGCGACGCCCCTGCGTCCGGAGCCGCTCCTGGAGATACCTGTCATGCCGTCCGTCCTCTGTCCCAACTTGCCTGACGGAGAGCTATACGGAGCGGAGGGGCCGATCGGATTGGTCGGAGGCAAAAAACTTTTTCTTTCCTGCTCACCCGCGTTTTCGGCCTCCGCGTACGTACCTCCTCCGGAGGTGTGTGCGTTGCGAATGCCTGGTATGACGGGACGGTCCGGGTGTGGCCGTGGGGAGGGGGACCGGATGGAGGCGGACGAGCTGCTGCTGCTCGTCGCGCGAGGCGACCAGAACGCATTCGAACAGCTCTACACACTGGTGTCCGGACCGGTGTTCGGTCTGGTGCGGCGCGTGGTGCGGGACCCGGCGCAGTCGGAGGAGGTGAGCCAGGAAGTGCTCCTGGAACTCTGGCGGTCCGCCGCGCGGTTCGACCCCCGGCGGGGCAGCGCCCTGTCGTGGATCCTCACCCTGGCCCACCGGCGCGCCGTCGACCGGGTGCGCAGCGCCCGCGCGGCCGGCGAACGTGAGCAACGCGAGGCCCAGCGGGCCCACCACCCCGCCTTCGACCAGGTCACCGAGGAGGTGGAGGCGGGACTGGAGCGCGAGTGGGTGCGCCGCTGCCTGAACCGGCTGACGGCCCTTCAGCGTCAGTCCGTCACCCTCGCCTACTACGACGGCTACACCTACCGAGAGGTCGCCGAACGGCTCTCGCTGCCGCTCGGCACCGTCAAGACCCGTATGCGCGACGGACTCACGCGGCTGCGCGACTGCCTGGGAGGGGCCGCATGAGTTTCCTCGGACTCTTCCGCCGGGACGACCCGCACTCGCTGGCCGCCCCCTACGCCCTGGACGCGCTGGAACCCGACGAGCGCCGCCGGTTCGAGAAGCATCTGAAGACCTGTGACCGCTGCACCGCCGAGGTGCGCGAACTGGCCGAGGACGCCGTCCGGCTGGCCTGGTCGGCCGCCGCCCCGCCGCCGCTCGCGATGCGCGACCGGGTGCTGGCCGCGGTACGGACGACCCCGCAGGATCCCGCGCCGGCCGCCGGGCGTGAGCAGCGCCTGCCCGGGCAGCTGCCGCCGCACGTCTGGGGCACGCAGCCGTTGCCTCCGCGCACCCGTGCGCCCCGCGCGCGCCGCCCGGTGTTCGCGCCGTTCGCCGCGGTGACCGCGGTCGCCGCGGTCGCGGCCGCCGCGTTCTTCGCCTTCCAGGCGGACCGCGCCCAGGACCGGCTGACCGCGGAACGGACCCAGGCACGTGACATCGCCCACGTTCTGGCAGCTCCGGACGCCCGGGCGAACAGCGGCAAGGACTCCCGGGGCCGCGCCATCGCGGTGGTCGCCTCCGCGTCGACCGGCGAGGCGATCGTCACGCTGAGCGGATACGGAAGCCTGCCCACCGGACAGGTGCACCAGCTGTGGGTCATGCGCCCCCATACGCAACCGCGCTCCCTCGGCCTCTTCAAGGGTGACACGCCCCTCGTCGCCACCGGCCTCGACCCGTCCTCGGCGTCACTGGCTGTGACCGTCGAGCCGGACGGCGGGTCGCCTCAGCCCACCACCCAGCCGGTTGTCCAACTCACCCTGAAATCGGTCGGATTCGGAGAGTGACAAAAGAGGCATCGTCAACCCCCTTACGGGGAAGGTGAATCCTGGGACCGCGATACACGTGTGCCCCGCCGGGACGATAGGGTTACCCTGCCCGGGCCGGGTGGACTCGTACGGGTGGGGAGTGACATGGAACAGATAACGATGCGCAGCAGGGCGAGGGTCCCTGCCGTCACCTGCGGGAGCAGTGCGACCAGTTCGCGGCTCGACCGCCATCTCTCGGTGCTGGGAGGTCCCGCGATACCGCAGCGTGAGACGGTCGAGGCGACCTCGCTCATGCGCGAACTGACAGCCCGTGAGCCGGCCCGGCGCAGCCCCCGCGGCGCCCGGGTGAGCCGCGTCCTGCTCTTCGCGCCGCTGCGCCGCCTGCGCCGTTCGCTGTTCGGCGGCAACAAGCACTGAGGCCCGCGCTCAGGCGGCCACACCTTCCCGGCGCAACGCTGCGATCTCCTCGTCCGTCATCCCCACGGCACGCAGCACCGCCGAGGTGTGCTCCCCGAGCGCGGGCACGGCCCCCATCCGCGCCTCCGCCCCACCCGGCAGTGTGATCGGAGGAAGCAGCGCCCGCAGCGGTCCGACCGGAGAGTCCACCTCCCGCCACCGCTCGCGGGCCGCCAGCTGCGGATGCTCGGCCAGTTCACGCAGGTCCCGCAGGCGGGCGCAGGCGATGCCCGCGCCCTCCAGCCGGGCCAGCGCCTCATCGGCGTCCAGCACGCCCAGCGCCTCCGCCACCAGCGCGTCCGTGCGCTCCCGGCGGGCGACCCGCTCCGCGTTCGTCGCATACCGCGGATCCGAACCCAACTCCGGCCGCCCGATGACGTGTTCGGCCAGTCGCCGCCACTCGCGGTCGTTCTGCACCGACAGCAGCACCCGCCCGCCGTCCGCCGTCGGATACGCGTCGTAGGGCGCGATCACGGCGTGCGCGAGACCCGTGCGGGCCGGGGCGTCGCCGCCGTGCAGCGAGTGATGCAGGGGATGGCCCATCCACTCCGCCAGCGCCTCCAGCATCGACACCTCCACCGGACCGCCCCGCCCGGTGACGCCCCGCCGCACCAGCGCCGCCAGCACCCCCGAGAACGCGTACATGCCCGCGGCGATGTCGGCCGCCGGGATTCCCGCCTTCACCGGCCGCTCCGGCGTCCCCGTCACCGACACCAGCCCCGCCTCGCACTGCACGAGCATGTCGTAGGCCCGCTTGTCCGCGTACGGGCCGTTCGCCCCGTAACCGGAGATGTCCACGGCGACCAGCCGCGGATGCCGCGCGCACAGGGCGGCCGCGTCCAGGCCGAGGCGGGCCGCCGCCCCCTGCGCGAGGTTCTGCACGAACACGTCCGCGCCGGCCACCAGCCGCCGTACGACGTCCAGTCCGCGCGGGTCCTTCAGGTCCAGCGCGACCGACTCCTTGCCGCGGTTGCACCACACGAAGTGAGAGGCGAGACCGCGGGCGGCGGTGTCGTAGCCGCGCGCGAAGTCGCCGCCGTCGACCCGCTCCACCTTGATCACCCGGGCGCCGAGGTCGGCCAGCTGCCGGGTGGCGAACGGGGCCGCGACGGCCTGCTCGACGGCGACGACGGTGATGCCCTCCAGGGGCGCGGGGAGCTGGTCCATGGGGTGGATCATGACGGCCGTCCCGCGGGTTTGTCATGCGCGGCGGCCCTCGCGAGCCGTCGGTTCGGTTCAGAGCAGCGCCAGCTGTCCTTCCGGGCCCTCTTCCCCGTGGTCCAGGATCGACGCCGGCCGCCGGGCCCGCTCCGGGACCGGGAGGACACCGGCCGCGCGCAGGTCCGCCGCCGTGACCGTCTCCGCCGGCTCCTCCCGCAGCGGTGCGAGCTCCGCCAGCAGGGCCAGCACGGTGATCAGCTCCAGCAGCTCCGACGTCCACGTCTGCGGCCAGACGGACGGGCGGATCGCGGCGAGCGTGCCCGGCTCGGCCGGCTCCGTCCGCCGCGCGAACCACTGCTGAAGGACCCGGGCGTCGCCGGCCCCGAAGTCCCACGCCTCGGGAGGCACCGGCGCGATCCGGCCCTCGTCCAGGTGGAGCGTCTCCTCGTCGCGGTCATAGCGCAGGGTGAGCGGGAAAGCGGGCAGCGGGGCGCGGACGTAGGGGCGGCGCCCACCCGGGAGCTTGGGGCGCTCGCCGTCGCGGCGCAGCAGCCACAGCATCCGGTGGCCCCGTTCGACACCCAGCGACCACAGTTCGGGATCCCGGGGGAGCGGCACGGTGAGGTCGGCCCGCACGGCGGCCAGCGTCCAGGCCAGGAAGTCCAGCGGGCCGGCACGGTGGCCGAGGTGCGCCAGCAGGCCCGGGGCCAGATTCGGCTCCCCGGCGCCCGGGCGGCGGTACAGGGGGCGGACCCGGCCCGCGCGCAGCGCGGGGAACAGCGACGTCGCCAGCAGGAACGGGGGGCCGGGGGCCTCCACCACGAACACCTGGTGCTCGTCCGCCACCCGCCACAGCTCCGGACGGGCCGCGTCGATCAGCCGGTGGTCCGGGATCAGCCACTGCTCGTCGAAGGGGGCGGCGAGGACCCGCACCGGTTCCGGGCACGGGCCCGGGGCATGGCTCAGCCTGCCCGTGCCGCCGCCGTGCCCGGGCAGCTGCCCGACCGCCGTGCGCGGGGTGCGGGCCCGCGTCGGCTGGAACAGGGCCTCGCGGTCGGGGCCCTCGGCCTTCGTCAGCGTCTCCCAACGGGCCTTCAGGGACGCCGGGTCGGGCGCCGTCGGCCACGCCCGGCCGAGACGCGGCGGTGCGACGGACCACGGCATGAGGTCCACCAGTCGCGGAGCGTCGTCGTGCGTCACGCGGGGCATCGTACGACGGTCGCGGGCAGGGCGATCAGGTGGCGTCCAGGGTCACCGTGAAGGAGAAGCGGTCGCCCCGGTAGTGGATGACCGCCACGTCCAGGGGCCGGCCGTCGGGGTCACGGGTGACGCCCGTGTAGTGCAGGATCGGGCTCAGCAGCGGCACTTGGAGCAGCCGGGCCGTCTCCGGGTCGGCGAGCCGGGCCTGGACCGTGTCCGTGATGCTGCCGATGTCGGCCCCCACCACGTCCCGCAGGACCTTCGTCATCGGCCAGCGCACCAGGTCGGCCGGGTCGATCCGGGCGGCGAGCTCCGGACGGACGTAGTTGCGGGCGTGGTTGGTGGGCTCGCCCGTCTTCTCTTCGCTGCGCAACCGGTGGTACGTCGCCACCTCCGGCAGCTCCGGGAAGTGCTCGGCGAGTTCTGCCGGAGTTGCCGTCGTCCCGTGGTCCAGCAGCCGCGTCGCCATGCCGGACTGCTGGGCCACGATCGCGTCGACCGAGCCCAGCAGCCGCACCGGCGCGCCGCGTCGCACGCCGGGCTCGATGAAGGTGCCGCGCCGGCGGTGCCGGGTGATCAGCCCCTCGTCCTCCAGCTCCTTCAGCGCCTGCCGCATGGTCAGCACGCTCACCCCGTAGTGCCCCGCCAACTGCTCCTCGGTGGGCAGCCGCAGCGGCTCCCGGGGCGAGCGGCCCAGTATCGAGGCGCGCAGCGACTGCGACACCTGGTACCACAGCGGCAGTTTGCGGTTCAGGACGATCGAGTCCGGGGCGAAGGAGGTCACGGGGCTATCCGTACCGGTCGGGCGACGGTCAGTGCAACGGGCGGAAGTGGCGTTCGAGGCCCGACCACACGTCGTCGTAGCGCTGCTGGAGATGGTCCGCGCCGGCCGCGCCCGGGGTGAGGGCGATGGGCCAGCGCGTCTCGAACATGAACGCCAGCCCGTCGTCCACCTTCTGCGGCCCCAGCTCGGCGGCGCTCGCCCGGTCGAACGTCTCCCGGTCCGGGCCGTGCGCCGACATCATGTTGTGCAGCGAGCCGCCACCCGGCACGAAGCCTCCCTTCCCGGCGGTCTTCGCGTCGTAGGCGCCCTCGATCAGGCCCATGTACTCGCTCATCACGTTCCGGTGGAAGTACGGCGGCCGGAAGGTGTCCTCGCCCACCAGCCAGCGCGGCGCGAAGACCACGAAGTCCACGCCGGCCAGACCCGGGGTGTCGGACGGCGACGTCAGCACCGTGAAGATCGACGGGTCCGGATGGTCGTAGGAGACCGTCCCGATGACGTTGAAGCGGCGCAGGTCGTACACGTACGGGACGTGGTTGCCGTGCCAGGCGACGACGTCGAGCGGGGAGTGGCCGTAGGTCGCCCTCCACAGGTGGCCGCAGTACTTGTTCACCACCTCCACCGGGCCCTCCACGTCCTCGTAGGCGGCGACCGGCGCACGGAAGTCGCGGGGGTTGGCCAGGCCGTTGGCGCCGATCGGGCCGAGGTCGGGGAGCCGGAAGGGCGCGCCGTAGTTCTCACAGACGTAGCCTCGGGCGGTCGGCGTCCGCCCGTCGTCGTCGGCGGTGTCCAGGAGTTCGACGCGGAAGCGGACGCCGCGCGGGATCAGCGCCATCTCGCCGGGCTCGGCGCGCAGCAGCCCGAACTCCGTGCGCAGCAGCAGCCCGCCCTGTTCGGGGACGATCAGGAACTCGCCGTCGGCGCTGCTGAAGACGCGGTCCATCGAGGTGTCGGCGTGGTACAGGTGCACGGCCATGCCGGTGCGCTGGGCGGCGTCGCCGTTGCCGCCGAGCGTCCACAGGCCGGCCAGGAAGTCGGTGCCCGGCGCGGGCTGAGGCAGCGGGTCCCAGCGCAGCCGGTTGGGGTCGGGGACGGTCTCGGTGAACGGGCCGGTGCGCAGGTCGCCGGCGTCCACGCGGGTGAACGCCGGGTGCGCGGCGGACGGGCGGATCCGGTACAGCCACGAGCGGCGGTTGTGGGCGCGGGGCTCGGTGAACGCCGTGCCGCTGAGCTGCTCCGCGTACAGGCCGAGCGGGGCGCGCTGCGGCGAGTTGCGGCCCTCGGGCAGGGCCCCCGGGACGGCTTCCGACGCGTGCTCGTTGCCGAAGCCCGAGAGGTACGTCAGCCCCTCGGCCGTCTTGCGTGCGTCCCCGCTGCTCATGCGTGTGCTCCCTCGCGCCGCCGAATCCTGTGCATCACCGTAGGATTGCGGTTTCCCGGGCGCAAGAGGCCGGCCCGGGTCGTCCCCCCTCAGGACGATCACAGGGCCGCGGAACCCGACTCCAGGGGGATCCACGCCGCCGCACCCGTGTTCTACGCTCCCCGCCATGTCGTGGAAGCGCGCAACCACCGCCGTGCTCGCGGTCTGTGTCCTGCTGGCCGCGGCCGCGGGCTGCGGCACCAGCGGTGCGGCGGAACAGGGGGCCGGAGGGGACCGCGGCGAGGGCGTCTCGCCCGCGCCCTCTCCCGTCGGCAAGGTTCCGGGGGGCACCGGCTCCGCTGGACGCCACCACCGTGAGGTGGACGAGGAGGAGGCGCCGGCGGTCCGGGTCGAGGTCGAACCCGACGCCGACGGCAGCTGGGACGTCCGCCTGGAGGTGACCCGCTTCCGCTTCTCGCCCGCCGGGACCGGGGCGCACGCCGTGCCCGGCCGCGGCACCGCCCGCCTCCTCGTGGACGACCGTCCGGTCGCCGAGCTGCGCTCAGCCGCCTACCGCATCCCGGCCGGCCTTCTCCCGCACGGCACCCACCATGTCACCGCCCGCCTCTGCGCCGACGACGGCACGGTGTGGGCGGTCGACGGCGAACCGGTCGAGAGCACGGCGGACATCACCGCCTCGCAGCCGCAGCCCGCGCCGCAGGTCTCCGCAGGCTCGCCCGCCGCCGCGACGCCGCGTTGAGTGCATCGGGCACCTTTCTCCGTATCCGGGGGCGAGGTTCACCGTTCCGCGGCGGAAAGGCATCATGAAGCCCGTGCCCCATGCGACATCGCTACGCCGTGCGCCCGTGCAGCGGCGCAGTGCCGAACGCCTGACCAGGATCCTCGACGCCTGCGCCGACCTCCTCGACGAGGTCGGCTACGACGCCCTGAGCACCCGCGCCGTCGCCCAGCGCGCCGGCGTCCCCATCGGCTCCGTCTACCGCTTCTTCGGGAACAAGCGGCAGATGGCCGACGCCCTCGCCCTGCGCAACCTGGAGCGCTACGCCGAACGTGTCACCGAGCGTCTCAAGGACGCCCGGCGAGGCGGCGACTCCCGCTCGGGCGAAGCCGGGAGCAGAGGGGACTGGCGGGCCGCCATGGACGCCGTGCTCGACGAGTACCTGGCCATGAAGCGCACCGCGCCCGGCTTCTCCCTCGTCGATTTCGGCAATCAGATCCCGGTCGGCTCCCGCGCCGAACCCAACCACCGCGTCGCCGACCGCCTCACCGACCTGCTCTCCGACTACCTCGGCCGTGAGCCCGACGACGATCTTCGGCGCATCTTCCTGATCGCCGTGGAGACCGCGGACACCCTCGTCCACCTGGCCTTCCGTATGGCCCCCGAAGGGGACGAGAAGATCATCGAGGAGGCCCGCGAGCTGCTGCGGGCCTATCTGGCGCGGGCGCTGGACTGACGGGGGGGCCCGCTCGGCGCGTGAGCGGTACGTACGCGCGGCGGCGAGTGACCGGCGTCAGGGCCTCCCCACTGTTCATACCGGTCGGTATGCTCACGGGCGGAAGAGGCACCGCTGCCCCTGGAGGACCCGTGTCCCGCACCGCCCTGCGTATCTGTCCACTGTGCGAGGCCACCTGCGGGCTGACGCTCACCCTCGACGGGCCCCGGGTCACCGGCGCCCGAGGGGACCGCGACGACGTGTTCAGCAAGGGATTCATCTGCCCCAAGGGCGCCGCCTTCGCGGCCGTCGACGGCGACCCCGACCGGCTGCGCGCCCCGCTCGTGCGCCGCGACGGCGAACTGCGCGAGGCCACCTGGCAGGAGGCCTTCGACGCCGTCGCGGCCGGCATCCGCACGGTGGTCGACGCCCACGGACCCAACGCCGTCGGCGTCGTCCTCGGCAATCCCAACGTGCACACCGTGGCCGGCGCGCTCTACCCGCCGGTCCTCCTCGCCGGGCTCGGCACCCGCAGCGTGTTCACCGCCTCCACGGTCGACCAGATGCCCAAGCACGTCTCCAGCGGGCTGCTCTTCGGCGACGCCAACGCCATCCCCGTGCCGGACCTCGACCACACCGACCACCTGCTGCTCATCGGCGCCAACCCCCTGGAGTCCAACGGCAGTCTGTGCACCGCGCCCGACTTCCCGGGCAAGCTCAAGGCCCTCAAGGCCCGCGGCGGCACCCTCACCGTGATCGACCCGCGCCGCACCCGCACCGCGCGCCTCGCCGACCGGCACATCGCGATCCGGCCCGGCACCGACGCCCTGCTGCTCGCCGCGACGGCGCACACCCTCTTCGCGGAAGACCTCGCCCACCCCGCCGAGTTGACCCCCCACCTCCAGGGCCTCGACGAACTCCGCGACGCCCTGGCCGACTTCACCCCCGAAGCCGTCGCCGAGGCCTGCGACGTGGACGCCGACGCCATCCGCGCCCTCGCCCGCGAACTCGCCGCCGCGCCCACCGCCGCCGTGTACGCCCGCATCGGCAGCTGCACCGTCGCCCACGGCACCCTCGCCAGCTGGCTCGTCGACGTCCTCAACATCCTCACCGGCAACCTCGACCGGCCGGGCGGCGCCCTCTTCCCGCAGGCCGCCACCGACAAGACGCCCCGGCCCGCCGGACCCGGCCGGGGCTTCGCCCTCGGGCGCTGGCACTCCCGCGTCGGCCGGCACCCCGAGGCCAAGGGCGAACTGCCGCTCTCCGCACTCGCCGAGGAGATCGACACCGCCACCGAGGACGGCACACCGATCCGGGCGCTGATCGCCGTGGCCGCCAACCCGGTGCTGTCCGCACCTGACGGCGACCGCCTCGACAAAGCGCTCGGCTCCCTCGACTTCATGGTCAGCGTCGACCCCTACCTCAACGAGACCTCGCGCCACGCCCACGTCGTCCTTCCGCCGCCCCCGCCTTCCCAGAGCCCGCACCACGACTTCGCCTTCAACACCCTCGCCGTCCGCAACCAGGTCCGCTACAGCCGCCCCGCCGTCCCGTTGGAGGCCGGCCGCATGGCCGAGAGCGAGATCCTCGCCCGGCTCGTCCTCGCCGCGACCGGCATGCACGGCGCCGAGCCGTCCGCCGTCGACGACCTGGTCATCGGCCAGACCCTCGGCAAAGCGGTCACCGAAGCGCACTCACCCGTCCACGGCCGCGATCCGCACGACCTCGCGGCACAGCTCACCGGCGAGAGCGGACCGGAACGCCGGCTCGACATGATGCTGCGCCTCGGCCCCTACGGCGACGGCTTCGGCGCCCGCCCCGACGGGCTGAGCCTGGCCAGGCTGCTGGAGCACCCGCACGGCATCGACCTCGGACCGCTCCGGCCGCGCCTGCCCCAGCCGCTGAAGACCCTCAGCGGACGGATCGAACTGCTGCCCGCGCCCATCGCCGGCGACCTGCCCCGGCTGCGCGCCGCGGCGGCGGAGCGCCCCGCCGGACTCCTCCTCGTCGGACGCCGCCATCTGCGGTCCAACAACAGCTGGATGCACAACGTCCCGGCCCTCACCGGCGGCACCAACCGCTGCACCCTGCACCTGCACCCCGAGGACGCCGAACGCCTGGGCGTCCGCGACGGCGACCCGGTGCGCGTCAAGGGCGCCGGGGGAGAGGTGACCGCCCCGGCCGAGGTCACCGACGCCGTGCGCACGGGCGTCGTCAGCCTCCCGCACGGCTGGGGACACGACCGCCCCGGCACCCGGCTGAGCCACGCCTCCACCGATCCCGGCGTCAACGTCAACCAGCTCCTCGACGGCAGCCTCCTGGACCCCCTGTCGGGCAACGCGGTCCTCAACGGCGTCCCCGTGGAGGTCGCCCCGGTGACCGAAAAGGTCATGCCGCTGACCTCCGCAAAGCTGTGACCAGGACTTCTGCGCTTATTGCTCGCACATCAACGTCTTGTTAACACCGGTTGAACGGTCCTAACGTCGACGCACCGCCGACCCCCAGGTGGGATGTTCAAGGGCGAACGTTAGGTATCCACTCATGCTGACCATCCTCGGCTTCGCCATGATCGCGACCTTCCTGGTCCTGATCATGATGAAGAAGATGTCGCCGATCGCGGCGCTCGTTCTGATCCCGGCGCTCTTCTGCGTCTTCGTCGGGAAGGGCGCCAAGCTCGGTGACTACGTCATCGACGGCGTCACCAGCCTCGCCCCCACCGCGGCGATGCTCATGTTCGCGATCGTCTACTTCGGTGTGATGATCGACGTCGGCCTCTTCGACCCGATCGTGCGGGCCATTCTGAAGTTCTGCAAGGCGGACCCGCTCCGCGTCGTCGTCGGCACGGCGCTGCTCGCCGCGATCGTCTCCCTCGACGGCGACGGCTCCACCACCTTCATGATCACCGTCTCGGCGATGTACCCGCTGTACAAGCGCCTGAAGATGAGCCTGGTCGTGATGACCGGTGTCGCCGCGATGGCCAACGGTGTGATGAACACGCTGCCCTGGGGCGGACCGACGGCCCGCGCCGCCACCGCCCTCAAGCTCGACGCCAGCGACATCTTCGTGCCGATGATCCCGGCGCTCGCCGTGGGCCTGCTCTTCGTCGTCGCGCTCTCGTACGTCCTCGGCCGCCGCGAGCGCAAGCGGCTCGGCGTGCTGACCCTTGACGACGTCCTGGTCGAGGACGAGCCCGGCTTCGTCAAGGACAAGGCCGCGGCCAAGGTCGAGGAGAAGGAGACCGAGGCGGTCCTCGTCGGCGCCGGAGCGGGCGGCTCCGCCGACGCCAAGTCCCCCACCCTCACCGGCGGTTCGGGCTCCGGCACGGACGCCGACGCGGACGACGACCGGCCGGAGGAGACCTTCGCGGCCCTCGACCCCGCCCGCCCGACCCTGCGCCCCAAGCTGTACTGGTTCAACGCGCTGCTCACCGTCGCGCTGCTCACCGCCATGATCATGGAGTGGCTGCCGATCCCGGTGCTGTTCCTGATCGGCGCGGCGCTCGTGCTCACGGTCAACTTCCCCCACATCCCCGACCAGAAGGCCCGGCTCGCCGCCCACGCCGACAACGTCCTCAACGTCTCCGGCATGGTCTTCGCCGCCGCCGTCTTCACCGGCGTCCTCCAGGGCACCGGCATGGTCGACCACATGGCCAAGTGGATGGTGGGCGTCATCCCCGACGCGATGGGCCCGCACATGGCCCTGGTCACCGGTGTGCTGAGCCTTCCGCTCACCTACTTCATGTCCAACGACGGCTTCTACTTCGGCGTCCTGCCGGTCCTCGCCGAGGCGGGCGCGGCGCACGGAGTCACCCCGCTGGAGATGGCCCGCGCCTCCCTCGTCGGCCAGCCGCTGCACATGTCCAGCCCGCTCGTCCCCGCCGTCTACGTCCTGGTCGGCATGGCCAAGGTCGAGTTCGGCGACCACACCCGCTTCGTGGTCAAGTGGGCGGCCCTCACCTGCCTGGTGATCCTGGGCGCCGGAATGCTGTTCGGCATCATCTGATCCACGTCCGATCTCCTCGGGAGGAAGAACCATGGGGCCCGGTGGGAACCGCGGCTGGCTGCTCCGCCTCGTCATCGCCTTCGGCTTCGCGCAGGGGGCGGTGTCGATGGCCCGGCCCGCCGTCTCCTACCGGGCCCTCGCGTTGGGCGCGGACGAGCGGGCGGTGGGCGTCATCGCCGGTGTGTACGCGCTGCTTCCGCTGTTCTTCGCGGTCCCGCTGGGCCGCCGCACCGACCACGGCCGGTGCGCGCCGCTGCTGCCGGTCGGCGTGGTCCTCATCGCGGGCGGCTGCGCGCTGAGCGGCGTCGCCGGCTCGCTCGCGACGATGGCCCTGTGGAGCGGGGTGATGGGCCTCGGGCATCTCTGCTTCGTCATCGGCGCGCAGTCGCTGGTCGCCCGTCAGTCCGCCCCGCACGAACAGGACCGCAACTTCGGCCACTTCACCATCGGGGCGTCCCTCGGGCAGCTGGCCGGACCGATCGCGGCGGGCGCTCTGATCGGCGGCCACGACATGGCCCGCACCAGTGCGCTCGCCCTGCTCGTCGCGGGCGCGGGGGCCGCCGTCGCGTTCACGTCGCTGTGGCGCATCGAGCGGCGTGACACCGTGGCCGCCTCCCGCGCCGAGCGCGGGGACCGGGTGCCGGTGGGCCGGATCCTGCGCGCCCGGGGGGTGCCCGGGGGCATCCTCGTCAGCCTGTCGGTGCTGTCGGCGACGGACATCCTCACCGCCTATCTGCCGGTGGTGGGCGAGCAGCGCGGTATCGCCCCGACCGTCGTCGGCCTGCTGCTCAGTCTGCGCGCCGCGGCGAGCATCGCCTGCAGGCTGGTGCTCACCCCGCTGCTGCGGCTGCTCGGCCGGCGGGCGCTGCTCACGGTGACCTGTCTGCTGGCGGCGCTGCTGTGCGCGGGGGTCGCGCTGCCGACGCCGGTGTGGGGGCTGGCCGTGATGCTCGCGGTGCTGGGGTTCTGTCTCGGGGTGGGTCAGCCGTTGTCGATGACGACGGTGGTGCAGGCCGCGCCGGAGGGGGCGCGTTCCACGGCGCTGGCGCTGCGGTTGACCGGGAACCGCCTGGGGCAGGTGGCCGCGCCGGCCGGCGCGGGGCTGATCGCGGGCGCGGCGGGGGTCGCGGCGCCGTTCGTGATGCTCGGGGGGCTGCTGCTGCTGTCCTCGGGGGTTGCCCTGCGGTCGGCCGCGGCGGAGGCGCCGGACCCGGGGGACGGGGAGGCGGCCCGAGCGGCTCGCGCGGCGGAGGATGGACGCGCGGCGCGGCGTTGACGGCCGGCCGGGCCCGATTGGGCCGGGCGGGGGAAATGTGACGGTGTGTCGGGGGCGAGTCGGGGGGTGGCGGGGCTCGGGTGTGAAAGAGAGTCAGGTGAAAGCGCGATTTGTATGAAAATCGTCTGACTCGGAGGAACGTCCATGTCCAGCATGATGCTCCCGTCCGCGGCCGGCACCCGCCTCGGCGTCACGGCCCTCGCGGTGCTCGGCGCCGCCGGGGCCACCTGGCTCGCGGCCCCCACCGCCGCCGCCGCGCCCGGAGACGGCGCCGACATCAGGATCCACAGCGAGCGTGCGCCCCACGGAGTGTCGAAGGACGACCCCGTGGTCTGCCGCTTCTACCTCGACGCCGTCAACTTCGGCGAGGTGACGACCGTCGCCTACACCATCGAGGCGCAGCCCCCGCTGCCCACCGCCGCGACGGTCACCGGCAGCATCACCCTCGCCGGCGGCGCCGGTCACACCGACACGCTGGGCCTGGCCGACGGCCAGTACCGGCTCACCTGGACCGTCGTCGGCGGCACCGGCCCGCGCGAGAAGGTCTTCCGGGTCGACTGCGAGGAGGAGCGCAAGCACTCCGGCAACAACGGGCCGCAGGCCGACCGGGGCCAGGACCCCGCGAGCCCCATCTCGGACGGCGGCCAGGGCGGACACTCCTCCGGCGGGCCCAAGGGCGGCGTCCACGCCGGCGGCGGCGGTCTGTTCGACACCATGCAGGCGTACACCCCGCTGAGCGCGGCCGCCGCCGTGGGAGCGGCCGTCGTCGGTGGCGCCGCGTACGTCCGGATGTCCCGTCGTCGCTCGCATGGTGCCGCGTAGGCGCCGACGCAGGCCCTGGTACCGGACCCGCGTCTACCGCCTCGCCAGGACGGCCGTCATCGCGGCCGTCCTGGTGACGGCGGGGGTCCAGTGCGACGGCCCCTCGCAGCCGGCCGCCCCGGCAGCGGGGGGCGACGCGCGTCCCGAGGCCGGGGGGTCCGGGGCGGACGACTCGACGCCCCCGCCCCGCCCGCTCCCCAGGTCCCGGGCCACCACCCTGCGTGTGCCCTCCCTCGGAATCGACGCCCCGGTCGTCCCCCTGCGGCTCGGTCCCGGTCGGGAACTGGGGACCCCGCCGCTCGACCGGCCCAAGGTCGTCGGCTGGTACGCGGACGGTCCCGGTCCCGGCGAGCGGGGCACCGCCGTCGTCGTCGGCCACCGTGACACCAAGACCGGCGCCGCCGTCTTCGCCGCCCTGCACCGCGTCAAGGCCGGCCGGCGCATCGAGGCCCGGCGCGCCGACGGACGCACCGCCGTCTACACCGTCGACCGGGTGAGGATCTTCGACAAGTCCCGCTTCCCCGACAAGGAGGTCTACGGTCCCCGTAAGCGCCCCGAGCTGCGGCTGCTCACCTGCGGCGGCCTCTTCGACCGTAAGAACGGCTACTCCAGCAACGTCGTCGTCTTCGCCCATCTGACGGCCACCCGCTGATCTGTCCCCTCCGGTCCGCTGTCCCCTCCGCTCCGCTGTTTCCCCCCCGTCCCGTTCCCTGTCCTGTGCCCCGTTCGTGTCCCGCTCGTGTCACCGTGAGGCGTCGCACCCGGGCGCCTCTGGCGCCCAAAAACTATCGACGCTAGTTTAGGGCGCGAACGACGAGGACCGCCCGGAGGGAACACGATGAAGGCACACGACGGCATCTATCTCGACGGCGCCTGGCGCCCCGCCGCAGGCCAGGACGTGATCGAGGTCGTCGACCCGGCCGACGAGCAGGTGATCGCCACGGTCCCGGCGGGCGTCGCCGAGGACGTCGACGCCGCCGTGCGGGCCGCGCGCGCCGCCCTCCCGGCCTGGGCCGCGACCCCACCGGCCGAACGGGCCGCGCGCCTGGCCGCCCTGCGGGACGCGCTGGCCGCCCGCAAGGACGAGATCGCCGAGACCGTCACCGCCGAACTCGGCTCCCCGCCGGCCTTCTCCCAGGCCGTCCACGCCGGCCTCCCGATCGCGGTCGCCGGCTCCTACGCCGAACTGGCCGCCGCCCACCCCTTCGAGGAGAAGGTCGGCAACTCGACCGTCTTCCACGAGCCGATCGGCGTGGTCGGCGCCATCACCCCCTGGAACTACCCGCTCCACCAGATCGTCGCCAAGGTCGCCCCCGCCCTGGCGGCGGGCTGCACCGTCGTCCTGAAGCCTGCCGAGGACACCCCGCTCACCGCCCAGCTCTTCGCCGAGGCGGTCGACGAGGCCGGCGTCCCCGCCGGTGTGTTCAATCTCGTCACCGGCCTCGGCCCGGTCGCCGGAGCGGCCCTCGCCGAGCACCCGGACGTCGACCTGGTCTCCTTCACCGGATCCACCGCCGTCGGCCGCCGGATCGCCGCCACGGCCGGCGCGGCGGTCAAGAAGGTCGCCCTGGAACTCGGCGGCAAGTCGGCCAACGTCATCCTCCCGAGCGCCGACCTGGCCAAGGCCGTCAACGTCGGCGTCGCCAACGTCATGTCCAACTCCGGCCAGACGTGCAGCGCCTGGACCCGCATGCTCGTCCACCGCGACCACTACGACGAGGCCGTCGAGCTGGCCGCGGCCGCCGCCGCCAAGTACGGCGACCGCATCGGCCCGCTCGTCAACGCCGAGCAGCGCGAGCGCGTGGTCGGTTACATCGAGCAGGGCGTCGCCGAAGGGGCCAGGCTGGTCGCCGGCGGGCCCGGATCCCCGCGCGAGCGCGGCTACTTCGTCAGCCCCACCGTCCTCGCCGACGTCACGCCCGAGATGACCGTCGCCCAGGAGGAGATCTTCGGCCCGGTCCTGTCGATCCTGTCCTACGAGGACGAGGAGGACGCTCTGCGCATCGCCAACGGCACGGTCTACGGCCTCGCCGGCGCGGTCTGGGCCGGCGACGAGGCGGAGGCGGTCGCCTTCGCCCGCCGGATGGACACCGGGCAGGTCGACATCAACGGCGGCCGCTTCAACCCGCTCGCGCCCTTCGGCGGTTACAAGCAGTCCGGCGTCGGCCGCGAACTCGGCGCGCACGGCCTCGCCGAGTACCTCCAGACCAAGTCCCTCCAGTTCTGAGGAGCGCTCACATGGTCCGCGCAGCTGTTCTGCCCGCCGTGGGCGCACCCCTGGAGATCACCGAGATCCACCTTCCGGACCCCGGCCCCGGACAGGTCCGCGTGCGGCTCGCCGCCGCCGGCGTCTGCCACTCCGACCTCTCCCTGTTCGACGGCACCATGCGGGTGCCGGTCCCCGCCGTCCTCGGTCACGAGGGAGCGGGGACGGTCGTCGCCGTCGGCGAAGGAGTCGCGCACCTCGCGCCCGGAGACGGTGTCGTCCTCAACTGGGCCCCCTCCTGCGGCGGCTGTCACGCCTGCTCGCTCGGTGAGGTCTGGCTGTGCGCCAACGCCCTCAACGGCGCCGCCGAGGTCCACGCCCGTACCGCCGACGGCACCGATCTGCACCCCGGCCTCAACGTCGCCGCGTTCGCGCAGGAGACGGTCGTGCCGGCGAGCTGCGTGCTCCCCCTCCCGGAGGGCATCCCGCTCACGGACGCGGCCCTGCTGGGCTGCGCGGTCCTCACCGGCTACGGCGCCGTCCACCACTCGGCGCGGGTGCGGCCCGGGGAGACCGTCGCGGTCCACGGCGTCGGGGGCGTGGGCCTCGCCGCGATCCAGGCGGCCCGTATCGCGGGGGCCGCGAAGATCGTCGCGGTCGACGTCTCCCCGCAGAAGGAGGAGTTGGCGAGGGCCGCCGGAGCCACCGACTACGTGGTGGCCTCCGACACCACGGCCCGCGCCATCAGGGGCCTGACGGGCAAACAGGGAGTCGACGTGGCCGTCGAGTGCGTGGGCCGCGCGAGCACCATTCGCGCGGCCTGGGACTGCACCCGGCGCGGCGGGCGTACCACGGTCGTCGGCATCGGCGGCAAGGACCAGCAGGTCACCTTCAACGCCCTGGAGATCTTCCACTGGGGCAGGACCCTCTCCGGCTGTGTCTACGGCAACTCGAACCCGGCGCAGGACCTGCCGGTGCTGGCCGAGCACGTCCGGGCGGGCCGTCTGGACCTGGGCGCGCTGGTGACCGAACGCATCGCGCTCGAGGGGATTCCGGCGGCCTTCGCCAACATGCTCGCGGGCAAGGGTGGCAGGGCACTGGTGGTGTTCTGAGCCCGAGTTGCCCGGAGTGCCCCACGGGTGCTCCGGGCAACCTTCGCACCCGACCGTTGACCCCATACCGTCCGGTCAGTATGTTCCCGGGAACGTCCCCACCGCACCCACCGGAGTGTGCACGCATGGACACGTTCCCCACTGATCGACCCGCCACCGTGACCGCCGCGTCGACCCCCCATCGCCGCCGTGTGGCCACCGCCGCCGCCCTCGCCTCCGCCGTCGAGTGGTACGACTACTTCGTCTTCGGCATCGCGGCCGCCCTCGTCCTCGGCGACCTCTACTTCCCGGCGGGCAGCCCCACCGCCGGGGTCCTCGCCTCCTTCGCCACCTTCGCCGTCGGCTTCCTCGCCCGCCCGCTCGGCGGCATCGTCGCCGGCCACCTCGGAGACAAGCGCGGCCGCAAGCCGATGCTGGTCCTCGCGCTCACGCTCATGGGCATCGCCACCACGGGCATCGGCCTGCTGCCGACGTACGACACGATCGGCGTCGCCGCCCCGGTCCTGCTGGTCACCCTGCGCGTCGTCCAGGGGCTCGCGGTCGGCGCCCAATGGGGCGGCGCGATGCTCCTGGCCACCGAGTACGCCCCCGAGGGCAAGCGCGGTGTCTACGGCAGCGTCGTCCAACTCGGCGTCCCCATCGGCGTGGTGACCGCCAACAGTGTGTTCCTGCTGGCCGGCGCCTTCACCACCGACAGCGCCTTCGCCGCCTGGGGCTGGCGGATGCCCTTCCTCGTCGGCCTGTTCGTCCTCGCGCTCGCCTGGTACATCCACACCCGCGTCGAGGAGACGCCCGCGTTCCGGGAGGCGGAGCAGGCGCTCGCCGAGCAGGAGAAGTCGGAGCGCGGCTCGCCCCTGCGCACGGTCCTGCGCGACCACCTCGGCACGGTCCTCCTGGCCGGCGGCTCCTTCGCCGTGAACACCGCGACCTTCTACATCCTCATCACCGGCGTCCTCGACTACACCACCCGCGAACTCGGCATGAACCGCGGCGCCGTCCTCGCCGTCTCGCTCTGCGTCAGCCTCACCCAACTGGTGCTGATCCCGGCCTCCGCCGCGCTGTCCGACCGCGTCGGCCGCATCAGGATCTACGCGTTCGGCGCGGTCGGCATCGCGGTGTGGGCCGTACCGTTGTTCCTGCTGATCGACACCGGGTCACTGCTGTGGCTCGCGGTCGGCACGTTCGTCGCGAGCTGCTTCCTCAGCATCATGTACGGCCCCCAGGCCGCCCTGTTCGCCGAACTGTTCACGCCCGAGATGCGCTACACCGGCGCCTCCCTCGGCTACCAGATCGCCGCCGTGGGCGGCGGCGGACTCGCGCCGTTCGTCATGGTCCTGCTCCTGGAGGCGACGGGCACGTCGATGTCGGTCGCCGCCTACATCGTCGGCCTCTCGGTGATCGCGCTCGTCTCGATCAAGGTCCTGTCCGACAGGGCCCGTTCACGCTGACTCCTCCAGCCGCTCCGGCCGCGGCTCCACCGCCGCGGCCTCGGGCGGCGTCCGCCGGGCCCGCGACCGCGACACCGCGACCCCGGCCAGGCACAGCGCCCCGCCCGTGAGCGTGAGCGGCCCCGGCACCTCACCCAGGGCCAGCCACGACATCAGGACGACCAGTGCGGGCACCGCGTACGTCGTCGCGCCCATGCGGCTGGCGGTCGTACGGGCGAGGGCGTACGCCCAGGTGGTGAAGGCGAGCGCGGTCGGGAAGACGCCCAGGTAGACCATGTTCAGCGTGGCCGACACCGGGGCCTTCGCCGCCTCGCTCACCAACTGCCCGGCGAACGGCAGGCAGAGCACCGCCCCGACCAGACACCCGAACGTCGTGACCTGCAGCGCGCTCGCCCGCCCCAGCGCCGGCTTCTGCGCCACGACTCCGGCGGCGTACGCGATCGCCGCCAGCAGACACAGCACCACCCCGAGCACCGAGGAACCGCCGTCCCCCGACATCGACAACCCCACCGTCACCGCACCGGCGAACGACACCGCCATCCCGGCCAGCAGTCGCGGCGGCATCACGTCACCCAGGAAGCGCGCGCCGAGCAGGGCGATCAGGATCGGCCCGATGTTCACCACCAGGGCCGCCGTTCCCGCGTCGACCTGCTGCTCGCCCCAGTTCAGGACCACCATGTAGAAGCCGAACCAGAGCACCCCCGATATCCCGATCCCGCGCCACGCCGATCGCGGCGGCCACCCCTCCCGCCGTACGGCCCAGATGACCCCCAGAGTCAGCGCCCCGGCGAGCAGCCGCCCGAGCGCCAGTGCGCCGGGTGAGTACGCGGAGCCCGCACTGCGGATCGACACGAAGGCGGATGCCCACAACACCACGGTGACGGCGGCCGCGCCGGCGGCGAGCAGCTCGGTGCGACGGGCGGGGCTGGGTGGGGACGCTGACGTGCTCATCATGCTCCTGAGGCTAGGGGGGAAGTCGGTGGAGGGCACACGTATTTTGGCCGGGGGGCTGACGGCGGCGTCAGTCGAGCGCCGCCGCCCCGATATCCAGCAGCTCGGACAGCGCCCGCTCACCGGTCGCCGTCACCTTCACCGCCCGCTCGGAGCCGATGCGCACGCACCAGCCCGCGTCCAGGGCGTGCCGGCACAGGGCCGCGCCGGCCATGCCGGCGAGATGGGGGCGGCGCTCGGTCCAGTCGAGGCAGGCCCGGGCGAGCGGACGGCGGCTCGAGCGGTCCAAGGCGATGCCGGCGGAGTCGAACCAGTCCACTCCCGCCTCGGTGAGCGCGAACCCCGTGTCCTGGGTGAGCAGTTCACGTACGGTCAGTGCGTCGGTGATCGCGATGCCGAGGCGCCCGGCGAGATGGTCGTAGCAGGTGCGGCCGCGGGCCATCGCCGAGCCGGCGCTCGACTCGCGCAGGCTGCGCGGCCGCCGGCCCGTGCCGGGCCCGAGCTGAGCGGCCAGGTCCTCCACCAGCTGCGCGACCCGCGCGTCGGCGAGCCGTACGTACCGGTGCCGCCCCTGCCGCTCCTCGGCCAGCAGCCCGCCCGCGACCAGCTTGCCCAGGTGCTCGCTCAACGTCGACGCGGCGACGCCCGCGTGCCGCGCCAGCTCGCCGGCGGTCCACGCCCGCCCGTCGAGCAGCGCCAGCAGACACGCGGCCCGTGTCTCGTCGGCGATCAGCCCGGCGAGCCGGGCCAGCCGCGGTGCCTGGGGATCCCTGCTGGTCATGCGTCCAGCATGCGGTACGAACACTTCGGCGCCCGCCGAAGTGTGCGCACGGGAGGGGCTATGCGCTGCGCCGCACCTGCTCGTACTGCTGGGCCAGCCCGTCCAGCATCGCGGTGAGCCCCGTCTCGAAGGCGCGTTCGTCGATCTTCTCCTGCTGGTCGGCCAGCAGATGGGCCTGCCCGAGGTGCGGATAGTCGGCCGGGTCGTACGCGCCGGCGTCGTCGACGAAGCCGCCGGCGAACGAGCCCAGGGCCGAGCCCATGATGAAGTACCGCATCAGCGCGCCGATCGACGTGGCCTGGGCGGGCGGCCAGCCGGCGTCGACCATCGCGCCGTACACCGCGTCCGCGAGCCGCAGCGCGGCCGGACGGCGGCCGGGGCCGCGGGCCAGGACCGGGACGATGTTGGGGTGGTCGCGCAGGGCGGCCCGGTAGGAGAGGGCCCAGTCGTGCAGGGCGGTCCGCCACTCCCGGCCGTCCTCGAACATCGCCAGGTCCACCTGGGCGCTGACCGAGTCGGCGACGGCCTCCAGGATCTCGTCCTTGGTGCGGAAGTGGTTGTAGAGCGAGGGCCCGCTCACGCCCAGCTCGGCGGCGAGCCGCCGGGTGGAGACGGCCGCCAGGCCCTCGGCGTCCACGAGTGCGCGGGCCGTCACGACGATGCGGTCGGTGCTCAGCAAGGGCTTGCGCGGTCGGGCCATGGCGCACATAGTAGGGCGGACACGAGAAACTAGCAGTGCTAATTTAAAGGTGGGTGTCCGTCATGCGTCTGGGGCTCAGCGAGGAGCAGGAGGCCGTCCGGCGGCTCGCCCGGGACTTCGTGGAGCGCGAGATCGCCCCGCACGCCGCCGCCTGGGACCGCGCGGAGGAGGTCGACCGGGGCATCGTGAAGAAGCTCGGCGAGGTCGGCTTCCTGGGGCTGACGATCGACGAGGAGCACGGCGGCTCGGGCGGCGATCACCTCGCGTACTGCCTGGTCACGGAGGAGCTCGGCCGCGGGGACTCCTCGGTGCGCGGGATCGTGTCCGTCTCCCTCGGCCTGGTCGCCAAGACGATCGCGGCCTGGGGGAGCGAGGAGCACAAGCGGCGCTGGCTGCCGGGGCTGACCTCGGGCGCGTTCGTCGGCTGCTTCGGCCTGACCGAGCCGGGCACCGGCTCGGACGCCGGGAACCTCACCACCCGGGCGGTCCGCGACGGCGACGATTACGTCATCGACGGCACGAAGACGTTCATCACCAACGGCACCTGGGCCGACGTCGTGCTGCTCTTCGCGCGCTCCACCGACGCCCCCGGCCACAAGGGCGTCTCCGCCTTCCTCGTGCCCGCCGACGCCCCCGGGCTGACCCGCCGCACCCTGCACGGCAAGCTCGGCCTGCGCGGCCAGGCCACCGCCGAACTGGTGCTGGACGGCGTCCGGGTGCCGGCGTCCGCCCTGCTCGGAGACGAGGGCAAGGGCTTCTCCGTCGCCATGTCGGCCCTCGCCAAGGGGCGGATGTCGGTCGCGGCGGGCTGTGTCGGCATCGCCCAGGCCGCACTGGACGCGGCCGTGGGTTACGCGGGGGAGCGCGAGCAGTTCGGAAAGAGCATCGCCCACCACCAGCTCGTCCAGGAGCTGATCAGCGACATCGCGGTCGACGTGGACGCCGCCCGGCTGCTCACCTGGCGGGTCGCGGACCTGATCGACCGCGGGCGGCCCTTCGCCGTGGAGTCCTCCAAGGCCAAGCTGTTCGCCTCGGAGGCCGCCGTCCGCGCCGCCAACAACGCGCTCCAGGTCTTCGGCGGCTACGGCTACATAGACGAGTACCCGGCGGGCAAACTGCTGCGCGACGCCCGGGTGATGACCCTCTACGAGGGCACCAGCCAGATCCAGAAGCTGCTGATCGGGCGGGCCCTGACCGGGGTCTCGGCGTTCTGAGTACGTGATGAGTACGTGCGCGGATGTGGCGCCTGCCGCGCCGGGCGATGCTGTGGCCATGAGTGACACACCGGTCAAGCAGCAGAGCACCGCCGCGTTCTACGGCCAGGCGGTCGCGTCCTTCGCCGTCGCCATGGCGGCCACGGCCATCGGCATCTTCCGGCTGAACGCCGACGCCTGGGTGCGCGGCTTCCTGGCCATCGCCGTGCTGTACCTGGTCACCTCCGCCTTCACTCTGGCCAAGGTGATCAGGGACCGTCAGGAGGCGGGAGCGATCGTGAGCCGGGTCGACCAGGCGCGGCTGGAGAAGCTGCTCGCGGAGCACGACCCCTTCGAGAAGATCTGAGGGGCGGGCATCGCCTGCCGGAGGCGCCGAATCCGTCTTCGAGGGATTCCCCTGCCCTGAGGGCTTCTGAGCGGCGGCACTAAGCGGCCGCTCAGCTTCAGCGGTATGGTGTAGCTCCGGTAGCGAGAGGGGCGAACCAGCGATGAGTACGGCGGAGGAGACGGCCGGCGGCGACGTCGAGCCGTGGGAAGAGGTCACCCCTGACGCGGCCCGGCGACTGCTCGTCGCCGCCGTGGAGGCCTTCGCCGAGCGCGGCTACCACGCGACCACCACCCGCGACATCGCGGGCCGCGCGGGCATGAGCCCGGCCGCCCTCTACATCCACTACAAGACCAAGGAAGAGCTGCTGCACCGCATCAGCCGCATCGGTCACGACCGCGCGCTGGACATCCTGCGCACGGCCGCGAACGGCGACGGCGACGCGACGCGGCGGCTCGCGGACGCCGTGAGCTCGTTCGTCCGCTGGCACGCGGGGCGGCGTACCACCGCGCGAGTCGTGCAGTACGAGCTGGACGCCCTCGGCCCCGACGCCCGCGCCGAGATCCTCGACCTGCGCCGCCAGGTCGACGCCCAGGTGCGCGGGATCATCGAGGACGGCGTGGCGGACGGCGAGTTCGACGTGCCGGACGTGCACGGCACGACCCTCGCCGTGCTGTCCCTGTGCATCGACGTGGCCCGCTGGTTCAACGTGGACGGCCCGCGCACGCCCGACGAGGTCGGCGCGCTGTACGCCGACCTCGTGCTGCGGATGGTGGGCGCGGCGAAGTGACCGCCGGCGGCGGCCCGTTCGCAGCGCGCCGCCGCTCGCGAGGCAGTCCGCGCTAGAGGTAGTACCGGGACACCGACTCCGCGACGCACGCCGGCTTGTCCCCGCCCTCGCGCTCCACGGAGAACGCGACGGTGAGCTGGACGCCGCCGGGCACCTCGTCCACCGCGGTGATCGTCGCGGTGGCGCGCAGCCGGGAGCCGACCGGGACGGGGGAGGGGAAACGGACCTTGTTCGTACCGTAGTTGACGCCCATCTTCACGTTCTCGACGGAGATCAGCTGCGGCCCGAACAGCGGCAGCAGCGACAGCGTCAGGTACCCGTGCGCGATGGTGGTCCCGAACGGCCCGGCGGCGGCCTTCTCCGGGTCCACGTGGATCCACTGGTGATCGCCGGTGGCCTCGGCGAAGAGGTCGATCCGCTTCTGGTCGACCTCCACCCAGTCCGTGTACCCCAGCTGCTCGCCCACCGCAGCCTTCAGCTCGTCGACGGACGTGAAGATCCTCGGCTCAGCCATGTCCCGGCCTCTCGTGTGATGTCTAAGCGACTGCTTAGCATGGTCGGGGGCGAGGTCGGTGTCAACGGATGGCGGGGGCGGGTCGATCGGTCGGCTCGATCGGTAGGCTCTGCGAAGTGCCCCAGATACCCGAGAAGATCCACGAGCTCACGGTCGGCCAGCTCGCCGCCCGCAGCGGCGCCGCCGTGTCCGCGCTGCACTTCTACGAGTCCAAGGGGCTGATCAGCAGCCGCCGCACACCGGGCAACCAGCGCCGCTACCACCGCGACACGCTTCGGCGCGTGGCCTTCGTGCGGGCCGCTCAGCGGGTGGGCATCCCGCTGGCCACGATCCGCGAGGCCCTCGCCGAACTGCCCGAGGAGCGCACGCCGACCCGTGAGGACTGGGCCCGCCTGTCGCAGACGTGGCGGGCCGAACTCGACGAACGCATACGGCAGCTGAACCGTCTGCGCGACCACCTCACCGACTGCATCGGCTGCGGCTGCCTCTCCCTGAACACCTGCGTCCTCTCCAACCCTAACGACGCCTTCGGCGAACGAGCGGCGGGATCGCGGCTGTTGGCGGAGAAACCCGGGGCGGGAGAGGTGCGGTAGCCACCGAGCGGCGGGGTGGGTGCGGCTTGTCCGTGGCGGTTCGCGCAGTTCCCCGCGCCCCTGGATGGGGCCACTCGCGCAGATCTCTCAGGCCCCCAGCTGCGGGCAGTCGTGCCGCTGGGGCGGCACGGGTGGGCACGGCGGCACCCGGCAGTGCCGGCTCTGCGGCCCACCCCCGCAGGCCGGACCCACGGTCACCTACCCCCGGCGCACCCCTACTCGTACTCCGTCCCACCCTTCCGCGTCAGATACGCCGCGCTCACCGCCTTCGCGATCGCCCGGCCACCGGTCACCGTGCTGTACCGCTCGGCAGCGGGCCGGATCACCACGCCCTCCCGCAGATGCAGCTCCCGCCCGGACACCGTCTCGCGCCCGCTCGCCAGCTCCAGCACTCGCTCGCTGTCGTAAGGACCCTCGAACAGCTGTGGCACCAGCGGCAGTTCGTCGCCCAGCAGCTCGACCGCCTCCCCCGAGTCCAGCCACCGCACCGCGCCGCCGACCTCCACGGAGACGTCGAACGCGGCGTACCCGAGACTCTCCCGCCGCCCGTCCGCGCCGTACGCCAGATCCTGCACGCCCGCCCCGTAGACCTCGCCGAAGATTCCGACCCGCCGCGCGCCGAGCCGCTCGGCGATCCTGGCCGCCGCCTCCGCCACGCCGTGCCCCCGCACGGCACGCCAGTACAGGTTCCGTGGATCCTCCTTCAGCGCCAGCGACTTCCCTCCGAAGCCCTTGGAGGAGACGTACACCCGCTCCCCGTCCGCGACATACGTCAGCAGGCACGCCGACCCGTGCAGCTTCTCCGTCAGCACCACCGGCTCGCCCGGAGCGAAGATGTCCGGATAGCGCTGGATGTTCTCGATGTCGACCCAGGGCAGCAGCTCGGACGCGGCCTCGACCTCACCGTTCATCGTCGGCGGGATCGGCGGCACCCACTTGGTGATGCCCAGCCGCTCCGCGAAGTCGGTCCCCGCCTCGGCCGCCCGCTCCAGGTCGACGTCGGCCAGCGCCTCGGGCCGGCACACGATCCCCTGCGACAGCTCGCCCCGCAGGCGGACCGCCTTGACCCGGTCCGCCTTGCTCCCGGCCAGCCGCCCGGTCAGCCCCAGCTCCTCGATCAGCCCGGCCGGCAGCACCGCCTGCTCGGGGATGTAGAGCGCGGCGTCCCCGGTGCGGTACGCCCCCTTGGCGACGACCGCGCGGTACAGGCCCACCTGGGCCAGTTCGAGGGCGTCGGCGTTGGGGTGTTCATGGACGGTCAGCACTTCGGCGGTGACGCGCAGCGTCGACATGAGGGGCTCCTTCAGGGCCTCAGACGGGTCTCATTCCTCCCGACTGTCCTCATGACAAAGCGCTGGAGCGACCGGATTAGCGACTGGTACCGTCATCCGCCGTTCCGTCGCCCCGCGCCGCCCCCGGCGGAAGAGGGGTGCGCCTCACCCTCGGTGCGCACCCCAGCCGTACACGCGCCGTGCTCCCGGCCGACCCCCGGCTCGTGCCGGCCTCCGGCTCACACCGGCGGCCGGTGTCACGCCGACATCAGCAGCCGTCCCCGCCTCGCGTACGCCAGAGCCTCGGCGGTGAGGACCGGGCGGGGGACGAGTATGCCGCAGTCCGTGCAGACGGGACCGGAGGACGGCTCGTGGTCCAGGTCGTACTTCCACTGGAGCCGCACGCCGCCGCAGACCGGGCAGGCGGAGCCCGGCTCGCGCTCCAGGGCGGCGATCAGCCGACGCAGTACCTCGGCCAGCGGCTCACGGGGATGGACCCGCGGGTCGTCGCACCACGCCACGCCGAAGCCGCCCCAGGTCAGCCGGTGCCAGTCGTCCACGGTGCCCGGCCGGCGCAGCCCGTCGTACTTCTCCTTCCTGCGGCGCTCGGCGAACTCGACCTCGTAGGCCAGCCACACCGCCCGCGCCTCCTCCAACTCGTCCAACGCGGCCACGAGCCGCGCAGGATCGGGGGAGCGGTCCTCGGGGCCGAACCCGGCCCGAGAGCAGAGATGGTCCCAGGTCGCCCTGTGCCCGTAAGGAGCGAACCGCTCCAGGCATTTACGCAGTGAGTAACGCCGCAGCGCCAGATCGCACCGCGCGTCACGCACCTGTCTCGCCAGACTCCGAAAACCGGCCATCGCCTTGCACCTCCGTCACATCTGCACCTGCACTTCGGTCACTTCGGCGTTCGTCGCGCTCGGACTTCGCGCACAGTCCGCGAGGACTCCGCACGGCGTCGCCGAATAGACGTATCGACAAGCGATTCGGCTCCCTTCGGTTCCATCCGGTCCGCGATGCCGCCCATGATCTCGATGAGGCGACTTCGAAACATGACGCATGTTCATCTTCAATACCGGGGATACCGGCGGTAACCTTCCGGCCACCCCCGTCGCTAGGAGTTGCCGATGCCACGGCGAATCCCATGCACCGCTCCCGTCAGACTGAGAACTCCCGGCAGAATCCCCGGGTTCCTGAAGACCGCATCCGTATGCGCCCTGATTGCCGGTCTTTTGACGCCACTTTCCGTCGGAACCGCCCGGACGGCGTCCGCAGCCGAGCTCACGGCCGTGAACGACCACTGCGGCGGCCAGTGCTCCGACATCCTGCCGCCCGGGCAGAACGGCAACGCCACCCTCGCCCAGATCCTGCTCAACCAGGCCTTCGGCACCCAGCCCGCGCACGCCGAGGACCAGCTCGGGCCCTACGCCAACCTGGCCAAGGGATATCCGGCGCTCACCAACTCCACGATCAACACGTTCTTCAACGACGCGTCGTTCGGGGTCCCCGCCGATCAAGTCGCCTCCACGGTGAAACCCGCCGGCCGCGGCGATGTGACCATCGTCCGCGACAAGAAGACGGGCGTACCGCACATCACCGGCACCACCAGATACGGCACCGAGTTCGGCGCCGGATACGCCGCCGCCGAGGACCGGCTGTGGCTCATGGACGTGTTCAGGCACGTCGGTCGCGGTCAACTCACCTCCTTCGCCGGCGGCGCCGCCGACAATCAGGGCCTTGAACAGCAGTTCTGGCGCAACGCCCCGTACACCGAGGCAGATCTCCAGGCCCAGATCGACAACGCGGTCGCCGTGAACGGCGCCCGTGGACGGCAGGCGCTCGCGGACGCGGACGCCTATCTGGCCGGCATCAACGCCTATATCGACGCCTCCGACAGCGGCCGCTACTTCCCCGGTGAATACGTGTTGACCGGGCACAAGGACTCAATCACCAACGCGGGCTCCATCGCCCACTTCAAGATCACCGACCTGGTGGCCCTCGGCTCGGTCATCGGCGCCCTCTTCGGCTCCGGCGGGGGCGGCGAGGTCAACAACGCGATCTCCCTGCTCGCCGCGCAGCAGAAATACGGCGTCGAACAGGGCACCAGGGTCTGGGAGTCGTTCCGCGAGCGCAACGACCCCGAGGCCGTCCTGACCGTCCACGACGGCAAGAGCTTCCCCTACGCCGCCAAGCCCGAGAACCCCCAGGGCCTGGCCCTGCCCGACGCCGGCTCGGTCGTCGAGGAACCCCTCGTGTACGACCGCACCGGCAACGCCGCCGCCCCCACCGCCGCGACCGCCTCCGCCACGGCCGCCGCCACCGCCTTCAGCTCCGCCCGGCGCGGCATGTCCAACGCCCTCGTCGTCAGCGGCGACCACACCGCGAGCGGCCACCCCGTGGCCGTCTTCGGCCCCCAGACCGGCTACTTCGCCCCCCAGCTCCTGCTCCTCCAGGAACTCCAGGGCCCCGGCATCAGCGCCCGCGGCGCCTCCTTCGCCGGTCTGAGCATGTACGTCGAACTCGGGCGCGGCCAGGACTACTCCTGGAGCGCCACCACCTCCGGCCAGGACATCATCGACACCTACGCCGTCGAGCTGTGCCAGGACGACCACCACTACCTCTACCGCGGCGCCTGCACCGCGATGGAGAAGATCGAGCAGAAGAACGCCTGGAAGCCCACCACGGCCGACAACTCCCCGGCCGGCTCGTACACGATGCGCGTCTGGCGCACCGAGTACGGCCCCGTCACCCACCGCGCGACCGTGGGCGGCAAGAAGGTCGCCTACACGACCCTGCGCTCGTCCTACTTCCACGAGGCCGACTCCATCATCGGCTTCCAGATGCTCAACGACCCCGACTACGTGACGGGCCCCGAGTCCTTCCAGAGCGCGGTGCAGCACATCAACTACACCTTCAACTGGTTCTACGCCGACTCCGAGCACACCGCGTACTACAACAGCGGCGACAACCCGGTGCGCGCCGCAGGCGTCGACGCGGAGTTCCCGGCGTGGGCGCAGCCCGCGTACGAGTGGCGCGGCTGGAACCCGGCGACCAACACCGCCTCCTACACCCCGCCCTCGCAGCACCCCAACTCCATCGACCAGGACTACTACATCTCCTGGAACAACAAGCAGGCCCAGGACTACGCGACCGCGCCCTGGGGCGACGGTTCCGTGCACCGCGGGAACCTGCTGGAGACCCGGGTGAAGAAGCTCGTCCAGGCCGGCGGCGTCACTCGCGCCTCACTGGTCAAGGCGATGGCGGACGCGGCTCTCGCCGATCTGCGAGCCGAGGAGGTCCTGCCCGACCTGCTGAAGGTGATCAACAGCTCCCCGGTCACCGACACCGCGGCCGCGGCGGCGGTGAGCAAGCTCCAGGCCTGGCTGACGGCCGGCGGCAAACGCACCGAGACGACGGCCGGTTCGAAGACGTACGCGAACGCCGACGCGGTCCGCATCCTGGACGCCTGGTGGCCGCTGCTGGTGAAGGCCCAGTTCGAACCCGGCCTCGGCGCCGGCCTGTACACGGCGTTCACCGCCAACCTGCCCGTCGACGAGCCCCCTTCAGCGGCGCACGGCCCGACCGGCGCCCACGCCGGCAGTTCCTTCCAGTACGGCTGGTGGAGCTACGTCGACAAGGACCTCCGGGCCGTGCTCGGCGAGCCGGTGAAGGGCCCGCTGGCGCAGAAGTACTGCGGCGGCGGCAGCCTGAGCGCCTGCCGCGACGCCCTCCTCACCACCCTGAAGGAAGCGGCGGGCCGTACGGCGGCCCAGGTCTACCCCGGCGACGCCCTGTGCGCGGCCGGCAACCAGTGGTGCGCCGACTCGATCGTGCAGCGCACCCTCGGCGGCATCAAGCACGGCAACATCAGCTGGCAGAACCGTCCCACCTACCAGCAGGTCGTGGAGTTCACCTCACACCGCTGACCCGCCCACGGCGGGCCGTGCCCTAAGGGCTGTCCCGTAATCCCTGGCGGGCGTGCGACGGCAGCTACGGCACCTCGCCGCGTTGTCGGGACGTCCGCATACATCCAGTATGCGGACGTCCCTCCGCCTTGCGATGCACCGCATCCGACGCCGCACGCTGATCCACCAGGGATCACGGGACAGCCCTCAGCGGACACGGCCCGCCGCGAGCACCAGCCGTGCCAGTTCGGGGTGCACGATGTCGCTGTGCGCCCCGGACGGCGGCCCGCCCCGGCGGACCACCGCCGCCACGTCCACGTTGACGCAGCCCGACGCCGGCAGCGGACCGGCCAGCGCCTCCGCGAGCGTGCACGCGCGCGTCCCCGGCACCGCCCGCACACCCCCGTACCCGATCGCCCCCCACTTGGCCCCGGACACCCCGCCGAACCCGAACTCCCCGCCGAACTCGGTCTCACCGGCCGCTCCGGCTCCTGCGGCGGCCTCAGCCGCCGCGGGCCCGCCCGCCGTCCCGAACTCCCCGGCCGCCCCGCGTTCGTCGCCCGCCATCCGGGAAGCCAGTGGGTAGATCGTGCCGAGCGCCGAGTCGTAGCGGGAGTGACAGCACACCAGCGGCCCGTCCACCCGGCTCTGCCGGCCGTTCAGCGCACCGCCCGCGCGCGCGTCGTGCGGCAGCCGCGCGGCGAACGCGTAGTGCGAGAAGGCCCCCTGGAGCAGGGTCACCGACTTCACCGCGCGCGCCCCCTCGGGCAGCCCCCGCAGCGCGAACGACACCAGCCGCCCGCCGAAGCTGTGCCCCACGAGGTGCACCCGCAGCTGCGGCGCCGCACCGGCCAGCCGTCCGACGAGCGGTCCGAGCCCCCGCTCGCCGACCGTTCCCGCCCGCCGCTTCATCGCGTAGTAGGTGGCCTGCCGCAGCAGTTCGTGCGCGCCGTCCCACGGGTTCGGCATCGAGAACCCGGCCGCCCCCGAGCCGCCTTCCAGCAGGGCCAGCGCCTGCGCGAAGTCCTCGCAGACCTCCGCCGTCGGCGCGTGCAGCATCGACGGCGCGTCCGCAGGCGCGCCCTCGGTCACGACGTCCGCCGCGCACAGCTCCTGCGGCCCCGACGGCACGGCCGCCACCAGCAGCCGCACCAGGCGCCCGAACTCCTCCAACCCGGCGTCCTCCCGAGGCCGCAGCTCCAGCAGCCGCGCGATCCGCTCGACCACGGCCGCCCGGCCCGGGAACGTCGCCAGCAGCGCGTTCCGCGTGTCCGGGTCCAGCACGGGCCGCCGCGCCGTCCCGGCGGCGACGGAGGAGCGCGGCAGATCGGGGATCGGCTCGTCGGAGAACCGCATCGACGGCCACACCACGCCCACGTACCCGAGCCTCGCCGCCGGGGCGAGCCGGGGGAACGGCGCGAAGAAGCGGCTGTAGAGCGCGGTCGCGCCCGAGCGGTCGTTGTTCCAGCCGTGCGCGAAGACCACCAGGTCGCGCACCCCCTGCCGGACCGCCCCGGCCAGCAGCCGGTCACGCTGTCCGCCGTCGACGTCCCCGTCGGCGTCGAAGGTCACCTCCCAGTAGGGAGCCACGCTCATCGCGCTCGTCGCGCCGGTCGCCGGATCCGCCATCACAGGCCCCCTTGCCCCGCAGCGTGCGCCAGGTGAGCGCATCGTCCTGCCAACGGCGGTGCTTGGCCAGACGTCACGGCGGCACCCGTACGGCGGAACGCTCTCGCCCCGAAGTCGGGACGCCTCACCCGTGCGGCGCAGCACCTCTTCTCTCCAACATACCGACCGGTTAGTCTGGCAGCCGCGGGGGAGCCGGAGCCGTGTCGAAGGAGACCGATCGTGGAAGCCGTGCAGGGTGCTGGAGTCGTCGTCACCGGCGCGGGAGGCGGGATAGGCGCCGCCCTCGCCCGGAGATTCGCCGCCGAGGGCGCCCGGGTCGTCGTCAACGACCTCGACGCGGACCGGGCGAAGGCGGTCGCCGACGAGATCGGCGGGATCGCGGTGCCGGGCGACGCCTCCGGGATCGTCACCGAGGCGCGCGACGCCCTCGGCGGCACGGTCGACGTCTACTGCGCCAACGCCGGCGTCGCCTCGGGCGGGTCCGAGGCCGCCGAGGAGGCCGTATGGGCCCTCGCCTGGGACGTCAACGTCATGGCGCACGTCCGCGCGGCGCAGGCCCTGCTGCCGCACTGGCTGGAGCGCGGCCAGGGCCGGTTCGTCTCCACGGTCTCCGCCGCCGGCCTGCTCACGATGATCGGCGCGGCCCCCTACAGCGTCACCAAGCACGGCGCGTACGCCTTCGCCGAATGGCTGTCGCTGACCTACCGCCACCGCGGCGTCAAGGTCCACGCGATCTGCCCCCAGGGCGTCCGCACCGACATGCTGGCCGCCACCGGCACCGCCGGTGACCTGGTCCTCAAACCGACCGCCATCGAACCGGAGGACGTCGCGGACGCCCTGTTCAAGGGCATCGAGGAGGACCGCTTCCTCATCCTGCCCCACCCTGAGGTCTCCGGGTACTACGAGGCGCGCGCCCAAGACCCCGACCGCTGGCTGACCAACATGAACCACCTCCAGCAGAAGTGGGAGGCCGCCGAATGACCCCGTCCCTCTACGCCGCCAAGCCCTGGATCGCCCTCCTCGACGAGGCCCAGCGCGCCCCCGTGGATCCTGCCGACTCCCTCGTGCACGCCCTGCGCCGGGCCGTCGCCGACACCCCCGAGCACACCTTCCTCGCCTACTTCGACGGCCGCCTCACCTACCGCGAGGCCGACGAGCTGAGCGACTCCGTCGCCGGGCGGCTCGCCGAGCGCGGCCTGCGCCGCGGCGACCGGGTCGCCGTCCTGCTCCAGAACTCCCCGCAGTTCGTGCTCGCCGTGCTCGGCGCCTGGAAGGCGGGCGCCACCGTCGTCCCGGTGAACCCGATGTACAAGTCGGCGGAAGTGGCCCATGTCCTGCGCGACGGCGAGGTCGCCGCACTGATCTGCTCCGACCGTGCCTGGGAGACGTACCTGCGCGAGACGGCCGCCGACTCGCCGGTGCGGATCGTCCTCACCGGCTGCGAACTGGACTTCCAGAGCCGCGGTGACGCGCGCGTGCTCGCCTTCGAGCGGCTCCCGCAGGCGTCCGACGCCGACGACCTCACCGCCGCCGCCCGCGCCGGCCACCGCCCGCCCGACGGCCGTGACCCGGCCCCCGCCGACATCGCGCTGATCAGCTACACCTCGGGTACCAGCGGAGCGCCCAAGGGCGCCGTCAACACGCACGCCAACATCATGTACAACGCCGAGCGGCAGAGCACCGGCCTGGGACTGCCCGAGGCGCCCGTGTACTACGCGCTCGCCCCCCTGTTCCACATCACCGGCATGGTCTGCCAGCTCGCCGCCTGCCTGAACAGCGCCGGCACGCTGGTCCTGACGTACCGGTTCGAGGCGGGCGTCGTGCTGGAGGCGTTCGCCGAGCACCGGCCGCACTACACGGTCGGCCCGTCCACCGCCTTCATGGCCCTGGCCGCCCACCCGTCCGCGACCCGCGACCACTTCTCCTCCTTCGTCACCATCTCCTCCGGCGGCGCCCCGCTGCCGCCCGCCCTGGTGGAGGAGTTCCGCGCCGGCTTCGGCCCGTACATCCGCAACGGCTACGGACTCACCGAGTGCAGCGCCCCCTGCGCGTCCGTCCCGCCGCACCTGGAAGCGCCGGTAGACCCGGTCTCCGGGACGCTCGCGGTCGGCCTGCCCGGCCCCGACACCGTCGTGCGGATCGTCGACGACCAGGGCGCGGAGACGCCCTTCGGCGAGCAGGGCGAGATCGTCGTCCGCGGCCCGCAGGTCGTGCCCGGCTACTGGCGGCGCCCCGACGCCACCGCCGCATCCTTCCCCGACGGCGAACTGCGCACGGGCGACATCGGTTTCATGGACGCACAGGGCTGGCTGTACGTCGTCGACCGCAAGAAGGACATGATCAACGCGTCCGGCTTCAAGGTGTGGCCGCGCGAGGTGGAAGACGTGCTCTACACCCACCCGGCGGTGCGCGAGGCGGCCGTCGTCGGCGTGCCCGACGGGTACCGCGGGGAGACCGTCAAGGCGTACATCAGCCTGCGCCCCGGCGCCGACACGGACCCGGATGAACTGGCGGTCTACTGCAAGGAGAGACTGGCCGCCTACAAGTACCCGCGGCAGGTGGAGGTCCTGCCCGACTTGCCCAAGACGGCGAGTGGGAAGATCCTCCGTCGGGAACTGCGTTCCCGCGCGCACGACAGCCAGTAAGGCAGACGAAAGGCAGGTGGCGGCAGTGCCCAGGACGACGGAGGGCGCCGGGACGCCCGTGCCGCAGCGGCTCCTCGCCGCCGCCACCCGGCTCTTCGCCGAGCGCGGCTACGACCGCACCTCGGTGCAGGAGATCGTCGAGGCGGCCGGTGTCACCAAGGGGGCGCTGTACCACTACTTCGGTTCCAAGGACGATCTGCTCCACGAGGTGTACGCGCGTGTGCTGCGCGTCCAGCAGGAGCGTCTCGACGCGTACGCGGACGCCGACGAGCCGATCGAGAAGCGACTGCGGGGGGCGGCGGCGGACGTCGTCGTCACGACGATCGAGAACCTCGACGACGCGATGATCTTCTTCCGGTCGATGCACCATCTGAGCCCGGAGAAGAACAAGCAGGTGCGGGCGGAGCGGCGGCGCTACCACGAGCGGTTCCGCGCCCTCGTGGAGGAGGGCCAGCAGGCCGGCGTCTTCTCCAGCGCCACCCCGGCGGACCTGGTCGTCGACTACCACTTCGGCTCGGTCCACCACCTGTCGACGTGGTACCGCCCGAACGGCCCCATGACCCCGCAGGAAGTGGCGGACCACCTGGCGGACCTGCTCCTGCGCGCCCTGCGGCCGTAACCGCCCAGGGACTGGGGCAGGACGCGCGAAGGGGCGGCCCGGGGCGAAGAACCCCCGGCCGCCCCGCCCCGTCACATGTACTTCTTCAGCTCCCGGCGCGCCAGCGACCGCTGGTGCACCTCGTCGGGCCCGTCCGCGATCATCAGCGTCCGCGCGCCCGCGTACAGCTCCGCCAGCGGGAAGTCCTGGCTCACCCCGCCCGCGCCGTGCAGCTGGATCGCCCGGTCGATGATGTCCACCACCGCCCGAGGCGTCGCGATCTTGATCGCCTGGATCTCCGCGTGCGCCCCCCGGTTGCCCACCGTGTCCATCATCCACGCCGTCTTCAGCACCAGCAGCCGCAACTGCTCCACCGTCACGCGCGCGTCGGCGATCCAGTTGTGCACCACACCCTGCTGCGCCAGCGCCTTGCCGAAGGCGTCACGGGACACCGCCCGCCGGCACATCAGCTCGATCGCCCGCTCCGCCATGCCGATCAGCCGCATGCAGTGGTGGATGCGCCCCGGTCCCAGCCGGGCCTGGGCGATGGCGAAACCGCCGCCCTCCTCGCCGATCAGGTTCGACACCGGCACACGCGCGTGATCGAAGATCACCTCCGCGTGCCCGCCGTGGTAGTGGTCCTCGTAGCCGAAGACCTTCATCGCCCGCTTGACCGTCACACCCGGCGTGTCACGCGGCACCAGCACCATCGACTGCTGGCGTCGGATGTCGTCGCCGTCCGGGTCCGTCTTGCCCATCACGATGAAGATCGCGCAGTCGGGGTTCATCGCCCCGGAGATGTACCACTTGCGGCCGGTGATGACGTACTCGTCCGAGCCGTCAGAGGCGCGCTCGATGTGCGTGGTGATGTTCGTGGCGTCGGAGGAGGCCACCTCCGGCTCGGTCATCGCGAACGCCGAGCGGATCTCCCCGGCGAGCAGCGGCTCCAGCCACTGCTTGCGCTGCCGGTCGTCACCGAACTGCGCGAGCACCTCCATGTTGCCGGTGTCCGGCGCGGAGCAGTTCAGCGCGGTCGGCGCCAGCTGCGGGGAGCGCCCGGTGATCTCGGCCAGGGGCGCGTACTGGAGGTTGGTGAGACCGGCGCCGTACTCGGAGTCGGGCAGGAACAGGTTCCACAGGCCCTGCCGGCGCGCCTCGGCCTTCAGCTCCTCGACCACCGCGGGGGTGTCCCACGGTGAGGCCAGCAGCGCGCGCTGCTCCTCGGCGACCGCCTCGGCCGGGTACACGTGCTCGTCCATGAAGGCGAGCAGCTTGCCGCGCAGTTCCTCGGTGCGCGCGTCGAACGCGAAGTCCATGGCCGTCAGCCTTCCTGCAGAGTGGTCAGTCCGTGGTCGATGAAGACGGGGACGAGCTCGCCGATGCGGTCGAAGCCGCCGCCCACCGTCTGGCCCAGGGTGTAGCGGTAGTGGATGCCCTCGAGGATCACGGCGAGCTTGAACCAGGCGAACGCCGTGTACCAGGCGACCGCCGACACGTCGCGCCCCGAGCGGGCGGCGTACCGCTCGACGAGTTCGGCGGGCGAGGGATGGCCGGCGGCCGTGGCGGTGGTGGACACCGGGGAGTCCGCCACCTCCAGCGGCACGCTGTACATCACCAGCAGGCCGAGGTCGGTCAGCGGGTCGCCGAGGGTCGACATCTCCCAGTCGAGGATCGCTCTGATCGTGTCGTTCTCGCCGATCAGGACGTTGTCGAGCCGGTAGTCGCCGTGCACGACGGCCGGGGCGGGCGACGTGGGAAGACTGCGCCCGAGGGCCGCGTGCAGCTCGTCGACGCCCGCCAGGTCGCGGCTGCGGGAGGCGTCCAGCTGCTTGCCCCAGCGGCGCAGCTGCCGGTCCAGGAAGCCTTCGGGGCGGCCGAAGTCGGCGAGCCCCACCTCGGCGGGGTCCACCGCGTGCAGGTCGACCAGCGTGTCCACGAGCGAGAGCATCACGTCGCGGGTGCGCTCGGGGCCGAGCGGCGCGAGCTGGTCCGCCGTGCGGTACGGCGTGCCCGTGACGAACTCCATGACGTAGAAGGGCGCGCCGAGCACCTTCTCGTCCTCGCACAGCAGCACCGGGCGCGGGACCGGCACATTCGTCGGGTGCAGCGCGCTGATCACCCGGTGCTCGCGCCGCATGTCGTGGGCGGTGGCCAGCACATGGCCGAGCGGCGGCCGTCGTACGACCCACTTCGACTCGCCGTCGGCGACCGCGTAGGTGAGGTTCGAGCGCCCGCCCTCGATCAGCCGGCCGGTCAGCGGGCCGTGGACCAGACCGGGCCGCTCGCGGTCGAGCAGGGTGCGCAGCCGGTCCAGGTCGAGGCCGGGCGGGTGGTCGGGGCTCATGCGGGACTCCTACGGCAGACGAACGAGGACTCGCGGGGACTCGCCCTATGATGCCGACCGGTCGGTATGTAGTCCAGGGGCGACGCCCAACGTGATCGGGGCCACCCTAAGGCCTGTTCCGCGCCAAGGCGTGGCCTGTGTGCTCCTGGTGAAAGCCGGTCATGGCGTACCCCTTCGGGGGTACGGGGGTGACGACGGACAGGCCGCCACGCGAACGGCACGTTCAGGGCATCCGGGCTTGCGTGGCGATCGAGTACCCCGGAGGGTCGGTGGCATGAAGGGCATCACATACAACCGGTACGGCGGGCCCGAGGTCCTGGAGTACGGGGAGGTGCGCGACCCCAAGGTCGGGCCCGACTCGGTCCTGGTCGAGGTGCGCGCGGCGGCCGTCAACCCGGTCGACTGGAAGTGCCGCGAGGGCTATCTCGACGGCATCCTCGACGCGGTCTTCCCGGTGGTCCCCGGCTGGGACGTCGCCGGCGTCGTCGTCCAGCCCGGCGCCGCCGTCACCGAGTTCGCGGCCGGCGACGAGGTCATCGGCTACGTCCGCGAGGACTTCCTCTCCCGGGGGACCTTCGCCGAGTACGTGGCCGCTCCGGTGCGCACCCTCGCGCGCAAGCCGCGCAACCTCACCTGGGAGGAGGCGGCGGGCCTGCCGCTGGTCGGGCTCACCGCCTACCAGGTGCTGACCAAGGCCCTGGAGGTCAAGCGCGGCGACACCGTGCTGGTCCACGCGGCGGCGGGCGGCGTCGGCTCGGTCGCCGTGCAGATCGCGCGCCATCTCGGCGCGCGGGTGATCGGCACGGCGAGCGAGGCCAACCACGACTTCGTGCGCTCGCTGGGCGGCGAACCCGTGAGCTACGGCGAGGGCATGGCCGAACGGGTGCGCGGGCTGGCGCCCGAGGGAGTGGACGCCGCTTTCGACACGATCGGCGGCGACACCCTGAAGGCCTCCGCCAACCTGCTGGCCCCCGACGGACGCCTGGCCTCGATCGCCGACGGCGGCGTCGTCGACTACGGCGGCCACTACTGCTTCGTCCGACCCGACGCCGAGGACCTCACCCGTCTGGCGGAACTGGCCGAGCAGGGCGTGGTCTCGGTGCATGTGTCTGAGACGTTCCCCCTGGAGCGCGCGGAGGAGGCCCACCGGCGCAACCAGGAGGGCCGCACCCGGGGCAAGATCGTCGTCACGGTCGACCGGGAGTCTTAGAGCTCCGGACAAACGTGGAGCCCGGCTCGCGGCGTCTGGCACGCACGCGCGCCGCGTTGCCGGAAGCCCCTGGTAGCCCCGCTACGAGGAGCTTCCGGCGCCTTGCGATCGCACCCACCAGACGCCGCGAGCCGATCGGACTCCACTTTTGTCCGGAGCTCTCAGCGGGAGGGTCCTCCGGCGGCCGACCCCACGGCTGCCGTCCACCGCGGCCGCCGTCAGAGGACCAGCACCGCCCCGCACACGGCCACCGCGACCGTGCACAGCGCCGCCAGAGCGGCGTGCCGAGGGCTCAGGGCCGGCGGCCCGGCGACCGTCGTGGTCTGCTCGGACCCGTCGGCCTCCGGGGCGGGGCGGGCGTCTCCCGCGGCCGGCCCCGCCCCGGCGGTCCGCTCGTCCTCACCGGTCCCCGTGAGCCCGCTGATCCGGCGGTGGGCCAGCAGCAGGAAGGACAGCCAGGCCCCGCAGCACAGGGCGCACGCCACCACCCCCGCGGCCGACACCCCGCCGTGCAGCGCGGCCCTGCCGGCCAGCACGGCCGCGACGGTGCTCGACAGCGTCGTACGCCGCCACGCGAGCCGGGTCCGCTCGGGCTGGAGGCCGGGATCGCGCCCGCCGCTCACCCGTCCCGCCCGAGCAGCACCACCACGACCATCGCGACCGCCACCACCGCGATGACGACGCCCAGCAGCGCGGGGAACCGGGAGGCCGGCAGATCCTCGCCCCGCCGCATCGCCCGCTCGCACCGCACCCAGTGGTTCACCGCCCGCAGCGAGCACAGCACCCCCGCCGCGAGCAGCGCGAGCGCGAGGCCCACGCGCCACCCCCACGGCAGGTCGGGCAGGAACTGGTCCACCGCGAAGCCGCCGCCGATCAGCGCGAGCGCCGTCCGCAGCCACGCGAGGAACGTCCGCTCGTTGGCCAGCGAGAAGCGGTAATCGGGCGTGCGCCCCTCCTGCCGGACGCCCTCGGGCGCGAACCACAGCCGGACGTTGCGCACGAACTCATTGCCGGGCACGGAACTCCTTGAGCCGCTCGTACGCCGCGAGACCGTCCGGCACCCACCGCCACTCGGTCAGGCGGCGCTCGATCTCCTCCTCGGTGAGGAAGTCGTGCCAGGCGACCTCCTCCACCTGGGGGCTGACCGGCAGCTCGCAGCGGACCTCGTACACCGCCGACCACCAGGTGCGGCCGCCCTCGCCGTCGTACAGGAACTTGAAGAGGAACCGGGGCCGGGGCAGCCCCGCGACGCCGAGCTCCTCCTCCGCCTCACGCAGAGCCGCGTCGTCGTAGGCCTCGCCCGCGCCGACCACCCCGCCGACGAACATGTCGTGCAGGGAGGGGAAGACCAGCTTGTCCGCGGTGCGCCGGTGGACGAAGACCCGCCCCTCGGCGTCCCGCGCGAGAACGAACACGCACCGGTGACGCAGCCCCCGGGCATAGGCCTCCCCGCGCGGGGACCGCCCGACGACCTGATCTCTCTCATCGACGATGTCGATGATCTCGTCAGCAGCACTCATGCCCCCATCCAATCAGGGCTACTGAGGCTGGAGATCGCGGAAGCGTTCGCGTTCCGCCCCGCCCTGGGGCATCGCGGGATGCAGGCCCAGCAGGACGATGCCCGCCACGACCGCCGCCAGACCCGCCGACTCCCAGGCCAGCGCGCCCGTGTCGGTGCGCAGCCGGTCGCCGAGGAAGCCGACTCCGCAGGCGATCCCGGCGAGCGGCTGCGCCGCCGTCAGCGCGGGCAGCGACATCCGCAGCGGCGCGGTCTCGAAGGCGCTCTGCACCAGCACCAGGCCGGTCACCCCGAGCGCCACCACGGCGTACGGCTGCCAGCCGGTCATCAGCTCCAGGAGACCGCCCTCGCCGAACCGCTCGCCGCTCACCCGGGTCAAGGCGTCCTGGACGCCGTACAGGACCCCGGCGGCGAGGGACAGGAAGACCGGGGCCGAGGACACGCTCGCGTGCCGCTTGGCGTACCCCGTCAGCAGCAGCGCCGCACCGACCATCAGACCGATGATCAGCCAGTGCCGCAGCGGATCGGTGACAGCGGTGCCGCCGCGCGGCTGGCCCGCCACGATGAACGCCGTCACCCCGCCGGCCAGCAGCAGCAGACCGGCCCAGCCCTGCCGGCCCAGGGGCTGTCTGGTCTGGTGGCGCGAGAGGGCCAGCGCGAACAGCAGGTTCGTCGCCAGCAGCGGTTCGACCAGGGAGATCTCGCCGTTGCCGAGCGCGACCGCGCCCAGCGCCATCCCGGCCACCATCAAGGCGATGCCGCCGAGCCAGCGCGGCATCCGCATCAGGTCGAGCAGCAGCCGGGGCGAGAGGAAGTCGCCGAGAGGAGCCTTCTGGGCCGCGTTCTGCTGGAGGACGAAGCCGAAGCCCAGGCAACAGGCCGCGCTCACGGCGAGAACCAGAACCACAACCGACACGCTGCGTACCTCGATCATCGGGTCGGGCCACGGGAGACGCGGTGGCCGACTTCAGTGTCCCAGCGCCTTCGGCGGCTGTCCCTGGGAACCGCCCTCAAGGGTGCTCCCGGGAAGAACCCGGGGCCGGGAGCCTGACGCGGTCGCGGCACACCCGACGGGACCGGCGCGGAGGCCGGGGCCGTGGGCGCGGGGCGGCCGTACCGCCATGGTCCGCGACCTCGGCGGCCCGCGCCATGGCGTACGCCACATCCGTTCCGCCGCAACCGCTTCCACCAGCGAGGAGTGTCCTCAAGTCCCTTCTACCGGGCGGTAGTTGACACCTGTCATGTGGCCGGGCTCCTTGACGGTAAGCGCTCGCTGAGGTTTGGCTGTGCGCCGATCGGCCGTTCGCGTGCCGACACCAGGCCCGTCACACGGGCCGTTCGCGTGCCGTCACCAGGCCCGTCACGAGGAGGGTGAGAAGACCCCCGGTGCCACTGATCCCGCCCCCGCGCACGCCCCGCCCCGGGCCCGAGGCCCTCGACGACGCCGAGCTGGCCACCGCCCGGACCGACCTCGCCGAGGGCCGCTGGCAGACAGCCCGCTCCCTGCTCGCCCGCACCGGCGACGACTGGGACCGCCGCGGCCACCGCCTCACCGTCCTCGCCCTCGACCCTGCCGCCGTCCCGCACGCCCGGGCGTGGCTGCGCGCCGAACCCGGATCCGCCGACGCCACCGCCCTGCTCGCCCTGGCCCGGGCACGCCGCGCCCTGGCCGGCGCCGAGGACCCGGCCGCCGCCCGCGCCGCCTGCCAGGACGCCGCCGCCCTCGCGCCCGCCGACCCCACCCCCTGGCTCGGCCTCCTCCAGCTCGAACACGCCGGCGGCGCCGACGCCGTACGGATCTTCGAGGAGATCAGGACCCGGCACCGCGACCACCATCACGCCCACCACCTGATGGTCGCCCTGCTCGCCGAGCGCCGGGCCGGCCCCGACCCGCTGCACGAGGTCTACGACTTCGCCACCCGGGCCGCCGAACAGGCCCCCGCCGACTCGCCCCTCGCCATCCTCCCCGTCGTCGCGCACGCCGAGCGCTACCGCGCCCTGGCCGTGCGCGGTCTCGCCCCCGCCGACCCGGCCACCGCACCCCACTGGCGCGACCACCGGTCCGGCGCCGTCATGAAAGCCGCGTTCGACTGGTGGCTGGAATGGGAGCACGACGACCACCCACGCCACCTCATCGACCTCAACTACCTCGCCCACGCCAAGATCTGCGAAGGCCGCCCCGCCGAGGCCGCCGCCCTGTTCCACCGCATCGGCGACCACGTCACCCCCGCCCCCTGGTCCTACCCCGACCGCGACCCCTACGCCGCCTTCCGCGCCGCCCGCAACCGCTCCCTCGGCACCGGACGCCACCCGCTGCCCGCACGGGAAATCCCTCACGGGCACCGCCACCTCCTTACAGAGCCCTTACGAGGTCCCGGAACCACTGGCCCAGCGGTCCCCCCGAGTGCTCGAATGGAAAGGTGAATCCCGAACCGCCCGAGGAGCGGGGCGCCCCCGTCGGCCGTCGCGTCTTCCTCGGCACCCTCGGCCTGGGCGCCCTCGGCGTCTTCGCCGCGCCCACCCTGCAACGCGGCCTGGAGGACTTCCTCGGCGGCGCCGCCGACAAGGACCCCACCGGCCTCACCGGCCTGCTCCCCAACGGCGGCGGCTTCCGCTACTACTCCGTGGCCTCCTCCGTCCCGCACAAGAACGCCGGGTCCTACCGCCTCACCGTCGACGGCCTCGTCGACCGCCCCACCGCCTACACCCTGGCCGACCTCAAGGCCCTGCCGCAGACCCGCGTGGTCAAGGACGTGCAGTGCGTCACCGGCTGGCGGGTCCCCGGCACACCGTTCGAAGGCGTCCGCCTCTCCGCGCTGCTCGACGCGGCCGGCGTGCGCGCCGACGCCGGCGCGGTCCGCTTCACCTGCTTCGACGGCGTGTACTCCGAGAGCCTCACCCTCGCCCAGGCCCGCCGCGCCGACGTCCTGGTCGCCCTGCGCATGCGGGACGAGGACCTCGGCCACGACCACGGCGGCCCCGTCCGCCTGTACGTCGCCCCCATGTACTTCTACAAGTCGGCCAAGTGGCTCTCCGGTATCACCGTCACCGAGAAGGTCCGGCCGGGCTACTGGGAGGAGCGCGGGTACGACGTCGACGCCTGGGTGGGCCGTTCGAACAGGCGGGACGATGAGCCTACGAGCTGACGCCCCGACGGCCGCCCCGGCCCGCGTCCACCGCTTCAGCCGCGCCGAACGCTGGATCCACCGCACCACGGCCGTCCTGATGGGCGTCTGCGTGGTGACGGCGTCCTTCCTCTACGTCCCCGAGCTCGCGCGGCTCGTCGGCCGCCGTGAGCTGGTGGTCCGCGTCCACGAGTGGGCCGGTCTCGCCCTGCCCGCGCCCGTCCTGGCGGGCCTCGCCTCCCGCGCCTTCCGCGCCGACCTCGGCCGGCTCAACCGGTTCGGCCCGCACGACCGCCGCTGGCTTCGGGCCGCCCTGCGCCGGGACCGGCGACGCGCCTCCCGCCCGGCCGGCAAGTTCAACGCGGGGCAGAAGGTCTACGCCTCGTGGATCGCCGGGGCCACGCTGGTCATGCTCGGCACAGGGCTGCTGATGTGGTTCACCCACCTCACCCCGCTGCTCTGGCGGACCAGCGCGACCTTCGTCCACGACTGGCTGGCCCTGACCGTCGGCATCGTCCTCGCCGGCCACATCGGCATGGCCCTCGCCGACCCCGAGGCACGGCGCGGCATGCGCACCGGTTCGGTGAGCGAGGAATGGGCCGAGCGCGAGCACCCGCTGTGGCGCCGGTGACGCGGGCATCGCCGTGGCTCCCGGGGACCGGAACCCGTAAGGGGGCGCACGGATCACCCGCGCGCCCCCTTACGGGACTTGCCGTACCTCTAAATGACCAGCGACAACAACAGCACCAGCCCGCCGGCGACCACGGAGATGATCGTCTCCATCACCGACCAGGTCTTGATGTTCTGACCGACGCTCAGCCCGAAGTACTCCTTCACCAGCCAGAACCCGGCGTCGTTGACATGGCTGAAGAAGAGCGAGCCGGCGCCGATGGCCAGGACCAGCAGGGCGGCGTGGGCCGTCGACATGTCGGCGGCCAGCGGGGCGACCAGCCCGGCCGCCGAGATCGTCGCCACCGTCGCCGAACCGGTGGCCAGCCGGATCGCCACCGCGATCAGCCACGCCAGCAGCAGGGCCGGGATCGACCAGTCCTTGGACACGTCCAGCACCATCTGCCCGACGCCGCAGTCGATCAGCGTCTGCTTGAAGCCGCCGCCCGCGCCGACGATCAGCAGGATGCCCGCGATCGGCGCGAGCCCCTTCTCGACGAGCTGCGAGACGCGCTCCCGGGAGAAACCGGCGGGCCGGCCCAGCGTGAAGATGCCCACGAGTACGGCGGCGAGCAGGGCGATCAGCGGCGAGCCGACGACGTCGAACACGCGCTGCACGGTGGTGTCCGGGTCGTCCACGACGATGTCGACCAGCGCCTTCGCCAGCATCAGCACCACCGGCAGCAGGATGGTCGCCAGCGTCGCGCCGAAGCCGGGCCGCCGCTCGAGTTCCTCCGAAGGCCGCTGCGGGATCATGCGGTCCGGGGCCGGGACGTCCACCCAGCGGGCGGCGTAACGGGAGAAGACCGGCCCGGCGATGACGACGGTCGGGACGGCCACGAGCACACCGAGCGCGAGCGTCACTCCCAGGTTGGCGCCGATCGCGTCGATCGCCACCAGCGGGCCGGGGTGCGGCGGCACCAGCCCGTGCATCACGGACAGACCGGCCAGCGCCGGGATGCCGATCCGCATCAACGAGTAGTTGCCCCGCTTGGCGACCATCAGCACCACCGGGATCAACAGCACCACGCCGACCTCGAAGAACAGCGGCAGACCGATCACCGAGGCGATCAGCACCATCGCCCACGGCATGGAACGGCCGCCCGCCTTGGCGAGGATGGTGTCGACGATCTGGTCCGCGCCGCCGGAGTCGGCGAGCAGCCTGCCGAGGATCGCGCCGAGCGCGATCAGCACGCCCACACCGGCGACCGTGGTGCCCAGTCCGGTGGTGAAGCTGGCTATGGCCTTGTCCAGCGGCGCCCCGGCGAACGCGCCGAGCGCGAGCGAGCCGATGGTCAGCGCCAGGAAGGCGTGAAGTTTGAACTTGGTGATGAGCAGCACGATGAGGGCGATGCCCGCCAGCACGGCGATGCCCAGCTGAGCGTGGCCGGCCGAGGTGATGGGCTCGGCCGAGTCCGCTGCCAGCATCTCGACGCTGAGTCTGGTCACGGGGGTTCCTTGCAGATACGGGGACGGGGGAGAGGGGTGGTACGGGTACTACGGGTCGGGTGCCTCGGGCTATGACGCGCCGGGAAGTTCCGCCAGGGCCTTCACGGCCCGCTCGGTGATCTCCTCGGGGGAGCCGGAGACGTCGACCGCCGCCCCGGCCTCGTCCGCGCCCAGCGGCTGGAGTGCGGCGAACTGGGAGTCGAGCAGGGCGGTCGGCATGAAGTGCCCCCGCCGCTGCCCCATCCGGTCCTCGATGAGCGCCCGGTCGCCGGCGAGGTGCACGAACACCACGCCGGGCGCGGCGGCCCGGAGCCGGTCGCGGTACGACCGCTTGAGCGCCGAGCAGCTGACCACCCCGCCGAGCCCCGCCCGCCCGTGCGCCCAGGCGCCGATGGCGTCCAGCCACGGCCACCGGTCGTCGTCGTCGAGCGGGGTGCCGGCCGACATCTTGGCGATGTTGGCCGGCGGGTGGAAGTCGTCGCCCTCGGCGTACGGGACGCCCAGCCGGGCCGCGAGCAGGGGACCGATCGTGGTCTTGCCCGTGCCGGCGACGCCCATCACCACGACGACGTGCGGGGTGCGCATCTCTGCCTCACTGTCTTCCTCGACACCTGATGTCGACCGACACTGAAACGCATTAGGTACGACGAATTCAAGAGAGTGTGGCAAATAAGTCTGACTTTTTGAGTCCTTGATCCACCCCGTACGCTGAGTGCATGACCACTCCGGGCCGGGGTCTGCACGGCCGAGTACTGGACGCCCTCGGCCCCGCGATCACGGCGGGCGACTACCCGCCGGGGAGCGTGCTGCGCACCGACGAACTGGCCCAGCGCTTCGACGTCTCCCGCTCCGTGATGCGCGAGGCGGTCCGCGTGCTGGAGTCCATGCACCTGGTCGAGTCCCGCCGCCGCGTCGGCGTCACGGTCCGTCCCAAGGCGGAGTGGAACGTCTACGACCCGCAGGTCATCCGCTGGCGGCTGGCCGGCGCCGACCGGCCCCACCAACTGCGCTCGCTCACCGTGCTGCGCTCGGCGATCGAACCGGTCGCGGCGGGCCTGGCCGCCCAGTACGCCACGGCGGAGCAGTGTGCGGAACTGACCGAGTGCGCGCTCGGCATGGTCGCGAACTCACGCGGCCACAGGCTGGAGGGATACCTCTTCCACGACGTGGCCTTCCACCGGGTGATCCTCACCGCGTCCGGCAACGAGATGTTCGCCCGCCTGGGCGACGTCGTCGCGGAGGTCCTCACCGGCCGCACCCAGCACGAGGTCATGTTCCACGACCCCGACCCGGCCGCCGTCACCCTCCACGTCCAGCTCGCCGAGGCGGTCCGCGAGGGCGACGCCGAGCGCGCGGAGCGGCTGACCCGCGAGGTCACCGCCGGCGCCCTCAAGGAACTGGACATCCTCGCCCCGTAGCGCCGGCCGGCCTGGGTGTCAGTCCGCGTCCGGGAACTCCCCGTCCACGTACATCCACGCCCCGTCCACCCGCTCGAACCGGCTCCGCTCGCGCAGCGCCCCGCCCCGGTAGGACGCCCGGAACTCCACCACCCCGGTGGAGTGGAACGCCGTGCCCTCGGCCGTGGCGAGGATCTCCAGACCGGTCCACCGCGTGCCGGGATCGAGGTCGAGCCCCGCCGGCCGGGTCCGCGGATGCCAGGTCCGCATCAGGTACCCCGCGTCGCCCCGCACGAAGGCGCTGTACCGCGACCGCATCAACGCCTCGGCGGTCGGCGCGACGGCCGCGCCTGAGTGGAAACGACCGCAGCAGGCCTCGTAGGCCTCGGGCAGACCGCAGGGGCAGACGGCGGCAGCGGCCGCGGGACGGGCCGGCCGGGCCGGGCGCCCGGAGCGGGCGGTACGTCGGGACATGCCCACCATTGTGCCGGGCGGCCGCACCGAGCCGCCGAAGGGCTCCCGCCCACCCGGCGAGCGGCCGGGAACAGGCCCCGGACACGACCGAGGGCCGCGACCTCGCGGTCGCGGCCCTCACTCATCTTCAGTGTCCGAGGGGGGACTTGAACCCCCACGCCCGATAAAGGGCACTAGCACCTCAAGCTAGCGCGTCTGCCATTCCGCCACCCGGACAAGGTGTCTGTCGTGCGGGTTTTCCCCGCGGCGACGACGTAAACATTACCAGGCTTTCGAGGGTGCCCGATCACGGGCCGGGCGTGAACGGCGTGTGACGGGCCGAGAGCGCTCTTGGGCGAGCGGCGGGGGAGAGGGAGGATGAAGAGGACCACCAGCAGTGACAGCGGGAGGAAGCAGCGTGAGCGCGACGGACGACACGGCCAGGGGCGTCACCGGCGAGGACGAGGTCGTCGACCTCTGCCGCGACCTGATCCGGTTCGACACCAGCAACTACGGCGACCACTCGGGTCCGGGTGAGCGCAAGGCGGCCGAGTACGTCGCCGAGAAGCTCGCCGAGGTGGGGCTGGAGCCCCGGATCTTCGAGTCGCACCCGGGCCGCGCCTCCACGGTGGCCCGCATCGAGGGCACGGACCCGACCCGGCCCGCGCTGCTCATCCACGGCCACCTCGACGTCGTACCGGCCAACGCGGCCGACTGGACCCACGACCCCTTCTCCGGTGAGGTCGCCGACGGGTGCGTGTGGGGACGGGGCGCCGTCGACATGAAGGACATGGACGCGATGACCCTCGCGGTCGTCCGCGACCGGCTGCGCTCGGGCCGCAGGCCCCCGCGCGACATCGTGCTCGCCTTCCTCGCCGACGAGGAGGCCGGCGGCACCTATGGCGCACGCCACCTCGTCGATCGCCACCCGGAGCTCTTCGAGGGCGTCACCGAGGCGATCAGCGAGGTGGGCGGTTTCTCCTTCACGGTCGACGAACAGCGGCGGCTCTACCTGATCCAGACGGCCGAGAAGGGCATGCACTGGATGAAGCTGACCGTCGCCGGCACCGCCGGGCACGGCTCGATGATCCACCGGGACAACGCGATCACCGAGCTGTCCGAGGCCGTCGCCCGCCTCGGCCGGCACACCTTCCCCGTGCGGGTCACCAAGACCACCCGCGCCTTCCTCGACGAACTCGGCGACGCGCTCGGCACGCAACTGGACCCCGAGGACATGGAGTCGACGCTCGCCCGGCTCGGCGGCATCGCCAAGCTCATCGGCGCGACCCTGAGCAACACCGCCAACCCGACGCAGCTGGGCGCCGGTTACAAGGTCAACGTGATTCCCGGCGAGGCCACCGCCCATGTCGACGGCCGCTTCCTGCCCGGGCACGAGGAGGAGTTCCTCGCCGACCTGGACCGCATCCTCGGCCCGAACGTGCGCCGCGAGGACGTGCACGCCGACAAGGCCGTCGAGACCACCTTCGACGGGGCGCTGGTGGAGGCGATGCAGTCCTCGCTGCTCGCCGAGGACCCGACCGCCAAGGCCATCCCGTACATGCTCTCCGGCGGGACCGACGCCAAGTCCTTCGACGACCTCGGCATCCGCGGCTTCGGCTTCGCCCCGCTCAAGCTGCCGCCGGAGCTGGACTTCGCAGGCATGTTCCACGGCGTCGACGAGCGGGTGCCGGTGGACGGGCTCCAGTTCGGCGTGCGGGTGCTCGACCGCTTCATCGACGCGTCCTGATTTCTTCCGCTGAAACGACACTTCAGCATTCGGCCGCCTGTACGGACATGACTGGGACGAGTGAATGCGCCGATAAGCGCGTAGCCCCACTAATTCCTCCTCGTTGTTGGTGATGCGATCCGCTGCTTGGGATCGCTTTGCCGACAAGGTTTGCCAACAAGGAGGAACAATGATCAAGAAGGTCGTCGCCGCTGCGGCTGCCACCAGTGGACTGGTTCTCGCGGGCGCGGGCATGGCCGTCGCCGACTCGGGTGCTCAGGCTGCCGCCGTGCACTCCCCGGGCGTCGTCTCCGGCAACGTGATCCAGGTGCCCCTGCACATCCCGGTGAACGTCTGCGGCAACACGATCTCGGCGATCGGTGTGCTGAACCCCGCCTTCGGCAACGCCTGCCTCAACAAGTGACATCGACCCGCTGAGGGGTCGTCCACACCGTCGGCTCCGGAGCGCACGCCATGCGCTCCGGGGCCTACCGGTCTTTTTCTCGAGGCATTCCTTGTCGGCGTGAAACGCCGAAGACATTCGACGAAGAAAGCAAGGGATTCAGTCATGCGACAGGTCACCCGCAAAGGCCTCATGACCGTGGCGGCCGCCACGGGCGTGATCGCCGCCGCAGGCGGCTACGCCCACGCCGACTCCGGTGCTCAGGGAGGCGCGTCCCACTCACCCGGCGTGCTCTCGGGCAACAGCGTCCAGGTGCCGGTGGACGTGCCGATCAACCTCTGCGGCAACACCGTCGGCGTCATCGGCGCCCTCAACCCGGCCATGGGCAACGCCTGTTCCAACCAGAGCGACCGCGGCGGCCGGTCGGAGGGGCGCGACGGCGGCCACTCCGGTCACGGCGGCTACGGCGACCAGGGCGGCTACGGCGGCCATGACGACCGGGGCGGGCACGGCGGGCACGGCGGCTCCCGCGCGCACGGCGGCTCCGGCGGCGCGCACGCGGGCGGCTACACGGAGGGCTCGCCCGGCATCGGCTCCGGCAACCACGTCCAGGCGCCCGTCCACGTGCCGGTGAACTTCTGCGGCAACGGCATCGACGCCGTCGGCATCCTCAACCCGACCATGGGCAACCGCTGCGACAACGACAGCCGCCCCGCCCCCGACTGGGACTACGGCACGCCGCCCGGCGGCGAGCACCAGCCCCCCGAGCCCGGCAACCAGAACCCCGGCACGCCGACCAACCCGGGCACCTCCAGCCCGACCACGCCCGAGGGCAAGCCGTCCACGCCGCGCCACGTGACCCCGGCGAGCTCCTCCACCGCCCACCAGCCCGCCGGCCGGGCCACCGCACAGCTCGCCACCACCGGCAGCGAACTCCCGCTGGGCCTCGCCGTGCCCGTCGGCGCCGGCGCGCTGCTCGCGGGCGCGGTCCTCTACCGCAAGGCGCGCCCCCAGGCGTAGCCGGTCCCCCACGGCACCGCGCATCACGGAGCGGGCCCCGCCTCGGCGGGGCCCGCTCCGTTCGCGTCATCCTCGGCTCACCAAGTGGCCCGCACCTGGCGGATGATCCGTCGCCGCAACCGCACCCTGCGGCTGCCGTCCCGCAGCAGGCTCAGACGGTGCAGCTCCCAGTTTCCGTACTCCGCGTGGTCCGTCAGCAGTCGTGTCGCCTCGCTGCGGGAGACCCCGCGCGGTACGTACACGTCGACAAATTCGTATTCCGGCATCGCATCTATTGTGCGGTCTGGGGCCCGGTACGGATAGCGTCTGCACTATGTCTGATGCTGCGCAGCCCACCGCTGCCGAGGTACGCGCCGCCGCCGAGGCGGTCAAGACCGCGCTCGACCGTCACCTGGCCGCGGTCGAACGCAGGACGGGAGAGGACGACCAGGCCGTCTACGAGGCCTTCAACCAGCTTGCCGCGGCCGCCGAGGCGTACGACGAACTGCTCTACGACCGCTACGACGAGGTCACCCCCTTCGAGATCCCCGCCGCGGAGGACGCGCTGCCGCCGTACGCGGGCCCCGAGGAGCCGAACGCGCTCAGCGTGCTGATCCGCCGCGACTACTCCGTGGCGGAACCGCAGCGGCTGCTGGCGCAGGCCCAGCGGGTCGAGGCGGCGGAGTCCGACGGCGCCGGCACGGACACGGAGGCCTCCGGCACCGTCCACGGGGCGCTCGGCCTGCTCTTCGGCGAGTTCGAGCCGGACGAGATCGCCTCCCGGCACAAGGAGTTCGGCCTGGAGGAGGGCGACTCCACCTGCTGGGTCGTGGCCGCCGACGAACCGGCCGACCCCGGCGACTGGCTGGACACGCCGTTCGAACAGCCCGACCCGGAGCAGGTGGTGTGCCGCTTCGACGTGAGCTCGGTCTTCGACGACGAACTGGACGACGAGGACGACGACACGGACGACGAGGGCGCGGAGCCGCTGGACGTGGATCGCGCCGACCGCTGACACCGTGAGGCAGTGACGTGACGCGGTGACGGCGGCGGTCGACGGCAGGGGAGACCCTCCGTGACCGCCGCCGTCCGCGTCAGCCGGCCGCCGGCACCTGGGCGCGCAGCAGCGCCGGCAGCCGCGTCGTGCGCGGTTTCGGCCCGACCTCGGCGACCGCCCGGGGCAGGGCCTGCTCGACCCCGTGCACCACGGACAGATGGCGCTCCGCGCGCCCGAACGCCGTGTACACCCAGGGACGGGACAGGGCCTGCGCCGCGTCGCCCGGCAGCACCACGACCGCCGCCGGCCACCGGCCGCCGACCGCCTGGTGCGCCGTCAGCGCCCACCCGTGCCGCACCGACTGCTCCACCCGCTCCTTCGGTACGACCACGTCGGCGTCCGCGCAGGACAGGTGCAGACCGTCAGCGTCCGCCCTCACCACCTGACCCGGCACCGTACGGCCCGGCGCGGGCGTGTACGCGATCCGGTCGCCGGGGTCGAAGCCGCCGAAGCGGCCCGGGCCGGGATTGAGGCGCTCCTTCAGCGCCGCGTTGAGCGCGCGTGTGCCCGCCGCGCCGCCATGGCCCGGGGTGATGACCACCGTCTGCTCCGGGGCGATGCCGAAGGCACGCGGCACGGAGTCCGCGACGAGCTGCACGGTCCTGTGCACGGCCTCGCCCGCGTCGCGCACCGGGACGATCACGAGCTCCTTGCCGGGCGCCTCGACCTGGTTCAGCTCGCCGACGCCGATCCCCGAGGTCAGCTCGCCCAGTGGCCCGGGGTCGGGCGTGCGCGAGGCGACCTGCGGGCAGACCCGCGCGGCGAGCAGGTCGGCGAAGACGCGGCCGGGGCCGGCGGACCACAGCAGCGCCGGGTCCCCGCCGATCACCAGCCGGGCCCCGTCCGGCAGCGACTCCACCAGCGCCGCGGCGCTCTCCACGTCGAGCTGCGGCGCGTCCAGCAGGATCAGCAGATCGAGGGCCAGGGCGCCGTCGGCGTCCCGCCCGGGGCCCTCGGCGCCCGAGAGCAGACCGGCGACGGTGACCACGGCCTCGCCCGGCTCCTTCAGCAGGGCGGCGAAGCGGCGCCGCCCGTCCGGGGTGTGGCACGCGGCGACGGCGCGCAGGCCGAGGGACCGGGCGGCGGCGAGCAGGGCCGCCGGTTCGGCGCGGGCCGCCTCGCCGCCGCTGTGCAGCACCAGGCCGTGCCCGGCGACCGCGCGGATCAGCTCGGCCGTGCCGCCGGACGCCCCGGCCACAGCCTGCTCCCACTGCGCCGGAGCGTCCTCGCCGAGGGAGGTGGCCAGCCGGGCCAGGCCGTCGGCGAGGCTCTCCTCCGCGAGCGCGTACCGCTCCAGCCCGACCAGGACCCGGACCGGACGCGCCTCCTCCTCGCCCTCGTCGTCCTCCTCGGACGCGCCGGCAGGCTTCGTCGCCCCGGGCTCGTCCAGGGCGTCCTGGAAGACGAGGGCCTCGCCCTCGGCGAGGGTGCTCTGCACGGCCGCGTCGGCGTCCCGTACGCCCTGCCTGCCGAGCGCGGTGGTGAGCGCGGGCAGCTCCAGGGCGGTGTGCCCGGCCAGGGCGGCCTGCTCCAGCAGCCACACCGTGACCGCGCGGGCTCGCCGCTCGTCGTCGGGCGCGCAGTCGGGGCCGAGCAGCGCCCGCGCGAAGCCGTCGGCCTGCTCCGGCCGGAGCCCGGGGACGCGCAGCAGCTGCCAGGGGTCCTCGGTCAGCGTGTCCCCGGCGCCCTCGCCGAGCACGGCCGCGACCTGCGGCGCGAGCGACTCGGGGGCGCCCGCGCCGGTGAGGACGCGGCGCACGCCCTCCACGGTCTCCGGCGCGGGACCCTGCGGGGCGGGGGCGGACTGCGGGCGGCGCACGGGTTCCTGGACGGCGGGGCGGCGCGGGGCGGGTTCGGGATCGGCGAAGACGGTGGCGGCCGGTTTCGCGCCGCCCTCCACGGCCCGCACCGCGGCAAGCAGATCGGCGGCCTTCCCGCTCAGCTTGCCGCCTGCCTCGACGGGCCCCTGCCGCTCGGCCTTGCGTTGTTCGATCCGCTCCCGCTCCACCTTCTGAGCGGCGAGCTCAGCCTGGGCCTCGGAGACCTGCCCTTTCTCGCCCTCGGCCCGGGTGTCCGCCGCCCCGGTCGCCGCGGGCTCGCCGGGTGGTGCGTCGACGGCGAGGGCTGCGGCCTCCGTGTCCGCGGTGTCCTCCGCGGTCTCGGCGGTGGGGGCTGTGGCCTCCGTGTCCGCGGTGTCCTCTGTGGTCTCGGTGTCCTCCGCGGTCTCGGCGGTCTTGGTGTCCTCCGCGGTCTCGGCCGCCGTCGGTTCGGTCCCCGAGGAGCGTGTCTCCGGGGTCGCCGGCCCGGTGGGCGCCTCGTGCTCCGGGGGGTCCGGCTCCGTGCTCACAGCGTGCTCCAGTCGTGATCGGGATAGCGGTGCACCGGCGCCGACACATCGTCGAGCGCACGGCAGATCTCGTCAGGAAGACTAAGGGCCTCCACTGACAAAGCCCCCGTGAGCTGCAGCGCGTTGCGCGGGCCGATGATCGGCGCGGTCACACCGGGCCGGTCGCGGACCCACGCCAGGGCCACCTGCAGCGGCGTCACCGCGAGTCCGTCCGCCGCGGTCGTCACCGCGTCCACGATGCGGCTCGCGGTGTCGTCGAGGTAGGGCTCCACGAACGGCGCGAAGTGCTCGGAGGCGCCGCGCGAGTCCGGGGGCAGCGCGTCGCCCCGGTATTTGCCGGTGAGCACGCCCCGCCCCAGCGGAGAGGACGGCAGCAGCCCGATGCCCAGATCGAGCGCGGCCGGCAGCACCTCGCGCTCCACGCCCCGCTGGAGCAGCGAGTACTCCATCTGCGTGCTGGCCAGCCGGGTGCGCGTGCCCGGGGCGGCGAGCTGCCAGGTCGCGGCCTTGGCGAGCTGCCAGCCGCAGAAGTTGGAGACGCCGGCGTACCGGGCGCGCCCGCTGGCCACCGCGATGTCGAGCGCCTGGAGCGTCTCCTCCAGCGGCGTGTCCGGGTCGTACGCGTGCACGTGCCACACGTCGACGTGGTCGGTGCCGAGGCGGGTGAGCGAGGCGTCCAGCGCGGCGAGGAGGTGCCCGCGGGAGCCGTCGAAGCGCCGGTCCGGGTCGGGCACGCTGCCCGCCTTGGTGGACAGGATCAGGTCCCGGCGCGGGATCAGCCCGTCCATGAGCCGCCCGAGCAGATACTCGGCCTCCCCGTCGCCGTACACGTCCGCGGTGTCGACGAGGGTGCCGCCCGCCTCCCAGAACGTCTTCAGGAGGTCCGCGGCGTCGTGCTCGTCGGTGTCGCGGCCCCAGGTCAGGGTGCCGAGCCCGATCCGGGACACGCGCAGGCCCGTACGGCCGAGATGCCTCTGCTCCATGGACGCCGAGATTACTGGCCAGAACTGGGCCATGGGTTGCCTGTGGACAACGGGTTCCGGCCGCCGCGCCCCGGATCGGCGCAGGCCGGCGGCCCGCCCGGCGGACGCGACCCTCGCCACACCGACCTGACCCGGCGGCCGGGCCCGCGCTACTGTCTCCGGAAACAGCGTCGTTACTGATCAGTAAGGGGATCGGCCATGCAGCTCGGGATCAACCTCGGCTACTGGGGTGCCGGAATGGACGGGGACAACCTCGCCGTGGCCCAGGAGGCCGACCGGCTGGGGTACGCCGTGTGCTGGGCCGCCGAGGCCTACGGCTCGGACGCGGCCACCGTGCTCAGCTGGGTCGCCGCCCAGACCGAGCGGATCGACGTCGGCTCGGCCATCTTCCAGATCCCGGCCCGCCAGCCCGCGATGACCGCGATGACCGCCGCCACCCTCGATTCCCTGTCCGGCGGCCGCTTCCGCCTCGGCCTCGGCGTCTCCGGCCCGCAGGTCTCCGAGGGCTGGTACGGCGTCAAGTTCGACAAGCCGCTGTCACGCACGCGTGAGTACGTCGAGATCGTCCGCAAGGCGATGACGCGGGAGCGGCTGTCCTACGAGGGCGAGCACTGGACGCTGCCGCTGCCCGGCGGCCCCGGCAAGCCCATCAAGCTGACCGTGCACCCGCAGCGCGAGCACATCCCGCTCTACATCGCCGCGATCGGACCGAAGAACCTGGAGCAGACCGGCGAGATCGCCGACGGCGCCCTGCTGATCTTCCCCTCGGCGGACCACCTCGAGGACACCGCGATCAAGCACCTGCGCGCGGGCCGCGAGAAGGCCGGCAAGACGCTGGACGGCTTCGACGTCTGCCCGACCCTGCCGCTCGCCGTCGGCGAGGACAAGGACGTCGAGCGGCTCGCCGACGCCTTCCGCCCCTACACCGCGCTCTACGTCGGCGGCATGGGCAGCCCCAAGCAGAACTTCTACAACCAGCTCGCCCGTCGCATGGGCTACGAGGAGGCGGCGACCGAGATCCAGGAGAAGTACCTCTCCGGCGACAAGCAGGGCGCCGCGGCCGCCGTGCCGCACGACCTGATCGACAGCACCACGCTGCTCGGCTCCGTGGAGCGCATCGCCGACCGGATGAAGGCCTACGCCGCGGCCGGCGTCACCACCCTCAGCCTCGCCCCCGCCGGCTTCTCCCTCGACGAGCGCATCGCCTCGCTGCGGGCCGGCGCCGAGGCGCTGGAGCTCTCCGGCCTGGCGTAGGGCTCCCCGGAAGTTCAGCGGCCGTGGTGGGGGCTCGGGGGTCTTCCCCGCCACGGCCGTCACGGGGAACAACGCGCCGGGACCCGGCCGGTTACGCCCGCGCGGCGAGCGAGACCGTCACCTTTTCGGCCGAGCCGTCCGGCGCACCTGTTGCAGACCCTCCCGTACCGGATTTGACTCGTTCTCCCGGTATGCAGAGAGGTGCCCCACGATGCTTTCGGCCAAGAGCCTCTTCCAGGAGATCCTCGACGACGACGAGTCGTTCCGGCTGTTCTGCTCCATCGCCGCCGGCGGCGAGTCCCAGGGCGGCTGGGAGAACACCCGGATCGCCGCCCTCGTCCCGCCCGGCGAACGCGACCTCGCCCCCAAGATCGCCCGGCACGGAGCCGACGAGGACAAGCACGGCCGGATCTTCGAAGCCCTCCTGAGGAAACGGGGCCTGTCACCCGCCCCCGTGCCCCCCGAGACGGACTACACGATGCTCCTGGAGCGCGACGGCATCGGCCTCCCGCACGACAGACTCAGAGCCGACGACCCGCTCACCGTGCCCGACATCGTCACCTACCTCGCCCACAGCCGCGTCACCGAACAACGCGCCTCCGAACAGATGCGGCTGCTGCGCAAGCACTTCGGCGACCACCCCGACCTCGGCCGCGCGGTGAAGATGATCTCCCACGACGAGGACAACCACCTCGCCTACTGCCACGAGGAACTGCTGCGCTACGCGCGCGCGGGACACGGCCGGACCATCCAGCGCACTCTGCGCCGGTGCGCGCTCGCCGAGATCCGCGTCTACCGCGACGTCAGCCTCGCCGTCACGGCCCACATGGGCCGCCTCCTCGGCTGGAGCCGCCCCAAACGGACCGTCCTCGCCGCCGGCATCCACGCCGTCCACGCCTGGGAACGCCTCGCCGGCTGGCACCGCATGATCACCCTGAAGCCACCGCGGCGCACCAACGCCCTCGGCGGTCCCGAGCCCGCGGCTACAGCCAGCCCCGTCGCTTGAACAACCGGTACAGGCCCACCTCCAGGACCGCCATCACGGCGATCACCACCGGATACGACCACACCCAGTGCAACTCCGGCATGTGATCGAAGTTCATGCCGTAGATACCCGCGATCATCGTCGGCACCGCCGCCATCGCCGCCCACGCGGAGATCTTCCGCATGTCGTCGTTCTGGCGGACGCTCATCTGCGCCAGGTGCGCCGACAGGATGTCCGACACCAGCCGGTCCAGGCTCTCCACGGACTCGTTCACGCGCGCGAGGTGATCGCTGACGTCACGGAAGAACGGCCGCGCCTTGTCGTTGACGAAGGGCAGCGTCGAGCCCATGGCGCCCGTGCCCGCCAGCCGGGACATCGGCGCCGCCAGCGGACCGCTCGCCCGGCGGAACTCCAGCACCTGCCGCTTGAAGGTGTAGATCCGCGACGCCGTGTGCCGCGAACCGCCGCCGTCCGGGGAGAACACCTCCGCCTCCAGCTCCTCCAGGTCCGTCTGCAACTCCGTCGCCACGTCCAAATAGTGGTCCACCGTCGCGTCGGCGATCGCGTACACCACCGCCGTCGGCCCCTTCGCCAGCATCTCCGGCTCGCGCTCCAGCCGCTGCCGTACCGCCGCCAGCGCAGCGCCCTCACCGTGCCGCACGGTCACCACGAACGAGTCGCCGAGGAAGACCATGACCTCGCCGGAGGACACGGCGTCGCTCTCCTGCTCGTACACCACCGGCTTCAGCACCACGAACAGCGAGTCGTCGTACACCTCCAGCTTGGGCCGCTGATGGGCCTTCAACGCGTCCTCCACCGCGAGCGGGTGCAGCGCGAACTCCCGCGTGACGTGGTCGAACTCCTTCTCGGTGGGCTCGTGCAGCCCGATCCACACAAAACCGCCCCCGGCGCGCGCCTGGTCCAGCGCGTCGGAGAAGTCCTGCGGACCCTCACTTCGGTGCCCGTCACGGTAGATGGCACAGTCGACGATCACGGAGCGTCTTCTCCCTTCGGCCGTTCCTCTTCGCCCCCCGGCATACGCCTACCCTGGGCCGCATGCCCACGCTGATCCTCGTCCGGCACGGACGGTCCACCGCCAACACCGCCGGCCTCCTCGCCGGCTGGACTCCCGGCGTCGCCCTCGACGAGCGCGGCGCCGAGCAGGCCGCCGCTCTCCCCGGGCGGCTCGCCGGCCTGCCGATCGCCGAGGTCGTCGCCAGCCCCCTGCAACGCTGCCAGGAAACCGTCCAGCCCCTCCTCGACGCCCGCCCCGGCCTGCCCGCGCACACCGACGACCGGATCGGGGAGTGCCACTACGGCGACTGGTCGGGCCGCAAGCTCGCCGAGCTGAAGGACGAACCGCTCATGGACATCGTGCAGGCGCACCCCTCCGCGGCCGCCTTCCCGGGCGGCGAGTCGATGCGCGCCATGCAGACCCGCGCCGCCGAGGCGGTCCGCGAGTGGAACGCGCGCGTGGAGCGCGACCACGGCGCCGACGCCGTCTACCTCATGTGCTCGCACGGCGACATCATCAAGTCGCTCGTCGCCGACGCGCTCGGACTCCATCTCGACCTCTTCCAGCGGATCTCCGTCGAACCGTGTTCCATCACCGCGATCCGCTACACCCGGTTGCGGCCCTTCCTCGTCCGCCTCGGGGACACCGGCGACTTCGCCTCCCTGACGCCCCGCGAGGAACCCCCCGCCGAGGACGCCGCGGTCGGAGGAGGTGCGGGCGCACCGTGATCGTCGGCCGCAGTAGGGTGAAGCGGTCCGCATACGCACGTTCACGCATGGACGTTCACGTACCCACGATTCCCATGGAGACAGGACGTGTCCCGTCAGGTGTTCCTCTACGACCCCCCGGACCGCTTCGTGGCCGGTACGGTCGGACTGCCCGGACGCCGTACCTTCTTCCTCCAGGCCGCCGCAGGCTCCCGGGTGACCAGTGTGGCCCTGGAGAAGACCCAGGTCGCCGCGCTCGCCGAGCGCATGGACGAACTGCTGGACGAGGTCGTACGCCGTAGCGGCGGGAGCGCCGCCGTACCCGCCGTGGCGCCCGCCGAGGTCGCCGACACCGCGCCCCTCGAAACGCCGGTCGAGGAGGAGTTCCGGGTCGGCACCATGGCCCTCGCCTGGGACGGCGAGGAACAGCGCATGATCGTCGAGGCGCAGGCCCTCGTGGAGCTCGACGCCGACTCCGAGGAAGACCTCGCCGAGGCGGAGGAGCGGCTGCTCCAGGACGAGGAGAACGGGCCCCCGATGCTGCGGGTGCGCCTCACCGGCGCCCAGGCCCGGGCCTTCGCCAAGCGGGCCCTCGACGTCGTCAACGCCGGCCGGCCGCCGTGCCCGCTGTGCAGTCTGCCGCTCGACCCGGAAGGACACGTATGTCCGCGCCAGAACGGATACCGCCGCGGGGCGTGACGACCGCCGGCCCCGCCTTCGCCGAACTGCTCGCGCGGGGCGAGCTGACCGTGCGCGGACGCATCCAGGACGCCTCCAACGCGGCCCTGTACTGCACGGTCGCCCACGAGGGCCGCGAAGCCGCCTGCGTGTACAAACCCGTCGCGGGGGAGCGGCCCCTGTGGGACTTCCCCGACGGCACCCTCGCCCAGCGGGAGGTCGCCGCGTACGCCGTCTCCGAGGCCACCGGCTGGGGGCTCGTACCGCCCACCGTGCTGCGCGACGGACCGTACGGCGAGGGCATGTGCCAGCTGTGGATCGAAGCCTCCGCCGAGGACGGGCTGCTCGCCCTCGTCGACGCCCGGGAACCGGAGCCCGGCTGGAAGGCGATCGGTCTCGCCGACGTCGGCGAGGGCCGCACGGCGCTCCTCGTGCACGCCGACGACGAGCGGCTGCGGCGGCTCGCCGTCCTCGACGCCGTCGTCAACAACGCCGACCGCAAGGGCGGCCACCTCCTGACCACCGGCACCGGACACCTCTACGGCATCGACCACGGCGTCACCTTCAACGCCGAGAACAAACTCCGCACCCTGCTGTGGGGCTGGGCCGGAGAACCCCTCACCCCGGATGCCGTCGAAGCCCTGGAGCGCCTGCGCACCGCCCTGGAACCCGCCGGAGAGCTGACGGGCGTCCTGGCCGGGCTCATCACACCGGCGGAGACCGACGCCACCCGCGCGCGCGTCGACGCCCTGCTGGCCTCCCGCAGGCACCCCGAGCCCGGCGGCGACTGGCCGGCGATCCCCTGGCCCCCCGTCTGACCACACCCGCGGCGGGCGCGCAAGAGTGCCTTCCCGGTCAACCGGCAGGCTCCGGTTCGTGACACGGACTCCGGTCCGGTTAGGCTCATGACATGCATGCCTGGCCCGCTTCCGAGGTCCCCGCCCTGCCTGGTCAGGGCCGCGACCTGAGGATCCACGACACCGCGACCGGCGGCCTCGTCACCCTCGACCCCGGTCCCGTCGCCCGAATCTACGTCTGCGGCATCACGCCGTACGACGCGACCCACATGGGTCACGCGGCCACCTACAACGCGTTCGACCTCGTGCAGCGCGTGTGGCTCGACACCAAGCGGCAGGTCCACTACGTCCAGAACGTCACCGACGTCGACGACCCGCTCCTGGAGCGGGCCCAGCGCGACGGCGTCGACTGGACCGCCCTCGCCGAGAAGGAGACCGCCCTCTTCCGCGAGGACATGACCGCCCTGCGCATGCTCCCGCCGCGGCACTACATAGGCGCCGTCGAGGCGATACCCGGCATCGTGCCGCTCGTCGAGCGACTGCGCGACGCCGGCGCCGCCTACGAGCTCGACGGCGACGTCTACTTCTCCGTCGAGTCCGACCCGAACTTCGGCAAGGTGTCCCGCCTGGACGCCGCCGCCATGCGGCTGCTCTCCGCCGAGCGCGGCGGCGACCCGGACCGCCCCGGCAAGAAGAACCCGCTCGACCCGATGCTGTGGACCGCCGCCCGCGAGGGCGAACCCAGCTGGGACGGCGCCTCCCTGGGCCGCGGCCGCCCCGGCTGGCACATCGAGTGCGTCGCCATCGCCCTGGACCACCTCGGCATGGGCTTCGACATCCAGGGCGGCGGATCCGACCTCGCCTTCCCGCACCACGAGATGGGCGCCTCCCACGCCCAGGCTCTCACCGGCGAGTTCCCCATGGCCAAGGCGTACGTCCACGCCGGCATGGTCGGCCTGGACGGCGAGAAGATGTCCAAGTCCAAGGGCAACCTCGTCTTCGTCTCCCAGCTGCGCCGCGACGGCGTCGACCCGGCGGCGATCCGGCTCGCCCTGCTCGCCCACCACTACCGCGCCGACTGGGAGTGGACCGACCAGGCGCTCCCCGACGCGCAGGACCGGCTCGGGCGCTGGCGCGCGGCCGTCTCCCGGCCCGACGGCCCGCCCGCCGAGGCCCTCGTCGAGGAGATCCGCGACGCCCTCGCCGACGACCTGGACGCCCCCGCCGCGCTGGCCGCCGTCGACCGCTGGGCCGCGCTCCAGCAGGAGCGGGGCGGCACCGACACCGGGGCGCCCGGCGTCGTGTCGCGAGCGGTGGACGCGCTGCTCGGCGTGGCGCTGTAACCCGCGCGCGACCACCGGCAACGGCCCTTCCCTCCCGGGACGAACACCCCGGAAGCGGAAGGGCCCTTGCCGTTCATCGGCCCGACGCGTCGTCAGGGCTGCGGGGACGCCTGTCATGTGATGGGGTGTGAGCGTTTCCCACGACCGCTCCGCCGGCCACGAGCCGGCCCCCATGCGGAAGGACGCACAGTGGCATCCACAGAACGGTCCTTAGCCCGCCGCAGGCTTCTCACCGCGACCGCCGCCCTGTCCGGCGCGGCGCTCCTCGGCGGCGCCGGCGCCACCACCGCCCAGGCCGCCGGCGCGCGCGGCACGGCATGGCCGACCGCCTTCCCGCTTCCCGACGGCTTCCAGCCCGAGGGCATAGCCATCGGCAGTCGCCCCTACGCCTACCTCGGCTCCCTCGCGAACGGCGACGTCCACCGGGTGAGCCTCGCCACCGGCCGTGGCTCCCTGGCCGTCAAGGGCCTCGGCGAGGGCCACCCCACCGTCGGACTGAAGATCGACCGGCACCACCGGCTCTTCCTCGCCGGCGGCCCGAGCGGCGAGATCCGCGTCGCCGACGCGCGCACCGGCGAGACCGAGCAGGTCCACGCCACCGGCGGCGTCTTCGTGAACGACGTGATCCTCACCCCGGGCGCCGCCTGGTTCACGGACTCCTTCGCACCCCGGCTCTACAAGCTGGTCCTCGGCCGGCACGGCGCGCCCCAGGCGCTGGAGACCCTGCCGCTGAGCGGGGACTGGGTGCAGGGCGAGGAGTTCACCGCCAACGGCATCGAACGCACCCCCGACGGCAGGGCGCTGCTGGTGGTCGACACCGTCGCCGACGGCGGCGGCCTGATGCGGGTCGACCCGGCCACCGGAGCCGCCCGCGCGGTCGACCTCGGCCCTTCCCGGCTGCCCGACGGAGACGGCCTGCTGCTGCTCGGCCGGACCCTCTACGCCGTCCAGCAGCGGCAGAACGCGATCGACGTCTTCCGGCTGAACGCGGCCGGCACCCGGGGCACCGCCATCGCCCGGATCACCGACCCGCGCTTCCGCATCCCGACGACGGCCGCGGCGTGGGGCGACCGCCTCTACCTGCCGAACGCCCGCTTCGACGTCGACCCGACGCCCGCCACCGACTACGACGTGGTGACCGTGGACCGCGTCTGACGACAGGAGGGCGGTGCGCCGACGCGCACCGCCCTCCTCGGCCTGCTCGCCCCGCAGGGGCTTCAGTCCTCCGACGAATCCTCGTCGTCGCTCGTCGGCTTGGGCGGCTTCGGCGGGCGGGTCCGCTCACCGGGATCGGGTGGACCCCCGCCGTCCCGGCGCCGCAGATACCGCTCGAACTCCCGGGCGATCGCCTCACCCGACGCCTCCGGCAACTCCGCGGTGTCGCGGGCCTCCTCCAGCGTCTGGACGTACTCGGCCACCTCGCTGTCCTCGGCGGCGAGTTGATCCACCCCGGTCTGCCACGCGCGGGCGTCCTCGGGCAGTTCACCCAGCGGGATCCGCACGTCGATCAGGTCCTCCAGACGGTTCAGGAGAGCCAGCGTCGCCTTGGGGTTGGGCGGCTGCGACACATAGTGCGGCACCGCCGCCCACAGGCTCACGGCCGGCACGCCCGCGTGCGTGCACGCCTCCTGGAGGACGCCGACGATGCCCGTCGGACCCTCGTACTTGGTCTCCTCCAGGTCCATCCGGCGGGCCAGGTCGGCGTCGGACGTGGTCCCGCTGATCGGCACCGGACGCGTGTGCGGGGTGTCGCCGAGCAGGGCGCCCAGGATGACCACCAGCTCCACGCCCAGCTCATGGGCGAAGCCGAGCAGCTCGTTGCAGAACGAGCGCCAGCGCATGGACGGTTCGATCCCGCGCACCAGCACCAGATCGCGCGGCTTCTCACCGCCGACCCGCACCACCGACAGCCTCGTCGTCGGCCACGTGATCTTGCGAACGCCGGACTCCATGAACACCGTGGGGCGGTTCACCTGGAAGTCGTAGTAGTCCTCGGCGTCCAGCGCCGCGAACACCTCGCCCTTCCACTCCCGCTCCAGATGCGCGACCGCGGTCGAGGCGGCGTCGCCGGCATCGTTCCAGCCCTCGAACGCGGCCACCATGACCGGGTCGATCAGCTCGGGAACCCCCTCGAGCTCGATCACCCAGCGCCTCCTTCCGACGTGCCCTCGCCTGACCACCCAACCTTACGGCGTTCCGCGGGGGCGCCCGCAGCCCCCTCGCACGGGGGAGTGAACGGATCACTGCCCCGATCCCGACCCCCGAACACCCGTCCCCCGAAGCCGCTCACAGGCTCGACCGCAGCCACTGCTCCACGCTCGCGATGTGCACCGTCGCCCAGGAGCGCGCCGCCTCCGCGTCCCGGGCACGCAGCGCCGCGACGATCGCCCGGTGCTCGCGCAGGGTCGCGGCGACGGCGTCCTCCTGGGTCAGACCGCGCCAGATCCGGGCCCGGGTGGTCGGCCCGGACAGGCCGTCGAGGAGCGAGCACAGCACCGCGTTGCCGGCGCCGCGCACGATGGCACGGTGGAACTCGAGGTCGCAGGAGACGAGTTCCTCCACCGACGGCGCCTGCCCGAGCTTGTCCAACTGGGCGTCCAGCGCGTCCAGTCGCCGCTCGCTGATCAGCGAGGCGGCCATCGCCGTCGCGGCCGGCTCCAGGATGCGCCGCACAGCGAGGAACTCCAGGACGGTGTCGTCGCGATGGAAGTCCACGACGAAACTCAGCGCCTCCAGCAGCAGTTGCGGATCGAGGCTCGTCACATACGTCCCGTCGCCCTGACGCACGTCCAGGATCCGGATCAGCGACAGCGCCCGCACCGCCTCCCGCAACGAGTTGCGCGACAGGCCCAGTTCGGCGGCGAGCTCGCTCTCCTTCGGCAACCGGTCCCCGGGCCGCAGCGCTCCGGAGACGATCATCGCCTTGATCTTCCCGATGGCCTCGTCCGTGACCGCCATGCCCCGACCTCCCAGCCGTCCCGCACCCGTCCGCACACGCTCCCGCCCGCCCGCGCCCAGACATCGGATGTCTGGCGCACATTATGCGCGCCCACGCCGAGAGGGGCGCCTCCGGCGGTACGGAAACGCCCCTCTCACGGTGTCGGCCCTCGGTGCGGCCGCCGGCGGGACTACTTCTTGTCGAGCAGGTTCTGCACCTTCGTGCGGACCTCGTCCGAGGCCAGACCGCGGATGGTCAGCGTCGTACGGCGGCGCAGCACGTCGTCCGCCGTCTCGGCCCACTCGTGGTCGCGGGCGTAGACGACCTGCGCCCAGATCTCGGGGGCGTCCGGGTGGACCCGCTCGCCCAGCTCCGGGTTCTCGTTCGCCAGCCGGGCGATGTCGAAGGCCAGCGAGCCGTAGTGCGTCGCCAGGTGCTTGGCGGTGTCGGCGGCCATGCGCGGGCCGGGCGCCGGGTTGTCCACCAGCAGCCGGTGGGCGACCGCCCGCGGGTTGGCGACACCAGGCAGCGGCAGCTTCTTCGGGAGCGCGGAGATCGGCTCGAAGTCGTCGCCGAGCGGGTGGCCCGGCAGCGCCTCCAGCTTCTGCATCACCGTGCGGCCGATGTGACGGAACGTCGTCCACTTGCCGCCCGCGACGGACAGCATGCCGCCCCGGCCCTCGGTGACGACGGTCTCCCGCTTGGCCTTGGCCGTGTCGCCGGGACCGCCCGGCAGCACCCGCAGCCCGGCGAAGGAGTAGGTGATCAGATCACGGCTGAGCTGCTGGTCCCGGATCGAGAACGCGGCCTCGTCCAGGATCTGGGCTATGTCGTTGTCGTTGACGGCGACATCGGCCGGATCGCCCTCGTACTCCTCGTCGGTGGTGCCGAGCAGCAGCATGTCCTCCCAGGGGAGGGCGAAGGTGATGCGGTACTTGTCGATCGGGGTGGCCAGCGCGGCCCGCCAGGGCGAGGTGCGCTTGAGAACCAGGTGTGCGCCCTTCGACAGCCGGATCGACGGCGCCGCGTTCTCGTCCTCCATGCGGCGCAGGTGGTCCACCCACGGCCCGGTCGCGTTCAGCACCAGCCGGGCGTTCACGCCGAACTCGTCGCCGGAGACCCGGTCGCGCAGATCGGCGCCGGTGACCCGGCCCCGGGTGAAGCGCAGCCCCTTCACCTCGGCGTGGTTGAGCACCACGGCGCCCGCCTCGACGGCCGCGCGGACCGTCATCAGCGCCATCCGGGCGTCGTTCATCTGGTCGTCGCCGTACACGGCCACAGCTTTGAGGTTGTCGGTGCGCAGCTCGGGCACGTCCTGCGCGGCCTTGGCGGGGGAGAGCAGATGGCCCACCCCGTCGCCGAAGGCCGACAGGGCGGAGTAGGCGAACACGCCCGCCCCGAGCTTCGCCGCGCCGTGCGGCCCGCCCTTGTACACCGGGAGGTAGAACGTGAGCGGGTTCGCCAGGTGGGGGGCCACCTGGCGGGAGACCGCACGGCGCTCGAAGTGGTTCTCCGCCACCAGCTTCACCGCGCCGGTCTGCAGGTAGCGCAGACCGCCGTGGAGCAGCTTGGAGGAGGCGGAGGAGGTGGCGCCGGCGAAGTCGCCGGCGTCGACCAGGGCCACCCTCAGGCCGGACTGCGCGGCGTGCCAGGCGGTGGAGATGCCCAGGATGCCGCCGCCGATCACGAGGAGGTCGTACGACGCCTTTGCGAGCTGCTCCCGGGTCTCGGCCCGGCTCGGGTTGGAGCCGGAGGCCGGGTGCGTACCCAGGGCAGGCACGGACTGGAGGGTGGACTGACTGGTCATATCGGGTTCTTACTCCTCATGTGAGCTCCGGCCGCGGCCGGCTTCGAAGCGGGGAGCCGGCTCTCGTCAGCTCTCGTCCTCGAGCCAGCCCATGGTCCGCTCGACGGCCTTGAGCCAGCTCTTGTACTCACGGTCGCGGGTGTCCGCGTCCATGCGGGGGGTCCATTCGGCGGCCCGGCGCCAGTTGGCGCGCAGGTCGTCGGTGTTGGTCCAGAAGCCGACGGCGAGGCCGGCGGCGTAGGCGGCGCCGAGGCAGGTCGTCTCGGCGACCATGGGGCGCACCACGGGCGCGTCCAGGAAGTCCGAGAGGGTCTGCATCAGCAGGTTGTTGGAGGTCATGCCGCCGTCGACCTTGAGGGCCGCAAGCTCGACGCCGGAGTCCTTCGTCATGGCGTCGGTGATCTCACGGGTCTGCCAGGCGGTGGCCTCCAGGACGGCGCGCGCGAGGTGCGCCTTGGTGACGTACCGGGTGAGGCCGGCGATCACACCGCGGGCGTCGGAGCGCCAGTACGGGGCGAACAGGCCGGAGAAGGCCGGCACGAAGTACGCGCCGCCGTTGTCCTCGACCGAGAGCGCGAGCGTCTCGATCTCGGCGGCGGTGGAGATCAGGCCCATCTGGTCGCGCATCCACTGCACCAGCGAACCGGTGACGGCGATGGAGCCTTCGAGGGCGTAGACCGGCTTGTCCTCGCCGATGCGGTAGCCGACGGTGGTCAGCAGCCCGGAGTAGGAGTTGATGATCTTCTCACCGGTGTTCATCAGCATGAACGTGCCGGTGCCGTAGGTCGACTTGGCCTCGCCCTCGGCGAAACAGGTCTGGCCGAACAGTGCGGCCTGCTGGTCGCCGAGCGCGGAGGCGACCGGGATGCCGCCCAGCAGGTCGCCGAGCTTGCCGCCGGTGATCTCGCCGTACACCTCGGCGGAGGAGCGGATCTCGGGGAGCATCGCGAGGGGGACGCCGATGGACTCGGCGATCTTCTCGTCCCACTCCAGCGTGTGCAGGTTCATCAGCATGGTGCGGGAGGCGTTGGTGACGTCGGTGTAGTGCTTGCCGCCGTTCACGCCGCCGGTCAGGTTCCAGATGACCCAGGTGTCCATGGTGCCGAACAGGATGTCGCCGGCCTCGGCGCGCTCGCGCAGGCCCTCGACGTTGTCCAGCAGCCAGCGGGCCTTGGGGCCGGCGAAGTACGAGGCGAGCGGCAGGCCCGTCTCGCGGCGGAAGCGGTCCTGTCCGACGTTGCGGCCGAGCTCCTTGCACAGGCCGTCGGTGCGGGTGTCCTGCCAGACGATGGCGTTGTGGACGGGCTCGCCGGTGTTCTTGTCCCACAGCAGCGTGGTCTCACGCTGGTTGGTGATGCCGATGGCCTTGATGTCGTCCCTGGTGATGCCGGCCTTCTCGACGGCTCCGGCGACGACTTCCTGGACGTTGGTCCAGATCTCGTTGGCATCGTGCTCGACCCAGCCCGGCTTGGGGAAGATCTGCTCGTGCTCCTTCTGGTCGACGGAGACGATGCGCCCGTCGCGGTCGAAGACGATGCAGCGGGAGGAGGTGGTGCCCTGGTCGATCGCCGCGATGAAGGGGCCGGCGGTGTGGGCGTCGGTCACTGTGTGCTCCTGGGAGTTCCGTGGGTGAGGGGCAGTACGTACGGCGCGTGCTGGCGGTGCAAGGTGCAGCCTGGCCTATGCGAATGCGACGTTGTAGATGCCTGCGGCGATCGCCCCGCCGATCAGCGGGCCGACGACGGGGATCCAGGCGTAGGCCCAGTCGGAGCCGCCCTTGTTGGGCAGGGGCAGGAGGGCGTGCACGATGCGCGGACCGAGGTCACGGGCCGGGTTGATCGCGTAGCCGGTGGGGCCGCCGAGGGACAGGCCGATCGAGACGACCACGAGCGCGGTGACCAGTGCGCCCAGGGTGCCCAGACCGTTGCCCTTGTCGTTCAGGCCCTGGGTGAGGACGGCGAGCACCAGCACGATGGTGCCGATGATCTCCGTGGCGAGGTTCTGCACGACGTTGCGGATCTCCGGACCGGTGGAGAAGACGCCCAGGACCGGGCCCGCGCCCTTCTCCTGGGCCTCCACGGCCTTGGCCGCCGTGGTCTGGGCGCCGGGGCCGCCGACGATCTCACGGTCGGTGAGGTGGGCGTGGAACTGGCCGTAGTAGGCCACCCAGACCAGCGCCGCGCCGATCATGGCGCCGAGCAGCTGTCCGGCCCAGTAGAGCGGAACGTTGCTCCAGTCGCCGTCCTTGATCGCGAGGGCGAGCGTGACGGCCGGGTTGAGATGGGCGCCCGAGAGCGGGGCCGAGGTGTAGACCGCCGTGAGGACGGCGAAGCCCCACCCGAAGGTGATGGCGAGCCAGCCGGCGTTACGGGCCTTGGAGGCCTTCAGCGTGACGGCCGCGCAGACGCCGCCGCCGAGCAGGATGAGTATGGCGGTACCGATGGTCTCGCCGATGAAGATGTCGGAGCTGGACACCCGCGACTCCTTTGTCCTTCGTCCAGGGGACCGAACCCCGGGTCCCTCCGGGGGTTCGAGCCGCCCTCGGGGGTGAGAGCGATGCCGGCCCATGGCGTTGCCACACTCTAGCGCGTATTGCCGGTAGGTGTTCGACAATGCCGACCGATGGACGGGAGTCTTTCTCCGGCGTTCCGTGCACGTCAAGAGCTGTGTTGTCGAATGCAGGATCGTTATTGATCGGTTCCGATCGTCACACCGATGATCGAACCTGCCCCGAATGTCCCTTTCAGGGTATGGCGAAGGCCGGAACGCCGTACGGCGCCCCGGCCCGCTCTCACTCACTTCTCAGAACCGCGCCGCGCTCAGGGCTCACAGAGCAGCGCCGCGCCGACGTTCCCCCAGAACCGCGCCGCGCTCAGGGCTCACAGAGCCGCGCCGCGCCCACGTCCCCTCAGAACCGCGCCGCGCCCAGATCCCGTGACACCGCGCGGGCGCAGTCCCGCACCGCCGCGATCAGCTCCGGACGCAGCTCGCCCTCCCGGCACAGCCGCTCCACCGCCCCCGTGATCCCGACCGCCCCCACCGGCATGCGCCGCCGGTCGTGCACGGGCGCGGCGATCGAGGCCACGCCCTCCCAGGTCTCCTCCACGTCGGCCGCGTAACCACGCGCGCGCGTGAGGTCCAGAAGCTGCTCGAAGTCCTCCGGCTCGCACACCGTGCGGTCCGTGAAGGGCTTGCGGTCGGCCTCCAGCGCCTCGCTGTGCGCGACCGGGTCGTACGCCGACAGCACCTTGCCCAGCGCGGTGGAGTGCAGCGGCTGCATGGCCCCGATCTCCAGCACCTGCCGGCTGTCGTCGGGCCGGAAGACGTGGTGCACCACCAGCACGCCCTGCTGGTGCAGCACTCCCAGATGGACGCTCTCCCCGCTGGAGCGCGCCAGGTCGTCCGTCCACACCAGAGCACGCGCCCGCAGCTCGTGCACATCGAGGTAGGTGGTGCCCAGGCGCAGCAGTTCCGCGCCCAGTTGGTAGCGCCCCGAGGCCTCGTCCTGCTCGACGAACCCCTCCTGCTGGAGGGTGCGCAGGATGCCGTGGGCGGTCCCCTTGGCCAGACCCAGCGACGAGGCGATGTCCGACAGGCCGAGCCGCCGCTCGCCGCCCGCGAGGAGCCGCAGCATCGCGGCCGCCCGTTCGAGCGACTGGATGTTCCGTGCCATCGCCGTCCTGCCTCCGTCCCCTCGACCGCACACGCGCGGCAACCACCGCCGTCGTTCGGCAATGTCGAACACTACCGGTCCATGTCGACCTCCCGCTAATAGTCGGCCGGAAGGTGTTGCAGCAATCGGCCCTTACGGGTGAACCGCACGCCGCCGGGGTCCGTCCCGTGGACGCCATGACCATAAGCCCGCCGACCCGGCTACGCTGGCGGCGAGCGCCCTCCACGGAAGATCCGTGCGCCGCCCCTCCCGGGCGGCTCCCGGGAGCGACCGCGGAGTCGGCGCCGAAGAAGCCGACAGCCGTCGCATCCGAGGGAGCCCTTACATGGCCTCAGTGCCGCCGACCCCTTCCGCCGACAGCCGGACCCGCGTGTCCGCGCTCCGAGAGGCCCTCGCCACCCGGGTGGTGGTCGCCGACGGAGCCATGGGCACCATGCTCCAGGCCCAGGAGCCCACCCTCGAGGACTTCCAGCATCTCGAGGGCTGCAACGAGATCCTCAACGTCACCCGCCCGGACATCGTCCGCTCCGTCCACGCCGAGTACTACGACGCCGGCGTCGACTGCGTCGAGACCAACACCTTCGGCGCCAACTACGCGGCCATGGCCGAGTACGACATCCCCGAGCGCGTCCACGAACTGTCCGAGGCCGGCGCCCGCATCGCCCGCGAGACCGCCGACGAGTACGCCGCCCGCGACGGCCGCACCCGCTGGGTCCTCGGCTCCATCGGCCCCGGCACCAAACTGCCCACCCTCGGCCACGTCGCCTACACCACCCTGCGCGACGCCTTCCAGCAGAACGCCGAAGGCCTCATCGCCGGCGGAGCCGACGCGCTCATCGTCGAGACCACCCAGGACCTCCTCCAGACCAAGGCGGCCGTCCTCGGCGCCCACCGCGCCCGCGAGCTCTCCGGCCTGGACCTGCCGCTCATCGTCTCCGTCACCGTCGAGACCACCGGCACCATGCTGCTCGGCTCCGAGATCGGCGCCGCCCTGACGGCCCTGGAGCCGCTCGGCATCGACATGATCGGCATGAACTGCGCCACCGGCCCCGCCGAGATGAGCGAGCACCTGCGCTACCTCGCCCGCAACGCCCGCATCCCGCTGGCCTGTATGCCCAACGCCGGCCTGCCCGTGCTCGGCAAGGACGGCGCCAGCTACCCCCTGACCGCGCCGGAACTCGCCGACGCCCAGGAGAACTTCGTCCGCGACTACGGCCTCTCCCTGGTCGGCGGCTGCTGCGGCACCACCCCCGAGCACCTGCGCCAGGTCGTCGAACGCGTCCGCGGCCTCACCCCCGCCGAGCGCAGCCCGCGCCCCGAGCCGGGCGCCGCCTCCCTCTACCAGAGCGTCCCCTTCCGCCAGGACACCTCCTACCTCGCCATCGGCGAGCGGACCAACGCCAACGGCTCCAAGAAGTTCCGCGAGGCGATGCTGGAGGCCCGCTGGGACGACTGCGTGGAGATCGCCCGCGAACAGATCCGCGAGGGCGCGCACATGCTCGACCTGTGCGTGGACTACGTCGGCCGCGACGGCGTCGCCGACATGGAGGAACTCGCCGGCCGCCTCGCCACCGCCTCCACCCTGCCGATCGTGCTCGACTCCACCGAGGTCGACGTCATCCAGGCGGGCCTGGAGAAGCTCGGCGGCCGCGCCGTCATCAACTCCGTCAACTACGAGGACGGCGACGGCCCCGAATCCCGCTTCGCCAAGGTCACCCGCCTCGCCCGCGAGCACGGCGCCGCGCTCATCGCCCTCACCATCGACGAGGAAGGCCAGGCCCGCACCCCGGAGAAGAAGGTCGAGATCGCCGAACGGCTCATCGACGACCTCACCGGCAACTGGGGAATCCGCGAGGACGACATCCTCATCGACACCCTGACCTTCACCATCTGCACCGGCCAGGAGGAGTCCCGCAAGGACGGCATCGCCACCATCGAGGCGATCCGCGAACTCAAGCGCCGCCACCCCGACGTGCAGACCACCCTCGGGCTGTCGAACATCTCCTTCGGCCTCAACCCGGCCGCGCGCATCCTGCTCAACTCCGTCTTCCTCGACGAGTGCGTCAAGGCCGGCCTGGACTCCGCCATCGTCCACGCCTCGAAGATCCTCCCGATCGCCCGGTTCGCCGAGGAAGAGGTCGCCACCGCCCTCGACCTCATCCACGACCGCCGCAGCGAGGGCTACGACCCCCTCCAGAAGCTCATGCAGCTCTTCGAGGGCGCCACCGCCAAGTCCCTCAAGGCCGGCAAGGCCGAGGAACTGGCCGCCCTCCCGCTGGACGAGCGCCTCAAGCGCCGCATCATCGACGGCGAGCGCAACGGCCTGGAAGCCGACCTCGACCTCGCGCTGGCCGAGCGCCCCGCCCTCGACATCGTCAACGAGACCCTCCTGGACGGCATGAAGGTCGTCGGCGAGCTCTTCGGCTCCGGCCAGATGCAGCTGCCGTTCGTCCTGCAGTCCGCCGAGGTCATGAAGACCGCGGTCGCCCATCTCGAACCGCACATGGAGAAGTCGGACGCCGAGGGCAAGGGCACCATCGTCCTGGCCACCGTGCGCGGCGACGTCCACGACATCGGCAAGAACCTCGTCGACATCATCCTGTCCAACAACGGCTACAACGTCGTCAACCTCGGCATCAAGCAGCCGGTCTCCGCGATCCTCGAAGCCGCCGAGGAACACCGCGCCGACGTCATCGGCATGTCCGGGCTCCTGGTCAAATCCACGGTGATCATGAAGGAGAACCTGGAGGAGCTCAACCAGCGCGGCCTGGCCGCCGACTACCCCGTCATCCTCGGCGGCGCCGCCCTCACCCGCGCCTACGTCGAACAGGACCTCCACGAGGTCTACGAAGGCGAAGTCCGCTACGCCCGCGACGCCTTCGAGGGCCTGCGCCTGATGGACGCCCTCATCGGCGTCAAACGCGGCGTCCCCGGCGTCAAGCTGCCCGAACTCAAGCAGCGCCGGGTCCGCGCCACCGCCGCCGCCGAAGTCGAGGAACGCCCCGAGGAAGGCCACGTCCGCTCCGACGTCGCCGTCGACAACCCGGTCCCCGAACCGCCGTTCTGGGGCACCCGCGTCATCAAGGGCATCCAGCTCAAGGAGTACGCCTCCTGGCTGGACGAAGGCGCCCTGTTCAAGGGCCAGTGGGGCCTGAAGCAGGCCCGCACCGGCGACGGCCCCACCTACGAGGAACTCGTCGAGACCGAGGGCCGGCCCCGCCTGCGCGGCCTCCTCGACCGGCTCCAGACCGAGAACCTCCTCGAAGCTGCCGTCGTCTACGGCTACTTCCCCTGCGTGTCCAAGGACGACGACCTCATCCTCCTGGACGAGCACGGCAACGAACGCACCCGCTTCACCTTCCCCCGCCAGCGCCGCGGCCGCCGCCTGTGCCTCGCGGACTTCTTCCGCCCCCAGGAATCCGGCGAGACCGACGTCGTCGGCCTCCAGGTCGTCACCGTCGGCTCCCGCATCGGCGAGGAGACCGCCAAGCTCTTCGCCTCCGACTCCTACCGCGACTACCTCGAACTCCACGGCCTGTCCGTGCAGTTGGCCGAGGCACTCGCCGAGTACTGGCACGCACGCGTACGTTCGGAACTCGGCTTCGCCGGCGAGGACCCGGCCGACATCGAGGAGATGTTCGCGCTGAAGTACCGAGGCGCCCGCTTCTCCCTCGGCTACGGCGCCTGCCCCGACCTGGAGGACCGCGCCAAGATCGCCGAACTCCTCCAGCCCGAGCGGATCGGCGTCCACCTCTCGGAGGAGTTCCAGCTCCACCCCGAGCAGTCCACCGACGCCATCGTCATCCACCACCCGGAGGCCAAGTACTTCAACGCACGGTGACGACCCCCGCACCGTGTGCGCCCGGCGACCGCGTCACACGACGTGGCGCGCCACACCCAGCACACTGATCGGATAAGTCGTACACTGGTCGATCCCCTGCAGGCCGGTTGCCTCTTCGCGAGAAAAGGGCAGCCGGCCTGCTCGTCCCTCCAGGAGGTACGTGGATGACCAGTACGGTTCCCGCGCTCGGCACACGGACGGCCGAAGGCTCTGCCCTGCAGGCCGTGCTCCTCGACATGGACGGCACCCTGGTCGACACCGAGGGCTTCTGGTGGGACGTCGAGGTCGAGGTCTTCGCCGGCCTCGGACACACCCTCGACGACTCCTGGCGCCACGTCGTCGTCGGCGGCCCCATGAGCCGCAGCGCCGGCTTCCTCATCGAGGCGACCGGAGCGGACATCACCCTCCCCGAACTCGCCGTCCTGCTCAACGAGGGCTTCGAGGACCGCATCACCCGCACCCTGCCCCTGATGCCCGGAGCCGCCCGCCTCCTCGCCGAACTCGCCGAACACGAGGTCCCCACCGCCCTCGTCTCCGCCTCGCACCGGCGCATCATCGACCGCGTCCTCACCTTCCTCGGCCCGCAGCACTTCGCCCTCACCGTCGCCGGCGACGAAGTCGCACGCACCAAGCCGCACCCCGACCCCTACCTGTTCGCCGCCGCCGGCCTCGGCGCCGACCCCGCCCGCTGCGCCGTCGTCGAGGACACCGCCACCGGCGTCGCCGCCGCCGAGGCCGCCGGCTGTCACGTCGTCGCCGTCCCCTCCGTGGCGCCCATCCCGCCCGCCGCCCGCCGCACCGTCGTGCCCTCACTCGAACACGTCGACCTGACATTCCTGCGCGGCCTCATCACCGTCTGAAGATCACCGGCGGCGCGCCGGCGACGGAAAAAGAGCGAACGTTCACCCAGCGTGAAGCAGCGGCGACAACGGAAATTCGGCAGCGTGCGCACGGTGAATTCGAACCATCACCGACGGCTGAATTCCGCTTCCGGCGCACCCCCCGGAACCTGTGACGTTCCCCACGCGGGACGGGGTCGACACCAGCGCCGCCGTGTGCTGCCCGCCCCCGCACAGGGGGTCCCCACGCGCCCATGTGTCCCGATTGGTCAGACGCTGCACGAAACATTCCCCGCTCGGGTTTTCGGTCCGTCCGCACCCGGTTTCGCAGCGTGATGGGCTTTCAACTCCGGTGCCCGCGAACCGCCGTGCCGACCCGGACTAACCTCGACGCGAGAACAACGCACTTACCCCCGTGACCCGCCGCGACACCCCTGCATGCCGGGTACACGGACTTGAGAGCTCTGGAGAAACTCGAGCATGAACCGCAAGACTTTGGTGCTGCCGGCCGTCGTCGGTCTGCTCGCGCCCGCGCTCGCCGCGTGCGGCGGGTCCGACAGCGGCAGCGGCGGCGACGACGGCGCCATCGTCGTCGGCACCACGGACCGGTTCACCGCCACCAAGGACGCCCCCGCGCCGTTCGACCCCGCCTACTCCTACGACGTCGGCACCTGGAACGTCCTGCGCCAGACCGTGCAGACCCTGATGATCCAGCCCAAGGGCGACGGCGACCCCGTCCCGGAGGCCGCCCAGAGCTGCGGCTTCACCGACAGCGGCAACGAACGCTACGCCTGCAAGCTCCGCGACGGCCTGAAGTTCTCCAACGGCGACGCCGTCACCGCCGAGGACGTCAAGTTCTCCATCGACCGCGCCCGCGCCATCAAGGCCGACTCCGGCGTCTTCGCCCTGCTGTCCACCATCGACACCGTCGAGACGCAGGGCGACAACGAGGTCATCTTCCACCTCAAGACCGCCGACGCCACCTTCCCGTTCAAGCTGTCCACCCCCGTCGCCGGCATCGTCAACCCCGCCGACTACGACAAGGGCAAGCTCCGCGACGGCTTCGCGATCGACGGCTCCGGGCCCTACACCCTGAAGACCGAGACCGACGGCGACGCCGTCACCAAGGCCGTCTTCACCAAGAACCCCGACTACAAGGGGGTCCTCGACGTGAAGAACGAGAAGGTCGACATGGTCTCCTTCAAGGACGCCGACGCCATGGGCGCCGCCCTCGACAAGGGCGACATCGACGTCATGACCCGCACCATGACGCCGGAGCAGATCAAGAAGCTCTCCGACGCCGCCGGCGGCAACAAGGAATCCCTCGTCGAACTCGCCGGCCTGGAGATCCGCTACCTCGCCTTCAACACCAACGCGCCCACGGTCAAGACCAAGGCCGTCCGCCAGGCCATGGCCCAGGTGATCGACCGCAGCGAACTCGTCTCCGCGGTGTACGGCACCCAGGCCGAACCGCTCTACTCGCTGGTCCCGGCCTCGATCACCGGCCACTCCAACTCGTTCTTCAACACCTACGGCGACCCCGATCCCGCCAAGGCCAAGGCGCTCCTGAAGGAAGCCGACGTCAGCACCCCCGTGAAGCTGACCCTGAACTACACCACCGACCACTACGGCGCCGCCACCAAGCAGGAGTTCGAGCAGCTGCAGAAGCAGCTCAACGCCAGCGGCCTGTTCGACGTCACCATCAAGGGCACGCCCTGGGAGACGTTCGTCCCCGCCGAACGCAAGGGCCAGTACGACGTCTACGGCATGGGATGGTTCCCCGACTTCCCCGACGCCGACAACTTCCTCGCCCCGTTCCTGGACAAGGACAACTTCCTCAAGTCGCCCTACAACAACGGCGACATCATCGACGACCTCATCCCGCGGTCCCGCCGGGTGGCCGACCGGCTCACCGCGGCGAAGAGCCTGACGAAGATTCAGGACATCGTCGCCCGAGACGTCCCCGTCATCCCCCTGTGGCAGGGCAAGCAGTACGTCGCATCCAGCGACGACATCACGGGCACGGCCTACGTGCTCAACTCCTCCGCAACCCTCCAGCTGTGGGAGCTCTCCCGCGGCGTGAGCGGCTGACGCACCTCTCCTCGACGTCCCCGGGGCCGGGACCTGCGGCGGCCATGGCCCCGGGACACGAGAACGACGACAAGGCACACCTACGTGAACATGCGCAACCAGTGGCCGCTCCTGCCCATCATGGCGGGGCTGGCCTCCGGACTGCTGACCGGATGCGGCTCGCAGGACGGCGGCTCCGGCGGCGACGGCTCCTCCGTGGTCATGGGAATGTCCGACGAGGTCCTCGCCACGGACCCCGCCTCCGGATACGACCCGGGCTCATGGCTGTTGTTCAACAACGTCTTCCAGTCGCTGCTGAGCTTCCCCAAGGGAGGCACCGAGCCCGAGCCCGACGCCGCCAAGGAATGCTCCTTCACCGACACCCGGACCACGGTCTACAAGTGCACGCTGAAGGACAACCTGAAGTTCAGCAACGGTGACGCGCTCACGTCCGAGGACGTCAAGTTCTCCTTCGAGCGCATGCTGAAGATCAACGACGACGCCGGCCCGGCCATCATGTTCCCCATGCTCGACCAGGTCGAGACGCCGGACGAGACCACCGTCGTCTTCAAGCTGAAGGTCCCCGACGCCACCTTCCCCAGCAAGATCGCCTCGGGTGCCGGCTCCATCGTCGACCACCGCTCCTACGACGCGGACAAACTCCGCGAGGACGGCGAAGCCGTCGGCTCCGGCCCCTACAAGCTGGAGTCCTTCAAGGACGACGAGGCCGTGTTCTCCGTCAACGACAACTACGAGGGCACCGCCGACGTGCAGAACTCCGGCGTCACCCTCAAGTTCTTCAAGGGCGACCAGGGCGCCCTGAAGAAGGCCCTCCTCGCCGACGAGATCGACATCGCCTACCGCGGCCTCACCGCCGCCGACATCTCCGAAGTCGAACAGAGCACGGACAGCACGGGCGTCGAAGTCGTCGAAGGCACCAGCGCCGAAGTCCAGCACCTCGTCTTCAACATGGACGACCCGGTCGCCGGAAAGCTCGGCGTCCGCCAGGCCATCGCCCACCTCATCGACCGCGAAGCCCTGATCGAGAACGTCTACCGAGGCACCGCCACGCCCCTGTACTCGATCATCCCGGCCGGCATCGGCGGCCACAACACCGCCTTCTTCGACCGCTACGGCGCCCGCCCCTCCAAGGCCAAGGCAGCCGCCGCGCTCAAGGAGGACGGCATCACCGACAAGGTGAAACTCACCCTGTGGTCCACCCCCTCCCGCTACGGCCCGGCCACCGACGCGGAACTCAAGGCCATCGCCGCCCAGCTCAACGCCAGCGGCCTGTTCACCGCCGACGTCAAATCCGTCGCCTACGACCAGTACGAGAAGGACATCGCCGCCGGCAAGTACGGCGTCTACGTCAAGGGCTGGGTCCCCGACTACCCCGACGCCGACAACTTCACCGCCCCCTTCTTCGGCGAGGGCAACGTCCTGAACAACAACTACGCCAACGACACCATCACCGGGAAGCTCATCCCGCGCACCGCCGCCCAGAGCACCCGCTCCTCCACCGAGACCGACTTCGCCGAACTCCAGGACATCGTCGCCCGGCAGATGCCCGTCCTGCCCGTCTGGCAGGCCAAGCAGTACGCCGTCGTCCACGAGAACGTCTACGGCCTGGAGAACTGCCTCGACGCCTCCACGGTCTTCCGCTTCTGGGAACTCCACAAGGGCTGACCCGGCCGCCGCACCACCACGAAGGGCGCCCCTCCAGGGGGCGCCCTTTCGCCGTACCGCACCTCTCGAGCCCGCCGCACGGCTCCCACCAGGCCTACTGCGCGCCGGGACGCACCAGCCCGCTCTCGTAGGCGTACACCGCAGCCTGCACCCGGTCCCGCAGCCCCAGCTTCGTCAGCACATGGCCGACATGCGTCTTCACCGTCGTCTCACTGACGAACAGATCCGCGGCGATCTCCGCGTTCGACAACCCCCGCGCCACCAGCTTCAGCACCTCCACCTCACGGTCGGTCAGCGTGTGCAGCGTGTCCGGCACCGGCTCCTCACCCGACGGCAGATGCGTGGCGTACTTGTCCAGCAGCCTGCGCGTGATGCTCGGCGCCAGCATCGCCTCACCGTCGGCCACCACCCGGATCGCCTGCACCAGCTCGGTGGCGGGCGCGTCCTTCAGCAGAAACCCGCTCGCCCCCGCCCGCAGCGCCTCCACCACATACTCGTCGAGGTCGAACGTCGTCAGCACCAGCACCTTCGCCGGACCGTCCCGACCCGGCCCGGTGATCTGCCGCGTCGCCTCCACACCATCCATCCGGGGCATACGGATGTCCATCAGAACCACATCGGGCTGCAGCGCCCGCACCTGGTCGAGGGCCTGCAAACCGTCACCGGCCTCACCGACCACCGCGAGATCCTGCTCCGCCTCCAGAATCATCCGGAAGCCGGTACGCAGCAGAGGCTGGTCGTCGACCAGTAGGACGCGGATGGCCACGTAAGTCTCCTTAGTTAGTCCGGCCCCATTCTGCCCTGAGCGTCCGCCGCCGACCCGACCGCCCTCACCGGCAGCGGATACGGCGGGGGAGTCCCACCGAACTCCGGACAGTGCGCCCGGTGATCACACCAACCGCACAGCTTCGTCGGCCGCGGCCGCCACTCACCCGTCTCCGTGGCCCGGCGGATCGCCTCCCACAACGCCAGCAGCTTGCGCTCCACCCGCTCCAGATCGGCCACGAGCGGGTCGTACGTCACCACGTCACCGCTGCCCAGATACACCAGCTGAAGCCGGCGCGGGACGACCCCCTTCAGCCGCCACACCACCAGCGCGTAGAACTTCATCTGGAACAGCGCGCCCTCCGCGTACTCCGGCCGCGGCGCCTTGCCCGTCTTGTAGTCGACGATCCGCACCTCACCCGTGGGCGCCACATCCACCCGGTCGATGATCCCGCGCAGCGTCAGCCCCGACTCCAGCTCCGCCTCCACGAACAGCTCCCGCTCGGCGGGCTCGAGCCGGGTCGGATCCTCCAGCGTGAACCACCGCTCGACCAGCCCCTCCGCCTCCGCCAGCCACCCGGCCAGCCGCTCGCCCTCCGGATCGTCCGCGAACAGCTCCACCAGCTCCGGCCGCGACTCACGCAACCGGTCCCACTGACCCGGGATCAGCGACTTGGCCCGCGGCGCCGTCCGTTCCACCGCCGGAGCGTCGAACAGCCGCTCCAGCACCGCGTGCACCAACGTCCCCTTCGTCGCCGCCGCGCTCGGCTTCTCCGGCAGCCGGTCGATCACCCGGAACCGGTACAGCAGCGGACACTGCATGAAATCACCGGCCCGCGACGGCGACAGCGAAGCGGGCGCCACGGCGACCACCGCCTTCTCAGCCGCCCGAGACCCCACGCCCGCCTCCGACTCCACCTGCGCCTGCGACTCCACCACACCGCCCCCGACCGCCCCGGCCACCCGCTCGCTGCTGCTCTCCATGCCCCAGACCATACGGCCCGCCACTGACAGTCACCCACTCCGTCCGCGACGGCAGTGAAAACACAGGGGTGCCGGGGCGAAACACGCCACCACGGCCGCATACCATCGATCCCGAGACCCTTCCGCCCCGCAGGACGGAAGACGCTTCGAACGAGGGGACACCGTGGTGGAAAGCGGCGGGAACGGGCAGCCGCGGCCGGACAGCGAACAGCCGGCCAAGCCCCCCACGACACCGACCGAGGGCCCGCCCCCACCGGACACCCACACCCCGGCGCGCGACGACGCCCGGGCACCCGACGAAACCCCCGCACGCGAAGACGCCCCCGCACCGGCGGACGCCTCGCGACCCGCCGACACTCCCGCCCGCTCCCACGGCGACCTCCACCCCGAACGCCCCCACGCCCACACCCCGGGCGGCGCAGCACCGGGCCCCGCCCTCGGAGAAGCCCCCGACGGCAAAGGACGCCCCCCACGGGCCCCCGAACCCCGCGGCGGACTGCTCATGGGCCGCCCTTTCGGCGTGCCCGTCTACGTAGCCCCCAGCTGGTTCCTCGTCGCCGCCCTCATCACCTGGGTCTTCGGCGGCCAGCTCGACCGCGTGCTGCCCGAACTCGGCGCCGCCCGCTACCTCGTCTCCCTCTTCTTCGCCGTCGCCTTCTACGCGTCCGTCCTCATCCACGAACTCGCCCACACCGTCGCCGCACTCCGCTTCAAACTCCCCGTCCGCCGCATCCAGCTCCAGTTCTTCGGCGGCGTCTCCGAGATCGAGAAAGAAGCCGAGACCCCCGGCCGCGAGTTCTGGCTCGCCTTCGTCGGCCCCCTGCTCTCCCTCGTCCTCGCCGGCGTCTTCTACCTCGCCATGCAACCCGTCGAGCCCGGCACCGTCCCCGGCGTCCTCCTGGCCGGCCTGATGATCTCCAACCTCATCGTGGCGATCTTCAACCTCCTGCCCGGCCTCCCCCTCGACGGCGGCCGCATGCTCCGCGCCGTCGTCTGGAAGATCACCGGCAAACCCATGGCCGGCACCATCGCCGCCGCCTGGGTCGGCCGCGCCCTCGCCGTCTCCGTCCTCATCGGACTGCCCCTGCTCACGCAGTCCGGAGCCCTCGGAGACGCCGCCGAGGACAGCGTCGGCATGGACACCGTCATGGACGCCCTGCTCGCCGCCATCCTCGCCGCGATCATCTGGACCGGCGCCGGCAACAGCCTGCGCATGGCCCGACTGCGCGAACACCTCCCCGAACTGCGCGCCCGCAACCTCACCCGGCGCGCCGTCCCCGTCGAATCCGCCACCCCGCTCTCCGAGGCACTGCGCCGCGCCAACGACGCCGGCGCCCGCGCCCTGGTCGTCGTCGACGCCGACGGCGAACCGCTCTCCCTGGTCCGCGAGGCCGCCATCGTCGGCGTACCCGAACACCGCCGCCCCTGGGTCGCCGTCAGCGGCCTCGCCCAGGACCTCACCGACGGCATGCGCGTCTCCGCCGAACTCGCCGGAGAAGACCTCCTGGAAGCCCTGCGCGCGACACCCGCCACCGAATACCTCGTCGTGGAGGAGAGCGGCGCGATCTACGGCGTCCTGTCCGCGGCCGACGTCGAACGCGCCTTCGTCAAGGCGATGGCCCGCCCCAGCTGACGCCCCCGGCGGTTCCGGCCCTCAGGACCGGAACCGCCCCGGCCCGCCTCAGCCGGCCTTCGTCCCCACAAGGACGAACTCGTTGTACGGGAACACCTTCCCCACCGAGCGCGGGAACGGGAAGGAGAACGCCCGCGCCACCGTCAGACCCGCCTTGTCCGCATGCCGGCGCAACTCCTCGAAGCCCACGAAACGGACGTGCGTCGCGTCGGTCTTGTAACCGGCCTCCTGCGGAGTGATCAGCACCACCCGGCCCCCCGGCTTCACCAGCGGCAGATACTGCGCCAGCACATCCGCCCCCAGGGCCTCGTCCATGTGCTCCAGGACATGCGCGCACAACAGACTGTCGAACGAGCCCGGCTGGCAGTCCGGCGCCTTCGCCAGATCCTCCGGCACATACGCCGTCAGCCCACGCTCACGACACGTCGCCACCGAATGCTCGTTGTGGTCCACACCCACACTGTCCGGCCCGCAGTTCAACAGGTTCCGCCCCAGGCCACAGCCCACGTCGAGAACCCGCCCCAGCCGAAGCCGCTTCAGGTTCCACCGATAGGGCGCCTGCGTCGGCAGGAACCGCTTGATCCCCGAGGTTTCCAGCCGGGCGAGCCGCTTCGTGTAGTCGGAGCCCTCCGTGCTCGCCTCGGGCTTACCGTTCTTGGCCTCGGACATCGATGACCGCCATTCCCAGATGAGAGAGATCGACAACGGGCCACACGAGCGGAACCCACAAGGAAACCCCAAGCACGGACCCGCATCGCGTCCCGCCCTCGCGGTCCATGTCCCACCCGCCATGTGACCTGATCCACAAGGCTATGAGGCACAAGGGAACAGGTAAAGCCGAATCGGCCGATGCCCGCAAGCAAATTCGATGAGGCACCCCTCACCCCGGCCGCACCACCTCACCGGACGACCCCCGCACACCAGCCCCCACCCCACCGTGGTCGGCGACCCCCGCAAACGCCGGTAGTCTGGTCACATGTCCGAACCGACCGGTGCCGCCCGCAGGCGCGGGCCCTTCAAGGTCGGGGACCAGGTTCAGCTGACCGACCCCAAGGGCCGCCACTACACGTTCACGCTCGAAGCCGGGAAGAACTTCCATACCCACAAGGGTTCCTTCCCGCACGACGAACTGATCGGCGCACCCGAGGGCAGCGTGGTCCGCACCACCGGGAACGTCGCCTACCTCGCGCTGCGCCCCCTGCTCCCCGACTACGTCCTGTCCATGCCCCGCGGGGCAGCCGTCGTCTACCCCAAGGACGCGGGGCAGATCCTCGCCTTCGCCGACATCTTCCCCGGCGCACGCGTCGTCGAAGCCGGCGTCGGCTCAGGCTCCCTCAGCAGCTTCCTCCTGCGGGCCATCGGCGACGAGGGCATGCTGCACAGCTACGAGCGCCGCGAGGACTTCGCCGACATCGCCCGGCAGAACGTCGAACGCTACTTCGGCGGCCCCCACCCCGCCTGGCAGCTCACCGTCGGCGACCTCCAGGACAACCTGTCCGACCCCGACGTCGACCGCGTCATCCTCGACATGCTCGCCCCCTGGGAATGCCTCGAGGCCGTCTCCAAGGCCCTCGTCCCCGGCGGCATCCTGTGCTGCTACGTCGCCACCACCACCCAGCTCGCCCGGACCGTCGAGTCCATCCGCGAGATCGGCTGCTTCAACGAGCCGACCGCCTGGGAGTCGATGATCCGCAACTGGCACATCGAAGGCCTCGCCGTCCGCCCCGACCACCGCATGATCGGCCACACCGGCTTCCTGCTCACCGCGCGCCGCCTCGCCGACGGCGTCGAGCCCCCCATGCGCCGCCGCCGCCCCGCCAAGGGCGCCTACGGCGAGGACTACGCCGGCCCCAACGCCGACGCGGGAAACGGCCGCTGACACCGCACCCCCTCAACACCACGACGCCGTGACCGAGTTCCCCGCAACACCGCGGAACCCGGCCACGGCGTCACCGCGTTGACACCCCGCCCCACCCGACACCCCACCGGCCCCGCCCCGCACCCCGCCGTTCCCCCGCACTGTGACGTGTGGCACGATGCTGGCCACCCCACCCCCCGGCACAGCCCAGGAGACGCACCTCGTGCAGCAACCCGTCGTCCCGGAACTGGCACACACCCACGCCCGACCGGTCCACTGGGCAGCGACCGCCACCGCCCTGGCCGCCGTCATAGCCCTCTCCTCGGTCCTCGGGCCCCGGCCGGCGACCGCCGCCCAGACAGCCGACCCCCGCCCCGCCACGGCGCCCGCCACCACCGGAATCGACTTCCCCCTCCGCTGCGGCCCCGTCAAACCCCTCGTCGTCAAGAAAGCCACCGGAGACCTCGACGGCGACGGCAGGCCGGAGACCATCGCCGCCGTCCACTGCGACTCCGCCATGGGCACCCCGCCCGACGGCCTCTACGTCCTCACCCAAGGCGCCGACACCCCCCACCCCCGCCTCGTCGCCACCCTCCTCGACCCCAAGGAACGCCGAACCGTCACGGCCCTCACCGTCCAGGACGGCGCCGTCCTCGCCACCTACCTCGGCTACTCCTCGGCCGACGTGCCCAGTTGCTGCCCCGACGTCAAGGCCGACGCCAAGTGGCGCTGGAAGGACAACGTGTTCATCCGCTCCACACCCGCGGGCACCCACACCGTCTGACACCCGCCCGCCGCCCTCGACACCCCGCACAGCGGCCGGCGCCGACAACTCGCCCGTCAGGCAGGCCCCGCGACGTCACCCCACGCGCACACGCGCTCACTCCGCGTCAGGGCCGTACACCTCGACGCTGTCCGAAACCCTTCGCACATGGATGCACTCACCCGGACACTCCCGCGCCGAATCCACCACATCCGTCAGCAACGGCAGCGGAACCGGAGCCGACGCCCCCGGAGCCTGCAAAAGCTCCTCGCCCGCACCCTTCACATACGCCAGTCCGTCGATGTCCAGCTCGAACACCTCCGGCGCGTACTGGGCGCAGATGCCGTCACCGGTACAGAGATCCTGGTCGATCCAGACCTCCAGAGCTTCACCGCCGACAACCGCGTCCTGCTGCACGCCCATATCTCCTGCCGTTTAGAACCGAGCCCCACGGGAACCATGCGGGCCCTGACGGGTGTTGAACACTTCGACCCTACCTCTGGCAGCTTTCCAATCATGTTCGGTGGGTATTCCCCTGGCGTGAGGGAGAGCGCAAGGGTGAAGATCGGACACACCCCGACAGTCTTTGTGATCTAGGGGTTTCAATCGACACCCACCCAGGTAGGGTCTGGAAGCGTCCAGCTCCCCTTGGAGGAGGTGAGGACCGTGGCAGCCCACGACGACGACATGAACCGCGGCATCCGCCCGGGACGAGGGTCCGACGACCCGGCCGGGCAGATTGCCTACCTTGAGCAGGAGATCGCCGTCCTGCGACGCAAGCTCGCCGACTCTCCGCGACACACGAGGATTCTCGAAGAGCGGATCGTCGAGCTGCAGACCAACCTGGCCGGCGTGTCCGCTCAGAACGAGCGACTCGCCAACACCCTCCGCGAGGCCCGCGACCAGATCGTGGCCCTCAAAGAGGAAGTCGACCGGCTCGCCCAGCCGCCGGCCGGCTTCGGAGTCTTCCTGCAGGCCAACGAGGACGGCACCGCCGACATCTTCACCGGAGGCCGCAAACTCCGCGTGAACGTCAGCCCCGGCGTCGAGCTCGAAGAGCTCCGACGCGGCCAGGAACTGATGCTCAACGAAGCGCTCAACGTGGTCGAAGCCATGGAGTTCGAGCGCGTCGGGGACATCGTCACCCTCAAGGAGATCCTCGAGGACGGCGAACGCGCCCTGGTGCTCGGGCACACCGACGAGGAACGGGTGGTACGGCTCGCCGAGCCGCTGCTGGACGTCACCATCCGCCCCGGCGACGCCCTGCTGCTCGAACCCCGCTCCGGCTACGTCTACGAGATCGTCCCCAAGAGCGAGGTCGAAGAACTCGTCCTCGAAGAAGTCCCCGACATCGGCTACGAACAGATCGGCGGACTCGGCGGCCAGATCGAAGCCATCCGCGACGCGGTCGAGCTGCCCTACCTCTACCCCGACCTGTTCAAGGAGCACGAACTGCGCCCCCCCAAGGGCGTCCTGCTCTACGGACCCCCCGGATGCGGCAAGACGCTCATCGCCAAAGCCGTCGCCAACTCGCTGGCCAAGAAGGTCGCCGAGGTCACCGGCCAGGCCGCGGGCAAGAGCTTCTTCCTCAACATCAAGGGACCCGAGCTCCTCAACAAGTACGTCGGCGAGACCGAACGCCAGATCCGCCTCGTCTTCCAGCGAGCCCGCGAAAAGGCCAGCGAGGGCACCCCCGTCATCGTCTTCTTCGACGAGATGGAATCCCTCTTCCGCACCCGCGGCTCCGGAGTCAGCTCCGACGTCGAGAACACCATCGTCCCGCAGCTCCTCGCCGAGATCGACGGCGTGGAAGGCCTGCAGAACGTCGTCGTCATCGGCGCCTCCAACCGCGAGGACATGATCGACCCGGCGATCCTGCGCCCCGGCCGGCTCGACGTGAAGATCAAGATCGAGCGCCCGGACGCCGAGGCCGCCAAGGACATCTTCGGCAAGTACCTCACCGAACGCCTCCCGCTGCACTCCGACGACCTCGGCGAGCACGGCGGCAGCAAGGCCACCACCGTCGACAGCATGATCCAGACGGCAGTGGAACACATGTACGCCGAATCCGAGGAAAACCGCTTCCTGGAAGTCACCTACGCCAACGGAGACAAGGAAGTCCTCTACTTCAAGGACTTCAACTCCGGCGCCATGATCGAGAACATCGTCGGCCGCGCCAAGAAAATGGCCATCAAGGACTTCCTCGAAAAGAACCAGAAGGGCCTCCGCGTCTCCCACCTCCTCCAGGCCTGCGTGGACGAGTTCAAGGAGAACGAAGACCTCCCCAACACCACCAACCCCGACGACTGGGCCCGCATCTCCGGAAAGAAGGGCGAACGGATCGTCTACATCCGCACCCTCATCACCGGAAAGCAAGGCTCCGACACAGGGCGCTCCATCGACACGGTGGCCAACACCGGACAGTACCTGTAAAACCAGGGCGGCTGCGGGTGCCCTCCACGGGGTACCCGCAGCCGACTGCTTTTCGGGCCACGGCTGGAGCAGCCAATGACGCAAATGATCTCCCCACCAGCGCAGAGCCGTTCTAGGCTCTTCCGTACCGCCGGGCGCAGTGCGGGGACGGGCACCGCACACGCACCGGAGCACCCGCGGTACTGGAGTGGCGCCCACGACCGAGGGCGCCGCCGGGCAAGGAGGGCCGCATGACCGTACGGCGAGTAATGGGCATCGAGACGGAGTACGGGATCTCCGTCCCCGGCCACCCCAACGCCAATGCCATGCTCACCTCATCCCAGATCGTCAACGCCTACGCGGCCGCGATGCACCGGGCCCGCCGGGCCCGCTGGGACTTCGAGGAAGAGAACCCCCTGCGCGACGCCCGAGGATTCGACCTCGCCCGCGAGGCCGCCGACGCCAGCCAGCTCACCGACGAGGACATCGGCCTCGCCAACGTCATCCTCACCAACGGCGCCCGCCTCTACGTCGACCACGCACACCCCGAATACAGCGCCCCCGAAGTCACCAACCCCCGCGACGCCGTCCTCTGGGACAAGGCCGGCGAGCGCATCATGGCCGAAGCAGCCGAACGCGCCGCCGCACTCCCCGGCGCGCAGCCCATCCACCTCTACAAGAACAACACCGACAACAAGGGCGCCTCCTACGGCACGCACGAGAACTACCTGATGAAGCGGGAAACCGCCTTCTCCGACATCGTGCGCCACCTCACGCCCTTCTTCGTCTCCCGCCAGGTCTTCGCCGGAGCCGGCCGCGTCGGCATCGGCCAGGACGGCCACGAACACGGCTTCCAGCTCAGCCAGCGCGCCGACTACTTCGAAGTCGAGGTCGGCCTGGAGACGACGCTGAAACGCCCCATCATCAACACCCGCGACGAACCGCACGCCGACGCCGAGAAGTACCGCCGCCTCCACGTGATCATCGGCGACGCGAACCTCTCGGAGATCTCCACCTACCTCAAGCTCGGCACGACGGCCCTCGTCCTGTCCATGATCGAGGACGGCTTCATCGCCGTCGACCTCGCCGTGGACCAGCCCGTCCGCACCCTCCACCAGGTCTCCCACGACCCGACGCTCCAGCGCCTCGTCACCCTCCGCAGCGGACGCACGCTCACCGCCGTCCAGCTCCAGATGGAGTACTACGAGCTGTCGCGGAAATACATCGAGGAACGGTACGGCGCGGACGCCGACGCCCAGACCAAGGACGTCCTGGCGCGCTGGGAGGACACTCTCACGCGCTTGGAGAACGACCCCATGAGCCTCGCCGGCGAACTCGACTGGGTCGCCAAACGCGAACTCATGGAGGGCTACCGGCGCCGCGACGACCTGGACTGGGACGCCGCCCGCCTGCACCTCGTCGACCTCCAGTACGCCGACGTACGGGCCGACAAGGGCCTCTACAACCGGCTCGCGGCCCGCGGCCGCATTAAGCGGCTGCTGGACGAGACCGAGGTCGAGCGGGCCAAGGCCAAGCCCCCGGAGGACACCCGCGCCTACTTCCGCGGCCGCTGCCTGGAGCAGTACGCCGACGACGTCGCCGCGGCCTCCTGGGACTCGGTCATCTTCGACCTTCCGGGTCGGGACTCGCTCCAGCGGGTCCCAACCCTCGAACCTCTTCGCGGAACGCGAAATCACGTCAAGGAACTCCTGGACCGCTGCCGGACCGCAGAAGACCTGGTCAGGGTCTTGTCGGGCGGCTGACCGGGTACTCGGCCGGACCCGGGCGAGCGGGGTGAGAGCCCCGCCGTCCGGGAATCATCGAGGTGGCGCCCGTACGTTCCAGGAACTGCGGGGCCGATGTCGGACCCGGCTTGTAGGGTCTGATCATCACCGATCGGCAGGAAAGCCGACCTGTCGACCCATGTCGGGCGAACTGAGCGGGGTGAGGGTAATGGCGACCAAGGACACCGGCGGCGGCCAGCAGAAGGCGACGCGCTCCACGGAGGAGGTCGAAGAGCAGGCCGCGGAGACGCAGGCCTCGGACGACCTCAAGGAACGCCAGGAGAAGCTGAGCGACGACGTCGACTCGGTTCTTGACGAAATTGACGATGTACTCGAGGAGAATGCCGAGGATTTCGTGAGGTCCTTCGTGCAAAAAGGCGGGCAGTGAAGGCCTGAGGCCGGTCAAGCCTTCGAAATGAAGGAGCGGGGGAGTGGGAGTGGCCGGCGAGCCGAGCGCGAAGCAGTGCGGGAGGTGCGGACGAGATCTTCCCGCCACTGCCTTCGCGCGAGACAGGAACCGGCGCGACGGGCTTCAGCCGCACTGCCGGGAATGCGTGGCGGCCTACAGCGCCGCGCATTACCGGCGGCGTCAGGCAGCTAAAGGCAAGACGGTTCGCGAGATGGTGGACGTGCCTGACGGGCACAAGCTCTGCCGGACGTGCGGCGAGATCAAGCCCCACACCGAATGGCATCGCAATGCCACTGCCTCCGACGGTCTGTCGACGCGCTGCAAGGCGTGCCGTGCGGCGCAGGGCCGGAAGGACCATCTGAAGCGGAAATACGGCATCACCGAAGCCCAACGCGACGCGTTGGTCGCCTCTCAAGGGGGCGTCTGCTGCATCTGTCTGGCAGCGGTGCCCGAGCATGTGGATCACTGCCATCAGACGGGTAGGGTCCGTGGCGTACTGTGCTTCAGCTGCAATGCAGCACTGGGGCAGTTCAAGGATCGGCCCGATGCCATAAGGCGGGCTGCCGCTTACGTGGAAGGAATCGCGTGGAAGCCAACACTCGTAGCACCGGGCGTCTACCGGCTGCCTTCCTGACGCCTGGGTCCTCGTCCTTCATGGACTTTCTCTCCGAGCACCAGCCGGAGCTGCTGCCGGGCAAGCGGCAGCTGCCGCCGACGCAGGGTGTCATCGAGGCGCCGCACGGGACGACGATCGTGTCCGTGACGTTCCCGGGCGGTGTCGTGCTCGCCGGCGACCGTCGGGCGACGATGGGCAACGTCATCGCGCAGCGGGACATCGAGAAGGTGTTCCCGGCGGACGAGTACTCCGCGGTGGGCATCGCCGGCACGGCCGGTCTGGCGGTGGAGATGGTGAAGCTGTTCCAGCTGGAGCTGGAGCACTTCGAGAAGGTCGAGGGCGCTCAGCTGTCGCTTGAGGGCAAGGCGAACCGGCTGTCGACGATGATCAGGTCGAATCTGGGCATGGCGATGCAGGGGCTGGCCGTGGTGCCGCTGTTCGCCGGGTTCGACGTGGACCGGGGCAAGGGGCGGATCTTCTCCTACGACGTCACGGGCGGGCGTTCGGAGGAGCAGAACTACGCGGCGACCGGTTCCGGTTCGATCTTCGCGCGTGGTGCGATGAAGAAGCTGTTCCGTGAGGACCTGACCGAGGAGCAGGCGACGACACTGGTGGTGCAGGCGCTGTACGACGCGGCTGACGACGATTCGGCGACGGGTGGTCCGGATGTCGCCCGCCGGATCTTCCCCATCGTCACGGTGATCACGGAGGACGGTTTCCGCCGGCTCACGGAGGACGAGTCGTCGGAGATCGCCCGCTCGATTCTGGCGCGTCGTCTGGAGCAGCCGGACGGTCCGCGGGCGGCGCTGCTGTAGTGGGCCGGTTCCGCTGGTTCAGGTGATCGAGTGACTTTCACAGAAAGGGACGGATAACCGGTGTCGACGCCGTTCTATGTCTCACCTCAGCAGGCGATGGCCGACCGCGCGGAGTACGCGCGGAAGGGCATTGCCCGTGGTCGCAGCCTGGTCGTGCTGCAGTATGCCGACGGGATCGTGTTCGTCGGCGAGAACCCGTCCCGTGCGCTGCACAAGTTCAGCGAGATCTATGACCGGATCGGCTTCGCCGCGGCCGGTAAGTACAACGAGTACGAGAATCTGCGGATCGGTGGTGTGCGGTACGCGGATCTGCGGGGGTACACCTATGACCGTGACGATGTGACGGCGCGTGGTCTGGCGAACGTGTACGCGCAGACGTTGGGCACGATCTTCTCTTCGGCGGGTGAGAAGCCTTACGAGGTGGAGTTGGTCGTGGCGGAGGTCGGGGTGACTCCGGACGGGGATCAGATCTACCGGTTGCCGCATGACGGTTCGATCGTGGACGAGCACGGTTCGGTCGCGGTGGGCGGTAACGCGGAGCAGATCAGCGGTTACCTGGATCAGCGTCATCAGGACGGCATGAGTCTTGCCGAGGCATTGAAGCTGGCGGTGCAGGCGTTGTCGCGGGACACCAACGGTACGCAGCGGGAGATTCCGGCGGAGCGTCTCGAGGTGGCGGTGCTGGATCGTACGCGGCCGCAGCAGCGGAAGTTCAAGCGGATCGTGGGGCGTCAGCTGGGGCGGTTGCTGGAGTCGAGCGGTGCCGTGTCGGAGGCGGAGAGCGCTGAGGAGTCGGAGGACGACTCGTAGGCGTCGGTCCGGCCTCGATGTGTCCTGGTTCTGTGCCCCGGTCGGTCCGCCGTCCGGGGCGCAGGGCGTTTCCAGGGGGCTTCTGAGGCGTTCAGGGGGTGTGTGGGGGCGCTGTGGAGCCTCTGGTGATGAGGTGGACGGGAATGTCTTCCGCGTCCGGTGTGCGGCCTTCCAGGACGGCGAGGAGGGCGTGCATGCCGCGTTCGCCGAAGAGTTCGGCGTCGAGGCGGACGGTGGTGAGTTCGGGGTCGAGGGCGCCGGCGAGGGCGAGGTCGTCGATGCCGGTGACGGAGAGGTCGTCGGGGATGCGGAGGCCGAGGCGGCGGGCGGCTTTGTAAGCGCCGGCGGCGAGTTTGTCGTCGTCGCAGATGACGGCGGTGGGGCGGTTGTGGGGGTTGCGGAGGGCGGTTTCGGCGGCGGTCAGCGCGGCGTCGATGGAGATGGGGGCGGGTGCCGTCCGCAGGGTGGTTCCGGGTGCCGCGGCGAGCCGTGCGGCGAGTTGGCGTGCCCGCAGGTGGAAGGTCCAGGAGGGGATGTCGGCGGCGAGGTGGAGGTAGTGGCGGTGGCCGAGGTGGAGGAGGTGGTCGGTGATCTGGCGGACGCCGTCGGCGATGTCGAGGTTGACGGTGGCCGCGGCGGGGTGGGCGGCGGGGTCGCTGTCGAGCATGACGAGGGGGAGTTGGTCGCCGCTGATGGCGGTGAGGGCGTCGGCGGCCATGGAGGAGGCGATGACGCCGTCGAGGGCGGCTTGTGCGGAGGCGAAGGGGTCGCGGGCGGGGCCGACGCCTTCGGGGGAGGGGTAGAGGACGACGCCGAAGCCGTGTTCGGCGGCGACGCGGGCGGCGCCGGTGTAGACGCCGGCGAAGAATTCGGTGGTGAGGGCGGGGACGACGAGGAGGACGGTGCGGGTGCGGCCGAGGCGCAGGTGGCGGGCGGCGAGGTTGGGGCGGTAGCCGAGGTCGCGGGCGGCCTGGCGTACGCGTTCGGCTGTGGTGGCGGAGACGCGGCCCTGCCATTTGTCGCCGAGGACGAGTGAGACGGTGGCTTGGGAGACTTCCGCGGCTTGGGCGACGTCGCGGCTTGTGGGGCGGGTGCTGCCTCGTGCCACCGTGGGCCTTCTCTTTCGTCTGGACTGGTGAACAGCGCACATGGTACGTATGACGAACGACGTTATACGTACAACTAAGGTGGTTCGATGGCGGCGGGATACGGCGAGATCCTCAGGGCGAGGCATGCGGCGCGGCTGCTCGCGGGCACGCTCGTGGGGCGGTTGCCGAACGCGACGGCCGCGATCGCGATCGTGCTGTTCGTGCGGGGCGAGGGCGGCGCCTACGCCCTGGCGGGCGCGCTGGCCGCGGTGTACGGCGTGGCCAACGCGGTCGGTCAGCCGCTGCTGGGGCGGCTGGTGGATCTGTACGGGCAGCCGAGGGTGCAGTTGCCGGCCGCGCTGGCGTCGGCGTCGGCGATGGCGGGGTTCGCCCTGTCGGGCACGGGGGTGCTGCCGCTCGCGTATGCGGCCGTGGCGGCCGCGGGGCTGTTCACGCCGCCTCTGGAGGGCGGTCTGCGGGCGTTGTGGCCGTCGGTGCTGCGCCGGGAGGAGCAGGTGCACACGGCGTACGCGTTGGACGCGGTGGCGCAGGAGGTGATGTTCACCGTGGGGCCGCTGCTGGTGACGGTGTGCGTGTCGCTGTGGTCGCCGTCGGTGGCGCTGCTGGTCATCAACGCCATAGGGGTGCTGGGGGCGCTGTCGGTGGTGGTGTCGGCGCCTTCGCGGGCGTGGCGGTCGGCGCCGCGTGAGGCGCACTGGCTCGGTGCTCTGCGGTCGCCGGGGCTGCTGGTGCTGTTGGGGGCCTTTCTGTTCGTGGGAGTGGCGCTGGGTTCGATCACGGTGGCCGCGGTGCCGTATGCGGACGAGCACGGCGGTGACGTGGTGTACGGCTGGCTGATGGCGGCGGTGGGTCTGGGGGCGTTGGTGGGCGGTCTGGCGTACGGGGCGCGGGAGTGGCCGGGTGCGCCGGAGGGGCGGTTGCGGGTGCTGGTGGGGTTGCTGGCGGTGTGTTATCTGCCGTTGACGCTGATGCCGGGTGCGGTGGCGATGGTGGCGCTGACGGCGTTGGCGGGGGTGTTTCTGGCGCCGGCGTTGGCTTGTGCTTTCGTGATCGTGGACCGTCACGCTCCGCGCGGCACGGTGACGGAGGCGTTCTCGTGGCTGGTGACGATGTTCACCGTGGGGATGTCGGTGGGGACGGGTGTGGCGGGGCCGGTGGTGGAGCGGGGCGGTGCGGTGTGGGGGTTCGCCGTGCCGGGGGCCGCGGGTGCGGTGGCGTTGTCGGTTTTGCTGGCCGGGGGGCGGGTACTGGCGGTTCCCGTGGGGGGCGGGGTCGTTGCGGCTTCATCGGAAAATGATCCGAACCGTGCTGTCGAACCCCGTTTCAGTTCTGGTGATCGGGCGTAATGTTCAGTCATGGACCGCCGCATTTTCGGGCTGGAGAACGAGTACGGCGTCACGTGCACGTTCAGGGGACAGCGCCGCCTGTCGCCTGACGAGGTGGCGCGGTACCTCTTCCGCCGTGTCGTGTCATGGGGCCGTAGCAGCAATGTCTTTCTGCGGAACGGCGCCCGCCTCTATCTTGACGTGGGATCGCATCCGGAATACGCGACGCCGGAATGCGACAACGTGACCGAACTGGTCACTCACGACAAGGCCGGCGAGCGCATTCTCGAAGGACTCCTGGTGGACGCGGAACGACGCCTGCACGAGGAAGGAATCGCGGGCGACGTCTACCTCTTCAAGAACAACACGGACTCGGCGGGCAACTCTTATGGTTGCCACGAGAACTATCTGGTGGCGCGGCACGGGGAGTTCTCCCGGCTCGCGGACATCCTGATTCCGTTCCTGGTGACCCGGCAGCTGCTGTGCGGCGCGGGGAAGGTGCTGCAGACGCCCCGTGGGGCGGTCTACTGCGTCAGCCAGCGTGCCGAGCACATCTGGGAGGGCGTGTCGTCGGCGACGACGCGTTCCCGGCCGATCATCAACACCCGCGACGAGCCGCACGCGGACGCCGAGCGCTATCGGCGACTGCATGTGATCGTGGGTGACTCGAACATGTCCGAGACGACCATGCTCCTGAAGGTCGGTGCGACCGATCTGGTGCTGCGCATGATCGAGGCGGGCACCGTGATGCGTGATCTGACGCTGGAGAACCCGATCCGGGCGATCCGTGAGGTCAGTCATGACATCACGGGCCGGCGCAAGGTGCGGCTGGCGAGCGGCCGCGAGGCCTCCGCGCTGGAGGTGCAGCGGGAGTACTACGAGAAGGCGGTGGACTTCTGCGAGCGCCGCGGCATCCGCACGGGCACCGTGGAGCAGGTGCTGGAGCTGTGGGGCCGCACGCTGGACTCGATCGAGTCGGAGGATCTGGACCGGATCGGCACCGAGATCGACTGGGTGATGAAGTACAAGCTCATCGAGCGGTACCGGGCCAAGCACAACATGACGATGTCGCATCCGAGGGTGGCGCAGATAGACCTCGCCTACCACGACATCCACCGCCGTCGCGGGTTGTACTACCTGCTGGAGAAGAAGGGTCAGGCGGCCCGGATCTGCAACGACTTGAAGATCTTCGAGGGCAAGTCGGTGCCGCCGCAGACGACTCGGGCGCGGTTGCGCGGTGACTTCATCCGGCGGGCGCAGGAGCAGCGCCGCGACTTCACGGTCGACTGGGTGCATCTGAAGCTCAACGACCAGGCGCAGCGGACGGTGTTGTGCAAGGACCCGTTCCGTTCGGTGGACGACCGGGTGGAGAAGTTGATCGCCGGGATGTGAGCGGGCGCGTTGCGCCCTCGTGGCCTGGGGCGGAACGTGTGTGGGGCGCCGTGCGTTGTGCGTACGGCGCCCTTGCCGTGTCGCGTGAGCCTCGGATCGGCGGGCGTGGGTCAGTAAGGTAGCGCGCACTCCATCAGCAAGATCGACCGATTACGAGGCCTTCACCGTGCGCCGACGCTCACTCATTCTCGCCGCCGTCCCCGCAGGACTGGTCTCGCTCGCCGGATGCGGCGACGAGAAGTCCGACTCGTCGAGCGCGGCGGACGGCACTGCGTCGCCTTCCGCCTCGGCGCCTTCGGCGGCGCCGTCGCCGAAGATCGTCGACGGGCCGTTGCCGGCCATCACGGCGGGCACGAAGTTCGGTGAGAAGCCGACGGTCGCCAAGGGCTCCGGTGAGCCGTCCGACCAGCTCGCGGTCAAGACGGTCATCGCGGGCGGCGGGCGCACGGTCGCGGAGAACGACTACGTCCAGGCGAACTACCTGGGGCAGATCTGGTCCACCGCGAAGGTGTTCGACAACTCCTACGACCGCAAGACGCCGCTGCTGATCCAGCTGGCGCAGGGCAGCATCATCGACGGCTGGCGGTACGCGCTGTCGGGGAAGAAGACGGGCAGCCGCGTGGAGTTCTCCGTCCCGCCGACCTGGGGTTACGGCACGGAGGGCAATGCGCAGGCCGGTATCAAGGGCACCGACACGCTGGTCTTCGTGGTGGATCTGGAGGCCACGTTCAACGGCCGGAGCTCCGCCGAGGGCAAGGACGTCCCGCAGACGGACGCGGCGCTGCCCCGGATCGGCACGAACACCGACGGCAAGGCGCCCTCCGTGAAGATCCCGAAGTCCAGCCCGCCGAAGGGGCTCGTGTCGAACTACGTCATCGAGGGCGACGGTGAGGTGGTCAAGGCGGAGAACACCCTGTTGGTCCAGTACCAGGGCGTGTTGTGGGAGACGGGCAAGACGTTCGACTCGACGTACGCGCGGGGCGAGCTGACCTCGTTCCCGCTGCAGAACGTGGTCAAGGGCTGGTCGCAGGGGCTGACCGGGAAGAAGGTGGGCAGCCGGGTCGTCATCGTGATCCCGCCGTCGCTGGGTTACGGCGACAGCCCGCCCGCGGGCAGCGGCATCAAGAAGGACTCCACGATGGTGTTCACGGTGGACATCCTCGCGAAGATGTGACGCCGTCGTGATGTAAGACTGGGGCGTTGCCTTTCCGCGAAACCAGCAGGAGCGTTAGACGTGAGCATCGACAAGCCCGAGATCGACTTCCCGGGCGGCGAGCCCCCGGCGGACCTCGAGATCAAGGACATCTGGGAGGGCGACGGCGAGGTGGCGCAGGCCGGCCAGACCGTCACCGTGCACTACGTCGGTGTCGCCTTCAGCACCGGTGAGGAGTTCGACGCCAGCTGGAACCGCGGTACGCCGTTCCGGTTCCCGCTCGGCGGCGGCCGTGTCATCAAGGGCTGGGACCAGGGTGTGCAGGGCATGAAGGTCGGCGGTCGTCGTCAGCTGACCATCCCGGCCCACCTCGCCTACGGCAACCAGAGCCCGACCCCGGCGATCCAGCCCGGCGAGACGCTGATCTTCGTGGTGGACCTGCTCGGGGTCTGAGCCGCGTACGACGTCCCGGTCGATCACCGTGTGACCGATCGTGATCATCTGGAGCCCATGCCTGTCCGGGCATGGGCTCTCGGCTTTTGCCGGGGCACCGCGGAGCGGTACGGTCATCCGTCAGAAGCACCATAGGGAAGGCGAAGGGCGTCGATGGCCATTGCCAAGGCCGAGCGGCTGATGAACCTGGCGCTGTGCCTGCTGGGGACACGGCGGCCGCTCAGCAAGCGCGAGCTGCGTGAGTCCGTCGAGGCCTATCTGGAAGCGGGGAGCGACGACTCCTTCAACCGGATGTTCGAGCGCGACAAGGACGACCTGCGCGAGCTGGGCCTCGTCATCGAGACGGTGGAGAGCCTGGACGGGGAGGTCGGCTACCTCGCCCGCCGGGACAGCAACAGCCTGCCGCCGATCACCCTGGACGCCGAGGAGGCCGCCGCGCTGGGGCTGGCCGCCAAGGTGTGGCAGCAGGCCAGGCTCGCCGGCGCCGCCAGCGGCGCCCTGCAGAAGCTGCGCGCCGCCGGACTTCCCGAGGACGTCGACCCCTACGAGGCGCACGGCGCGCTGGAGCCGCGCATCCCGGTGCACGAGGCCGCGTTCGAGCCGTTGATGCTGGCCTGCCGCGACCGCCGCCCCGTCGTCTTCGACTACCGCAAGGCCACCGCCGCCCGCCCCGAGCCCCGGCATGTCGAGCCGTGGGCGCTGGAGTGCTGGCGCGGCCACTGGTACCTGGCGGGCTTCGACCGCGACCGGGGCGCCGAGCGGGTCTTCCGGCTGTCGCGGATCACCGGCAAGGTCCGCTCGCGCGGCGGCCGCTTCACCGCCCCCGTCCCCGACGTCGTCACCGTCCGCGAGACCGTCGCGAGCTGGGCGGGGGAGAGCGCCGACCGCAGCGCGCGGATCCGGCTGCGCAAGGACGCCGGGTACCCCTTGCGGGCGAAGGCCACGGCGGTCAGGGAACTCGGCGACGGCTGGGACGAGTTGGAGATTCCGTACGGGCACGGGCTGGACGCGTGGCTGGTGGAGTTCGGACCGGACGTGGTGGTCCTGGAGCCCGCGGAGCTGCGGGCCGACGTGGTGGACCGGCTGCGTGCCGTGGCCATGGGCTGAGGGGGAGCGGAAGAGAACGTGGCAGGAAAACCGGTCAGGCCCGCGAACGCCATCGACCAGACCCGGCGGATGCTCTCGCTGGTGACGTATCTGCGCGAGCGCCCCGGCGCGCGTATCGAGGACGTCGCGCGCGCCTTCGGCATCACCGAGGACGAACTGGTCTGCGACCTCGACGTGCTGCCCATGTGCGGCACCAGTTTCAGGGGCGGCGATCTCCTGGACATCGACACCGACGGCGAGCGCATCTGGTGGCACAACCCCGCCGCGCTCGGCGCGGAGGCCGCCGAGCCGCTCAGGCTGGCCGCCGACGAGGCGACCGCGCTGCTGGTCGCCGCGCGGGCCGTGGCGACCCTGCCCGGGCTGCGCGAGGGCGACCGCCAGGCGCTGCTGCGGGCCACCGCGAAGGTGGAGACCGCGGCCGGCGAGGCGGCCGGCGCCAGCTCCCGGCTGTCGGTCACGTTCGAGTCCGAGGGCGGCGTCTTCGCCGACGTCGACCGGGCGATCTCCGAGCGGCGCCGACTGTGGATCAGGTACTACTCGCCCGCCCGCGACGAGCTCACCGAACGCGAGATCGACCCGATCCGCCTGGTCAGCGTCGGGCACACGTACGTGGAGGCGTGGTGCCGCCGCTCGGAGGCGCGCCGCACCTTCCGGCTGGACCGGGTGGCCGAGATCCGCATCCTCGACGAGCCGTCCGCGCCGCCCGAGATCGAACTGCGGGACCTGTCGGAGGCGCTGGTGCAGCCGGCCGCCGAGGACCCGGAGGTCGTCGTCGAGACCGGCCCCGGTGGCCGGTGGGTCGCCGAGTACTACCCCCACGACAGCGCCGAGGAACTCCCCGACGGCGGCCTGCGCATCACGCTGCGCACGCCGGATCCGGCGTCGCTGCGCCGCCTGGCCCTCCGCCTCGGGCGCGACGGCCGGATCGTCTCCCCCGAGGCGCTCGCCGACAGCGCCCGCCACGCGGCCCGCGAGGCCCTCGCCGCGTACGAGGGGATCGAGGCGCAGGACTCACCGCCGGCGGCCGCCGGCACGGCCCGCCGGCCCTCGCCCGGCGACGGCGTGGCCGCCACCGAGCGGACCCCCGAGCCGGCCCGCGCCCCCGCCGGTGAACCGGCCGACGCTCCGGCGGGCGGGCCGGACACCGCTCCGGCCGGTGAGGCCGTCCTCGGGGCGGCGGCTGTCGCCGGCCCGGGTGGTGCCGGGCCCGGGGGAGCACGAGGAGCGGGCCTGGGCATCGGCGGCGCCGGGGGGCGGGGTCTTGAGTGAGCCCGGGGGCCGAGGGGTCTCGGTGGCCGCGGCCTTCGCGGGGATGCGCGGCGCCGACCCCGTCGTGTTCCGGGCCGGTTGTCCCGACTGCCGGGGCCGGTTCGAGCTCGCGGCGGGCGCGCTGCGTCTGGTGCTCGGGGCGTCCAGCCGCACCACGTTCTACTCCTTCACCTGTCCCGACTGCGGCGCGGCCGTGCGCAAGCCGGCGGGGGAGCGGATCGTCGAGCTGCTCACCGGCGGCGGCGTGCGGACCCTGCGGCTCCACACGCCGTAGGACGGTCTAGGCTCGGCGGCATGTTCTGGCCGATGTTCGCGGTAGCCATGGGGTTCCTGGGTCTCGTCGTGCTCGCGGTGTTCGCGGTGCGGGTGTTCCAGGAGGCGCAGTGTCTGGGACGGCAGGTGGAGGACTCCGCCCGTCGTATCAACAGGGCGGCGGAGGAACTCGAGCGGGCGTCGCTGAGCGCGGCGCGCGCCGCCGACTCCCTGTGAGTGGGGCGGGCCGTTCCCGTGAGTGCCGCCCCCGCGACGCGTTTTGGGCCACTTCGACCTCCCGGCGCGGCCGTTGCGGCAGGTACGCTGCTGGTCGTGGTCCCGAAAACGAGGCCAGGACCGCCGACCGGGAGTACGCACGGGGATTGCCTCACGTTTACCCCTGAGCGTTACGATCGCTGTGAACACGATCGTTCGGACACATGTCCGACCGGTCGGACACAGCACCCCCACCCAGCCGCCTCGGTGAGAAGGTAAAGACTTATGTTCGGAAGGCTCGGCGCCCCCGAGATCATTCTCATCCTCGTCGTCATCATCCTGCTGTTCGGCGCGAAGAAGCTTCCGGACATGGCCCGCTCGCTCGGCAAGTCCGCGCGCATCCTCAAGAGCGAGGCCAAGGCGATGAAGGAAGACGGCAGCAGCACGGCGACTCCGGCGGGCCCGCCCAACCCCGGCGACCAGGCTTCGCAGCGCACCATCCAGGCCGCCCCCGGCGACGTGACCAGCTCGCGTCCGGTCAACGAGCCGACGGACACCACCAAGCGCTGACGCCGGGCCGGACGCCACCGGCTCGCCGCACGAGATGAGGACGTGGGTTGCTCAAGTCTGCCCGCAAGCAGCAGAAGGATCCCGAGGGGCGGATGCCCCTCGTGGAGCACCTTCGTGAGCTGCGCAACCGGCTCGGGAAGTCGGTCCTGGCGATCGTGATCGCGGCCGTCGTGGCCGCCGTCTACTACCAGGACATCATCAACCTCCTCACTGAGCCCATCCAGAAGTCGGTGGGCTGCAGGACGCCGTTCTCCGAGCTGGCCAAGCAGGGCGAGGGAGTCTGCGGCAACATCACGATGTCGGGCCTCATGGGCCCGTTCACGCTGATGATCAAGGTGTCGCTGACCGCCGGCGTGGTGATCGCCAGCCCGGTGTGGCTCTACCAGCTCTGGGCGTTCATCGCGCCCGGCCTGCACAAGCACGAGCGGAAGTACGCCTACGGCTTCGTGGCCAGCGGCGTCCCCTTGTTCCTCGCGGGCGCCTGGTTCTCGTACCACGTGCTGCCCGCGGCGGCGACCGTGCTGCTGGAGTTCACGCCGTCGTCAGCGGTCAACCTTCTGCCGCTGGACGAACTGCTCGACCTCGTGACCCGCATGGTGATCGTCTTCGGGCTCTCCTTCGAGTTGCCCCTGCTGCTGGTCATGCTCAACATGACGGGGATGATCGGCGGCCGCCGGATGCTGGGCTGGTGGCGGGGCATGATCATGGGGGTCACCGTCTTCGCCGCGTTCGCCACGCCGACGGTCGACCCGGTCTCGATGCTGTCGCTCGCCGCGCCGATCATCGCGCTGTACTTCCTCGCCACCGGCTTCGCCCTGCTCAACGACCGCCGCAGGCGCCTGCGGGACGCCGAGGGCCCCGCCGACGACGAGGCGTCCGAGCTGGACCTCACCCCCGAGGACATCGGCGAGATCGAACAGGTGCCGGCCGCCCGGGCCCTCCCCGAGCAGACGTCCCGGGAACGGGTCAACGGCTACGACGACGTCACCTGACGCCGCCCCCGAGCGACCGAAGGGCCGGACGGATTCCGTCCGGCCCTTCGCCGTGCCCGCACACCCTCACCTGACCTGCACGGATCTCATGTTTGATGAGATGGATCCGGATAATGATCGTCCTGTTGTCAGTGACGCCCGGTACGCTCGAAAGCACGATGACAGAGGACCTCTCACCGGCCGAGCGGTACGCGGCTGCGCGCAGGCGCGCGGTCGAGCAGGCCACCGCACTCGCGTCCTTCCGCGAGATGTACGACTTCGGCCTCGACCCCTTCCAGGTCGAGGCGTGCCAGGCGCTCGAGGCGGGCAAGGGCGTCCTGGTGGCCGCCCCCACCGGCTCGGGCAAGACGATCGTGGGCGAGTTCGCCGTCCACCTCGCCCTCCAGCAGGGCAAGAAGTGCTTCTACACGACACCCATCAAGGCGCTGTCGAACCAGAAGTACTCCGACCTGTGCCGGCGCTACGGCGCCGACAAGGTCGGTCTGCTCACCGGCGACAACAGCGTCAACTCCGACGCCCCCGTGGTCGTGATGACCACCGAGGTGCTGCGGAACATGCTCTACGCAGGCTCGCAGACGCTCCTCGGGCTCGGATACGTGGTGATGGACGAGGTGCACTACCTCTCCGACCGCTTCCGGGGCGCGGTCTGGGAGGAAGTGATCATCCACCTGCCCGAGTCGGTCACCCTGGTCTCGCTCTCCGCGACCGTGTCCAACGCCGAGGAGTTCGGCGACTGGCTCGACACGGTCCGCGGCGACACCGAGGTGATCGTCTCCGAGCACCGGCCCGTGCCGCTGTTCCAGCACGTGCTGGCCGGGCGGCGCATGTACGACCTGTTCGAGGAGGGCGAGGGCCACAAGAAGGCCGTCAACCCCGACCTCACACGGCTGGCCCGCATGGAGGCGAGCCGGCCCTCCTACCAGGACCGCCGGCGCGGCCGGATGCGTGAGGCCGACCGGGAGCGCGACCGCCGGCAGCGCTCACGGGTGTGGACGCCGGGCCGGCCCGAGGTGATCGAACGGCTCGACGCCGAGGGGCTGCTGCCCGCCATCACGTTCATCTTCAGCCGCGCCGCCTGCGAGGCGGCGGTCCAGCAGTGCCTGCACGCCGGACTGCGCCTCAACGACGACGAGGCCCGGGCGCGGGTCCGCGCCCTCGTCGAGGAACGCACCGCCGCCATCCCCCACGAGGACCTGCACGTCCTCGGCTACTACGAGTGGCTCGAGGGACTGGAGCGCGGCATAGCCGCCCACCACGCGGGCATGCTGCCGACGTTCAAGGAGGTCGTCGAAGAGCTGTTCGTGCGCGGTCTGGTCAAGGCCGTCTTCGCGACCGAGACGCTCGCCCTGGGCATCAACATGCCCGCCCGCTCGGTGGTGCTGGAGAAGCTCGTCAAGTGGAACGGCGAACAGCACGCCGACATCACCCCCGGCGAGTACACCCAGCTCACCGGCCGCGCGGGCCGGCGCGGCATCGACGTCGAGGGACACGCCGTCGTGCTGTGGCAGCGCGGCTCCAGCCCCGAGCACCTCGCCGGACTCGCCGGCACCCGCACCTATCCGCTGCGCTCCAGCTTCAAGCCGTCGTACAACATGGCGGTCAACCTGGTCGAGCAGTTCGGGCGGCACCGCTCGCGAGAGCTGCTGGAGACGTCGTTCGCACAGTTCCAGGCGGACCGGTCGGTCGTCGGGATCTCCCGGCAGGTGCAGCGCAACGAGGAGGGCCTGGAAGGCTACAAGGCCTCCATGACCTGCCACCTCGGCGACTTCGACGAGTACGCGCGCCTGCGCCGTGAACTGAAGGACCGCGAGACCGAGTTGGCCAAGCAGGGCGCCGCCCAGCGGCGCGCCGAAGCGGCGGTCGCGCTGGAGAAGCTCAAGCCGGGCGACGTCATCCACGTCCCCACGGGGAAGTACGCGGGCCTGGCCCTGGTGCTGGACCCGGGCCTGCCCGCCGGCCGGTCCAACGGCCACCGCGGCTTCGACCACCACGACGGGCCGCGCCCGCTGGTGCTCACCGCCGAACGGCAGGTCAAGCGGCTGGCGTCGATGGATTTCCCGGTGCCGGTCGAGGCGCTGGACCGGATGCGGATCCCCAAGACGTTCAACCCGCGCTCGCCGCAGTCCCGCCGGGACCTCGCCTCCGCACTGCGCAGCAAGGCCGGGCACATCACGCCGGAGCGGGCCCGCAAGCAGCGCTCCCAGGCCGCCGACGACCGCGAGATCGCCCGGCTGCGCACCGCGCTGCGCGCCCACCCCTGCCACGGCTGCTCCGACCGGGAGGACCACGCCCGCTGGGCCGAGCGCTACCACCGACTGCTGCGCGACACCTCGCAGCTGGAGCGGCGGATCGAGGGGCGGACCAACACCATCGCCCGCACCTTCGACCGGATCGTCGCGCTGCTGACCGAGCTGGACTATCTGCGTGGCGACGAGGTCACCGAACACGGCAAGCGGCTCGCCCGGCTCTACGGCGAACTGGACCTGCTGGCCAGCGAATGCTTGCGCGCCGGAGTCTGGGAGGGGCTCACCCCCGAGGAACTCGCCGCGTGCGTCTCGGCGTTGGTGTACGAGGCGCGGGTCGGCGACGACGCGATGGCGCCCAAGCTGCCCTCCGGCAAGGCGAAGGCCGCGCTAGGTGAGACGGTGCGGATCTGGGGCCGGCTGGACGCCCTGGAGGAGGAGTTCCGCATCTCCCAGACCGAGGGCGTCGGTCAGCGCGAGCCCGACCTCGGCTTCGCCTGGGCCGCGTACATGTGGGCCTCCGGGAAGGGGCTCGACGAGGTGCTCCGGGAGGCGGAGATGCCGGCGGGGGACTTCGTGCGGTGGTGCAAGCAGGTCATCGATGTGCTGGGGCAGATCGCGGCGGCTTCTTCCGCGGAGGGCTCCACGGTGGCTCGGGCCGCTCGTAAGGCCGTCGATCAGTTGCTGCGGGGGGTTGTGGCCTACTCGTCCGTGGGGTGATGGTGCGTCGGTGGGCGCGGGGAGGTTGTGGCTGGTCGCGCCCGCGCGGCGGAGCCGCGCAGGGGGACGGCCCCGCGCCCCATGTGTGACTTGTCGTGACGCTCGATGTTCTGTGCCCTGTGCCTCACCCGTTGTGGTGAGGCTTTTCGTTTGCCTGGCCTCCGTCACCGCTTGTGTTCGAGTGGCTGCCGAGGGTTTAAATCGTCGACGTTACTCCAGGTGTCGTTGCGGTTTCAGGCGGTTGCCGAATGTGACGCGGCGTTGATCCGGTCGGACTAGGCTCGCCCGCGGCGCACCGAGTTGAGGGGTGATCGTGCGCTTGTTCCCGAATGTTCCGAAGACTCCGACATGTCCCTACCGAGGGTGCCTCTATGGTGAGTGTTCAGTCCCCACCCGGCCGCCGTGAACCGGCGTACGCCCGACCGCTGTTGCTGCCGGTGATACTGATGGCCGCGGCGACCGGAGCCGCCGTCGCCCTGGTCGCGGTCCCGGCGCGGCTCGCCGTCGGCGTGTGCGGAGCCGTCGCCACCCTCCTGGTGACCGCCACCGGCGCCGAATGCGTCCGTCGCGGCAGGCGACTTCGGCGGCTGCGCGCCGAACAGGAGCAGCGCGTCGACCGGTTGGAGCGGCGGATCTACGCCCAGGACGAGCTGAACCTGCGGGTGGCGCGGGAGTTCCTGCCCCGGACGGTGAAGTGGATGCGCAGCGGGCATTCCCCCGCCGAGGTGGTCCGCCATCTCCAGGACACGGAGCCGTCCGCCCGTGACCTGAATGAGGCGCAGAAGGCCCTGCTGCTCGGGGCCTTGGAAGCCGTCGACCACGAGCAGTCGCTGCGCGAGTCCAACCAGCGCTCGTTCGTCAGCATCGCCCGGCGCGTCCAGGCCATCGTCCACCAGCAGGCCGACGAACTGCGGGAGATGGAGGAGGACCACGGGCGCAACCCCGAGGTCTTCGACGACCTGCTGCGCATCGACCACGGCAATGCGATGATCGGCCGTCTCGCCGACTCCATCGGTGTGCTCGGCGGCGGCCGCCCCGGCCGCAGCTGGCCCCGGCCGGTGCCGCTGTACAGCGTGCTGCGCGGCGGCATGTCCCGCATCCTGGAGTACCGGCGCATCCAGCTCAACTCCATCGCCAAGGTCAACATCCGGGGCCTCTCCGTCGAGCCGCTGATCCACGCGCTCGCCGAGCTGCTCGACAACGCCACCCGCTACTCGCCCCCGCAGAGCAAGGTGAACGTCAACGCCGTCGAGGTGCAGACCGGCATCGCCATCGAGATCGAGGACGCCGGCGTCAGCCTCAGCGAGGAGTCCCGCGCCCGGGTCGAGGAGATGCTGGAGCAGGCCAAGGAGGGCGTCGACATCCAGGAGCTGGGCGGCAACCCGCGCCTGGGCATCGCGGTCGTCGGCCGGCTGTGCTCCTCGTTCAACCTGGACGTGGCGCTGCGCAAGTCGGCGTACGGCGGTGTCCGCGCGGTGCTCATGGTGCCGAGCGAGATGATGACCACGGACCCGGCCCCCGGTTTCGCGCACGGCATCGGCGCCACCGCCGTACCCGAGATGACCTTGCACGACGCCGTCGAGGGCCCCAAGCGCGCGCCCAAGAAGCGCCGCCCCACCAGCCCCCGCATTCCCGCCGGGGTCTCGCTGACCGACGACGAGGTCCCCGAGATCACCGAGTGGACGGAGAAGGGGCTGCCGCAGCGCCGCAGCAAGGTGAAGATCCCGCTCACCCAGCGCTACGCCGAGGCGGCCGAGTCCGAACGCCTCGAGCGGGAGGGCACCCCGGACGTCTGGACGCAGGCGGCCCGCGCCGAGGAGGAGGCGGCGGCCAGGCGGAAGTCCGAGCGGAAGAGGTCCGAACCCGGAGTGGCGTTCGAGGCCTTCTGGGAGGGCCTGAAGAAGGACAACCCGGGCGTGCACCCGACGGACTTCACCCGTAATCCGACCGCCTATCTGCACCTGATCGAGGACAAGGCCGAGAACCGGGCCGACGACGAGGGGGACCCCACGTGATCCAGCAGCGCGCCAACTTCGACTGGATGCTCAAGGAGCTCTACAGCGGCGTCCCGGGCATCCACATGATCGTGGTGCTCTCGTCCGACGGTCTGCGCCTGGCCCGCTACGCCGGCGACCCCGACGCCGCCGACCGCGTGGCCGCCGCCTGCGCCGGCCTGCAGAGTCTGGCGGGCGCCGTCGCGCAGGAGATCCCCTCCACCGACGGCGACATGAACCTCGTCGTGATCGAGATGGAGGGCGGCTACTTCTATCTGATGGCCGCCGGCGCCAACGCCTACCTCGCCGTCCTCGCCGACGTGCGCTGCGAGCCCGGCCGGATGAGCGGCATGATGCGCGACCTCGTGGTCCGCATCGGCGCCCATCTGACGAGTCCGCCCCGGCGCGACGGGCAGAGCGTATGACGCCTCCGCGACGCCACCGGCGGCCACCGCTGCCGCAGCCCCACGAACCGCCCGCCGGGGAGCCGGAAGCGGCGCAGGGCGGCGACGACGAGGCGGACAAGCACGTCGAGCGGCTCTACACCATCTCGGCCGGCGACGGCGAACGCGCGCCCCTCGACCTGGTCACGCTGATCGTGACGCATGCCGAACCGCCCTCCTCCGCGACTCCGGAGCAAGTGGCGGTGCTCCGGATGTGCCGGGCCCCGCTCGCGGTGGCCGAGGTGTCGGCCTACCTCGGTCTCCCGTTCAGCGTGGTGACGGTGCTCCTCACCGAGATGCTGGCAGCCGACCTCGTGCACGCGCGCGTCCCGATCGTCCGGCAGCAGCTACCCGACCGTTCCCTCCTCGAAGCGGTGATGCATGGACTTCAACGGCTCTGACGCGATCCCCGGCCCGCGTGTCGAGGACCGTCTGCCGGACACCATCCAGGCGGCGGCCAAGATCGTCATCGTGGGCGGATTCGGCGTCGGCAAGACGACCATGGTCGGCTCGGTCAGCGAGATCAGGCCGCTGACCACCGAGGAGACCATGACCCAGGCCGGCGTCGGCGTCGACGACGACTACGGCTCGGACTCCAAGACGGCCACCACCGTGGCGATGGACTTCGGACGCATCCGCATCACCGACCAGGTCGTGCTCTACCTCTTCGGCACCCCGGGCCAGGAGCGCTTCTGGTTTCTGTGGGACGGCCTGTTCGAGGGCGCGCTCGGCGCGGTCGTCCTGCTCGACACCCGCCGCCTGGAGGTCAGCTACGAGGTCATGGGGCGGCTGGAGGAGCGCTCCGTGCCCTTCGTCGTCGCCGTGAACAACTTCCCCGACGGCCCCCGTCACCCCGTGGAGGACCTGCGCGCCGCGCTCGACCTGCCGCCGTACGTGCCGATCGTGGAGTGCGACGTACGGCGTCGGGCCTCCAGTCGTGACGTGCTGACGACGCTGGTGGGTTTCCTGCAGTCGTTGCAGCTGAGCGGCAGTCTCCGCTGAGCGGCGCGGCTCCCGCGGCGTCCCGCCGCGGCCTTTCGCCCTGACCCCGACCCCGACTCGATTCCCCCCTTCCGGAGCGATCCCAGTGACGCCTGAGAACCCCTCCACGGCAGTCCCTCCCGGCCTGGCCTCGGACGCCGGCCCCGGTCCGGCCCTCGCTGCGCCCCCCGGCTGTCCCGCGCACGGGCGCGGCCCCGGAGGGCTGAAGCGGCTGTACGGTCCCGGCGCCCAGGACCTGAAGGAGCTCTACGAGCAGCTGCGTGAGAAACACGGCCCGGTGGCGCCCGCCCTGCTCCACGACGACGTGCCGGTGTGGGTGGTCCTCGGCCACGCCGAGAACCTGCACATGGTGCGCACCCCTTCGCAGTTCAGCCGGGACAGCCGCCTGTGGACGCCCCTGCTCGACGGCATGGTCAAGCCCGATCACCCGCTGATGCCGCACATCGCCTGGCAGCCGATCTGCGCCCACGCCGAGGGCGACGAGCACAAGAGGCTGCGCGGCGCGGTCACCTCGGCCTTGAAGGCCATCGACGACCGCAGTCTGCGCCGGTACATCAACCGCTCCTCCCAGCGGCTGGTCAACGACTTCTGCGAGAAGGGGCGGGCCGAGCTGATCGGCCGGTTCGTCGAGCACCTTCCCATGGCCGTCATGTGCCACATCCTCGGCATGCCCGACGAGTACAGCGACCGGATGGTCCACGCCGCCCGCGACGCGCTCAAGGGCACCGAGACGGCGATCGCCAGCCATGCCTACGTCATGGAGGCGCTCACCCGGCTCACCGCCCTGCGGCGGGCCCGGCCGGAGGCGGACTTCGCCGGCCATCTCGTCAACGACCCGGCGGGGCTGAGCGACGACGAGGTGAGGGAGCATCTGCGGCTGGTGCTGTTCGCCGCCTACGAGGCCACGGTCAACCTGCTGTCCAACGCGCTGCGCATGGTCCTGACCGACCCGCGGTTCCTCGCCCGGCTCAGCGGCGGGCAGATGACGGTGCCGGAGGCGGTCGAGCAGTCCCTTTGGGACGAACCGCCGTTCAGTACCGTGTTCGCCTACTTCGCCAAGCAGGACACGGAGTTGGGGGGACAGCGCATCAGTAGGGGCGACGGTCTGCTCTTCGCGCCGGCTCCGGGCAACGTCGATCCCCGGGTGCGGCCGGACCTCTCCGCCAACATGCAGGGCAACCGCTCGCACCTCGCCTTCGGGGGCGGTCCGCACGAATGTCCCGGGCAGGACATCGGCCGTGCCATCGCCGAGGTCGGCGTAGACGCGCTGCTGGCGCGACTGCCGGACATCCAACTGGACTGCGAAGAGGACGAGTTGCGCTGGACGACGTCGATCGCGTCACGGCATCTGGTGGCGCTGCCGGTGCACTTCGAGCCGAAGCCGCAGCAGGACGTGATCGCCCAGCCGACGCACGGCGAGGTGCCGCAGCCCCGCGACGGCCTGCCGATGATCCGGCCGTCCACGGCCTGGTCGGCCGCCCCGCCGGAGACTTCCGCGACGGGACCGGCCGGAGCCGGGGAAGACACGGCAGCGGCCGGCGCGCCGACGCGGGGTGCGGCCACAGCGGCCGTCCCCGCCCAGGGCACCGCCGCGCCCGGCCGTCCGAACGCCTGGCGCCGGTTCCTGGCCTGGTGGCGCGGCTACTGACCGCGCCCGCCTCCCGTCCAGTCGTCGTACGACGACCAGGCGGTCAGCGTCCTGCGGCTCCGCAGCCGGTGCCGCGCCCCCGTGAGCGGGTCGGTGAACTCCAGCTCGCGCGCGAGCAGTTGCAGCGGGCGCCGGAAGTCACCGGCCGGTACGGGGTCGGTCACCTCGGGGTAGAGCGGGTCGCCGAGGAGGGGGACGCCCAACGACGTCATGTGGACGCGCAGTTGATGGGTCTGCCCGGTCAGGGGTGTCAGCCGGTAGCGGGCGAGGCCGTCGCCGGGCCGGTGCTCGATCAGCTCGACGAGGCTCACGGCGTTGGGCTCGCCCGGCACCTCGCGGGCGGTCAGTACGCCGCGTTCCTTGACGATCCGGCTGCGCACGGTGACGGGCAGGGTGAGCGACGGGTCGTAGGGGGCGACGGCCTCGTACACCTTGCGGACACGCCGGTCGCGGAACAGGCTCTGATAGGCGCCGCGTTCGTCGGGGCGGACGGTGAACATCACCAGTCCGGCGGTGAGCCGGTCCAGGCGGTGGGCGGCGCCCAGCCCGGGGACGCCCAGCTCGCGGCGCAGCCGCGCCAGCGCGGTCTCGGTGACATGGCTGCCGCGCGGGGTGGTGGCCAGGAAGTGGGGCTTGTCGGCGACGACGAGGTGCGCGTCGCGGTGCACGATCTCCAGGGGGAACGGCACCGGCGTCTCCACGGGCGTCTCCCGGTGGAACCACAGGAACATCCCCGGCGCGTACGCCGTGTCGGCGGGCACCGCCCGCCCGTCGGCGCCGACGATCAGGCCCGCGCGGAACATCTGGTCGACGAGGCCGGCCCGGGCCGCGCCGAACCGTTCCCTGAGGTGCTCGCGCACGGTGGCCCAGCGGCCGCCGTCCCCGCCCGGCAGCCGCACCCGCACCGGATCGACGCCGTCGCGCTGCGGGAGGGGCGAGGGCGGGGGAGGAGTGCGGCGTCTCATCGGGGTCAAGGGTACGGCGGGGTGCGACGGCCGGGGCGGCGGGAAATCCGGTGCGAGGAGCCGGGGCCGGTGGGCAGGATGTGGATCATGCCGTATCTCACTCGTCCGGTCCTGCCCGCCGGAACGCTCGCCCGTATCCCGCAGCCCGTGCTCGCCACCGTCGACGGTCTTCTCCTGCGCCCCTGGCGGATCGAGGACGCGCCCGCCGTCCACGCCGCGTTCCAGGACCCGCTCATGCACCAGTGGCACGTGCGCGCCTGCGACGGCGTGGAGGAGGCCGTCGGCTGGATCGGGGAGTGGACGCGGTCCTGGGGTGAGGAGCGCGACGCGCAGTGGGCCGTCGTGGACGCCGACAGCGACGTGCTGCTGGGGCGGGTGGCGCTGCGGGACATCGTCCTGGCCGACGGTGTGGCCGAGATGGCCTACTGGACCACGGCCGCCTCCCGGGGGCGGGGCGTCGCGGGACGTGCCACGGTCGCGTTGTCCCGCTGGGCGCTCGACGACGTCGGCTTCAACCGCCTGGAACTCCTGCACGCCACGGCCAACGCCGCGTCCTGCCGCGTCGCCGTCAAGTCGGGTTTCGCCGTGGAGGGCACCAAGCGCAGCGCCGTCCTCCATCCCGACGGCTGGCACGACATGCACCTCCACGCCCGGGTGAGGGGCGACTGAGGCGTCGGGTCACGCGGCCGGGGTCGTGGTCTCCTGTTCCGCTTCCACGCGCGCGTTCCACTCGCGTTTGGCGGCCTGCCAGCCGTCCTCGCTGTGGCCGAGACGCCAGTAGCCGGAGATGGAGAGGTCGTCGCGGGGGACGGCGTGGTCGACCCGCAGGAGCCGGCGCAGGTCCTTGACGGTGGCGGCCTCGCCGTGGACGAAGGCGTGCACGCGGCCCTCCGGCCAACGCAGTGCGCGGACGGCTTCGACGAGTTTCTCCCCGAGGGGGCGGTCGCCGCGGTGCAGCCAGACGACCTCCACATCGGAGTCGATCTTCTGCTCCTCCTCGGGGCCGGCCACCTCGATGAAGGCGTGGGCGACGGCGCCGGCCGGGAGCGACTCCAGGGCGGCCGCGATCGCGGGCAGGGCGCTCTCGTCGCCGGCCAGCAGATGCCAGTCGGCGGCCGGGTCGGGGGCGTAGGCGCCGCCGGGGCCCATGAAGTGGACGGTTCCGCCCGGCTGGACGCGCGCGGCCCACGGTCCGGCGAGGCCCTCGTCGCCGTGGAGCACGAAGTCCAGCGTCAGCTCGCGGTGCTCGGCGTCCCAGTGGCGCACGGTGTACGTCCGGGTCACGGGCCACTGCTCGCGGGGGAACTCGGCGCGCACGCGCTCCAGGTCGAAGGGCTCCGGGTAGGTCACGCCCTCGGCGCCGAACAGCAGCTTGACGTAGTGGTCGGTGCAGCCGCCGAGCTCGAACTCCGCGAGGCCCGCGCCGCCGAGGACGATCCGCTGCATGTGCGGGGTGAGCCGTTCGGTCCGAACGACCTGCGCGGAGTGGGGCTTCCGCGGCTTGCGTGCCGGGCGTTCTGCCATGACGGCCTCCCTGCGAAGTTGGTTAGGTTTACCTAAGTTAGCATCCTCTGTGGTGAGTGCACCGCTCACGAACCCAGCGTCGTCAGCAGCCGCTGCAGCGAGCCGCCCAGCCCCCAGCGCCGCGCCAGTGCCTCCAGCGTCTCCGGCTCCCGTGGCGCGTGCGGCAGCGTGACGTCCACCTCCGGCAGCGCGACGTCCTCGGCGACCCGCACCACCTTCGGCGCGACCGCCACGTACGGGCGTGCCTCGTCGAGCCGCTTGCGCTGCGACGGCGTGAGCTTGGCCTTCGGGTCGTCGACCGCCGCCATGATCCCGGCCAGGTCGCCGAATTCGGCGAGCAGCTTGGCCGCGGTCTTCTCGCCGATGCCGGGCACGCCCGGAAGGCCGTCGCTCGGGTCGCCGCGCAGCAGCGCGAGATCCGCGTACCCGCGGCCGTCGACCCCATACTTCTCGCGCAGCCACGCCTCGTCCGTCACCTGGAGCGTGCCGACGCCCTTCAGCGGGTAGAGCACCCGCACCCCGCGCGCGTCGTCCACCAGCTGGTACAGGTCGCGGTCGCCGGTGACGATGTCCACCGGCCCCTTCGCCCGCGCGGTGAACGTGCCGATCACGTCGTCCGCCTCGTAGCCCGTCACCCCCACGCGCGCGATGCCGAGCGCGTCGAGCACCGCTTCGATGACCGGGACCTGCGGGGAGAGCGTGTCGGGGACCTCTTCCTCGTCCGGCCCGGCGGCGTGCTCCTCGGCGACCCTGTGCGCCTTGTAGGAGGGGATGAGGCCGACCCGCCAGGCCGGCCGCCAGTCGGCGTCCATGCAGGCGACGAGCTCGTCCGGCCGGTGGTCCTTGACCAGGCGGTCGATGAAGTCCAGCAGTCCGCGCACGGCGTTCACCGGCGTGCCGTCGGGCGCCTTCACCGAGTCGGGGACGCCGAAGTAGGCGCGGAAGTAGAGCGAGGCGGTGTCGAGGAGCATCAGCTGTCCGGTCACGCACGCATCATGCCGCACGCGCGGGCCCCCGACGCGAGCGCGTTCACCCGCCCGGCGCGGCCGAAGAACTCGGCGTGTGCGGCCGTCCGCCCGGGTGTGAAGGGGTCCGTATCGGCCGTGAAGGGCCTGTGAACTGGCCCACTGTCGCGTTTGCACCGCCGCGACCAGGGCAGGCGCGGCCTCGGAGCGGTGCCGGTTGCATGTTCAACCGTTCGCGATCGCCAAGGGGCCCCGGCCCCGGCAGGGCCGACGGCCTTCGGCGCCGCCTCCCCCCTGCCCCCTATGCGAGAAGGTATGTGTGTCCTCCAGGCTTGAGGCCGAGCACCTGTACAAGGTGTTCGGCAGACGACAGGACGAGGCGGTCGAACGGCTCCGTGGCGGAGCCGACCGCGAGGAGCTGCGCGGCGACGGCGCCACAGCCGCCGTCATCGACGCCTCCTTCGCCGTCGACCCCGGCCAGATCTTCGTCGTCATGGGCCTGTCCGGCTCCGGCAAGTCCACGCTGCTGCGCATGCTCAACGGACTGCTGGAGCCCACCTCGGGACGCGTCCTCTTCGACGGCCAGGACCTCACCGCGCTCGGCGACCGCGAGCTGCGCGAGGTCCGCGCCCGCAAGATCAGCATGGTGTTCCAGCACTTCGCGCTCTTCCCGCACCGCAGCGTCCTGGACAACGCCGCCTACGGCCTCGCCGTGCAGGGCGTCCCGCGCGCCGAGCGCGAGGAACGCGCGGCCGAGGCGCTGCGGCTGTGCGGCCTGGCCGGCTGGGAGAAGTCCTGGCCGGACGAGCTGTCCGGCGGCATGCAGCAGCGCGTGGGCCTCGCCCGCGCCCTCGCCACCGACGCCGACCTGCTGCTGATGGACGAGTCCTTCAGCGCGCTGGACCCGCTGATCCGGCGCGACATGCAGGACCAGCTGCTCACGCTCCAGCAGACGCTGAAGAAGACGATCGTCTTCATCACCCACGACCTCAACGAGGCCATGCGTCTCGGCGACCGCATCGCCGTCATGCGCGACGGCCGCATCGTGCAGACCGGTACCGCCGAGGACATCCTCGTGCGGCCCGCGAACGACTACGTCGCCTCCTTCATCCAGGACGTCGACCGCTCCCGCGTGCTGACCGCCGCGGCCGTCATGGACGCCGACGTCCGCGGCGACGAGGCCGACTGCGGCTGCGCCACCGCCACCGTCGACACGCCGTTCACCGAGCTGTGCGCGCTCAGCGCCCGCGTCCCCCACCCCGTCGCCGTGCTCGACGCGGAGCGCGCCCTCGTCGGCGTGGTCCCGCGCAGGCGTCTCGTCGCCTTCATCGGCGACGAACGGGACACCGAGGCCCGCTGCGACAGCGCGCGCACCGCCGACAAGGAGGCCGCCCGTGCCTAGGCTCCACCTCGGCGACTGGGTCGACTCCGGCGTCGACTGGCTCGTCGCCCACATGTCCTGGCTCTTCGACGCGATCAAGACCGTCGTCGAAGGCATGTACGACGGCCTCGACGCCGCACTCACCGCCCCCCAGCCGCTGCTGCTCGCGGGCATCCTCGCGGTGCTGGCCTGGTGGCTGCGCGGCTCGGTCGCGGGCGTCCTCGGCTTCGCCGGGTTCGCGCTCATCGACTCCCTCGACCTGTGGGAGGAGGCGATGTCCACCCTGTCCCTGGTGCTCGTCGCCACCGTGATCGCCCTCGTGGTCTCGGTCCCGCTGGGCATCTGGGCCGCCCGCTCCAAGACGGTCAGCGCGGCCCTGCGGCCCGTTCTGGACCTGCTCCAGACCATGCCGTCCATGGTGCTGCTGATCCCGGCGATCCTCTTCTTCGGCATGGGCGTCCCCGCCGGCGTCGTCGCCACCCTGATCTTCGCGCTCGCCCCCGGTGTGCGCATGACCGAACTCGGCATCCGCCAGGTCGACGCCGAGCTCGTCGAGGCCGCAGAGGCCTTCGGCACGACGCCACGCGACACCCTGCTGCGGGTGCAGCTGCCGCTCGCCCTGCCGACGATCATGGCGGGCGTCAACCAGGTGATCATGCTCGGTCTGTCGATGGTCGTCATCGCCGGCATGGTGGGCACCGGCGGTCTCGGCGGCGCCGTCAACGAGGCCATCGGCCAGCTCGACATCGGCCTCGGCTTCGAGGCGGGCCTCGGCATCGTCGTCCTCGCCATCTACCTGGACCGCATGACCGGCGCCCTGGGCACCCGTATCTCCCCCCTCGGCCGGCGCGCCGCCGCCAAGGCCCGTACGACGGTGTGGACCTACCGCCCCCGCCCGGCCGTGGCCCTCGCCGGGGTGTCCGCGCTCGCGCTCGTCGCCGGCGGCATGGGCGTCCTCGGCCCGAAGGCCGGCACCGCCGAGGCCTCCGCCGCCGACGTCGGCAAGGGCAAGGAGATCACCATCGGCTACATCCCGTGGGACGAGGGCATCGCCTCCACGTTCCTGTGGAAGGAGCTGCTGGAGGAACGCGGCTTCGACGTGAAGACCACCCAGTACGCCGCCGGCCCCCTCTACACGGGCCTGGCCACCGGCCAGATCGACTTCCAGACCGACTCCTGGCTGCCCACCACCCACGCCGAGTACTGGAAGAAGTACGGCAAGCAGCTCGACGACCTCGGCCAGTGGTACGGCCCCACCTCCCTGGAGCTGACCGTCCCGTCCTACCTGAAGGACGTCAACTCGCTGGCCGATCTCAAGGGCAAGTCCGCCCGGTTCGACGGGAAGATCACCGGCATCGAGCCCAGCGCCGGGATGATGGGCCTGCTCAAGGACAAGGTGCTGGGGGAGTACGGCCTCGACGGCGAGTACAAGGTCGTCGACGGCTCCACCCCGGCGATGCTCGCCGAGCTCAAGCGCGCCTACGCCAAGAAGGCCCCGATCGTGGTCACCCTCTGGTCGCCGCACTGGGCGTACAGCGAGTACGGCCTGAAGAAGCTGAAGGACCCGCGCGGCGCCTGGGGCAAGGGCGACGGCGTGCACACCCTCTCCCGCAAGGGCTTCGCCGCCGACAACCCCGAGGTCGGCAAGTGGCTGGAGAACTTCTCCATGACCGAGAAGCAGCTCACCGGCCTGGAGGCGGAGATCCAGGGCGCGGGCAAGGGCAAGGAGCAGGACGCCGTCCGCGGCTGGCTCAAGAAGAACCCGGGCCTGCTCGACAAGTTCGCGCCCGTGGCCGACGCGGGCGCCAAGAGCCGGGCGGCGGGGTGACCTGACAGTCCCGCGGCCGCCCGACGAGGGGCGGGCACCGACGTACGCGACGACGCGTGCGAAGGGCCCGCCCCTCTTCGACTTTCGCCTTCGCTCACGGCAAGGATCCGGCCAACCACGCAGCGCCATGTTCACACCCCGGCTCACCGCCCCGTCCGGCCCGGCCGACAGCCGCCCCACCAGCCCGGTCGAAGCCGGCGTCCGCCGGGAACACCCGGCGGCCGACGCGCATTGAACCGGAGAGGACGTCGACGGGGCGAACGTCACCCCCGTCGGCAGCCCGGCCGCGGTGATCGACTGGCGCGATCTGAGGGGTACCGCCGGGCGGCGTGCGCCCCCGATGCGGCGGCCCCGTGAAACGGTTTGCCGAACATGCGTAGGGTGCAGAGAACTCATCGGAAGAGGTGCGTCCGAACCTGGGCACACGGGTAGTCGGAGCGACGGGCGAAGGAGGGAGCCGGGGCCATGGGCGACCACAAGGAACAGCCCCTGCGGGTGGGCGCGGCCGTCCGGCGACGACGCCGGTCCCTGGACCTCACCCTCGCCGTCGTGGCCGCGCGCAGCGGCCTGTCCGTCCCGTTCCTCAGCCAGATCGAGAACGACCGGGCGCGGCCCAGCACCAGTTCCCTGGAGAAGGTCGCCGACGCGCTGCGCACCACGGCCGTCGAACTCCTCGCCGCCGCCGACCCGGCCTGCAGCGTCGACGTCGTCCGCGCCGAGCTCACCGAGCCCGGACCCGAGCCGCACAGCCGTTCCCTGGTGCGCGGCCACCACCAGATGCACGCCAGCGAGTACACCGGCGGCCACGAGGCCGGCCGCGAGTTCCAGTACCGCAACGACCAGTTGATGTACGTCGCGGACGGAGCCGTGGAGATCGAGGCGGAGGGCCGCGCCTACCGTCTCGGCCGGGGCGACACCCTCTACCTCACCGGCGGGGTCCGCCACCGCTGGCGGGCGACCGTCGCGGACACCCGGGTGGTCGTCGTCGCGGTCGCCGAGCACATCGAGGCGGTCCGGAACCGGAAGCGGTAGTGCGGGTCGTCTCCCTGGTGCCCTCCCTCACGGAGGCCGTCGCCGTCTCCCTCCCCGGCGTCCTGGCCGGCGTCACCGACTGGTGCACGCACCCGGCGAACCTCGACGTCCCCCGGCTGGGCGGCACCAAGAACCCGCGCGTCGACGAGATCGTCGCCCTCGCCCCCGACCTGGTCGTCGCCAACGAGGAGGAGAACCGGGGACCCGACCTCGCCGCACTGCGCGCCGCCGGCCTGGAGGTGCTGGTCACCGAGGTGCGGAACGTGCCGCAGGCCTTCCGCGAACTGGACCGGGTGCTTGACGCGTGCGGGGCGCGCAGCCGTCCGCGCTGGCTGGAAGAGGCCGAGGCGGCGTGGGCCGCCGTCGAGCCCGCCGCGCCCCGCAGAACCGCCGTGGCACCGATCTGGCGCCGTCCGTGGATGGTCCTGGGCCGGGACACCTTCGCCGGGGACGTCCTGTCCCGCCTGGGCGTCGACCACCTGTACGCCTCCCACGCCGACCGCTACCCGAGGATCCCCCTGGAGGAGCTGCGGGCCGCCGCCCCCGACCTGGTCGTCCTGCCCGACGAGCCCTACCGCTTCACCTCGGACGACGGCCCGGAGGCCTTCCCCGGCCTGCCTTGCGCGCTCGTCAGCGGACGGCTCCTCACCTGGTACGGACCGTCGCTCGCCGCGGCGCCACGGGCACTGGCCTCGGCGCTGCGAGCGGCCTGCCCCTGAGCGGACCGTCGGCGCTTCCCCCGGCGACGACGGCCCACCTGTACGGCTCCCGCCGGGCATAAACTTGGCTTATGGGCAGTTCGGGCAGGGGCGAGGACAGCCGGGCCGGGGACGGCGAGCAGGGCGGGAGCGGCAGGGGTGCGGGGTCGCTCGCGCACCGGGTTCCCGATCTCGGGGCGCTGGAGCTGCTGTTGGCGGTGGCCAGGGTGGGCAGCCTCGGGGCGGCGGCGCGAGAGCTGGGCATCACCCAGCCGGCCGCGAGCAGCCGGGTCCGGTCCATGGAGCGGCAGCTCGGGGTGGCCCTGGTGGACCGGTCGCCGCGCGGGTCGCGGCTCACGGACGCCGGGGCGCTGGTCACCGACTGGGCGCGGCGGATCGTCGAGGCGGCGGAGGCCTTCGACGCGGGGGCGCAGGCGTTGCGGGACCGGCGGGACTCGCGGCTCAGGGTGGCGGCGAGCATGACCATCGCGGAGTACCTGCTGCCCGGCTGGCTCCTCGCGCTGCGCGCGCAGCGGCCGGACACGGAGGTGTCGCTGCACGCGGGGAACTCCGCGGGCGTGGCGGAGCGGGTGCTCACGGGGGAGGCCGATCTGGGGTTCGTAGAGGGGCTCACGGTGTCGTCGGGGCTCGACTCCGCGGTCATCGCTCATGACCGTCTGATCGTGGTGGTCGCCCCCGGTCATCCGTGGGCGAGGCGGCGACGGCCGCTGCCGGCGGGGGAGTTGGCGTCCACGCCGTTGATCCTCAGGGAGAAGGGGTCGGGGACGCGGCAGGTGCTGGACGCGGCGCTCGGGGGGCTGGCGCGGCCGTTGATCGAGCTGTCGTCGACGACGGCGGTGAAGGCGGCGGCGGTCAGCGGGGCGGGGCCGGCGGTGCTGAGTGAGCTGGCGGTGGGGGAGGAACTGGGGATGCGGCGGCTGGTGAGTGTGCCGGTGGCGTCGGTGGTGCTGGCACGTGAGCTGCGGGCGGTGTGGCCCACGGGACATCGGCCCGCGGGACCGGCGCGCGAGTTGCTGTCGCTGACGCGAGGGTAGGGGCGGGAGCTCGGCGGCGCGGATCGGGCGGTCCGGGCAGGGGCGGGGGTCACGCCGGCGGGCCGGATGCGGCAGGGGGACTCAGGGGGTCGTGTCGGATGCCGCTTCGACCAGGCCCCGCATCACCCTCAGGTCCTGTGCCATCTCCGGGTGCCACTGGACCCCCAGCACCCAGCCCCGGGACGGCGGCGGTTCCACCGCCTCCACCGTGCCGTCCGCCGCGTAGGCCGACGGGATCAGGTCGGCGCCCAGGCGGTCCACCGCCTGGTGGTGGAAGGTGGGGACGGTCGTCTCCTCCGGGACGAGGGCGGCGTAGCGGGTCCCGGGGACCGGTTTCACCGGGTGCTCGCCGAAGACGCCCACGGTCTCGGCGTGGCCGTCGAGGTGCTGGACGAGGGTGCCGCCGGCGGCGACGTTCAGCAGCTGCATGCCGCGGCAGATGCCGAGCAGGGGGGTGCCGGCGGCCAGGGCGGCGTGGATCAGGGCGAGCTCCCACGCGTCGCGTTCCGGTGCGGGCGGGCCACAGCGCGGGGAGCGTTCGGCGCCGTAGTGCAGTGGGTCGACGTCCGGACCGCCCGCGATGACGAGGCCGTCCAGACGGGCGACGGCGTCGGTGGCGCGGGCCGGGTCGTCGGGCGGCAGCATCGCGGCGAGGCCGCCCGAGGTCTGCACCAGCCGGGGGTAGCCGACCGGCAGCAGGGCCGCCTCCAGCTCCCAGACGCCCCAGCGCGCGCCGCGCTCCAGGTACGTGCTCACACCGATCAGCGGCCTTGCCATGCGCACTCCCTCGTCTCCGGGCGTGTTTCGAAAGTCCCGTCTGGCTCGCGACGCCTGGCACGGCGCCTCGCCGCGTTGTCGGGATCGCCCGCGTACAACCAGTACGCGGGCGACCCTCCGCCTTGCGACGCACCGCACCAGACGCCGCGAGCCCCGCCCTCCGGGCGGACGACGCTACTCTCGAAACACGCCCTGGTCCCGGGTCAACTCTGCCTCGGCGGCGGCCAGCGCCGCGAACTCCTCCTCCGGCGCCTTCGCCACCAGACGCTTACGGCTGTAGAGCGCGAAGTAGGCCGCGGCCACCGCGTACACCGTCAGCGCGATGAGCGCGGCCGTCACGTCGACGAGGAACGTGGCGACCAGCGCCGAGCACGCGAGGACCAGCGCGACCGAGGAGGTCAGCACCCCGCCCGGGGTGCGGTAGGGCCGCTCCAGTCCCGGTTCGCGGCGGCGCAGCACGATGTGCGACAGGGACATCAGCGCGTAGCTGATCGTCGCGCCGAAGACGGCGATGTTCAGCATCCGGCCGCCGTCGCCGGTGCCGGCGGCCAGCGCGAAGCCGATCGTGCCCGGGACCAGCAGGCCCAGGTACGGCGCCTTGCGGCGGCTGGTCAGCGACAGGAACCGGGGCAGATAGCCGGCGCGGGAGAGGGCGAACAGCTGGCGGGAGCCGGCGTAGATCAGCGAGAAGAACGAGGCGACCAGTCCGGCGAGCCCGGCGTAGTTCACGAACCTGCTGAGCGCCGTGGCCTTCCCGTCCGGCTGGAGCGCCTCGACCAGCGGGTTGCCGGCCGCTTGGACGGCGTCGGAGCCGCGCGCCCCGGCCGCGGCGAAGAAGGTGACCACGGCCAGCACCACGAGGACGCCCATCGACCAGCGGATGGCCTTGGGCAGGGCGCGGGCCGGGTCCTTGGTCTCCTCGGCGGCGAGCGGCACGCCCTCCACGCCGAGGAAGAACCACATGCCGAACGGGAACGCCGCCCAGATGCCGAGCAGTCCCATGGGCAGCCAGGAGTTCGCGCCGAAGGCGGAGGCGTCGACCGGGATGTCGTCGAGCGAGGAGGCGTCGAAGCCGGGCAGCGCGCCCAGGGCGAACACGATGAGGGCGAACACCGCGATGCCGGTGACCACGAAGCTGAACCGCAGGGCCTCGCCGACGCCCCACAGGTGGATGCCGATGAAGATCGCGAAGCAGGCCAGGTAGACGGGCCAGCCGGACTCCAGGCCGAACAGGCCGAGCGACTCCACATAGTCGCCGATGAAGATCACGATGGCGGCCGGGGCGAGGACGTACTCGATGAGGATGGCCGTGCCGGTCAGGAAGCCGCCCCACGGGCCGAGGGCCCGGCGGGCGAAGCCGTAGCCGCCGCCGGCCGTGGGGAGGATCGCGGACAGTTCGGCGAGGGCGAACACCATGCAGGCGTACATGGTGCCCATGAGCACCGTGGCGATCGCCAGACCGCCGAAGCCGCCTTCGGCGAGGCCGAGGTTCCAGCCGGAGAAGTCGCCGGAGACGACGTAGGCGACGCCGAGGCCGGTGAGGAGCACCCAGCCGGCGCTGCCGCGGCGCAGCGTTCGGCGCCGCAGATAGTCGTCCGCCTCCTCGGCGGTGCTGGTGGGCGTGGATTCCAGGGACATGACGCGACTCCCCACGGGCGGTGGACGAACGCAGCGGTGGACGAACGCAAGGGAACTCAGGAGACCGCAGGGGAACTCGAGGGAACCCAATGGAATGGATGCATACCTTTGCGGTCCGTCGGCCGGATGGCAATACCCCTGCGTGAAACCCCCGTGAATCCCGCGTGTCCGCCGCTCACCCCAGGAAGCCGCGCAGCAGCGCCGCCGTGCCCGCGCAGTGCTCGCGCATCATCTCCCGCGCCCCGTCCGCGTCACCGTCGAGCACGGCCTCCACGATCGCGGTGTGCTGGCGCTGGGAGTGCTCCAGGTTGCGCACCAGCAGCGGGATGCAGTCCAGCAGGTCGTTGACGCTCGCCCGGACCGCCGCGTACCGGGCCGTCAGCGACGGCGATCCGCACAGCTCCGCGAGCGTGAGGTGCAGCAGCGTGTCCAGGCGGCGGTAGTCGGCGAGCGGCGCGTCGTGTGTGCGGGCCAGCGCGTCGCGCAGCCGGGCCTCCTGCTCGTCGTCGAGGCCGTGCGCCGCGCACAGCCCGGCCGCCCCCACCTCCAGCACCTCCCGGAAGCGCAGGACGTCCTCGACGTCGATCCGCTCGATCCGGCGCCGCAGCTCGTCCTCGCCGCCCGCGTCGGTCCGGGGCAGCACGAACGTGCCGCCGTAGCGCCCGCGCCGCGCCTCCACCAGGCCCTGGTCCTGGAGCACCTTCAGCACCTCGCGCAGCGTCACCCGGCTGATCCCGAGCCGCTCCGCCAGCTCCCGCTCGGCCGGCAGCCGCTCCCCGGCCGGCACCAGGCCCAGCCGGACGACCTGCAGGATCTGCTCAAGCGCCTCCTCGAAGCCGTTGCCCGCACGCACCGGCCGCAACACCGGCGTCAGCCGGTCGTCCGAGTCGCCCTCCGCGTCCAGAGCCATGTGGTCGCGCCCCCTTCCCAAACAATGGTTCTCCGCAATACCTTATGGCTCTCGGCCCGGCCGGAGAAGTGCGCGGCGGCCCGAAGGACAGCGCGCAGCAGCCCGAAGGAGGCCCTCCCGTGGCAGACCGCACACCCCCGCTCAGCGTCGAGGAACTGCACGCCCTCGTCGCCGGCGGCGAGATCGACACTGTCGTCCTGGCCTTCCCCGACATGCAGGGCAGACTCCAGGGCAAGCGGTTCGCCGCCCGCTTCTTCCTCGACGAGGTGCTCGACCACGGCACGGAGGGCTGCAACTACCTCCTCGCCGTCGACGCCGAGATGAACACCGTCGAGGGCTACGCGATGTCCTCCTGGGACCGCGGCTACGGCGACTTCGCCATGCGCCCCGACCTGAGCACCCTGCGCCGGGTGCCCTGGAACGAGGGCACCGCCCTGCTCATCGCCGACCTCGCCTGGGACGACGGCGCCCCGGTCGTCGCCGCCCCCCGCCAGATCCTGCGCCGCCAGCTCGAACGCCTCGCCGACCTCGGCTACACCGCCCAGGTCGGCACCGAGCTGGAGTTCATCGTCTTCAAGGACACCTACGAACAGGCCTGGGACGCGAACTACCGGGGCCTCACCCCGGCCAACCAGTACAACATCGACTACTCCGTCCTCGGCACCGGCCGCATCGAACCCCTGCTGCGCCGGATCAGGAACGAGATGCAGGCCGCCGGCCTGACCGTCGAGTCCGCCAAGGGCGAGTGCAACCCCGGCCAGCACGAGATCGCCTTCCGCTACGACGAGGCCCTGGTCACCTGCGACCAGCACGCCGTCTACAAGACCGGCGCCAAGGAGATCGCCGCCCAGGAGGGCGTGTCGCTCACCTTCATGGCCAAGTACAACGAGCGCGAGGGCAACTCCTGCCACATCCACCTCTCCCTCGCCGACGCGTCCGGCGACAACGCGATGGCCGGACCCGACGGCATGTCCGACGTGATGCGGTACTTCCTCGCCGGCCAGCTCGCCGCCCTGCGCGACTTCTCCCTGCTGTACGCGCCCAACATCAACTCCTACAAGCGGTTCCAGCCGGGCTCCTTCGCGCCCACCGCCGTCGCCTGGGGCCACGACAACCGCACCTGCGCCCTCCGCGTCGTCGGCCACGGCCGCTCCCTGCGGTTCGAGAACCGGCTCCCCGGCGGAGACGTCAACCCGCACCTCGCCGTCGCCGGACTCGTCGCGGCCGGCCTGTACGGCATCGAGCAGAAACTCGAACTGCCCGAACCCTGTCCGGGCAACGCCTACACCGCCGACTACGCCCACGTGCCCACCACCCTGCGCGAGGCCGCCGAACTGTGGGCCGACAGCCCCATCGCCAAAGCCGCCTTCGGCGACGAGACGGTCGCCCACTACGCCAACATGGCGCGCGTCGAACTGGCCGCCTTCGACGCCGCAGTCACCGACTGGGAGCTGCGCCGCTCCTTCGAACGCATGTGAGAGGTCCAGCCTTGTCGTACGAGCACGAACTCCAGGTACTCAACCCGGCCACGGAGGAGGTCATCGCCCGCGTCCCCGCCGCGAGCGCCGAGGACGTGGACGCGGCGGTCGCCCGCGCCGCCCGGGCCCAGCGCGCGTGGGCCGCGCTCCCGCCGGGCGACCGCGCCCGGCTGCTGCGCCGGTTCGCCGCCACCGTGGACGCCCACCTGGAGGAACTGGCCCTGCTGGAGGTCCGCGAGGCCGGACACACCCTCGGCAACGCCCGCTGGGAGGCGGGCAATGTCCGCGACCTGCTGGACTACGCGGCCGGCGGAGTGGAACGCCTCACCGGCCGGCAGATCCCCGTCGCCGGCGGCATCGACGTCACGTTCCTCGAACCCCTCGGCGTCGTCGCCGTGATCGCCCCGTGGAACTTCCCCATGCCCATCGCGGCCTGGGGCGCCGCCCCCGCCCTCGCCGCCGGCAACGCGGTGCTGCTCAAACCCGCCGAGACCACCCCGCTCACCGCGCTGCGCCTGGCCGAACTGGCCCTGGACGCGGGCCTGCCCGAGCACCTCTTCCAGGTGCTGCCCGGTGCGGGACCGGTCGCCGGTGACGCCCTCGTCGAACACCCCGGCGTCGCCAAGATCGTGTTCACCGGTTCGACGGCCGTCGGCAAGCAGGTGCTGGCCAAGGGCTCCGCCCTGCTCAAGCGCGTCACCCTCGAACTCGGCGGCAAGAGCCCCAACATCGTCTTCGCCGACGCCGACATCGAGGCCGCCGCGGCCGCCGCCCCCATGTCGTTCCTCGACAACAGCGGCCAGGACTGCTGCGCCCGCACCCGCATGCTCGTCCAGCGGTCCGTCCACGACCGCTTCCTGCAACTCCTCGCCCCCGCCGTGGAGTCCGTCCGCGTCGGCGACCCCGCCGACGAGAACACCCAGATGGGCCCGCTGATCTCCCGGACCCAACTCGACCGCGTCCGCGGCTACGTCGACCCCGGCGCCGAGGGCATCCGCGGCAAGGCGCCTGAGGGCCCCGGCTTCTGGTTCCCGCCCACCGTCCTGACCGGCGTCCCCGCCGACGCGCCGGTGGCCGTGGAGGAGGTCTTCGGGCCCGTCGCCGTGATCCTTCCGTTCGAGGACGAGGCCGACGCCGTCCGCCTCGCCAACGACACCCCCTACGGCCTCTCCGGCTCCCTGTGGACCCGGGACGTCGGGCGCGCGCTGCGCGTCTCGCAGGCCGTCCGCGCGGGCAACCTGTCCGTCAACTCCCATTCCAGCGTGCGCTATTCGACCCCGTTCGGCGGCTTCAAGCAGTCGGGCGTCGGCCGTGAACTCGGCCCGGACGCGCTCGCCGCCTTCACCGAAACGAAGAACGTCTTCATCAGCACGGAGGGCCCCGCACAGTGAGCTCATCGACCGCACAGCACACCTGCCGCCGCCTGGTCGGCCGTACCGCCGTCGTCACCGGAGCCGGCAGCGGCATCGGCCTCGCCGCCGCCCGCCGCCTCGCCTCCGAAGGCGCGCACGTCGTCTGCGCCGACGTGGACGAGACCCGCGGCAAGAGCGCCGCCGAGGAGGTCGGCGGGATCTTCGTGAAGGTCGACGTCACCGACCCCGAGCAGGTCGAGGCCCTGTTCCGGACCGCCTACGACACCTACGGCAGCGTCGACGTCGCCTTCAACAACGCCGGCATCTCCCCGCCCGACGACGACTCCATCCTGGAGACCGGCCTGGAGGCCTGGAAGCGCGTCCAGGAGGTCAACCTCACCTCCGTCTACCTGTGCTGCAAGGCCGCCATCCCCTACATGCGGCGCCAGGGCAGGGGCTCCATCATCAACACCGCGTCCTTCGTGGCCCGGATGGGCGCCGCGACCTCCCAGATCTCCTACACCGCGTCCAAGGGCGGCGTCCTCGCCATGTCCCGTGAACTCGGCGTGCAGTTCGCCCGGGAGGGCATCCGCGTCAACGCGCTGTGCCCCGGCCCGGTCAACACCCCGCTGCTGCAGGAGCTGTTCGCGAAGGACCCCGAGCGCGCGGCCCGCCGCCTCGTCCACATCCCCGTCGGACGGTTCGCCGAGGCCGAGGAGATCGCCGCCGCCGTCGCCTTCCTGGCCAGCGACGACTCCTCCTTCGTCAACGCCACCGACTTCCTGGTCGACGGCGGCATCGCGGGCGCCTACGTCACGCCCGTGTAGGCATGCCCTACAGGAACGTGTGGCCCTCGCCCCGGTAGGTGGGGGCCGTCGCCGTCACCTCGTCGCCCTCGATCAGGTGCAGCTCGTCGAACCGCTCGCACAGCTCGCCGGCCTTCGCGTGCCGGAACCACACCTTGTCGCCGATCAGCAGATCGTCCGCCGGGGAGCCCAGCAGCGGGGTCTGCACCTCGCCCGGGCCCTCCTGCGGGTCGTAGCGCAGCCCCTGAGGCAGATACGGCACCGGCAGCCGGTCGCGGCCGGCTGCGCCCGACGCCGGGTAGCCGCCGCCGAGGACGGTCACGACCCCGACGCCCGGTCTGCGCACGACGGGCTGGGCGAACAGCGCCGCCGGACGGCCCGTGAACGACGTGTAGTTGTCGAACAGCCGCGGCACGTACAGCCCCGAGCCCGCCGCGATCTCCGTGACCGCGTCCTCGGCGGCGGTGTGCTGCACACTGCCCGTGCCGCCGCCGTTGACGTACTCGAGATCCGGTGCCACGGCCCGCACCGCCCGCACCACCGCGGCGCGCCGCTCGGCGAGTTCACGCCGGGCGGTCGCCTGCATCAGCCGGATCGCCCGCGAACGCAGCGGCCGGCCGGCCAGCGCGTCGCCGACGCCCGCGATGTGCCCCTCGTACGCCATCACACCCACCAGCCGGAAACCCGGCCGGCGGGCCACCGCCCGCGCCAGATCGGCCACTTGGGCGGGGGAGTGCAGCGGGGAGCGCAGCGCGCCGACCCGCACCCGGCCGCCGAGCAGCTTCAGCGAGGTGTCCAACTCCAGGCAGACACGCACCGTTTCGCGCCCGCCGGCCCGCGCCGCGTCGATCAGGTCGAGCTGCGCGACGTCGTCGACCATCACCGTCACGGCGGCGGCGAGCTTGGGATCGCCGGCCAGTTCGGCGAAGCCGGTCCGGTCGGCCGAGGGGTAGGCGAGCAGGATGTCCTCGAATCCCGACCGCGCCAGCCACAGGGATTCGGCCAGGGTGAACGACATGATCCCCGCGAAGCCGTCCCTGGCGAGGACGCGCTCCAGCAGCGTCCGGCAGCGGACGGACTTGCTGGCCACCCGGATCGGCTTCCCGCCCGCCCGGCGGACCAGGTCGTCCGCGTTGGCGTCGAAGGCGTCCAGGTCGACGATCGCGAGAGGGGCTTGGAGATGGGCGGTGGCCCGGTCGTATCGGGCCCGGTCGGCGGCGCGCGCAGTCATGAACGCAGCCTGCCAGACCGGATTACCGCAGGGTAGGGGGACGATACGGGCAGATGCCCCCGCCGGTCGCCGACTGGTTCCCGTTACCGCGGCAACTAGCCGTAGAGTGACGCGCACGTACGGAAGGACGGCTCCGGCCGGACACCCGTGCCGGGATGCCGGCCCGCCCGTGCGGGTATGCCTGCCCGGGACGGACCAGCCACGTACGCGCCGGGCCGCGCGGGCACGGAAGCGGGCCCGAGCGGAGCAACGGCGGCTGAGCGCAACCACGGCGGCCGGGTGGAACACCGGCAGCCGAGCGGAAGTACGACGGTCCGAGCGGACGTGACGACGGCCCGAGCGGGAGAACGACGGCCCGGGCATGAGGAAACGGGGGGTGCATGAGCACGGAAGCACGCCGCGCCACGATCCCCCCGCGGCCCACCGCACCCCCGCCCCCGACCGCTCCTCCGCCCCCCACAGCGCCGCCACGCCCGGCAGCCCCACCCCGCCCGACCCGCCCCCCGACAGCGGCCGGGACAACGCCGGCCCCTGTGGCTCCTCAGCGGCCCGCCGCCGGGCCCTCGGCCGCAACGGAGGCCGGGCCTCTGCCCCCGCAGCGGTCCACCGCGCCGACCGGGCCGGGAAAGCCGCCCGCGCCGATGCCGTCCTCAGCCCCCTCGGTTCCGAAGCCCGCGGTGATCGGCGGCCGCTCTGGCACGCCCCCGGAGGGTGGCCCCCACGGCCCCATGAAGCCCCCGACGGGGGACGCCGCACCCTCGACGGAACACAAGGCTCCGCCCGAGCAACTCGCCCCACCCGCCCCGCACTTGCGGGCCCCCCAGCCCACGGACTCCATGACCCCGTCCCCACCGCCGCCTCCCGCCTCGGCCCGCTTCCCGGACGCGCCCCCCTCAGGCGCCGCCACCCGGACGCCCCCGCCCGCACGCAAGCCCGAGTCCCGGACCGCCTCGGCTGACGCCCCCGGCTCGACGGACGTTCCGCCCGCGCGTCCGGCCGCCGCCCGCCCGGTACGCCTGGAGACCATCCGCCCCGCCCGCACGGACGACCTCCGCACCTTTGACGCGCCCCCCGCCGACGACCCGGGGTCCGACGGCTCCGCCCGCCCCGGCGTCACCCGCCCGGCCCGCCTGGAGAGTCCCCGCCCGTCGTCGACGGCAGCCGCCACGACGGGCGCCCGCACCCCGGGTGCGAGACCGTCGCGCTCCTCCCGCCCGGACGCGACCCCCCCGCTCGGCCCGCAGGACGTGGCCGAGCCCCACGCGGACAGTGCCCGCCCACCCCGTGCCGAGGGCGGCGACCCCGCCCGCCCGAGCGTCACCCGCCCGGCCCGCCTGGACGGCACACGCCCCACCGCCGGCGGCGCCGACCGGCCGGGCACAGCGGCCCCGGCCGGTGACCGTTCCACGCGCACCTCGTCCCCCACCCCGGCAGGCGGCCGCCCCCCGCGGCCGGACGCCGACCGCCTCTCCCGTCCGGCGGCCCCCGCCCCCCACAGCGACCGTCCCGCTCGCCCCGCCGCCGCCCCGCGCAACGGCACGCCCTCGTGGGCCGGTGCCGCCCCTGTCGCCGAGCCTCCCGTACGCCCCGGCACCCCTCCCTCCGCCGCCCCGCCCGCAGGGGCCGACGGCGGGCAGGCGCCCGGGGAAGGCAGTGCCTGGAGCCCCCTGCCGCGAGGCTGGGCGGCCGCTCCCGTCCAGGCTCCCCGGGACGCGCTGTCGTCCGCCGTGCCCGGACAGGGCGGCGTGTGGTCGCCCGCCACCCCCGTGCGGCACCCCGACTTCGACGTGCCGGACGGGCACCAGCCGGAGTTCGACGCCCCGGCCGCCCGGATCCCCCGCCCCGCCGCCCCCGCGCCCGGCGGCCCCACCCCCGACCCCGCCCTCTCATGGAGCGCGCCCGCGCCCGGCGGGGCCGGGACGCGGCCGGTGGTGACGTTCGCACAGCCCGAGGGGTACGGCGACACATCGCCGCGCGCCGGGCGCAGACGCGTCCGCGGGCGCACCCTCGCCGCCGCCACCTGCGTCGTCCTCGGACTCGGCCTCATCGGTGGCGCCGCCACCGGCAGCTGGCTCGTCGGCGACGCCGCCGGCTCGGGAGAGCGCAGCGCGTACGCCACCGCCGGCGGCCTGTGGCACAACGTCCCCGTCGACCAGCTGTTCCCGCCCACCGTGGACGGACAGGGCGCGGGCCCCGGCGGCGCCGACCGCACCTGGACGCGGGTCGCCGTCGCCCCGGACAGCGGCTGCGCCGGCGCCCTCGACCCGCTGCTGCTCCAGGTCCTCGCCCCGGTCGGCTGCTCCCGACTGCTGCGCGCGACCTACGTCGACGCCACCCAGAGCTACGTCACCACCGTCGGCATGATCTTCACCGAGGCCGACCAGGCCGGCATGCGCGCGCTGGCCACCCGGTTCGACAAGGAGGGCCTGGCCCACCGGACCGACCTGATGCCCCGCACGTACGCCCCGCCGGACACCGTCGCCGCCGGCTTCGGCGACGCGCAGCGCGCCTCCTGGACGGTCTCCGTCCTCACCGATGCGCCCGTCGTCGTCTACGCCGTCTCCGGCTGGGCCGACGGCCGTACCGTCGCCACCCCCGAGCCCGCCGCCCGGGCCGCCGCGTCCGGCGCCACCTCGGCCCCGGCCCAGGCAGGCCTGGGCAACGAGGCGAAGGGCCTCGCCGACCGCGTCGAGCGCGGCCTGCGCAAAACCGCCGCCGCCCCCTCGGAGCAGCCCTCATGAGCAGCCGTAGGACGACACCCCGGGCGGGCCTGCTGTGCTGCCTGCTCGCCGCCTCGCTCGCCCTGCTGCCCGCGGCCCCCGCGCAGGCGGACGGCATCCGCGCCCAGCAGTGGGGCCTCGAGGCCCTGCACACCGACCAGATCTGGCGGACCACCAAGGGCGCGGGCATCACCGTCGCCGTCCTGGACACCGGCGTCGACGGCGAGCACCCCGACCTCGCCGGGAACGTCCTCACCGGCAAGGACCTCGTCGGCTTCGGCGCGCGTCGCGGCGACGCCGTCTGGGCCCGCCACGGCACCGCGATGGCCAGCATCATCGCGGGCCACGGACACGGCCCCGGGGGTGAGGACGGCGTCATGGGCATCGCCCCCGAGGCCAAGATCCTCCCCGTCCGCGTGATCCTGGAGGACCGCGACGCGGCCCGCACCAAGGCCCGCAACACCCGCGGCAACGCTCTCGCCGAAGGCATCCGCTGGGCCGCCGACCAGGGCGCCGACGTCATCAATCTCTCCCTCGGCGACGACTCCGCCTCCGCCCACCCCGAACCGTCCGAGGACGAGGCCGTCCAGTACGCCCTGAAGAAGGGCTCCGTGGTCGTCGCCTCGGCCGGCAACGGCGGCGACAAGGGCGACCACATCTCCTACCCGGCCGCCTACCCGGGCGTCATCGCCGCGACCGCCGTCGACCGCTACGGCACCCGCGCCTCCTTCTCCACCCGCCGCTGGTACGCAACGGTCAGCGCGCCCGGCGTGGACGTCGTGATCGCCGACCCGGACCACCGCTACTACCAGGGCTGGGGCACCTCCGCCGCGGCGGCCTTCGTCTCCGGCGCCGTCGCCCTCCTCAAGGCCGCCCACCCCGGACTGACCCCGGCGCAGATCAAGAAGCTGCTGGAGGACACCGCCCGCAACGCCCCCACCGGCGGCCGGGACGACTCCCGCGGCTTCGGGTTCATCGACCCGGCCGCCGCGATCAAGGCCGCCGGCGCGCTCAAGCCCGAAGGGCTGCGGGCCGCGTCCCACGGCGACACCTACTTCGGTCCCGGCCCCGACGCGGAGAAGGCCGAGGAGTCCACGTCCGGCTGGGCCGCCCCGCTCGCCGGCGGCGCCGGGGGCCTGCTGCTGGTCGCCGCGGTCGTCCTGTGGCGCGGCCGCCGCGAGGAGGAACGGCAGGACGCCTGCGACGTCCTCCCGCGAGAGCGGTACGAGGTCCTCTAGGACGTCCCGGGGCGGGGGCGGCCTTCAGGCGGGCGTGGACGCCGACACCGCCGCAGAACCCTGTGGAAGCGGTGCGCGCCCGCGCCTCGGGCCCCGCACCGGGCCGGTGGCCGTCCCCCGATAGGGTCGGTGACCGTGGCGAACAAGAACATCCCCGACCCCGGCTACTCCGACGACGACGGCTCCGCCGACCCCGCACTGAGCGCGGCCCTCGCCGCGTGGGCCCAGGACCGCGCCGCCGTCGGCCCGGTCCTCGAAGCGCTCAAGGGCGCCCGGCTGCTCGTGCCCGTCGTGGCCGTGCTCGGGGAGGTCGAGGAGGACGAGAACGGGCTGCGCCGCGAGAAGACCAGCGACATGGCCGTCCCCACCCTGAAGGCGGGCGCCCGCGTCGCCCTGCCCGCGTTCACCTCCACCGAGTCCCTCGCCCGCTGGGACCCCGAGGCCCGCCCCGTCGCCGTACCGCTGCACCAGGCCCTGCAGGCCGCAGCGCACGAGAAGGCCGACACGGTCGTCCTCGATCTGGCGGGACCGGTCCCCTTCGAACTGACCGGACCGGCGCTGCTCGCCCTCGCCGAGGGCCGCACCACGACCGACCCGCTCGCCGACCCGGCGGTCCTCGACGCGGTGCGCGCCGTCGTGGCCGCCGAGCCCGCCGTGCTGCGCGCCCACCTCGGGCCCGGGCAGGCCGACGGCACCCTGGCCCTCGTCCTGGACCCGGCCTCCGCCCCCGCCGAGGCCGCCCGGTCGGTGGCCCGGCGCCTCGCCGCCGACGAAACGCTGAGGGCCCGCCTGGTGCGCGGCCTCGACCTGGCACTGCTGCCGGCCGGGACGACGCCTCCGGGCGAGCCCCTCTATGTCCGCGGCTGAGCTGACGGCGGCCGCGGACTACTTCCCGTAGACCGCCCCGGTGTACTTCTCGCCCGGGCCCTGGCCCGGCTCGTCCGGGACGATCGACGCCTCGCGGAACGCCAGCTGCAGCGACTTCAGGCCGTCGCGCAGCGGGGCCGCGTGGAAGGAGCTGATCTCGGTCGCGGACGCGTCGAGGAGGCCGGCGAGGGCGTGCACCAGCTTGCGGGCCTCGTCGAGGTCCTTGTACTTGTCGCCCTCCTCCGTCAGGCCGAGCTTCACCGCGGCGGCGCTCATCAGGTTGACGGCGACCGTCACGATGACCTCGACCGCCGGCACCTCGGCGATGTCGCGGGTCATGTCGTCGAAGCCGGCGGCGCCGGGGGTCTCGGGGGCGCCCGGGGAGGGGGTCTCACTCATGCCTCACACGATAGGGCCAGCGACACGCCGCGCCGACAGCGCCCTCTTGACAGCGCGGGGCGACAGAGACCTGATTCGCGCGCGCCTTCTCGACCTGCTAATCTCGTGTAACGACCGGTCGGACACGCGTGCCCCTCAGCAGGCGGGCCCGGCCCACAAGTGGAGACTCCGAGCTCCCACCCGACTGTCCCCAGGGCGGCGGGTCACCCCGGTCAGGCGGCCGCCATCGTTCCGTACGGACGATGGAGTCGCCCGGTAGTGCGCCCCGCGATCCTCGCGGCGGTGCTCCGGTAGTGCTTGGAGCCCCGCCTGTGATCGTCCGGGGCATTTTTTGTGTTTCGGCGTGGTTATAGGTCTATCGAACACAGACGTTACGCGGCCGTCCGCCAGACGCTCGCGTGGTGCTACCGAGGAGGATCCATCAGCGCCGAGCCCCGCATCAACGACCGGATTCGCGTTCCCGAGGTGCGACTTGTCGGTCCCAGTGGCGAGCAGGTGGGCATCGTCCCCCTGGCCAAGGCACTGGAGCTTGCGCAGGAGTACGACCTGGACCTGGTCGAGGTCGCGGCGAACGCCCGCCCGCCGGTCTGCAAGCTCATGGACTACGGGAAGTTCAAGTACGAGTCGGCCATGAAGGCCCGTGAGGCGCGCAAGAACCAGGCGCACACGGTCATCAAGGAGATGAAGCTCCGGCCGAAGATCGACCCGCACGACTACGACACCAAGAAGGGTCACGTCGTCCGGTTCCTCAAGCAGGGCGACAAGGTCAAGATCACGATCATGTTCCGCGGTCGTGAGCAGTCCCGGCCCGAGCTGGGCTACCGACTGCTGCAGCGTCTCGCGGAGGACGTCCAGGAGCTCGGGTTCGTCGAGTCGAACCCCAAGCAGGACGGCCGAAACATGATCATGGTTCTCGGTCCGCACAAGAAGAAGACCGAGGCGATGGCCGAGGCCCGTCAGGCACAGGAAGCCCGCAAGGCAGACGCGAAGGCCAACCCCGGCCGCTCGCAGAACGCCGCGGACGCCATGCACGACGAGGCTCCCGCCGAGGTTCCTGCAGAGGCCCCTGCCGAGGCTTCCGCCGAGGCGTGATCCGAGGGACAGCGGTCCTGAGGACGTAACCGAAACAAGAGCGACGCTCCACCCGTGCCCGGTTGTGACGACCGGGCACCGGAGCGCCATCGACGAGGAGAGAACGGCGCTATGCCGAAGAACAAGTCGCACAGCGGTGCCAGCAAGCGCTTCAAGGTCACCGGCTCCGGCAAGGTGCTCCGTGAGCGCGCCGGCAAGCGCCACCTGCTCGAGCACAAGTCGTCCCGCGTGACGCGTCGCCTCACCGGCAACGCCGAGATGGCCCCGGGCGACGCCGCGAAGATCAAGAAGCTTCTCGGCAAGTGACGTCGGGCGCGGATCTTCTCCCCGCGCCTGATCTCTGACCGGGACCCAGTCGATTACCGGGTCGTGTGAGTCCAACCACGGCCCCGCTACAAGGAGTCAAACAAGTGGCACGCGTCAAGCGGGCAGTCAACGCCCACAAGAAGCGCCGGGCGATCCTCGAGGCGGCCTCCGGCTACCGCGGTCAGCGTTCGCGCCTGTACCGCAAGGCCAAGGAGCAGGTCACCCACTCGCTGGTCTACAACTACAACGACCGCAAGAAGCGCAAGGGCGACTTCCGTCAGCTGTGGATCCAGCGCATCAACGCCGCTGCCCGCGCCAACGGCATCACGTACAACCGCTTCATCCAGGGTCTGAAGGCCGCGAACGTCGAGGTCGACCGCAAGATCCTGGCCGAGCTGGCCGTGAACGACGCCGGCGCCTTCGCCGCGCTCGTCGAGGTCGCGCAGAAGGCGCTGCCGAGCGACGTCAACGCCCCGAAGGCGGCGTGACGCTGCGCCGGCTCCAGCCGACGTGACCGGACCCGCAGGCCCCTGGCCTGCGGGTCCGACTGCTTCCTCGGCCCCGTCCTCACCCCGGCGGGGGAAGAGATCCGTCCACGTGTCCCGCCTCCCACCGAAGGTGCCCCGATGCCCCCCGCCACCCCCGACCTCATCTCTCCCCGTTCCCCCCGCGTCTCGGCCGCGAGGCGTCTCGCCCGGCGGAACTTCCGGGGCAAGGAGCGGCTGTTCCTGGCGGAGGGACCGCAGGCCGTACGGGAGGCCGCCGCACACCGCACCCAAGGCGCCGCCGACGCGACGCTCGTCGAACTCTTCGCCACCGTCGAGGCCGCGGAGCGCTACGCGGACATCATCGGCGAGGCACGCGCCGCCGGCGCCCGCGTCCACCTCGCCGACGAGCAGGTGATCGAGGACATCTCCACCACCGTCACCCCGCAGGGCCTCGTCGGCGTCTGCCGGTTCCTGGACACGCCGTTCGAGGACATCCTCGCCGCCCGCCCCAAACTCGTCGCCGTCCTCGCGAACGTCCGCGACCCCGGCAACGCCGGCACCGTCCTGCGCTGCGCCGACGCCGCCGGCGCCGAGGCCGTCGTCCTCACCGACGCCTCCGTCGACCTGTACAACCCCAAGGCCGTACGGGCCTCCGTGGGCTCGCTGTTCCACCTGCCCGTCGCCGTCGGCGTCCCCGTCGACAGGGCCGTGGCCGGGCTCCGGGACGCCGGGGTGCGCATCCTCGCCGCGGACGGGGCCGGCGCGCACGACCTGGACGAGGAGCTCGACAAGGGCGCCATGGGCGGACCGACCGCATGGGTGTTCGGCAACGAGGCCTGGGGTCTGCCGGAGGAGACCCGCGCCCTCGCCGACGCCGTCGTCCGCGTTCCCATCCACGGCAAGGCCGAGAGCCTGAACCTCGCCACCGCGGCGGCCGTATGTCTCTACGCGTCGGCCCGCGCCCAGCGCACCTTTGAAGGCTGCCGCACCGTCAGTTCCACCTAGTAGGGTGACCAGCTCGGGGGCCCCTCAGCCGTCTGAGAGGTGGGGTAAGGGGAATGAGCGTCGGCATGAGCAGCACACGGGAAGCAGGGGCCGTGCCGCACGCCGACGCGTCCCCGTCGCCCGATGACGCCGCCGGCGTCGACCCCGACGACCTGCCCGACGGACTGGTCGTCGCCGACGAGCACGGTCACGTCGTCTGCTTCAACGCCGCCGCCGAACGCATCACCGCCCTGTCCGCCGAGGACGCCCTCGGCAGCCGGCTGGAGAAGGCCCTGCCGCTGGAGGACCTCGAAGGCCGCCGCTGGTGGGCGCTGACCGACCCGTACGGCGGGCTCGCCATCCGGGTGCGCCAGCCCGAACGCAACCTGCTGCTGCCCGGCGGGCGCGAGGTCCTCGTCTCCGCCCGGTACGTGCGCAGCGAACCCACCGGCCCCGTGCGCCGCGTCGTCGTCTCCCTGCGCGACACCGAGGCGCGCCGCCGCACCGAGCGCAGCCACGCCGAGCTGATAGCGACCGTGGCCCACGAACTGCGCTCCCCGCTCACCTCCGTGAAGGGCTTCACCGCCACCCTCCTCGCCAAGTGGGCACGGTTCACCGACGACCAGAAGCGGCTGATGCTGGAGACGGTCGACGCCGACGCCGACCGCGTCACCCGGCTCATCGCCGAACTGCTCGACATCTCCCGCATCGACTCGGGCCGGCTGGAGGTGCGCCGCCAGCCCGTCGACATGGGCGCCGCCGTCGGCCGCCACATCCAGGCCTACGTGGCCGCGGGCCAGCCCGCCGACCGGTTCCTGCTGCGCGTCGAGCAGCCGCTGCCCGACCTGTGGGCCGACCCCGACAAGGTCGACCAGGTGCTCAGCAACCTCATCGAAAATGCGGTGCGGCACGGAGAGGGAACCGTCACCATTGACGTCACGCCCGCCCCGTCCCCCCGTGAGGGGGAGGACGCCGGCACGTCGGTCACCGTGAGCGACGAGGGCGCCGGCATCCCGGAGGAGTCCATGAACCGCGTCTTCACCCGCTTCTGGCGGGGCAGCAAGCGCGGCGGCACAGGCCTCGGGCTGTACATCGTCAAAGGCATCGTCGAGGCCCACGGCGGCGTCATCACCGTCGGCCGCGCCGCCGGCGGCGGCGCGGAGTTCCGATTTACCTTGCCCGTGAGCGCTCCGGCCTACCTCTCCTGACCCGGTCCCGGACCCCGGAGAGACGTCTGAGCGGCCCGCGGGCGCGTTCGTCCACCCCCACCCCGTTAGACTCGGCCTTTGGCACCTCTGTGTCCCACGCACGACGGACCCACGAGCCGGTCACGGGGACCTTCAGCCAGCCAATCGGAAGCACGGGAAGAGATGTCGGCACCGAATAAGTCGTACGACCCTGTCGAGGTCGAGGCGTTGAAACCGGAAGAGATCGAGCGCATGCGGGACGAGGCGCTCGCCGCCTTCGCCGCCGCGGACTCCCTCGACGCGCTCCAGGAGGCCAAGGTCGCCCACACCGGCGGCGCCTCCCCGCTGGCCCTGGCCAACCGCGAGATCGGCGCGCTGCCCCCACAGGCGAAGGCCGCCGCAGGCAAGCTCGTCGGCCAGGCCCGCGGCGCCGTGAACAAGGCCCTCGCCGGCCGCCAGGCGGAGCTGGAGGACGAGCGCGACGCGCGCGTGCTGGTCGAGGAGGCCGTGGACGTCACGCTGCCCCACGACCGCGTCCCGGCCGGCGCCCGCCATCCGCTCACCACGCTGTCCGAGCGCATCGAGGACGTCTTCGTGGCCATGGGCTACGAGGTCGCCGAGGGCCCGCAGGCCGAGGGCGAGTGGTTCAACTTCGACGCCCTCAACATCGGCCCGGACCACCCGGCCCGCGGCGAGGCCGACACGTTCTTCGTGCAGGCCCCCGACGGCGGCGGCGACAGCGGTGTCGTTCTGCGCACCCACACCTCCCCCGTTCAGATCCGCTCCCTGCTCCAGCGCGAGCTGCCGGTCTACGTGATCTGCCCCGGCCGCGTGTACCGCACCGACGAGCTGGACGCCACGCACACCCCCGTCTTCCACCAGGTCGAGCTGCTCGCCGTCGACGAGGGCCTGACCATGGCCGACCTGAAGGGCACCCTCGACCACATGGTCCAGGCGCTGTTCGGCGAAGGCATGAAGACCCGGCTGCGGCCCAACTTCTTCCCCTTCACCGAGCCGTCCGCCGAGATGGACATGGTGTGCTACGTCTGCCGCGGCGAGTCCGTCGGCAACCCCGACCGCCCCTGCCGCACCTGCTCCTCCGAGGGCTGGATCGAGCTCGGCGGCTGCGGCATGGTCAACCCCAAGGTGCTGACCGCCTGCGGCGTCGACCCGGAGAGGTACAGCGGGTTCGCCTTCGGGTTCGGCATCGAGCGGATGCTGATGTTCCGCCACAACGTCGAAGACATGCGAGACATGGTCGAGGGTGACGTCCGGTTCACCCGGCCGTTCGGGATGGAGATCTGATGCGGGTCCCGCTTTCTTGGCTGCGGGAGTACGTCGACCTGCCGGCCACCGAGACCGGCCGTGACGTCCAGGCCAAGCTCATTTCGGCCGGCCTCGAGGTGGAGACCGTCGAGCACCTCGGCGCCGACCTCAAGGGCCCGCTGGTCGTCGGCCAGGTGCTGACCATCGAGGAGCTGGAGGGCTTCAAGAAGCCGATCCGCTTCTGCACGGTCGACGTCGGCCAGGCCAACGGCACGGGCGAGCCCCAGGAGATCGTCTGCGGCGCCCGCAACTTCGCCGTCGGCGACAAGGTCGTGGTCGTCCTGCCCGGCGCCACCCTGCCCGGCGGCTTCTCGATCTCCGCGCGCAAGACCTACGGCAAGACCTCCCACGGCATGATCTGCTCCGGCGACGAGCTGGGCATGGGCGACGACGGCACCCACGGCATCATCGTGCTGCCGCCGGAGACCGAGGTCGGCAAGGACGCCATCGAGCTGCTCGAACTGGTCGACGAGGTCCTCGACATCGCCGTCACCGCCAACCGCGGCGACTGCCTGTCGATCCGCGGCGTCGCCCGCGAGACCGCCATCGCCTACCGGCTGCCGCTGCGCGACCCCGCCCTCATCGACGTGCCCGCCCCGAACGCCTTCGGCTACCCCGTCCAGGTCTCCGACCCGGTCGGCTGCGACCGCTTCACCGCCCGCACGGTCACCGACCTCAGCCCCGAGGCGCGCTCCCCGATCTGGCTCCGCCGCCGGCTCCAGAAGGTCGGCATGCGCCCGATCTCGCTCGCCGTCGACGTCACCAACTACGTGATGATGGAGCTGGGCCAGCCCCTGCACGCCTACGACCGCACCCTCGTCCAGGGGACGATCGGCGTGCGCCGGGCCGCGGAGGGCGAGAAGATCGTCACCCTCGACGGCGTCACCCGCACCCTGCACGCCGAGGACCTGGTGATCACCGACGAGCGCGGCCCGATCGGCCTCGCCGGCGTCATGGGCGGCGCCGACACCGAGATCGCCGACCACGAGGCGGACGCCGGCACCACCGCCGTCGTCATCGAGGCCGCCCACTTCGACGCGGTCTCCGTCGCCCGTACGGCCCGCCGGCACAAGCTGTCCTCCGAGGCCTCGCGCCGCTTCGAGCGCGGCGTCGACCCGCAGGCCGCGGCCGCCGCCGCCCAGCGCACCGTCGACCTGCTCGTGCTCCTCGCGGGCGGCACCGCCGAAGCCGGCGTCACCGAGGTCGTCGCGCCGTCCGCGCCGCACACCGTGACCGCCCCGGCCGACCACCCGGACAAGGTCGCGGGCGTCGCCTACGGCCGCGAGACCGTCGTACGCCGGCTCCAGGAGATCGGCTGCCATGTGCAGGGGCAGGACGAGCTGGTCGTCAGCGTGCCGTCCTGGCGGCCCGACCTGCTCGAGGCCAACGACCTCGCCGAGGAGGTCATCCGGCTGGAGGGGTACGAGAACCTGCCCTCCACGCTGCCCAAGCCCCCCTCGGGCCGCGGTCTGACCCACCGGCAGCGGCTGCACCGCCGCGTCGGCCGGGCCCTGGCCGGCGCCGGGTACGTCGAGGCGCCGAACTACCCGTTCGTCGGCGAGCAGGTCTTCGACCAGCTCGCACTGGCCGCCGACGACCCGGCCCGCCGCGTCGTCAAGCTGGTCAACCCGCTCAACGACGAGGAGCCCGCGCTCCGCACCACCTTGCTGCCCGGCCTGCTGGCCGCGCTGCGCCGCAACGACGGCCGGGGCAGCCACGACCTCGCGCTGTTCGAGACCGGGCTCGTCTTCCTCCCCCGCGAGGAGCGGCCGGCCGCGGTTCGCCTGCCGGTCGACCGGCGGCCGACCGAGGCGGAGATCGCCGCGCTCGACGCCGCGCTGCCGGAGCAGCCGCGCCATGTCGCCGTCGTCCTCGCGGGCGCCCGCGAGCAGGCCGGCTGGTGGGGCAAGGGCCGCCCGGCCGACTGGGCCGACGCCGTCGAGGCCGCCCGGGCCGTCGCCCGTGAGGCCGGCGCCGACCTGATCGTGCGCGGCGGCCAGTACGGGCCGTGGCACCCGGGCCGGTGCGCCGAGCTCGCCGTCGTCGTCGACGGCGCCGAGCGCGTCGTCGGACACGCGGGCGAACTGCACCCGCGGGTGCTGAAGGCCCTCGGTCTGCCCGCCCGCACGTCCGCCATGGAGCTGAACCTCGACGTCCTGGAGCAGGTCGGCGACGACACGCCCCAGGCGCCGAGCATCTCCTCGTTCCCCGTCGCCACGCAGGACGTCGCCCTCGTCGTCGACCGGTTCGTCCCGCACGCCGACGTCGAGGCGGCGCTGCGCGAGGGCGCGGGCGAACTGCTGGAGAACATCCGCCTGTTCGACGTGTACGAGAACGCGGAGCAGCTGGGCGAGGGACGCAAGTCCCTGGCCTACGCGCTGCGCTTCCGCGCGGGGGACCGGACGCTGACGGTGGACGAGGCGTCGGCCGCCCGCGACGCGGCGGTCGCCCTGGCGGGCGAGCGGACGGGGGCGGTTCTGCGGGGCTGAGGTCCGTCGCCGGCTGCCGCTGGGTCGTGGCTGGTCGCGCAGTTCCCCGCGCCCCTTGGGGCATGGGGCTGCGCCCCAGCACCCAGGGGCGCCCCTGCTGGAAACGCACGTAAGGGCAACCCCCAGGGGCGCGGGGAACTGCGCGACCAGGCCCGAACGACCCGCGCCGGACAACGCACCCGGTACCGAAGCGGCACCCCCGGCCGAATCCGCGGAGCGAACCGCCGGGCCGTCGCTTTCGAGGGGGAGCCGACGGCCCGGCGAACCTCTTACGAGGTATTTCAGTCAACCGGCTGTGCACGCTGAGCGACAGCGCGCACACGGCTCGGGTGCGCGCACTCGGTTCACACCCCGTGTGAAGCCGGACGCACTACCCTGGCGGCATTGAGCCACCGGGGGGCACCCATGCAGCCCAACACACTGCTCGACGCGATCCTGGACGAGGCGGGGATCTCCCACGCGGGTCTCGCCGCCCATGTCAACCAGGCCGGGCGGGCTCGGGGACTCGCGCTGCGTTACGAGCACACGGCTGTCGCGAGGTGGCTGAAAGGGCAGCGTCCGCGCGGGCAGGTGCCCGACCTGATCTGCGAGGTGCTCGCCGGACGGCTGCGGCGCCCCGTCACCCTCGACGACATCGGCCTCGGCGTCCCGGGAGAGCCCTCCGCCCCGCACGGCGCGTCGCTGTCGGGGTTCGTCGAGCGGGCCACCGCGCTGTGGCGCTCCGACGAGCAGCAGCGCCCGCACATCCTGGGCGCCCCCGCCGTCACCGGCACGCCCGCCGTGATGCCGGTGTGGGAGTGGGAGAACCCGCCCGAGGACGTCGACGTGTCGCGCGGCGGCCGGCACCGGGTGACGCCCGCCGACATAGAGATGCTGCGCGCGGCCCGCGCCCACTACGAGCAGATGTACCGCAAGACGGGCGGCGTGGCGACGCGCAGCCGGATCGTCGGCTTCCTCAACGCGGAGGCCGCCCCGCTGCTGCGCGGCGGCTACACCGACGCGACGGGGCGTCAACTGCACCGTGCGACGGGCGGGTTGGTGGCGATCGCCGGCATCTGCGCCTACGACTCGGACGCGCACGGTCTCGCGCAGCGCTACTTCCACCAGGCGCTGCGGCTCGCCAAGGCCAGCGGCGACCGGGGACTGGGCGCCTATGTGATCGCGCTGCTGGTCAACCAGTCGCTGTTCATGCGGGAGCACCGGCAGGCCGTCGCCTTCGCGGAGGCCGCGCTGCGCACCGCGGGCAAGCACATCACCCCGGCTCTCGCCTCCGACCTCTACGCGATGCAGGCGAAGGCGTACGCGCATCTCGGCGACGGCACCAGCGCCCTGTCGTGCATCCGCAGCGCCGAGACGGCAGCCGACCGGATCATGCGGGGGCGGGAGCCCGACGAGACCGGCTACGTCCAGCCGGGCCTGGTCAACGTACAGGTGGCGGAGGCCCTGTTGAGCCTGGGCGATCTCACGGCGGCCGCGGAGCACGCCACGGCGGCCGTCGGCAGTCCCGCCCATGATCGGGGCCGGGTGCACCGGCTGGCCATGCTCAGCACGATCGAACTGCGGCAGGGCAACGCCGACAAGGCGGTGGCCATCGCGGTGGAGATGGCGGAGCAGGCGCGGGGGATGGAGTCCCAGCGTCTGCGCGAAAGACTCCGGGCGGTGCGCGAACACCTGGTGCGCAGCGGCAGCGCGGGCACGTCCGAGGCGGCCGAACTCATCGACGGGGCACTGCGCGTACCGCTCTAGCCAGCGTCGCGATGTGGCCTGACTCCGGATCGGCGAGGCACGGTGCCTGCTGCGATATTGCCCCTTACCCGACGGAAGGCGGCAGAGCCATGCAGTGGGCGAAGCAGAACGAACGAACCGTGTATGAGAACCGCTGGTTCAGCGTCAACCTGGCCGATGTCGAACTGCCGGACGGCCGGCACCTCGACCACTTCCTCATCCGGCTGCGGCCGGTCGCCGTGGCCACGATCGTCAACGAGACGGACGAGGTCCTGTTGTTGTGGCGCCACCGCTTCATCACCGACAGCTGGGGCTACGAACTCGCCGCCGGGGTCGTCGAGGACGGCGAGGACCTCGCCCGCGCGGCGGCCCGGGAGCTGGAGGAGGAGACCGGCTGGCGGCCCGGTCCCCTGCACCACCTCATGAGCGTGGAACCCTCCAACGGCCTCACCGACGCCGTCCACCACATCTACTGGGCGGACCGGGGCGAGTACGCGGGACCCCCCGTGGACGACTTCGAGTCGGACCGCCGGGAGTGGGTCCCCCTGGAACGCGTACCCGACCTGGTCGCCCGGGGGGAGGTGCCGGCCGCCAACATGGCGGCCGCGTTAATGCTGCTCCACCACCGCAGGCTCGGCTGACCCGGCCGGGGGGACTCAGGCGTAGGTGTAGAAGCCCGAGCCGGTCTTGCGGCCCAGGCGGCCGGCGTCCACCATGCGCTGGAGCAGCGGGGGAGCGGCGTAGAGCGGCTCCTTGTACTCCTCGTACATGCTCTGCGCGACCGAGGCGACCGTGTCCAGGCCGATCAGGTCGCTCAGCTTCAGCGGGCCCATCGGGTGGGCGCAGCCCATCTCCATGCCGTTGTCGATGTCCTCGCGGCTGGCGATGCCCGTCTCGAACATCCGGATCGCGGAGAGCAGGTAGGGGATCAGCAGCGCGTTGACCACGAAGCCGGAGCGGTCCTGGGCGCGGATGGAGTGCTTGCCCAGCAGCTTCTCGGCGAACAGCTGCGCCCGGCCGAGCGTGCCTTCGGAGGTGGTCAGCGCCGGGATCAGCTCGACGAGCTGCTGGACCGGGGCCGGGTTGAAGAAGTGGATGCCGACGACGTGGTCGGGCCGCGAGGTGGCCACCGCCAGCTTCACCAGCGGGATGGAGGAGGTGTTGGAGGCGAGGATCGCGTCCGGGCGGGTCACGACCTGGTCCAGCACCTGGAAGATCTCGGTCTTGACCCCCTCGTTCTCGACCACGGCCTCGATCACCAGGTCACGGTCGGCGAACTCGCCGAGGTCCGTGGTGAAGGCCAGGCGCGCCTGCGTGGCGTCCCGCTCCTCCGCGGTGATCTTGCCGCGGTCGGCGGCCTTGGCCAGGGAGTTGTACAGCCTGGTACGGCCGATCTCCAGGGCCTCGCCGGTGGTCTCGGCGACCATGACGTCGAGTCCGGCGCGTGCGCAGACCTCGGCGATGCCCGCCCCCATCTGGCCGCAGCCCACCACTCCGACGCGTGAGATGTCTCCCGCTGGGATGCCTGTCACATCGTCCCTTTCCCGCGCTGACTCGAGGCGCTTGATCGACGTCCGGGGGAGCCTTCCGGATCTCGGACGGCTCTGCTCCGATCGTGCACGTTACTAGCAAGTATCGATGATCGATCGCCGGGGTGGGGGCATGCTGTGCCCGGACGACGATCCGTGACCGCACGGATCCACGGCGTGTGTGGGGATGTGCGCGATGGGGCGACTGACTCGGCGGGCGTTCGCGCTGGCGGCGTTCTCGACGGTCTCGGCGTTCACGACCGGGGCGGCGGCGAACACGCTGCGGCCTCCCGGTCACGGGAGCGGCGGCCATGGAGGCGGCGGCGGTGGCGGCGATGCCCGGGCGGCGCGGGAGATGCGGGGCATGTGGCTCGCGACCGTCGCCAACCGCGACTGGCCGTCCCGTGCGGGGCTGACCGCGGCCCAGCAGCGCGCCGAGCTGATCGGCTGGCTGGACCTCGCCGTCCGCAAGCGCCTGAACACCGTGATCTTCCAGGTGCGGCCCACGGCGGACGCCTTGTGGTCCTCGCCGTACGAGCCGTGGTCGCAGGTCCTCACCGGCGTGCAGGGCAGGTCGCCCGGCTGGGACCCGCTCGGCACCGCGGTGAAGGAGGCCCACGCCCGCGGGCTCGAACTGCACGCCTGGTTCAACCCCTACCGGGTCGCCACCCACGCCGACCCCTCCCGGCTCGTCGCCTCCCACCCCGCGCGCAAGCACCCGAACTGGGTCGTGCGGTACGGCGGGAAGCTCTACTACAACCCCGGTCTGCCGGAGGTCCGCGCCTTCGTGCAGAACGCGATGCTCGACGCGGTGAAGAAGTACCCCGTGGACGCGGTGCACTTCGACGACTACTTCTACCCCTACCCGGTGGCCGGCCAGACCTTCGACGACGACGCCGCCTACGACCGTCACGGCTCGGCCTTCTCCAGCCGGGCCGCCTGGCGGCGCGACAACATCGACAAGCTGGTGCGCGAGACGGCGGCCCGGATCAAGGCGGTCCGCCCCGGCACGCAGTTCGGCGTCAGCCCCTTCGGCGTGTGGCGCAACGCCTCCACCGACTCTCGCGGTTCGGACACGAGCGCCCTGCAGTCGTACGACGCCGTCCACGCCGACACCCGCAAGTGGGTGCGCCAGGGCTGGATCGACTACATCGTGCCGCAGTTGTACTGGCACATCGGCATGACCGCCGCCGACTACGCCAAGCTCGTGCCCTGGTGGGCGCAGGTCGCGCGGGGCAGCCGGACCAGGCTCTACGTGGGGGAGGCGCTGTACCGGGCGGGGGATCCCGCACAGTCCGCGGCCTGGCAGAAGCCGGCCGAGCTGTCCCGGCACCTGGCCCTCGCCAAGAAGCACCCGGAGGTCCGCGGCCATGTGTTCTTCGCCGCCAAGGACGTGCGGACGGACCGCAACGGGGCGATGGCACGGGTGATCGCCGACCACTACGGGCAGCCGGCGAAACCCCCGCGCTGAGCCACGGCCCCCTACATCTGTTCCTGGACCTTGTGACGGATCTCGGTGTCCGGCCCGGGGGAGCACACTCCCTCGTGCCCGTCCTCGAAGCGGACGCGGTACGGAGGATTGCCCTCCTGGCCCAGCACCTCGACGATCTCGCCGACCTTGTCGTGTTGGCCGACCACCCTGCCGTGCTGGATCAGCTGGTCGCCCGTGGTTGCACGCATCTGTGGGGCCTCCTCACCGTGTGGGCGGCGCGGTGCGCCTGTGCGGCGTACGGCGCTGCCCCGGAGCCGGCGCGTGCGCGCCCGTCAGCCGCGCGCCCGCTGGGTGACGGCGATGCAGACGAGGACGGCCGCGGCCGTCAGCGGGGCGGCCGGGGTCAGCCGTTCGCCCAGAAGCAGCACCGACCACACCAGTGTGAGCAGGGGCTGCGCCAACTGCAACTGGCTGGCCTTGGGGATCCCGACGGCCGCCATGCCGCGGTACCAGACGACCAGACCGAGGAACTGCGAGCCCGCCGCGACCCACAGCAGCCCGGCCACGCTGTGCGCCGTCAGGTGCGCCGGCTCGAAGGCGAGGGCGACAGCGGCGGCCGGCGCGCTGAGCGGCAGGCAGAGCGTCAGCGCCCAGCCGATGACCTGCCAGCCGGGCATGACCCGGGCCAGTCGCCCGCCCTCGGTGTAGCCGGCCGCGCACACCAGCAGCGCCCCGAAGAGATACAGGTCGGCCGAGGTCAGCGCGCCGCCGCTCTGCTGCACGGTGAACGCCGCCACCGCGCACGCCCCGGCCAGCGCCGCCGCCCAGAAGGTGCGGGAGGGGCGCGAGCCGACGCGCAGGGCGGAGAACAGCGCGGTGGTCAGCGGCAGCAGCCCGACCACGACGGCCGCGTGCGCGGTGGTCGAGGTCTGCAGGGCGAGCGTGGTGAGCAGCGGGAACCCGACGACGACTCCGGCCGCGACGACCGCGAGCCCCGGCCAGTGCCGCCGGGCGGGCAGCGGCACCCGCAGCGCCAGCAGGGCGCAGCCCGCGATCATCGCGGCGAGGACGCTGCGCACCGCGGTCAGCGACCAGGGGCCGAAGCCCTCCAGCCCCCAGGCGGTCGCCGGGAAGGTCAGTGAGAAGGCGACCACTCCGAGCGCGGCCTGGAGGGTCCCGAGGTTCCGGGCCCGGGGAGCGGTCACTGCTATCGCGGGAACGGCGGTAGCGCTACTCTGTGTCTTCATGCAAGAGCGTAGCAGTGTGAGTGAGCTGGCGAACCAGCTGCGACAGGAACTGGACCGCTACTCTCCCGGTGGAAAGCTCCCGTCGAGTCGGGCCCTGGTGGAGCGCTTCCGGGTGAGCCCGGTGACCGTCTCGCGCGCACTGGCCCAACTCGCCGCCGAGGGGCTGGTGGTGACCCGCCCGGGAGCCGGCGCCTTTCGCGCCGGGCCACGGCGGACGACCGCCCCCTCGGCCGGCGACACCTCCTGGCAGGAGGTCGCGCTGAGCGCCGACGGCGCCGCCGACCTCGTGCCCCGCTCGGTGGACGCCTCCGGAGTCACCGTCTCGCTGGCCGCCCCGCCGCCCGGCGTGATCGAGTTCAACGGCGGCTATCTGCACCCCTCCCTCCAGCCGGAGCGCGCCATGTCCGCGGCCCTGGCACGGGCCGGACGGCGGCCCGGCGCGTGGGGGCGGCCGCCCCTGGAAGGGCTGCCCGAACTGCGCGAGTGGTTCGCCCGCACCATCGGCGGCACGGTCACCGCGGCCGAGGTGCTGGTCGCCGCGGGCGGCCAGGCGGCGCTGACCACCGCCCTGCGCGCCCTCGCACCGCCCGGCGCGCCGGTGCTCGTCGAGTCGCCCACCTACCCCGGCATGCTGGCGATCGCCCGCTCCGCGGGACTGCGTCCGGTCCCCGTCCCGGTCGACCGGGACGGGGTGAAACCGCACCTGCTCAGCGACGCCTTCCGGGCGACCGGCGCCCGGGTGTTCGTGTGCCAGCCGCTGTTCCAGAACCCCACCGGCGCGGTCCTCGCCCCCGCCCGGCGCGGAGAGGTGCTGCGCATCGCCCGGGACGCGGGCGCGTTCGTCGTCGAGGACGACTTCGTGCGGCGGCTCGCGCACGAGGACGCCGGGCCGCTGCCCCGCCCGCTGGCCGCCGACGACCCGGACGGCGTCGTCGTCCACGTCGGCTCGCTCACCAAGGCGACCTCGCCCAGCTTCCGGGTCAGCGCGCTGGCCGCCCGCGGCCCGGCCCTGGAGCGGCTGCGCGCCATCCAGGTCGTGGACGCCTTCTTCGTGCCCCGCCCCCTCCAGGAGGCCGCGCTCGAACTCGTCGGCTCACCGGCCTGGCCCCGCCATCTGCGCTCCATCGCCGCCGAGTTGAGGACACGGCGCGACACGATGACGGCGGCCCTGGCGCTGCGTCTGCCCGAACTGGAGCTGCCGCACGTCCCCTCCGGCGGCTACCACCTCTGGGTCCGCCTCCCCGGCGGCGGAGGCGCCCGTGAGGCGTTCGGCTCCGGGGGAGAGGCGGCGTTCACGGCGGCCGCGCTGCGCGCCGGCGTCGCCCTCGCCCCCGGCCGCCCCTACTTCAGCGCCGAACCCCCCGCCCCGCACATCCGGCTGAGTTTCGCGGCGGTCGCGGGCACCGAGGAGATCGAGGAGGGCACCCGCCGCCTGCGGCAGGCGTGCGACGAGGTGCTCATGGAATCCGTTCGACAGCAGAGCCGCGATCTGTGAGGGTCCCGGCATGAACGTCACCCCCGCCCTCGCCGCAGGCTACGAGCTCTCCACCGACCCCGACCGCGTCGACGCCGAGCGCGTCCACCGGTGGCTGTCCACCGACGCGTACTGGGCGCTCGGACGCGAGCGTGAGAAGCAGGACCGGGCGATGGCCGGATCCCTCAACTTCGGGGTGTACGACGTGGCGTCGGGGGAGCAGGTGGCCTACGCGCGGGTGGTCACGGACCGGGCGACGTTCGCCTGGCTGTGCGATGTGTACGTGGATCCGGCGGTACGGGGGAAGGGCATCGGCACCTCGCTCGTCGCCGCCGTACGCGATCACCTGCGGCCCTACGGGCTGCGCCGGATGCTGCTGGCCACCCAGGACGCGCACGGGGTCTACGAGAAGGTCGGCTTCGAAGCGCTGGATGACCCCGGCCTGTGGATGGCGCTGATATTCGAGAAGTTCTCCCTCGGCACCCCTTGACCCGCCTACCCGCTGGTCCCACCATCGCCGCATGGCACTCCGGGTCACGTTCGTCGCCGCCGCGCGCAACTCGCCGATGCTCGCGGAGCGCTTCGAGGACGACCGGCCGCTGGACCAGGCGGCCTGGGGCGAGGTGCAGCGCGTCGTCGGCGATCTGCTGCCGCTCGCGGCGGCCGAACTGCGCTACTGCTCGCCGACCCCGCGCAGCCGGGCCACCGGGGACGCCCTCGGGTACGCCCCGCTCGTCCAACTCGCCCTGAGGGACTGTGACATGGGGCGGTGGCGGGGGTTCACCCTGGGCGAGGCGATGGCCCGGGAGCCGCAGGCCGTGGACGCCTGGCTGGCCGACCCGTGGTCCGCGCCGCACGGCGGTGAGTCGCTGCTCACGTTCATCTCCCGGGTGGGCGGCTGGCTCGACACCCGGCCGGTGGAGGACGGCGACCGGATCGTCGCCGTGGCCGAGCCCAGCGTCATCCGGGCCGCCCTGGTGTACGCGTTGAAGGCGCCGCCGGCGTCGTACTGGAACATCGACGTGCGCCCGCTGTCGACGACCACCGTCACCGGCCGCCACGGCCGCTGGAACCTGCGCTTCGAGGGCGCGCTTCAGTCCTGAACACCCCGGGACCGGACGTAGTCGGTCGTCAGCACCAGGTCCTTGGCCGGGCCGCGCACCCGCCACACGGTCCGCCAGCGGCCGGCGTCGAGGGCCGTGAACTCACCGCGGTAGAGGTCGGCGGAGCACGGGTGGTCGGCCGTGTGCCGGCCGGTCGTCAGGTCCAGGAGGTGGAAGGGGCGGCCGTCCGCGAACCGGACGTCCGCCGTGCCGGGCGCGGGCCCCGGCAGGAAGCGCAGGGTCCGCTCGGCGGGGCGCGGCACGCCCTGCCAGGTGAACACGCCGGATTCCGCGTGCAGCAGTCCACCGCCGTCCAGTGGCCGGAACACGGTGGTGCCGGTGAAGCCGCCCTCGTCGCCGCTCCCCGGATCCCGCACCGAACGCTCCACCCGCCAGCTCCCTGCGAGGTACTCCAGGACGTCCGGCACTGGCCAGAACCCGCCCATCGCGTGTCGCCCTCCCTCCGGTCCGCCGTCGCACGCCCCATTGACGCGCTCAGATCACCTCCCTATCTTGCCGTTCGAAGTGCTGACCATAGTCCGATATTTCGAACGCCTGATTTGAGCCGCGGAGTATCCATGCCACGCAGCACCACGACCGCCCGCTGGAGAACCGGTCTCACCGCCACAGCCCTGCTGACGGCGACCGCCCTCCTGCCCGCCCCGGCGCACGCCGAGGCGGTCGCCGACTACACGATCACCGTCGACCCGGCCCGCCGGGGCGCGACGATCGACGACACGATGTACGGCGTCTTCTTCGAGGACATCAACCGCGCCGCCGACGGCGGTCTGTACGCCGAGCTGGTGCAGAACCGGTCCTTCGAGTACTCCACCGTCGACAACCGCTCCTACACCCCGCTCACCTCCTGGACGGCCGCCGGCGCCGCCGAGATCGTGAACGACGCCGGCCGCCTCAACGAGCGCAACCGCAACTACCTCTCCCTGAGCGCCGGTTCGTCCGTCATCAACGCGGGCTACAACACCGGCGTCCGCATCGAGAAGGGTGAGAGGTACGACTTCTCGGTGTGGGTCCGCGCCGAGAAGGGCACGAGCCTGACGGTGTCGCTCCAGGACGCCGACGGCGCCCTCGCCACCGCCCGCCGCGTCACCGTGCGCCCCGGCGGCTGGGCGCAGTACAGGACCAAGTTCCAGGCCGCCCGCACCAGCAGCACCGGCCGCCTCACCGTCGCCTCCACCGCCGCGGCCGCGCTCGACATGGTGTCGCTGTTCCCGCACGACACCTACAAGCACCAGCCCAACGGGCTGCGCAAGGACCTCGCCGAGAAGATCGCCGCCTTGAAGCCCGGCTTCGTGCGCTTCCCCGGTGGCTGCCTGGTCAACACCGGCTCCATGCAGGACTACAGCGAGGCCTCCGGCTGGCAGCGCGCCCGCTCCTACCAGTGGAAGGACACCATCGGCCCGGTCGAGGAACGCGCGGTCAACTCCAACTTCTGGGGCTACAACCAGAGTTACGGCCTCGGCTACTACGAGTACTTCCGCTTCGCCGAGGACGTCGGCGCGATGCCGCTGCCCGTCGTGCCGGCCCTGGTGACCGGCTGCGGCCAGAACAAGGCCGTCGACGACGAGGCGCTGCTCAAGCGGCACATCCAGGACACCCTGGACCTCATCGAGTTCGCCAACGGCCCCGCGACCTCGACCTGGGGCGCGAAGCGCGCGCGGATGGGACACCCCGAGCCCTTCCACCTCACCCACATCGAGGTGGGCAACGAGGAGAACCTCCCGGTCGAGTTCTTCGCCCGCTTCCAGCGCTTCCGCGCCGCGATCGAGGCGAAGTACCCGGGCGTCACCGTCGTCTCCAACTCCGGCCCGGACGACGCCGGCGCGACCTTCGACAAGGCCTGGCAGCTCAACCGCGAAGCCCAGGTCGGCATGGTCGACGAGCATTACTACAACAGCCCCCGGTGGTTCCTGCAGAACAACGCCCGCTACGACTCCTACGACCGCAAGGGTCCGAAGGTCTTCCTCGGCGAATACGCCTCCCAGGGCAACGCCTTCAAGAACGGCCTCGCCGAAGCCGCCTTCATGACCGGCCTGGAACGCAACGCCGACGTCGTCAAACTCGCCTCCTACGCACCGCTGTTCGCCAACGAGGACTATGTGCAGTGGCGTCCGGACCTGGTGTGGTTCAACAACCACGCCTCCTGGAACTCGGCCAACTACGAGGTCCAGAAACTGTTCATGACCAACGTGGGCGACCGCGTCGTCCCCTCTGCGGCCACCGGCACCCCCTCGGTCCAGGGCCCGATCAGCGGCGCCGTCGGCCTGTCGACCTGGGCGACCTCGGCGGCGTACGACGACGTGAAGGTCACGGGCGCCGACGGCGCCACCCTTCTCACCGACGACTTCTCCGGTGACGCCTCCCGCTGGAAGCACACCGGCGGCGGCAGCTGGTCGGTGCAGGACGGCCAGTACGTGCAGAGCGACGCGGCCGCGGAGAACACCATGGTCTCGGCCGGCGACGCGAACTGGCACGACTACGACCTGCATGTGAAGGCCACCAAGAAGTCCGGCAAGGAGGGCTTCCTCGTCGCCTTCGGCGTGAAGGACACCGGCAACTACTACTGGTGGAACCTGGGCGGCTGGAACAACACCCAGAGCGCCGTCGAGCAGGCCGTGGACGGCGGAAAGTCCACCCTCGTCTCCAAGGCCGGCAGCGTCCAGACGGGCCGCGCCTACGACATCGACGTCAAGGTGCGCGGCCGCCAGGTCACCCTCTACCTCGACGGCCAGGAGTGGGGCCGCTTCACCGACGACTCCCCGGCCGAACCGTTCCGCCAGGTCGTCACCGAGGACGAGGAGACCGGCGACTTGATCGTCAAGGTCGTCAACGCCCAGTCCACCGACGCCCGCACGGCCGTCGACCTCGGCGGCGCCCGGGTCCGCTCCTCGGCCCGGGTGACCACGCTGACCGCCGCGCCGGACGCGGTCAACAGCGAGACGCAGACCCCGGTCGCCCCGGTGACCTCCACCTTCACCGGAGTCGCCGACAGGTTCACGTACACCTTCCCGGCGAACTCGATCACCTTCCTGCGGATCAGGCAGAAGTAAGCCCCCCGCCTCTGGCTCCCCACCCCCACCAGCCCGCCCCCGGCCCCGGCCGGGGGCGGGCTGCGACTGAGTGAACGAAAAGAGCGCCACGCATGGCACCTGGTCTGTGCATGATTCCCACCATGTGTGAAGACGGGGATCATCGCGGGCAGGGACGGTACTCGTTGACGGACACGGAAAGCGGCCACGTCTGGGGCGTCTGCGCCGAGGCGGAGGGGTTGTTCAGGGAACCCTTGCGGGGGACGTACGAACTGCTCGGATGGGTTCCGGACGGAGCCGAGGTGCGCGGCTGGGTCGGTAGCCGGGTGTGGCTGGTGCCGGAGGACGGGACGCTAGACGCTTGGCTGCTGGAGGACGTGGAGTGCCTCGGACAGCCCCGGGGGACGGACGGTCTCGTGCTCACCGGTATGGACGACTACGAGGGCCCGCCCGAGGGGTACCGGGGACCTGTCCGACTGCACGACGGGTACCGGTGGCTCGGCTCCTGCCGGGAGTTCGCCCGCGTCCTGCCGCCCGAGCAAGTGGAACCTCCGCTCGTCCTGCGAGGGCTCGTCCCGAGTGAACGGCTACGGCAGGCGCTGGCTAGGGGTACCCGGCGCACGCTGAACCTGGAGGAGGTCTGGCTGGGGATACGGGACGACCGGGGCGAACCGCTCGCAGACCGGCTGCTGCGACCCGAAGTCCGTGCGTGGCAGCCGTCCTCCGGCGGGACGGACCTGATGGATCTGGAACTCGACGGATACCTCGCACCCGTACCGGGATACGCCCGGCCCGTCTGGGAGCGCTGGCTTGCCGGTCCGCCGGAGGCGTCTGGCGCCTGGGCCGCGGCCGATACCCGTCAGCGTGGGGCCTGGCTCGATCTCGTGCGGGAGCGGGGCTGTCGGCTCAAGCACCAGGACCGGCAGGCCGGACACGCGTACGAGCTGGACGGCCGGCACATCACGGATGAGCCGAGCCTCTACCTGGCACTCGGTGAGGCCGTCAACGGGCCGGGCGGCTACTTCGGCGGCTGCTTGGACGCCCTCGTGGACTGTCTGCGCGGCAACTTCGGCTACACCGCCCCCGCAACCTTGGTCTGGCGGGACGCTGCGACTGCACGCGATCACCTGTCCCGCGTCCTGGCGCCGGACGGTGACCACTATGACCTGGTCGCCCTGGTGATCGAAGTGCTGACCGAGGGCGGGATGCAGGTGACCCTCACGTGAACTGGCCGAGCGACGGAGGGACCAGTCAGCGAGTGAGAAAGGCGATCTTCCTGAGCATGACGTCGCGTCGGGTCACGCCTCTGTCCCGTCAGCAAAGCGGCGCTCAGCCGCGGCGTCGGGGTCAGTCGAACCAGGTGACGAGTCGCACATGCTCTGCTCCGTGGAGTTCGCTGAGTGTCCGCATCACGCTCCAGACCGGCCCCCAGTGCGTTTCGTCTCCGGCGACCGATGATCGGCTTCGCGTGCCGGAGCTGTCTGTCTCCTGCCAGTCGGTCGAGGCGAGCTCGGCCCACGTGATCCATGTCGTGCCGTGGGTGTCAGGAGAGCCGTCGTACACGGCGTACTCGGTCTGGAGCTCCTCGGATGCGTCGCTCGGAAAGCCGCGGTTCTCGGCCAGAGGGCGGAAGCCGAAGTGGTTGCGGACGCCGAAGAGGCAGGCGAGTGCGTCGTAGGCGTTGCCGTTGTTGAGCAGAAAGAGGTCGATGGCGGCATGCCATACGGAGTCCTCGTCGTCGACGCCCCAGAGGCGAGCACCCGGCCGACACTCGATCATCCCGCTGACTTCGGTGGACATGGAGAGCATGCTGCCCGCACGCCCCGTGAGTCGGCACCTGCTTTTCCACCGGCCCGCTCACGGAGTGCGCAGGCGTCGACCGAAGTGCTCGGCCTTGCCTGGATCGGCGAGGCCCTGACCGGGGACGCTACGGTGTGCGTGAACCTGAGTCCGGCGGGGGGCGCATGTCATTCCAGACGTCCATCACGATCGCCGGCGCGTTGGAGGAGATCCACCGTCGCGAGTACGTGTTGCCCGCCATCAGCGTGAGTTCGTCTGGTCGCGCGACAAGATCACGCGGTTGTACGACAGCCTGATGCGCGGATATCTCATCGGCTCGTTCCTCATGTGGCAGGTCCACGAGGGCAATTCAGGCCGTTTCGCCTTCTACGACTTCATGCGCGACCACCACGAACGCGACAACGCCCACTTCCAGGAGTTCTACGAGGCACGCCGGGCACGCATGCGCCAGCGCCTCGGCGACCTCTTGGGAGCGGCGGCCGTCATGGAGCAAGCCGTCGTCACACTCGTGCCGGACGACGAACCCGACCCCGGAGACGAGGGACTGTGAACAAGAACCACGACCTGAGGGATGTCGTCAGGAGGCAGTCCCGGGTCCGCGGGATGATGCTCGGCCTGGCGCTCGGGGAGACCTTGGGAGGGATACGCGGCAGCGTGTCCGGCAGTGGTCCGCTGCGGGCCGGTGTCAGTACGCAACTGGCCTGCTTCACCGCCGAGGGCGTCATCCGCGCGCAGGTACGCGGCAACCACAAGGGGATCTGTTACGCGCCCGGGGTCGTCCTGCACGCCTACTGCCGGTGGGCCTTCCTCCAAGGCATCGAGGTGGAGAGGATGCGGCGCCGGTGGCGGCCCTGCGGCGGGGCATGGCCGGACGGCTGGCTTGCGAGCGTGCCGGTTCTGGGTGAACGGCGTGGTAGCGCACCGGCGACGGTGACGGCGCTGTCCCGGATCGGCGAGGGCGACGAGGCGATGGCCACCGCGAGCAGGGGCCACCACGCACTGACCCGTGGCCTGCCCATCGCGGTCACCGGCCTCGGAGGGATCGCCCAGGCCGGTGCGGTCGCCGCCCTGACGCACGGCGACCCGGCCGCGCAGGCCGCCGCCGTGCACGCGGCCGTGCTGGCCCACCACTGCCTGACCCACTCCGCCTCAGAACCCGAACGGTCCGCCCGAGACGCGCTGCACGCGGGTGTCACCGCCCTGCCGTCCGCCCGTACTCCCATCAGCGACGTCAGCGACGACGAGCACGGGCGGATCGTCGCGGCTTTCCGTCACGCCGCCGACGAGCCGGCGGACGCCGTGCGACTGGCACGGCTCGCGCCCGATCCCACGGCGCCCTCAGCGCTGCTCGGGGGTCTCTACGCGGCGGCGTCCTTCCCGGCCCGCGCCGACCTGCGCGCGGCCCTGGAGTTCGCCGCGGGCGCCCCGGACGGAGAGTCCGTCGCCTGCGTGGCCGGTGCGTTGCTCGGCGCCGTGCACGGCATCGAGGCGCTCCCGCTCGACCTGGTCGGCCGTCATGAACTCGCCTGGGTGCTGGACACCCTGGCCCGCGACCTGGTGATGGAACTCGAGGACTCGCCCAGCGGGGGCGAGTACGTACCGGGATGGGACCCGCACTGGGGGGGTCGCTACCCCGGCTGGTGACCCCTCGCCCGGGACATCGAGCAGGACCTGCTCCAGGCTCTTGAGGTGCAGGTGCTTGCCGAAGGCGGCGACCACGCCGCCGGGCGGGAAGGGCAAGGGACACGCTCCTGTCGACTGACGGAGCGGGAGAACAAGATTGCATAAACGTGCAGCGAAACGTATAGTCATGCCATTGCTGGAGGAGGATTCCATGACGGTACGTGCGGCAGTGGCCGGAGCGAGCGGATATGCGGGCGGTGAGGTCCTGCGTCTGCTCCTCGCGCACCCCGAGGTCGAGATCGGCGCCCTGACCGGCAACTCCAACGCGGGGCAGAAGCTGGGCACGCTCCAGCCGCACCTGTTGCCGCTGGCCGACCGGGTCCTGGCGGAGACCACCGCCGAGAACCTCGCCGGTCACGACGTCGTCTTCCTCGCCCTTCCGCACGGCCAGTCCGCCGCCGTCGCCGAACAGCTCGGCCCGGACGTCCTCGTCGTCGACATGGGCGCCGACTTCCGGCTCGAGGACCCGGCCGACTGGGAGAGGTTCTACGGCTCCCCGCACGCCGGGACCTGGCCCTACGGCCTCCCCGAACTGCCGGGGGGCCGCGCCGCGCTGGAGGGGTCCAAGCGCATCGCGGTCCCCGGCTGCTACCCCACCGCCGTCTCCCTCGCCCTCTTCCCGGCGTACGCCGCCGGACTCGCCGAGACCGAGGCCGTGATCGTCGCCGCCTCCGGCACCTCCGGCGCGGGCAAGGCGCCCAAGCCGCACCTGCTGGGCAGCGAGGTCATGGGCTCCATGACGCCCTACGGCGTCGGCGGCGGCCACCGGCACACCCCCGAGATGATCCAGAACCTCAGCGCGGCCGCGGGGGAGCGGATCTCCGTCTCCTTCACCCCGACCCTCGCGCCGATGCCCCGCGGCATCCTCGCCACGTGCAGCGCGAAGGCCGTCGCCGGCGTCACCGGCGAGTCGCTGCGCGCCGCCTACGAGAAGGCCTTCGCCGACGAGCCCTTCGTGCACCTGCTGCCCGAGGGGCAGTGGCCCGCGACGGGGTCCGTCCACGGTTCCAACGCCGTTCAGGTGCAGGTCGCGTACGACGAGGCCGCGGGGCGCATCATCGTCGTCAGCGCCATCGACAACCTCACCAAGGGCACCGCGGGCGGTGCCGTCCAGAGCATGAACATCGCCCTCGGGTTCCCCGAGGACACGGGACTTTCCACGATCGGAGTCGCACCGTGAGTGTCACGGCAGCCAAGGGATTCACGGCGGCGGGCGTCGCCGCCGGGATCAAGGAGAACGGCAACCCGGACCTGGCCCTCGTGGTCAACACCGGGCCACGCCGCGCCGCCGCGGGCGTCTTCACCTCCAACCGCGTCAAGGCCGCGCCGGTGCTGTGGTCCGAGCAGGTCCTCAAGAGCGGCGAGTTGACCGCCGTCGTCCTCAACTCCGGCGGCGCCAACGCCTGTACGGGACCGAAGGGCTTCCAGGACACGCACGCGACCGCCGAGAAGGCCGCGGACGTGCTCGGCGTCGGCGCCGGCGAGGTGGCGGTGTGCTCCACCGGCCTGATCGGCGTCCTGCTCCCGATGGACAAGCTGCTGCCGGGAGTCGAGACCGCGGCCCGCGCGCTGAGCGAGCACGGCGGCGAGAAGGCCGCCATCGCCATCAAGACCACCGACACCGTCCACAAGACGTCCGTCGTCAGCCGCGACGGCTGGACCGTCGGCGGCATGGCCAAGGGCGCGGGCATGCTCGCCCCCGGCCTCGCCACCATGCTCGTCGTGCTCACCACCGACGCCGACATCGACAGCGCGACCCTGGACAAGGCGCTCCGCGCGGCCACGAAGGTCACCTTCGACCGCGTCGACTCCGACGGCTGCATGTCCACCAACGACACCGTGCTGCTGCTCGCCTCCGGCGCCGCCGAGGTGACCCCCGGCTACGAGGAGTTCGCCGACGCCGTCCGCGCCGTCTGCGACGACCTCGGCCAGCAGCTCATCCGCGACGCCGAGGGCGCCGCCAAGGACATCAAGGTCGAGGTGGTCAACGCCGCGACCGAGGACGACGCCGTCGAGGTGGGCCGCTCCATCGCCCGCAACAACCTCCTCAAGTGCGCCATCCACGGCGAGGACCCCAACTGGGGCCGCGTCCTGTCCGCGATCGGCACGACGTCCGCCGCCTTCGAGCCGGACCGGCTGAACGTCGCCATCAACGGCGTCTGGGTGTGCAGGAACGGCGGCGTCGGCGAGGACCGCGAGAACGTCGACATGCGCTACCGCGAGGTGCACATCGTCGCCGACCTCGCCGCCGGCACGGAGACCGCCACGATCTGGACCAACGATCTCACCGCCGACTACGTCCACGAGAACAGCGCGTACTCGTCATGAGCCATCCGACGCGGAAGCACACCGCCCTCCCCAAGGCCCAGATCCTCATCGAGGCGCTGCCGTGGCTGGTCCGCCACAACGGCAAGACCGTCGTCATCAAGTTCGGCGGCAACGCCATGGTCGACGAGGAACTGAAGGCCGCCTTCGCCCAGGACGTCGTCTTCCTGCACCACGCCGGCCTCAAGCCCGTCGTCGTGCACGGCGGCGGCCCCCAGATCAGCGCCGCGCTCGACCAGCACGGCATCGTCAGCGAGTTCAAGGCCGGCCTGCGCGTCACCACAGAGGACGCCATGGACGTCGTCCGGATGGTGCTCGCCGGGCAGGTGCAGCGCGAGCTGGTCGGACTGCTCAACGAGCACGGGCCGCTTGCCGTCGGCCTCACGGGCGAGGACGCCCACACCATCACCGCCACCAAGCACCGGCCCGAGATCGACGGCGAGTTGGTCGACATCGGGCGGGTGGGCGAGATCACCTCGATCGACACGGGCGCGATCGAGGCCCTGCTCGCCGACGGCCGCATCCCGGTCGTCTCGTCGATCGCCCGCTCCGAGGACGACGGGCATGTCTACAACGTCAATGCTGATACGGCGGCTGCGGCACTCGCTGCGGCACTGGGGGCCGAGACCCTCATGGTCCTCACGGACGTCGAGGGCCTCTACGAGGACTGGCCGAACTCCGACGAGGTGATCAGCCGCCTCACCGCCTCCCAGCTGGAGAAGCTGCTGCCGGACCTGTCCGCCGGCATGGTCCCGAAGATGGAGGGCTGTCTGCACGCCGTACGCGGCGGCGTCACCACCGCCCGGGTCATCGACGGGCGGGTCCAGCACTCGATCCTGCTGGAGATCTTCACGGACGAAGGCATCGGCACGATGGTCGTGCCCGACGGACAAGAGGGGGAGCCGGCATGAGCAATCAGGAACTGGCCGCGCGATGGCAGGGCGCGCTGATGAACAACTACGGCGCACCGCGGATCCCGCTCGTCCGCGGCGAGGGCGCCCGGCTGTGGGACGCCGACGGCAAGGAGTACCTCGACTTCGTCGGCGGTATCGCGGTCAACGCGCTCGGCCACGCCCACCCGGCGGTCGTCGAGGCCGTCAGCACGCAGATCGCGTCCCTCGGGCACGTCTCGAACCTCTTCATCGCCGAGCCGCCCGTCGCGCTCGCCGAGCGGCTCCTCAGGCACTTCGGCCGCGACGGCAAGGTCTTCTTCTGCAACTCCGGGGCCGAGGCCAACGAGGGCGCCTTCAAGATCGGCCGGCTGACCGGGCGCACCCACATGGTCGCCACCGACGGCGGCTTCCACGGCCGTACCATGGGCGCCCTCGCGCTCACCGGCCAGCCCGGAAAGCAGGAGCCGTTCCTTCCGCTGCCCGGAGACGTCACCCACGTCCCGTACGGCGACGCGCAGGCGCTGGCGGCGGCCGTCACCGAGGAGACGGCCCTCGTCATCATCGAGCCGGTCCAGGGCGAGAACGGGGTCGTCGTCCCGCCCGCCGGCTATCTCAAGGCGGCCCGGGCGATCACCGCCGCCACCGGCTCCCTGCTCGTGCTGGACGAGGTGCAGACCGGCGTCGGCCGCACCGGGAACTGGTTCGAGTACCAGGCCCACGAGGGCGTTCTGCCGGACGTCGTGACGCTGGCCAAGGGGCTCGGCGGCGGGCTGCCGCTCGGCGCGACGGTCGCCTTCGGGCGTGCCGCCGAACTGCTCCAGCCCGGCCAGCACGGCACCACCTTCGGCGGCAACCCCGTCGCCTGCGCCGCCGGGATCGCCGTCCTCGACACCATCGAGAACGACGGGCTCCTGGAGAACGTCAAGCGGCAGGGCGAGCGGCTTCGGGACGGAATCGACGGTCTCGGCCACCCGCTGATCGATTATGTCCGGGGTGCGGGCCTGCTCCTGGGTATCGTGCTCACCGAGCCACTCGCGCCCCAGGTGCAGCAGGCGGCTCAGGAGGCCGGAATCCTCGTGAACGCGCCCGCCCCCGACGTCGTCCGGCTGATGCCGCCGCTGAACCTCGGCGACGACGCGGTGGACGCCTTCCTCGGGGCCCTTCCCGGCATCCTCCAGGCAGTGAGCGGGGACGGACGATCCGGGGAATGAGACGACGATGAGCCAGGCGCAGGATCACGAGCAGCCGGGGGCGAACGGGCCTGCCGTACCGCAGACCCGCACCGCCCGTCACCGCCGGATCGTGGACATCCTCAACCGGCAACCGGTGCGCTCCCAGAGCCAGTTGGCGAAGCTCCTCGCCGACGACGGACTGAGCGTCACCCAGGCGACGCTCTCCCGGGACCTGGACGAGCTGAATGCGGTGAAGATCCGCAACACCGACGGCGACCTCATCTACGCGGTGCCGAGCGAGGGCGGTTTCCGCACGCCGCGGGCTCCGCTCGGGGGGTCGGCGAAGGAGGAGCGGATGCGGCGGCTCTCCCAGGAGCTGCTGATCTCCGCGGAGGCGTCCGCGAACCTCGTGGTCCTGCGCACCCCGCCCGGCGCGGCCCAGTTCCTGGCCTCGGCGATCGACCAGGCGGAACTGCACGACATCCTCGGCACGATCGCCGGCGACGACACGCTGCTGCTGATCAGCCGCGACCCGACGGGAGGTCAGGCCTTGGCCGACCACCTGCTGAGGTTGGCCCAGAACGGCCAGTGAGGGGCGCTGCCCTTCGCCGACTGCGGGTGCGGGTGCGGGTGCGGGCGGTTGTGCGGTGCGGGTGCGTGGTGGCTGGGCGCGCAGTTCCCCGTGCCCCTGAGGTGGGACCGGCCGGCGGCGCTGGCACAATCCGTCCGCCCCAGCTGCGGGCGGTTGTGCCGCTGGGGCGGCACGGGGCGCAGCGGCACCCCGCAGCGCGGGGGAGTAACACCCCGGCCTGAGCGACAACTCCGCCCGGCTGGACACCCTGCCTGGCTGGACACCCGGCCCGGTTGGCACCCGGCCCGGTTGGCACCCGGCCCGGCTGGACACCCCGTCCGGCTGGGCGACCCCGTCCGGGTGGGCGACCCCGTCCGGGTGGGGACCCTCAGCCCAGCCGTGAGGCCAAGCCTCCGGTGCACCGGACCTCGTCACCTGCGGTGATCAGCAGCGCCTCCACGTCCGGCAGGGACTCCAGCCAGGCCAGCCCCTCCCGCGACCCCATCGCGAACGCCGCCGTCGCCCAGCAGTCCGCCCACGTCAGCCGCGGCGCGACCACGGTGACCGCGACCAGATCCGTCACCGCGGACCGTCCTGTACGCGGGTCGACGATGTGCGCCCCCCGCTCCGCCGTACCGGACGTGGCCACCGCCAGTTCGTCCGCTCCCGCCGCCGAGACCACCGCCGCCAGTCCGCCGGGCCGCAGCGGATCGGACACGCCCACCCGCCACGGCCGCTCCGGCCCGGGCACGCCCAGCAACTGGACGTCCCCGCCGCCGTTCACGCTCACCCCGCTGACCCCGGCCTCGGCGATCAGCCGGGCCGCCCGCTCGGCGGCCCACCCCTTCACGATCCCCGTCGGGTCGAGCCGGCCCTCGTAGCGCATGCTGAACCAGCCGTCGCTCACCCGCTCCGCCTCGGCGCCCAGCTCCAGCACCTCGGCGACCTCGGCGTCGCACTCCTCGACGCTCAGCTCCCCGCGCGTCATCCGGGAGACCTGGCTGTCCTCGCGGTAGGTGCTGAACACCTCGTTCACCCGGTGCAGCCCGGCGACGGCCTCGTCCAGCGCCGCCCGCACCGCTGCGGGTTCCCCGCCGCGGACGTCGAAGGAGAAGACGGTCCCCATGACCTCCTCCGCGTGCCGCACCACGGCGGGATCCTGCCCCGACTCGGTCACCGGGTCAGCCGCCGGCCTGGTCGAGCGCGGACTGCAGGGACTTCTTGTAGCCGCCGCTGGTGTAGGTGGCGCCGGAGACGGCGTCGATGTCGCCGTCTCCGGACGCGACCGCCGCCTGGTTGAGCTTGGGCACCGCGTCGCCGTTGATCTGATCGCTCATCCCGCCCTTGGGCTGCTGGACGGCTTCGGCCTTGGTGATCTTGCCGCCCGCGACGGTGACCCGGACCTGCACGGGACCGTACTGCGTCTGGACCACGGAGCCCGTGAAGGTGCCGGACGCCTGGGCACTGCCGGACCCCTGCGACCCCGAGCCCTGGGACGAGCCCGAGCCCTGTGAACCGGAGCCCTGTGAACCGGAGCCCTGCGACCCCGAGCCCTGCGACCCCGACCCTTGCGCGCTCGCGCTCGCGTTCGCCTTGTCGATCGCGGACTGGAGGGACTTCTTGTAGCCGGTGCTGGTGTACGTCGCGCCGGACACCATGTCCACGTTCGGGCTCTGCGCGGCGACGACGGCCTGGCCCAGCTTCGGGACCGCGTCGGCGGTGATCTGGTCGCTCCGCCCGCCCTTGGGCGCCTGCACCGCCTCCGACTTGGTGATCTTGTTGTTCTGGACGGTGATACGGACCTGCACCACCCCGTACTGCGTCTCCTCCGCGTCACCGGTGAAGGTGCCCGAGACCTGCGCCGCGCCGGCGCCCGACGCCTGCGCGGACCCCCCGCTCGCCTTCATCTTGTCGATCGCGGACTGCAGCGACTTCTGGTAGCCGGCGCTGGTGAAGGTCGCCCCTGACACCGCGTCGATCTGCGCGCTCTGCGCGGCGACCGCGGCCTGGTTGAGCTTGGGCACGGCGTTGCCGTTGATCTGGTCGCTCTGACCGCCCTTGGGATGCTGCACGGCCTCCGCGACGGTGATCTTCCCGCCCGCGACGGTCAGCCGGACCTGCACCGGCCCGTACTGCGTCTGCTGCACGTCACCGGTGAACGAGCCGGCGCCGGCGGCCTGCGCGCCGCCCTGGACCGACGACTGCGGGGGCACCGCGCTCGCGGCGGCGCCCGCCGGGTCGGAGTCCGGCTTCAGCGACAGCAGCAGAACGATCCCGGACACGGTGGCGGCGCTGGCGAGCACAATGCGCCGCATGGGGTGGCTTTTCTTCATCGCTCCTGGTTCCCGATTCCCGATTCCCGTAGTTTCCCGTGGATCCGTGGATTTTTGGCGTCGCTCACATCTCGAACGACTCGTGGTGGATGCGGCGGGCGGGGACCCCGGCGCCGCGCAGTGCCTCGTACACGCCCTGGGCGAAGCCGTTCGGTCCGCACATGAAGACGTCGTGCTCCTCGATGTCCGGCAGCTTGCGCTGCAGGGACTCGGCCGAGATGTCGGGGCGCTCCCCGTCGGGGCTGTTCACCGCGTACATCAGCCGGGCCCCGCGCTCGTCGGCGATCTTCGACAGCTCGTCCCACAGGGCCAGGTCCTGTGTGCTGTTGGCCCGGTAGAGCAGCGTGATGTCACCGGCGCCGCCGGGCAGCGTCTCGAACAGCGCACGCATCGGCGTGATGCCGACGCCGCCGGCCACCAGCAGCACCTTGCCGCGGCTGCGGCGGGACGCCGTCATGGCGCCGTAGGGGCCCTCGGCCCACACCTTGGTACCGGGCGTGAGCTCGCGCAGGGCCTCGCTGTGGTCGCCGATCGCCTTGACCGTGATCCGCAGCAGGTCGGGGCGGGGCGGGGCCGACAGCGAGTACGGGTGGGAGCTGAAGCGCATCCCCGGCGCCATGAACCGCCAGCGGAAGAACTGACCGGCCTCCGCGCCCATCCGGTGCAGCTTGTTGCCCCCGATCAACACCGACACGATGCCGGGCGTCTCCTCGATGACCGCCTCGACGTACATGCGGTGGCGCAGGTTCAGCCGGAGCGGGGTGAGGATCCGGTACCAGACGACCAGCGCGGTGACCGAGCCGTACAGCGCGTACCAGACGGTCTTCGCGGTCGGCTCGACGGCGAAGTCGTTGCCGGTGGTGATCTGGTGCCAGAACGTCAGGAACACGGCGGCGTACGTCAGCAGATGGACGTGGTACCAGGTGTCGTACGGCATCATGCGGCGCACGGGGCCGATCGAGACGAGCCCGATCACCAGCAGCAGACCCGTGCCGATGGCGGCCTTGCCCATGTCGGGCAGCTGGTTCACCGAGTCGACCGTCTGCTGCACGATGTCGCCGAGCGACTTGCCGGCCTGGAGCGCGTACCCCCACATGATGAGGAAGACGTGCGCGAAGGTGAGGCAGAGCGTGTAGCGGCCGCTCATCGCGTGCCAGCGGGCGACCCGGTCCGAGCCGACCCGCCGCTCCAGAGCCGGCACACGTGCCATCTGGAGCACGACGAGAGCCATGAGGTACCCCGCCAGCAGGCCGGTGATCCGGCCCGCCTGGAGGATCTTTCCGTTGGTGTCCGCGATGGACGGTGTGTTGTTCCACCACAGCCACAGCACACCCGCGGCGCCCGCCCATACGGCGATCAACAGCGGGACGGCCGGGGAGCGGCGCGGACGGATGCGGCGCATCGTCTGGCGGCGGGCGGCACGGCCGCCGGCGATCGTCGTGGTCACGGTTCCTCCGTGGGTACTGACCCTTGGCCCTCAGATACGGACCGCGAGCACGCAGTGTTCATCCACTCGTCCACGACGGTGGCGACGGGGGTGACGGAGGCGACGGCAGGGGGAGGCCGGGGAGGTCGTCCAGGCTCGTGGCGATGTGTGCGGCTTCTACTCGATGTAGGCGCTGAGCGAGGCGTCGTCCTCGCGGGCGAACCGTCTGCCGTGCAGGTCTCGGTCCTCTTCGTACGTCATGTACGGCATCGCGTACCCGCAGCTGCCGCGCACGACCTCGGCGTGCACCACGACGATCGCGCGGGCCGTGCGGGTGGGGTCGATGTCCGGTAAGCGGGCGAGGAGTTCGCCGAAGCGGGCGTCGTCGCGGGAGACCGGCTCGCCGCGGCCGTGCACGCGCACGATGTTCGGCGGCCCTGGAATGCGCACCACATCAGGGTGATCCGGCCGTTCTCCCGCAGATGCGCGAGCGTCTCCGCCCCATGACCCATGGCTGTCCGGCGGCACCATTCTCGATGCCGGGAGTTCACATGACGGAAGCCGACGGAAGCCGCCCCCCGGCCGACGTCTCGGCGGGGGGCGGCTTCCGTCAGGTCATGTCACTTGTTGAGCGTGCAGGGCGCGAGGGCTTCCAGGCCCTGGGGCTTGGCGGCGGTGCGGCCGATCGCGGTGGCGATGCGGTTGACCGTCGAGACGCGCTTGTCCTTGAGCGGGCCGAGGATGGCGTTGTTGACGAAGTTGGGGCCGCCCTGGCCGACGGTGTCGACGAGGCGCTTGTTGGCCTCGGCGATCTGGGTGTTGAGCAGCGCCAGGTTGCGGTCGACCTCGGCCTTGGCGGTGGCGGGGATCGCGGGCAGCTGCGAGGCCACGTCCGGGCAGGTGATGGTGCCGGCGGCACCGGCGTTGCCGTTGCCGTTGCCGTTCCCGTTGTTCCCGGCGTTGCCGTTCCCGTTCCCGTTGTTGCCCGCGTTGCCGTTGCCGTTGTTGCCGGCGTTGCCCATCCCGTTGCCGTTGTTGCCCGCGTTGCCCTGGTTCCCCGCCGCGCCGCCGGCGTTCACGCCGCCCCCGTTCAGGGCGCAGGGCGCGAGGGCTTCCAGGCCCTGGGGCTTGGCGGCGGTGCGGCCGATCGCGGTGGCGATGCGGTTGACCGTCGAGACGCGCTTGTCCTTGAGCGGGCCGAGGATGGCGTTGTTGACGAAGTTGGGGCCGCCCTGGCCGACGGTGTCGACGAGGCGCTTGTTGGCCTCGGCGATCTGGGTGTTGAGCAGCGCCAGGTTGCGGTCGACCTCGGCCTTGGCGGTGGCGGGGATCGCGGGCAGCTGCGAGGCCACGTCCGGGCAGGAGATCGTGCCGACGGAAGCGAGCGTGTTGGCGTTCGCGGTGCTGTTCTTGGACGACTCCCCGGCGAGAGCGGAGTTCACGACCACGGCGCCGGTCAGCGCCAGCGCGGCGGCGCCGCCGATGACCGCCACACGACGCTTGTTGTACTTCGGAAGTGCCCTGGACATGCGGATGCCTCACTTGGGTTCACGAGGGTCAGGAGTGGTGGTGCAACGCGGCGCCGGCGTTCGGTCGGAAGTACGGGTAAGCGGTTGCCGATGTTCAAAGCGGCTTCAAGAAATTCTCAGATTCCTGTCCGGTGCCGGATCGGATTGACGAATCATGCAGGCTCCTGCATACTCATGCATGTCAGCGAATGCAGTGTGAGGAGAAACCCGTGACCGAGCGCGTCGTACTCGCCTACTCAGGCGGTCTGGACACCTCCGTCGCCATCGGCTGGATCGCCGAGGAGACGGGCGCCGAGGTCATCGCCGTTGCGGTCGACGTCGGCCAGGGCGGCGAGGACCTGGACGTCATCCGCAAGCGCGCCCTCGCCTGCGGCGCCGTCGAGGCCGAAGTCGCCGACGCCCGCGACGAGTTCGCCGACGAGTACTGCCTCCCGGCGATCAAGGCCAACGCCCTCTACATGGACCGCTACCCGCTGGTCTCCGCGCTCTCCCGGCCGACGATCGTCAAGCACCTCGTCGCCGCCGCGCACAAGCACGGGGCCACCACCGTCGCCCACGGCTGCACCGGCAAGGGCAACGACCAGGTCCGCTTCGAGGCCGGCATCGTCGCCCTCGCCCCCGACCTCAAGTGCATCGCCCCGGTCCGCGACTACGCCATGACCCGGGACAAGGCCATCGCCTTCTGCGAGGCGAAGAACCTTCCGATCGCGACCACCAAGAAGTCCCCGTACTCCATCGACCAGAACGTCTTCGGCCGCGCCGTCGAAACCGGTTTCCTCGAGGACATCTGGAACGCCCCGATCGAGGACATCTACGAGTACACGCAGAACCCGGCCACCCCGCGCGAGGCCGACGAGGTGGTCATCTCCTTCAAGCAGGGCGTCCCGGTCGCCATCGACGGCAAGCCCGTCACCGTCCTTCAGGCCATCCAGCAGCTCAACGAGCGCGCCGGCGCCCAGGGCATCGGCCGGATCGACATGGTCGAGGACCGCCTCGTCGGCATCAAGTCCCGCGAGGTGTACGAAGCCCCCGGCGCGATCGCCCTGATCACCGCGCACCAGGAGCTGGAGAACGTCACCGTCGAGCGTGAACTCGCCCGCTACAAGCGGCAGGTGGAGCAGCGCTGGGGCGAGCTGGTCTACGACGGCCAGTGGTTCTCGCCGCTCAAGCGCGCCCTGGAGGGCTTCATCGACGAGGCCAGCCAGCACGTCTCCGGCGACATCCGGATGACCTTGCACGGCGGCCGCGCGGTCGTCACCGGCCGGCGCTCCCAGTCGTCCCTGTACGACTTCAACCTCGCCACCTACGACACCGGCGACACCTTCGACCAGGCCGCGGCCAAGGGCTTCATCGACATCTACAGCCTGTCCTCGAAGATCGCCGCCAAGCGGGACCTCGCGTAACCCCTCCGCTTGCCTCGCACGCACTAGCCTGACGACCGCCTCCTCACTCACGTCGTGGGGAGGCGGCGGCACATCCGGAACCGGAACCTCCCAAGGAGCACAGCAAGTGAGCAGCAACAGCGGTGACGTACGGCTCTGGGGCGGCCGTTTCGCCGACGGCCCCGCCGAGGCCCTGGCCAAGCTGTCCGCGTCCGTCCACTTCGACTGGCGGCTCGCGCCCTACGACATCGCCGGCTCCCGCGCCCACGCGCGCGTGCTCCACAAGGCGGGCCTGCTCACCGACGACGAGCTGACCGGCATGCTCGCGGGCCTGGACCGGCTGGAGGCGGACGTGGCGTCCGGCGACTTCGTGGGCACCATCGCCGACGAGGACGTCCACACCGCACTCGAACGCGGCCTCCTGGAGCGCCTCGGCCCCGACCTCGGCGGCAAGCTGCGTGCCGGCCGCTCCCGCAACGACCAGGTCGCCACCCTCTTCCGCATGTACCTGCGCGACCACGCCCGCATCGTCGGCGGCCTGATCGCCGAGCTCCAGGACGCGCTGATCGGCCTCGCGGAGGCCCACCCGGACGTGGCGATGCCCGGCCGCACCCACCTCCAGCACGCCCAGCCGGTGCTCTTCGCCCACCATGTCCTCGCCCATGTGCAGTCCCTGTCCCGGGACGCCGAGCGGCTGCGCCAGTGGGACGCGCGCACGGCCGTCTCGCCGTACGGCTCCGGCGCGCTCGCCGGCTCCTCGCTGGGCCTCGACCCGGAGGCGGTCGCCCAGGACCTCGGCTTCGAGCACGGCAGCGCCGGCAACTCCATCGACGGCACGGCGTCCCGTGACTTCGTCGCCGAGTTCGCCTTCATCACCGCGATGATCGGCGTGAACCTCTCCCGGATCGCCGAGGAGATCATCATCTGGAACACGAAGGAGTTCTCCTTCGTGACGCTGCACGACGCGTTCTCCACGGGCTCGTCGATCATGCCGCAGAAGAAGAACCCGGACATCGCGGAGCTGGCGCGCGGCAAGAGCGGCCGTCTGATCGGCAACCTCACCGGTCTGCTGGCCACCCTGAAGGCGCTGCCCCTCGCCTACAACCGCGACCTTCAGGAGGACAAGGAGCCGGTCTTCGACTCCTGCGACCAGCTGGAGATCCTGCTGCCCGCCTTCACCGGCATGATCGCCACCCTCACCGTGCACCGCGAGCGCATGGAGGAGCTGGCCCCGGCGGGCTTCTCGCTGGCCACCGACATCGCCGAATGGCTGGTCAAGCAGGGCGTGCCGTTCCGCGTCGCGCACGAGGTCGCCGGCAGTTGTGTGAAGGTCGCCGAGGCCGAGGGCAAGGAACTGGACGAGCTCACGGACGCCCAGTTCGCCGAGATCTCCGCCCACCTCACCCCGGAGGTCCGCACGGTCCTCAACGTCCCCGGCGCCCTGGCCTCCCGCAACGGCCGGGGAGGCACGGCCCCGAGCGCGGTGGCGATCCAGCTGGCCGAGGTCAAGGCGGACGTGGCGGCCCAGCACGAGTGGGCGACGGCGAAGAAGTAGCGCTCGAAGCGGCGCGGCGACCGAGCTCTGAAGCGAAGGTCATCGCGGGTTACGTTGGTCACGAGCCGAATGCCGACCCACGGAGCCCGCGATGCCCTTCGCCCGCCTGGCCACAGCGACGACCCCCACCTGCCACATCGGCTTCGGCCTCGCCGCGGTCGGCCGCCCCGGCTACATCACCCTCGACCGCGCCCAGGCCCTCGGCGAGAACCGCAGTGTGGAAGCCCTGCGCACCCGCACCCACGAACTCCTCGACGCCGCCTACGCCCAGGGCGTCCGCTACTTCGACGTGGCCCGTTCCTACGGCCGCAGCGAGGAGTTCCTGGCGGACTGGCTGAAGCGGAACCCCGAGCTGGACGATGTGGTCGTCGGCAGCAAGTGGGGCTACACCTACACCGCCGGCTGGACCACTGACGCCGAGCAGCACGAGGTCAAGGACCACAGCGTCAGGACGTACGAACGTCAGCGCGCCGAGACGGCCGAACTGCTCGGCGACCGCCTCGACCTCTACCAGATCCACTCGGTGACCCCGGACAGCCCCGCCCTCGCGGACAAGGACCTGCACGCCGAGCTGGCCGAAGCCGCGGCCCAGGGCGTGACCATCGGCTTCTCCACCAGCGGCCCCGCCCAGGCGGACGCGATCCGCGCGGCCCTCGCCGTGACCGTCGACGGCGAGCCCCTCTTCCGTACCGTGCAGTCGACGTACAACGCCCTGGAGACCTCGGCCGGCCCGGCGCTCGCCGAGGCGCACGCCGCCGGGCTCACGGTGATCGTCAAGGAGGGCATGGCGAACGGCCGCCTCGCCGATCCGCACGCGCCGGACGCGCTCAAGGCGGTGGCGAAGGAGACCTCCCTCGGCTCCGACGCGGTCGCCCTCGCACTGGTGCTGCGGCAGCCCTGGGCCGGCGTCGTCCTCTCCGGCGCCGCGACCACCGCCCAGCTCGCCTCCAACCTGCACGCCGCCGCAGTGGACCTCGACGAGGACCAGCTGACCCGCCTCGCCGCCCTCGCGGAGGAGCCGCAGGCCTACTGGGAGCGACGCGGCCGACTGCCCTGGCACTGATCGACAGCGGCACGCCGAAGCTTCTGATCGACCCCCGCTTGATACCTGCAAGCCCCAGATGAGACAATGATGTCTCATCTGGGTTATAGTCGTCTCATGGCTGTCGATCGTGACCACGTACTGCGCAGCGCCGCCGCGCTGCTGACCCGCAAGTCCACCGCGACCATGGACGAGGTCGCCAAGGCCGCCGGGATCAGCCGGGCCACCCTGCACCGGCACTTCGCCGGGCGGGACGCTCTCGTGCGGGCGCTGGAGGCGCTGGGCATCGCCGAATGCGAGGCCGCCCTCGACGCGGCGCGCCTCGACGACGGGCCGGCGGGCGACGCCGTACGGCGACTCGTGCGCGAACTCGAACCGGCCGCCGGACTGCTCGCCTTCCTCTACACCGAGAACCAGCTCTACGAGGGCGAGGAGCAGAACGAGGGGTGGGCCAGAATCGACGCCCGCATCTCGGCGCTCTTCCGGCGCGGACAGCACGACGGCGAGTTCCGCATCGACCTCACCCCGGCATGGCTCACCGAGGCCCTGTTCGGGCTGCTCGCCTCCGGCGCCTGGGTCGTGCTCTGCGGCAAGGTCGCCCCCAAGGACTTCCACCACATGATCGTCGAGCTGCTGCTCGGCGGCGCGCTACGGAGAGAGGAATCATGACCAGCACCCTGCAGCCGGTGACCACGCCCGAGGCGGTGAAGCGCCCGGGCCGTTGGCTCGCGCTGTCCGTCCTCGTGCTCGCCGTGCTGCTGGTGGCCGTCGACGCGACCGTCCTCGGTCTCGCGACCCCCTACATCAGCGAGGACCTCGCGCCCTCGGGCACCCAGCTGCTGTGGATCGGCGACGTCTACTCCTTCGTCATCGCCGGCCTGCTCGTCTCCATGGGCAGCCTCGGCGACCGCGTCGGCCGCAAGCGCATCCTGCTCGGCGGGGCCACCGCCTTCGGCGCGATATCCGTCCTGAACGCCTACGCGACGACGCCCGAGACGATGATCGCGGCCCGCGCCCTGCTCGGCGTCGCCGGCGCGACCCTGATGCCGGCCACGCTCGCTCTGATCCGCAACATCTTCCACGACCCCCGCGAGCGCAGCCTCGCCATCGGCATCTGGGGTGCGACGGCCTCCGCCGGCACCGCGGTCGGCCCGATCGCCGGCGGCTTCCTGCTCGAACACTTCTGGTGGGGCTCGGTCTTCCTGATCAACCTGCCCGTCATGACGGTCCTCGTCGTGGTCGGCGTCCGGACCCTGCCGGAGTCCCGCAACCCGAACCCGGGCCCCTGGGACCTGCCCAGTGTGGCGCTGTCCCTCGTCGGCATGATCGGCATCGTCTACGCCGTCAAGGAGGCCGCCTCCCACGGCCCGGCCTGGCCCACGCTGGCCGTCGGCCTGCTGGGCGCCGCCGCGCTGTACGGCTTCGTACACCGCCAGCTGACCCTGCCGACCCCGTTGCTGGACATGCGCCTGTTCGGCAGCCGCGGCTTCAGCGGCGCGGTCCTGGCCGACCTGCTGACCGTCCTGGGGATGTCCGGCCTGGTCTTCTTTCTCTCCCAGTATCTGCAACTCGTCCAGGGCAGGGGGCCGTTGGAGGCTGGCCTGGCGGAACTGCCTGCAGCCATCGGGGCGGTGACGGCCGGCCTGCTCGCGGGGCGCGCGGCCCGCCGCTTCTCCGTCCGGACGGTGGTCTCCGGCGGCCTCGCGGCGATCGGCCTCGCCCTGGCCGCCCTGACCGTCGTCGACCGGTCCACCGGCTACCCCCTGCTGGGAGCGGCCCTCCTCGTGGTCGGCGTCGGCGCCGGCCTCTCCTTCACCGTCACCTCCGACGTGATCCTCTCCTCCGTCCCCAGAGAACAGGCGGGAGCGGCATCGGCCGTCTCGGAGACGGCGTACGAACTGGGCGCGGCCCTGGGCATCGCGGCACTCGGCTCGATCGTGACCGGCGTCTACCGAGACTTCCCCGCCCCATCGGGCACACCCGAGGGCGCCCACGAATCCCTGGGCGGCGCGGTGCAAGCAGCAAGCCGAATGCCGACGGCGCAGGCGGAAACGATGCTGAACTCAGCGAGGGAGGCGTTCGTCGACGGCCTGAGCGTCGCCTCCGGCGTGGGCGCAGCGGTACTGCTGGCGACAGCAGCGACGGCATGGGTCCTGCTGAGGGAACAGCACCTGGAAACCACCGGGTGAGCGCCACAACCAAGCGGCCGCGGGACTGTACCGACGTACGGCTCCGCCGCGAGGGCGTGCCCAGCGTGTGAGGCATCGGCGCCTGCTGCCGCCGGAAGAGTTACGCAACCAAGGGGCGCGGGACTGTACCGACGTACGGCCCCGCCGCGGGGGCGCGCCCAGCGCATGGGGGATCGGTGCCTGGCTGACGCCGGGTGAGCGACGCAACCAAGGGGCGCGGGGCTGTACCGACGTGCGGCTCCGCCGCGGGGGCGCGCCCAGCGCATGGGGGATCGGTGCCTGGCTGACGCCGGGTAAGCGACGCAACCAAGGGGCGCGGGGAACTGCGCGACCAGCCACCCCGGACTCGCACCCGAACTCGCACCCGGACTCGCACCAGGACCCGCACCCGCACCGAACCCGCACCGCACCCGGCCCAACCGCCGGAGGCCTACGCCGCTTTGGCCTTCGTTGCGTACATGTCCACATACTCCTGCCCCGACAACCGCATCACCTCAGCCATCACGGAGTCCGTCACCGCCCGCAGCACATAGCGGTCGCGGTCCATCCCCTCGTAGCGGGAGAACTCCAGCGCCTCGCCGAAGCGGACGGTGACCCGGCTCGGCCGGGGCATCCCGGAGCCGCCCGGCTGGATCTTGTCGGTGCCGATCATCGCGAACGGCACCACCGGCGCGCCGGTCATCAGGGTGAGCCGGGCGATGCCCGTACGCCCCCGGTACAGCCGGCCGTCGGGCGAGCGCGTCCCCTCGGGGTAGATCCCGAAGACCCGGCCCTCCTCCAGGATCCGCCGCCCGGTCATCAGCGCGGCGACCCCGCCCTTGCCGCCGTCGCGGTCGACGGGGATCATGCCGACGCCGGTGAAGAACCAGGCCATCAGCCGGCCCTTGAAGCCCTTGCCGGTGACGTACTCGTCCTTGCCGATGAAGAAGACCTGCCGGTCGCACACCAGCGGGAGGATCATCGAGTCGATGAAGGTGAGGTGATTCCCGGCCAGGATCACCGGTCCCTCCCCCGGGATGTGCTCCACGCCTTCCACCCGGGGGCGGAACATCAGGCGGATGATCGGTCCGAGCACTGCCTTGATGAGCGCGAAGCGGGACAACGAACCCTCCGGTGTCAAGGGAAACGGTATGTGTATGTGCAGGTGAGGACGATACTCGCGGCTGCCCCGGGTCTGCACACCGGGTTCACCGACGCCTTACGCACTGTTGACGCAGGTTTACCTCCAGCGGCCCAACAGTCGCGGCCCGTCACCGACCCGTCACACGGACGGTACCGCCCGGCTACCCGGGCCCGTGACACCGAATCCGATGCGGCGTCATGTTCCGTCGAATACACGCCATCCGCGCTCACCCACCCGTTCGCACCAGGGTCTCCCACCGGTCACATCCGGGCCCCTACGATCGGCGCGCACCGGACGATCCGACGGCAGGAGGACCCACATGGGCGGGCACGAGTCGCAGCGGGCGCAGGACGAACGTGAGCCGGAGCGGCGGCCGGGCGGCACCGGGCGGCGTGTGTTCCTCGGCGCGGCGGCCGCCTTGGGCGCCGGCGGGGCGACCCTCGGCCTGGGCGGCACGGCGAGAGCGGCCGACGCCCGGCACGGCGGCGGCCGGGGCGACGGCGGCAAGGGCCTGAAGAGCCTCCCCGTGCCCACGATCATCGGTCACCGCGGCGCCAGCGGCTACCGCCCCGAGCACACCTTCGGCTCCTACGAACTCGCCCTCGACCTGGGCGCCGACATCGTCGAGGCCGGCGACCTGGTCCCCACCAAGGACGGTCACCTCGTCTGTCGTCACGAGCCGGAGATCGGCGGGACGACCGACGTCGCCGACCATCCCGAGTTCGCCGTCCGCAAGACGACCAAGACCCTCGACGGCGTCCCCACCACCGGCTGGTTCACCGAGGACTTCACCCTGGCCGAGCTGAAGACCCTGCGGGCCGTCGAGCGCGTCCCGGCCAACCGCCCGCACAACACCCTGTACAACGGGCGCTGGCAGATCCCCACCTTCGAGGAAGTCCTGAAGTGGCAGGACCGGCAGACCCGTGAGCGAGGCAAGCAGGTCTGGATCTATCCCGAGATCAAACACCCCACCTACTTCCGGGCGCTCGGTCTGGGCCTGGAGGAACGGGTCGCCGCGCTGCTGCGCCGGCACGGGAAGGACGGCAAGAACGCCCCGGTCGTGATCCAGTCCTTCGAGCCGACCAGCGTCCAGCGCCTGAACAAGCTGGTCGACAACCCCCTGGTGGTGCTGCTCTCCGGCGCCGCCACCCGGCCCTGGGACTTCGTCGCGACCGGCGACCCGCGCACCGTCGCCGACCTGGTCACCCGCAAGGGACTCCGCGAGATCGCCGGCTACGCCCAGGGCATCGGCCCCACCCTCGACCTCGTCATCCCCAAGGACGCGGCCGGCAAGCTGACCACCCCCACCACCCTGGTGCGGGACGCCCACGCAGTCGGCCTGATCCTGCACCCGTACACCATGCGCAACGAGAACCCCTTCCTGCCCGCGGACTTCCGCAAGGGCGCCGCCCCGGACGGCTACGGAGACGTCTTCGGCGCCTACCGGACCTACTTCGCGACCGGCATCGACGGCGTGTTCACCGACCAGCCCGACACCGGCCTGCTGGCCCGCGAGGATCACGCCGATCGCTGAGCGGCCGTCCGGCCGACACGGAGGACCCGCATACCGGAAGATCGCGGGGGAGTTGGGTATCTCACAGGGAAGTCTCGGACCGTAACGTTCCAGATGTCCATGATGTCTGCGACGTCTCCTGACGCTGGTGGTTGCGGCTCGCGAAGTGCGGGGATAGGAGTGAAGGACCACAGGCGATCAGGTGAGCGGGAGGCGTGCGCACATGGGCATGAGCGTGACCATCTCGGTGGCGACCGAGCAGGATGCCGAGCAGATCTTCAGGCTGCAGTACCTGTGCTTCCAGAGAGAGGCGGCGCTGTACGGCAACTACCGCATCGCCCCTCTCGTCCAGTCCCTCGACTCGGTGCGCGAGGAGCTGGCCACCGACTGCGTCTTCGTGGCCCGGCTGGGCGACGAGGTCGTCGGCTCGGTCCAGGGCTCCATCACGGAGGACGGGGCCGCCGCCATCGGCAAGCTCTGCGTGCACCCCCGCCTCCAGGGCCACGGCATCGGGGCGCGGCTGCTCCGCGCGGCCGAGGCCGCCCTCGCCGAGGAGCGCGGCGCCAAGAGGTTCCGCCTCCACACCGGCCACCGCAGCGAGGGCAACCTCCGCCTCTACCGCCGGGTCGGCTACGAGACCGTGGGCACCTCCCAGGGCACGGACGGCGTCCCGATGATCGTCCTGGAGAAGGCGGCGGGAGCCTACGCGGCTACGGCGTGACCGTGCGGGACCGGCGCAGCCAGTACAGCGCCGTCAGCGGCAGCAGCACGGGAATGAACACATAGCCCATCCCGTAGTCCGACCACACGGTCGCGTCCGGGAAGGCGGACGGCTCGATCAGCGTCCAGGTGCCGACGATCAGCACGCCCGCGAGTTCGGCGGCGCAGCACACCTGTGCCGCCCTGCGCGCCGTCTCGCCTCCCCGCACCAGCGAGTACGTGATGAACCCGTAGACCACGCCCGCCACCGCCGACAGCGAGTAGGCGAGCGGCGCCCGGTCGAACTCCGTGGCGATCTGGTACGCCGAGCGCGACACCGCACCGACCACCATCACGCCGTAGAACCACACCAGCACCAGGCCCGGCCCGCCGATCAGGCGTTGCGGCCTTTCCTGCGCGGCCGTCATCTCAGCCTCCCCAGATGTCGTAGAGCCGCACCTCGAGGACGGCGAGGACGACCGCCGCCGCCGCGACGGTCACCGATCCCCACCGTGTCCGCTCGGCCAGCGACATGAACCCCGCCGCCGGCAGGCACGCGAGCGCCCCCAGCAGATACGCCACGAAGATCGTCGTGCCCTGGGCCGGCTTCTCGCCCCGCGCCAGCTGCACGATCCCGATCACCAGCTGGGCCAGTGCCAGCACCGAGACCACGGCCATCCCGATGAAATGCCAGTCCTTGGTGGGCTGGTCGCGGTAGGCCGCCCAGCCGCACCACGCGGCGAGCAGCAGCGCGGCGACACCGGTCGCCAGCGTCAGGGCATCAAGCATGCAGCGACCTTATTACGCCCCTGACGGGCCCCTCGCGCCCGGGCCCGCGAGGCCTCGCGAGGGCCTTCGGTGACGCCTGGCGGGAGATTCTGTGAGGGTCCGCGGGCCGCGTCGGCCCCCGTGGCCTTGGTCACCACCGTTCCTGCGGCGGACTGCGGCCGTACAAGTGGCGCGTGGAGCCGGGCCGGACCGTCCGCGCTGGTCGGCGATGGGGGAGCGGGCCGGGCGCGAGGATGCCCGGGCGCCCCGGAGGGGTGTCCACGGCTGTCCAGCATGCGGACATTCGAGGCCTGTCAGGACCGTACGTCTGGTTTACTGATCGCATGACCACGACGAGCGACCGCACCCCTGCGACCGAGGCGACCATGACGCCCGGTGCTCGTTGTATGTGTCGAATGTGCGCCTTCTAGAGGGCCCCCGCACCACCCTGAGCTCGCGCCCCGAAGCGAGACGCGGTGGCACGTGCGTACGCAGTGAGCCGATGAGCCGTACGTGACGCACAGCCGCCCCGCGCACATGTTCTCCCCGATCCAGCGTCACAGCGAGAACCGTGTCGCGTCCTTGAACGAACGCATCCGTGCCCGGGCACACCCACGCCCGCGCACTCGACAGTGACGGAAACCCACGTGATCACCACCACGGGCCTCACCAAGGTCTACCGCGCGAGCGGCCGTGAGGTCACCGCCCTCGACGGCGTCGACCTGCACGTCCGCGAAGGCGAGGTGTACGGCGTCATCGGCCAGTCCGGCGCCGGCAAGTCCTCGCTGATCCGCTGCATCAACCTCCTGGAACGCCCCACCTCCGGCACGGTCACCGTGGCCGGCCAGGACCTCACCGCCCTCGCCGGCCGCGGCCCGCGCGCGGGCCGTGAGCTGCGCCGCGCCCGCAGCCGTATCGGCATGGTCTTCCAGCACTTCAACCTGCTGTCCTCGCGGACCGTGCAGGACAACGTCGAGCTGCCGCTGGAGATCCTCGGCACCACCGGGAAGGAACGTTCCCGCAAGGCGCTGGAGCTGCTCGACCTCGTCGGTCTCGCCGACAAGGCGAAGGCCTACCCCGCCCAGCTCTCCGGCGGCCAGAAGCAGCGCGTGGGCATCGCCCGCGCTCTCGCCGGCGACCCCAAGGTGCTGCTCTCCGACGAGGCCACCAGCGCCCTCGACCCGGAGACCACCCGCTCCATCCTCCAGCTGCTGCGCGACCTGAACCGCCAGCTGGGCCTGACCGTCCTGCTCATCACCCACGAGATGGACGTCGTCAAGTCGATCTGCGACTCCGCCGCCCTCATGGAACAGGGCCGCGTCGTCGAGTCCGGCACGGTCAGCGAACTGCTCGCCACCCCCGGCTCCGAACTCGCCGCCGCGCTCTTCCCGGTGAGCGGCGAGTCCGACGGCGACGGCCGCACCGTCGTCGACGTCACCTTCCACGGCGAGGCCGCCACCCAGCCGGTCATCTCCCAGCTCTCGCGCACCTACAACATCGACATCTCGATCCTCGGCGCGGCCGTCGACACCGTCGGCGGTCTCCAGGTCGGCCGGATGCGCATCGAACTGCCCGGCCGCTACGAGGACAACGTCGTGCCGATCGGCTTCCTGCGCGAACAGGGCCTGCAGATAGACGTGCTGGGCGCTTCCGCGGAGGAGTCCCTGCTGGTGAAGGGCGGTGCCAAGTGAGCTGGGCGGAACTCTCCGAGCGATGGCCCCTGTTGGAGCAGGCGTGTGGTGACACCCTCTACATGGTGGGCTGGTCCACCCTCATCGCGGTCGTCGGCGGCCTCCCGCTCGGCGTCCTGCTGGTCCTCACCGACCGGGGCGGCCTGCTCCAGAACGTCGTCGCCAACAAGGTGATCGGGCAGGTCGTGAACGTCGCCCGCTCGATGCCGTTCATCATCCTGATGGTCGCGCTGATGGGCTTCACCCGGTCCGTCACCGGGACGACCATCGGCCGCGAGGCCGCCATCGTGCCCCTCGCCGTCGGCGCCATCCCGTTCTTCGCCCGGCTCGTCGAGACGGCTGTCCGCGAAGTGGACGGCGGACTCGTCGAGGCCGTGCAGTCCATGGGCGGCAACACCTGGACCATCGTGCGCAAGGTGCTCGTGCCCGAGTCCCTGCCCTCGCTGATCGCCGGCACCACCACCACGATCGTCGCCCTCATCGGCTACTCCGCGATGGCCGGCACCGTCGGCGCCGGCGGCCTCGGCGACATCGCCATCCGCTACGGCTACCAGCGCTTCGAGACCGACCTGATGTGGATCACCGTCGCGATCCTCGCCGTCGTCATCTCGCTCATCCAGTTCGCCGGCGACTTCGCGGCCCGCTCACTGCACCGGCGTGGCGGCCGTTCAGGCCCCGCCCCGAAGCTCCGCCTGCTGAAGGCCGAGGAGCCGGCCACGGCCGACGTCGGCAAGGTCGCCTGAGCGCCCCGACCGACGTCGGCAAGGTCGCCTGAGCGCCGCATCCCCCACCCCCTCACCGCTCACAGATTTCCCCGTACCACCCACCACGGGGTCGCACCACCATCAGGAAAGGCACTTTTCGTGCGTAACACCGCCAAGTTCACCACCGCCGCCCTCGTCACCGGAGCCCTCACCCTCGGGCTTTCCGCCTGTGGCTCCGGCAACGCCGCCAACGACACCAGCGGCCCGCTGATCGTCGCCGCGAGCCCGGTCCCGCACGGCGAGATCCTCACCTACGTCAAGGACCACCTCGCGAAGAAGGCGGGCCTCGACCTGGAGGTCAAGGAGTTCAGCGACTACACCACGCAGAATCCCGCGACCGCGGACGGTTCGGTGGACGCCAACTACTTCCAGAACAAGCCGTACCTCGACGACTTCAACGAGAAGAACGGCACCGACATCGTGCCCGTCGTCACGGTCCACCTGGAGCCGCTCGGCCTCTACTCCGACAAGGCCAAGAGCCTCGGCGCCCTCAAGAGCGGGGCCACCGTCGCCGTCCCCAACGACACCGTCAACGAGGCCCGAGCGCTGAAGCTGCTCGCCGCGAACGGCCTGATCACCCTCAAGGACGGCGCCGGCAACTCGGCCACCCCCGCCGACATCGCCAAGAACCCCAAGAACCTCAAGTTCAAGGAGCTGGAGGCGGCCCAGACCCCGCGCTCCCTGAACGACGTGGACGCCGCCGTAGTCAACGGCAACTACGCCCTCTCCGCCGGCCTCAAGCCCGCCGAGCAGGCCCTCGCCCTGGAGAAGGCCGAGAACAACCCGTACGGCAACTTCCTCGCCGTGAAGAAGGGCAACGAGGACGACCCGCGCGTGAAGAAGCTCGCGAAGCTCCTCACCTCCCCCGAGGTCAAGAAGTTCATCGCGGACAAGTACGCCGGCTCCGTCGTCGCCTCCTTCTGAGCCGACGCCCCCCCGGGGAGGGCAGCCGACACCCCGGGAAGGCCGCCGTCGGCCTCGCACACGCCTTCGGGGTCCGCACCCTTCGCCCGGTGCGGACCCCGTGGTGCGACAGGGTGCTTTCATGCTGCATGCTGGGCAGTTCAGCGGGTCTGACGGTCAGGCAGGTCGGACCCCTACGGTCTCGAAGGTTACGGAGCGACCCATGACGAGCACCTTCCCCGCCATCTCCATCAGCACGGAGCGGTTGGTGCTGCGCCCCCTCGACGAGGACGACGTGCCGTCCATGGCCGCGATGATGAACGACGAGCAGATCGTCGCCTGGACCGACGTCCCCCAGCCCTTCACCGAGACCGCGGCCCGCACCTGGATCACCCGGTACGCCCCCGCCGAGCGCACCGCCGGCCGCGGCCTCGACCTCGCCGTCACCGAGTTCCTCACCCAGCGGCTCGTCGGCGTCATCCAGCTCACCAAGACCAACTGGCACGTGCGGGCCACCGAGCTGTCGTACATCGTCGCCCCGTGGGCCCGCGGCGAGGGCTACGCCTCCGAGGCCTCGCTGGCCACCGCCCAATGGCTGTTCACCGACCAGAGGTTCGAGCGCATAGAGCTGCGCACGGCCGCCGACAACACGGCCTCCCAGCAGGTCGCCCAGAAGATCGGCTGTATCAGCGAAGGCGTCCTGCGCAACGCCTGTATAGCCCGGGCCCGCACCGAGGAGGGCTCCTGGACCGAGGTGCGCACCGACTTCATCGTGTGGAGCCTGCTCCCGGAGGACCTCGAAGGCTCGGGGGAGCAGTTCGCGGAGAGCGGCGGCTTCACCTCGTACACCGACTGGAACTGATCCCCCCCGACCGGGGCCGGCGTCCCGCTGCGACGGGACCGATCACACCGCCTCGGCCGGAACCGGTCCTCGTCTTCGGCCGGAACTGATCCACCCTGATCACGGGCCCGCCGCCGCCCCGCCCGGCCCCGCGCGACCAGGTACCCTCACGGGACCGCCGCCTGCGCAAACCCCGGGAGACTGAGGACGATGGCCGACCGCGTCACGGTGATCGGCTGGGACGGTTCGCCGCTGACCGCCGCGGCCCGCTCCGCCCTGGGCGCCGCCACACTGGTGGCGGGCGCCGCGCACCATCTGGCGCTGCCGGAAGTGCCTCCCGCCGCCGAGCGTCTGCGCCTCGGCAGCGTCGCCCTCGCCGCCCGCCGCATCGCCGGCCACCGCGGCACCGCGGTCGTCATCGCCGACGGCGACCCCGGCTTCTTCGGCGTCGTGCGCACCCTGCGCGCACCCGAGTTCGGCCTGGAGGTCGAGGTCGTCCCCGCCGTCTCCTCCGTCGCCGCCGCCTTCGCCCGCGCCGGCATGCCCTGGGACGACGCCCAAGTGGTCGTCGCACACCGGCGCACCCTGCGACGCGCGGTGAATGTATGCCGCGCCCACACCAAAGTCGCCGTACTCACCTCACCCGGCGCCGGCCCCGCCGAACTGGGCCTGCTGATGGAGGGCGTCCACCGCACCTTCGTCGTCTGCGAGGAACTCGGCACCGACCGCGAGCACATCAGCGTCGTCACCTCCGACAAGGCCGCCGACCACACCTGGCGTGACCCCAACGTCGTCATCGTCATCGGGGGGACCGCGGCGCCCCAGGCCGACAGCGGCTGGATCACCGGCCGCGCCCCCGACGCGGGCCCGCGCGGCTGGGCGCTGCCCGCAGAGGCGTACGGCGGGCACGGGGAACCCGGGAAACTCGGGGAACTCGGCGAAGGGGAGACGGAACTCCTGCGCACCGCCCAACTGTCCCGGCTCGGCCCGCGCGTGGGCGACCTCGTCTGGGACATCGGCTGCGGCAGCGGGGCCTTCGCCACCGAGGCCGCGCGGGCCGGCGCGGCCGTGATCGCCGTGGACCGGACGCTTCAGGCGTGCGTCCGCACCGACGCCACCGCCCGCCGCTTCGGCGTTCAGCTACAGATCGTCCGCGGCGCCGCCCCGCACATCCTGGAGAACCTGCCCGAGCCGGACGTCGTCCGCGTCGGCGGCGGGGGAGCGGCCGTCGTCTCCGCGGTCGCCGACCGCCGCCCCCAACGCATCGTCACCCACGCCATGACCCGCGACGCCGCCGAACTCATCGGCCGGGACCTCACCGAACACGGCTACCGCGTCGAGTGCGCCCTCCTCCAGTCCGTCGAACTCGACACCCGGGCCTGGACGGAGACGGAACGGAGCGTCGCGTTCCTGCTCAGCGGGGTATGGCCCGAGCGTCCCGCGTAGACCGTTTTGCCCTCCCGGTGATCCGGTTGTCGTACCGCGCGCGGTAGGCTGGCCGATCGTCGTACCGCATCCGGTCGCCCGGCCTTTCGTCGGTCAATGTCCGGAAAACCCATCCGTTTTGGGGCGGGTGTGGTACGTCGAAACCCGTGGGCGCGCAACGTGGCGCAGTCCACAGCGGAGCGTCTCGGATCAAGCTGTCGCGAGGCGACGACGACCGCGACAATGCCACTGAATGGCTTTGTCGTCTTTTTCGGGCGGGTCGTTCGTGCCGCTGGGCGTGGACGCTCGTTCTTCACTGCGGGGCGGTCGGTGCGCCGTTCCGGGTGAGCTGGTCGTAGGAGCACTAACCGATGGGCGAGGGGTACGCATGACCGACACCGGCCAGGTCCCGGGCGAGGGACTGCCGGAGAGCGCAGACACGGCAGAGCAGCCGGGCGTCTCCACGTCCGGCGCGTACGCCTACCTCTCCGAGACCACCGCCGAGGACGAAGACCTGTTGCTGCTGCCGGGCGCCCAGAGCGCATGGGGCAACGAGGTGGCGCCGCCCGCGCCCGAGCCGGTGGTCGAGACCGTGCACGAGCCCGGCCCGCACGAGATGTCCGGCCGTGACAGCGGCTCGGTCGACCTCAGCGCGGTCCGCCTCCCGGGCCCGACGCCGGCCCCGGCCGCGCCGCGCCGCCCTCTGCACCTCGGCCCGCCCATCCCCGACGCCTTCGCGGGCCCGGTCCGCTCCCTGGCCGACCGCGGCCCCGCGGGCGCGCCCGCCCGCCACCCGGCCGCGCCCGCGCCCGGCCCCGAGTACCTCGACGCCGCCCCCCAGCACGCGACGCCCCCGCAGGGCGCGGCGCCGTGGGGCGCGCAGGTCGCGGCGCAGGCCGTCGCCCAGGCGCCGGTCGCTTCCGTGCCGGCCCCCGCCGAGGCGGCCCCGTCTCCCGCGCAGCCCGGACCGGGGGGTGTGGCCCAGGCGGTCGTGGCCCGGATCGCCACGGAGGCGGTCGCGGCGTCCGGTGCTCCGCAGGAGGCTGGGCAGACCGCTGCGCAGACCGTGCACGCCGGTGCTCCGCAGGAGGCGGAGCCGGTGCACGCCGGTGTCACCGCGACCGGTGTGACCGAGGCCGCTCAGGTCCCGGCCGAGGCGGAGCAGTTCGAGGACGCCGGGGTCACCTCGGCCGTCTCGGTTCCGGCTCCCGCGTCGCCCCCCGTCGAGATGCCGGCGTCCGAGGCTGCTCCGGAGGCGGCGTCCGAACCCGTGCCCGTGGCCGAGCCGGAGTCCGTGTCCGCTGCCCAGCCCGCGCCGGAGACCGAGGTCGCGGCGGCGCCGGCGGTGGACGTGGTCGACAGGGCGGCCGCGGAGGCCGTCGAGGCCCCCGGGAGCGCGCCCGCCGAGGAGCCCGTCCCCGACGCGCAGGTCGCGCAGCAGGCCGAGCCGGTCCCGGCCGCACCCGTGGAGGCCGCTGAGGTTCCCGAGGCGGAGCCTGCGGTCGCTCCGGAGGCTCCGGAAGGCGTCGAAGTTCCGGCGGCCCCCGCCGTCCCGGTCGCCGAAGAGCCCGAGGCGGTCGTCGACCCGCCCGCGGCGGAGGCCGCCGAAGAGGCCCCGGCTCCCGCCCCCGAAAGCGCCCCCGAACCCGTCGTCGCCGCACCGGAGGCGGCACAGACGCCCGACCTGCAAGCGCCTGACGTGCCGGCAACCGATGTGCCCCAGGCGTCCGATGTGCCCCAGGCGTCCGACGTGCCCCAGGCATCCGACGTGCCCCAGGCATCCGACGTGCCCCAGGCGTCCGACGTCTCGGCGGCTCCCGTCGAGCCCGCGCCGCAGACCGACGAGGCCGCCCCCGAACCGGACCAGGCTCCCGAGGCTGCCGCCCGGGAAGCCGAGCCGGCCGTCGTTTCCGAGCAGCCCGAGGCGGTCGAGCCCGCTCCTGAACCGGTCGAGCCTGAGCAGGAAGCGGTCGCCCCCGTCCCGGAAGCGGTCCCTCCCGCATCCGAAGCGGTCGTCGACGCGCAGCCCGAGGCCCCCGTCGCAGCGCCCTCGGCGCTCGACACGCTCTACCCGAAGCCCGCCGCGGCAGCGGAGCAGACGCACCCCCAGGGCCCGGACGGCGTGGAGCACCCGGAGTCGGCGCCTGCCCCCGCCGACCAGATCGCGGACCAGGTGTCTCACGCCGTGGACGCTGTGGAGCCCCGATCGTCCCAGCCTCAGGGCGACTTCCCGTCCGCCGAGGCGGATGCGGAGACCGAGACCCCCCACGTACCGGAGCCGGTGGCGGAGCAGATGCCCCACCCCGTGGCCGAGCCCCCCGCAGTGGTGGTCCCCGCACCCCGCGCGGCCGAGGCCGACCCCGCCCCGGCCACTCCGGAAGCGGAGCCGCAGATGGACCAAGAGCCCGACCCGAACGTCGCACAGAACCCGGACGACCTGGACACCATGGCCGCCGACCAGGACGAGCTGACCGAGCCGCACGAGCTGACCGAGCCGCACGAGCTGACCGAGCCGCACGAGCTGACCGAGCCGCACGCGCAGGTCGCACCGAACGAGCAGGTCGCACCCAACGAGCCGGCCGAGCCGAACGATCAGGAGCACGCGGGCGCTCAGACCGTCGAAGAGCTCCGTCGCCCCGCCGGCCCCCCCGCGCCCGCGTACGGGGACGCCGAGCGCGAGGCCGTGCTGAAGGTCATCCGCGAACGCCGTGACATCCGCAACGGCTTCCGCAGCGACCCCATCCCGCACGAGGTGCTGCTGCGCGTCCTGGAGGCCGCGCACACGGCGCCGTCCGTCGGCCACTCGCAGCCCTGGGACTTCGTCGTCATCCGCTCCGCCGACACCCGCCGGGCCATGCACGAACTGGCCCAGCGTCAGCGCGAGGCGTACGCGAAGTCGCTGCCCAAGGGCCGGGCGAAGCAGTTCAAGGAACTGAAGATCGAGGCCATCCTCGACACCCCGGTGAACATCGTCGTCACCGCCGACCCGACCCGCGGCGGCCGGCACACCCTGGGCCGCCACACCCAGCCGCAGATGGCCCCGTACTCCTCCGCGCTCGCGGTGGAGAACCTCTGGCTCGCCGCCCGCGCCGAAGGCCTCGGCGTCGGCTGGGTCAGCTTCTTCGACGAGCGCGAGATGGTCCGCGCGCTGGACCTGCCCGAACACCTGGAAGTCGTCGCGTACCTGTGCGTGGGATACGTCGACGAGTTCCCGGAGGAGCCCGAGCTGATGCAGGCCGGCTGGGCCAAGCGCCGCCCGCTGTCGTGGGTCGTCCACGAGGAGACGTACGGCCGTCGCGCGCTGCCCGGCGCGGACCCGCACGACCTGCTCGCGGAGACCGTCGCCAGCGTCCGCCCGCTGGACGCCAAGGCGCTCGGCGAGGCGTGGGAGCGGCAGAAGAGGATGACCAAGCCGGCCGGCGCGCTCGGCATGCTGGAGATCATCTCCGCCCAGCTGTCCGGTCTGTCACGCCAGTGCCCGCCGCCCATCCCCGAGCCCGCGGCCGTCGCGATCTTCGCCGGCGACCACGGCGTGCACGCGCAGGGCGTCACCCCCTGGCCGCAGGAGGTGACGGCCCAGATGGTCGCCAACTTCCTCGGCGGCGGCGCGGTCTGCAACGCCTTCGCGACCCAGGTGGGCGCCGAGGTGTGCGTCGTGGACGTCGGCGTGGCGACCGACCTGCCCGCCACTCCCGGTCTGCTGCCCCGCAAGATCCGCGCGGGCACCTCCGACATGACCACCGGCCCCGCGATGACCCGCGAGGAGGCCAAGCAGGCCATCGAGGTGGGCATCGAGACGGCCCGCGACCTGGTCGCGGCCGGCAACAAGGCGCTGCTCACCGGTGAGATGGGCATCGCCAACACCACCGCGTCCGCCGCGCTCATCTCGGTCTTCACCGGCGCCGACCCGGCCGAGGTCACCGGTCGCGGCACCGGCATCAACGACGAGACCCTCGCCCGCAAGACCGAGGTCGTCCGCCGCGCCCTGGAACTCCACCAGCCGGACCCCGCCGACCCCGTCGGCGTCCTCGCGGCGATCGGCGGCTTCGAGCACGCGGCGATGGTCGGCCTCCTGCTGGGCGGCGCCTCCCTGCGCACGCCGGTGATCCTGGACGGCGTCAGCGCCGGCGCCGCCGCCCTGGTCGCCCGGGCCATCGCCCCCGAGGTCCTCGCGGCCTGCATCGCCGGCCACCGCAGCGCCGAACCGGGGCATGTCGCCGCCCTCAACAAGCTCGGCCTGCGCCCCCTGGTCGACCTCGACCTCCGCCTCGGCGAGGGCACCGGCGCCCTCCTCGCACTCCCGCTGGTCCAGAGCACGGCCAGAGCGATGCACGAGGTGGCGACGTTCGATTCGGCAGGGGTGACCGAGAAGTAGTCCACTCGCCGGGGGCCCGAGGGCAGAGCCCCGGCCTCGGAAAGGGGCGGGACGGGGGAGGAAACACCCCACCCGCCCCGCCCACCCTCCGGACGTGCGCTTAAAATCCGCACGTCAGGGCCGCTCCGAAGCCGCAGTGCGCCCACTGAACAACCGCCTGTTCGAGGAGCCGCACCTCATGGCCCAAAACCCCGCCTACCCCGTAGGCCTCCGCCTCGCCGGCCGCAGGGTCGTCGTCCTCGGCGGCGGCCAGGTGGCCCAGCGCCGCCTCCCCGCCCTCATCGCGGCCGGCGCGGACATCCACCTCGTCTCGCCGTCCGCCACCCCCTCCGTGGAAGCCATGGCGGACGCGGGCGAGCTCACCTGGCACCGCCGCCGCTACGCCGAGGGCGACCTCACCGACGCCTGGTACGCCCTGATCGCCACCAGCGACCCGCAGGCCAACGCCCAGGCCTCCGCCGAAGGGGAGGCGCACCGCGTGTGGTGCGTGCGCTCCGACGACGCCGACGCGGCGACCGCCTGGACCCCGGCCACCGGCCACAGCGCTGGCGTCACCGTCGCCGTCCTCACCACGGACGCGCGCGACCGCGACCCGCGCCGCACCGCGGCCATCCGCGACGCGGTCGTCGAGGGCCTGCACGACGGCACCCTGGTCGCCCCCCACCACCGCACCCGCACCGCCGGCGTCTGGCTCGTCGGCGGCGGCCCCGGAGACCCGGACCTGATCACCGTCCGCGGCCGTCGCCTCCTCGCCGAGGCGGACGTCGTCATCGCCGACCGTCTGGGCCCGCGCGACCTCCTCGCCGAGCTCCCCTCCCACGTCGAGGTGATCGACGCGGCGAAGATCCCCTACGGCCGCTTCATGGCCCAGGAGGCGATCAACAACGCGCTGATCGAGCACGCCAAGCAGGGCAAGGCGGTCGTGCGCCTCAAGGGCGGCGACCCCTACGTCTTCGGCCGGGGCATGGAGGAGCTCCAGGCGCTCGCCGAGGCGGGCATCCCCTGCACGGTCGTCCCCGGCATCTCCAGCTCCATCTCGGTGCCGGGCGCGGCCGGCATCCCGGTCACCCACCGCGGTGTCGCCCACGAGTTCACCGTCGTCAGCGGCCATGTCGCCCCCGACGACGAGCGCTCCCTCGTCGACTGGGCCTCCCTCGCCAAGCTGACCGGCACGCTCGTGATCCTCATGGGCGTCGACAAGATCGGGAAGATCGCCGAGGCGCTCGTCGCCCACGGCAAGTCGGCCGACACCCCGGTCGCCCTGGTCCAGGAGGGCACCACGGCGGCCCAGCGCCGCGTCGACGCGACCCTCGCGACGGTCGCCGAGCGGGTCCGCGCAGAGGACGTGAAGCCGCCGGCGGTCATCGTGATCGGCCCGGTCGTCGCCGTCGGCCCGCAGCCGGACCCCACCCGGGCGTAACCCCGGGTAACAGAACCTGTACCGAGCCGTTGGCACCACACCCAGGACAAGGCAGTATCACCCCTGTGGCCGATCTCATCACCGTCGAGGACCCCGCCGACCCGCGCCTGCGCGACTACACCGGCCTGACCGACGTCGAACTGCGCCGCAGGCGTGAGCCGGCCGAGGGCCTGTTCATCGCCGAGGGCGAGAAGGTCATCAGACGGGCCAAGGAAGCCGGCTACGAGATGCGCTCGATGCTGCTCTCCGCCAAGTGGGTCGACGTCATGCGCGACGTCATCGACGAACTCCCCGCCCCCGTCTACGCCGTCAGCCCCGAACTCGCCGAGCGCGTCACCGGCTACCACGTCCACCGCGGCGCGCTCGCCTCCATGCAGCGCAAGCCGCTGCCCACGGCGGCCGAACTGCTGCGGACCGCCCGCCGGGTCGTGATCATGGAATCGGTGAACGACCACACCAACATCGGCGCCATCTTCCGCTCGGCGGCGGCCCTCGGCATGGACGCGGTGCTGCTCTCCCCGGACTGCGCCGACCCGCTCTACCGCCGCAGCGTGAAGGTGTCCATGGGCGCGGTGTTCTCCGTGCCGTACGCCCGTCTCGACACCTGGCCCAAGGGCCTGGACTCGGTCCGCGAGGCGGGCTTCACCCTGCTCGCCCTCACCCCGGACGAGAAGGCCCGCAGCCTCGACGAGGCGGCGCCGCACACCATGGACCGCGTCGCCCTCATGCTCGGCGCGGAGGGCGACGGCCTGTCCACCCAGGCCCTGGTAGCCGCCGACGAATGGGTCCGCATCCCCATGTCCCACGGAGTCGACTCCCTCAACGTGGGCGCGGCGGCAGCGGTGGCCTTCTACGCGGTGGCCACGGGCCGCCCGCTCGTGTAGAACTCCGGTCTCGCCCGCTCCCGCGAGCCAGACGGGACTTTCGAAACACGCCCTAGTAGGAGCCGTCCTCGACGCGCCCGCCGACCTCGGGGCCCTCGGCCCACGTCGGCGGCCGCTGCGTCTGCGACTGATGCCGTACGACGCCGTCGCCGCCGAGTCCCCGGGCCGGTCCCTGGCAGCCCTGTACGAGGGCGATGCCGAGGGCCACGAGCAGGGTCACGACGACGAACACGAACAACCGCTGTCGCAGCAACCGGGGGTTGGCCGGTCGCCGCCCGGTCCCCGTGGGTCTCGCCCCGGGCCGGCCGTTGCGCGGCGCGGGCCGACTGCCGCTGCCGGGCCTGCTGTTGCGCTTCGCCGGGGTGTTCCGGGGAGCGGGGGTGGGCCGGGCGCCCGGCCGCGAGTGCGAGACGCCGCCGCGCGGGGCGCTTCCGCCGCGCGAGGACGCCCCCCCGCGCGACGGCGTCCCTCCGCGGGAGGGCGCCGGGCCGCGCGAGGCCGGGGCCCCGCCCCGGGGCGCGGGGGTGCCCGGCTGCCGCCCCGCACGGTCCGGATAGCTGCTGTCCGTCAGCCGTCCCGTCGGCCGGTCGGCCTCGGCGGCCCGGGGCGCCGGGGGCCGCGCGTCGGCCATGCCCTGCGCCTCCCGCGCCGCGATCTCCTTCAGCCGCAGGGAGAGGTCCAGCGTGCTCGGCCGCTCCTCGGGGTCCTTGGCGAGGCAGGCGCGGATCAGCGGCGCCAGTGCGTCGGGAACGCCGTGCAGATGGGGCTCCTCGTGCACCACCCGGTACAGCATCACCTCGGAACTGCCGTGCCCGAAAGGGGAGTCGGCGGTCGAGGCGTACGCGAGCGTGGCCCCGAGCGAGAACACGTCGGTGGCCGGGGTGACCATCGCGCCCCGCACCTGCTCGGGCGCGAGGAAGCCGGGGGAGCCGACTGCGGTGCCGACGTGCGTCAGCGTCGAGGCGCCCGTCGCCCAGGCGATGCCGAAGTCGATGATCCGCGGACCCTTGGGGGAGAGCAGGATGTTCGAGGGCTTCAGGTCCCGGTGCACGACCCCGGCCTCGTGGACCGCGACGAGCCCCTCCGACAGCGAGGCCCCGATCGCCGCGAGTTCGGCGGCCCCGAGCGGCCCCTCGTCGTTGACCTTGTCATGGAGGGAGGGGCCGGGCACGTACTGCGTGGCGAACCACGGCCGGTCGGCGTCCAGATCCGCCGCGACCAGCCGGGCCGTGCACCCGCCCCGGATCCGCCGCGCCGCCGACACCTCCCGCGCGAACCGCGACCGGAACTCCTGGTCCTCCGCGAGGTCGGGCCGGATGACCTTCAACGCGACCCGCTGCCCCTTCTTGTCGGAGCCCAGGTAGACGACGCCCATCCCGCCCGCGCCGAGTCGTCGGTGAAGCTTGAACGAGCCGACGACGCGCGGGTCCTCGCGCCTCAGGCGCATCATCGCCATGTTCATCCCCGCTGCCCGGTCCGTGTGACGTGGCACAGCTTACGTTTCCACAGCCGTCCGCGCGCAGAGGCCGCGCCCTCTCGCTCCGATCGATTGTCAGTGCCGGATGGGACACTTGAGAGGTGCTCAGGGGGCCTGCGAACAGGGGCGCGTTGTCGCCCCTGTGGCCTCAACCACCTGTCACAGAAGGGGGATTGAACCCGTGAAGGGTGATCGAGTGGAGATAGTCGTCGACGCCGGCGACACGACGCGGACGTACGAGGTGGTGGCGAGCAGAGCGGGCCGCCGGGTGGAGACGGCGGTGCGCCGAGGGGTGGTGGAAGTGAGCGAAGTCACCCGAAACGGCGCCGTCGTCCGTACCGCCCGCTTCATGGCGAACCGGGTCCTCGCGCTGGTCGAGCAGCCCGTCCCGCGCGAGGACAGCTCGGAAATACCGGCGCGTAGTGGGCAGCCCCTCCGGGAAGACCCCGAGTCGTAGGCCCGCGTCTCCACCCAGGGGAGTACGCCGCAGGTCATGGCTCATCCTCCGGGAGGCCCGTCAATCGGTACGAGGGCATGACGTGCGGCGGTCGCCGCACGCCTAGATTTGAGGTCAAGCGGCGGGTGCAGCACTCGTCCCCCGAGGTCAGACGCCCGCCGCTGCCAACCACAACGGAGAACGGTTCAGGAGAGGGACCATGGCCCACACGGCACCGCGGACGCACCTGCGCACCCGACCCCGCCGCACGGGCCGCCGCCACCCCCTGGTGGCGACGCTCATGGCCCTCCCCCTGGCCGCACTGCTCCTGGTCGTCTTCGACGGCTGGGAGACGGTGGCCACACAAGCGTCGTCCGTGGGCGTGATGCTGGGGCGCTGAGCGGCGACCCCAGGCCCGGAAGAGCGGTCCGGGCGGGGACATCCACCCATGAAACCCCGTGGGGACGGGGGTACGGCGGACGGCAATAATGCCGGCGCAGCTGGGGAGCTGCGCCGGCATTGCTTTTGCCTCCGGCGGTTGTGCGGTTGTGCGGTTGTGCGGTTGTTGGGTGCGGCTTCGGTGGGGGCTGGGGTTTTGCGCAGTTCCCCGCGCCCCTGAGTGCCTGCGGCGGCCCGTTTCGGCGGTGGGGGCGGGTCTAGCGCGTTCGGTTCGGTAGGTGAGTCGGGGGCGGGGTGGGGGTGTCCGTCCTCGGTCCGGCGGTGGCTTCTGCTTCATCGGCGCCCGGTGACTGACGCCGGCCGCTGCGGGCGGACACCCCCACCCCGCCCCCTCCCCGCCGCGCGCGTCAGCACGAGCGTCCATCCGGCCGGCCCAGGGGCGTCTCTCGCGGGTCGTGCCCGGCTGCGCGAGCGTTCGTCCGGCCTGCCTGGGGGCGCGGGGAACTGCGCGATCAGCCGAGACGGACCCGCGGTCGACCACGACGGGACCCGGCAGATACTTGGGTGGCAGACGTCCGTCGTTCAGGGAGCCCCGTGGCCGTCACCCCGCTGCTCAGTGCGCTCACTCGACTCGCCGCAGTCGAAGCTCACTCCCGCACCTCGAGTCGCTGCCCCTGCGGCGCAGCCACCCTCGCGGACCGAACCGACGCCACCGTGGTGCGCCACGCCGGCACCGTCGCCAAGGCCCACGCTCCCGGCGTCACCGCCGCCGACCTCACCCCCCGCCTGGCCGCCGCCTCCCGCCTCCCGCACCTCCTCCTCCCACCACTCACCCCCGCCCCCGCGCCCCTGCACGACCGCCTCGTCACGTTCTGGCCCTACGGCGCCCCCGTGGACCCGGACACACCGGACGCCGCCCCCTGGGAGGAGGCCGCCACCCTCCTCGCCCACCTGCACCGCACCCCCGCCCCCCACGCCCTCCCGCCGATGCGCGGCCCGGCCAAGGCCGCCCGGGCCGTCATCCGCCTCCGCGACGCGACCGCCACCGCCCCGCACCCCGCCGCCGCCCCCGTCCTCCGCGCCTGGACCGCCCTGCCCGCCTGGGCCCGCGCGACGACCCCCATGCCCGACACCACCACCCTCTGCCACGGCGACCTCCACCTGGGCCAGCTCGTCCGCCACCCCGCCCCCGACGGCCCCTGGCATCTCATCGACGTCGACGACCTGGGCACCGGCGTCCCCGCCTGGGACCTCGCCCGCCCCGCCGCCTGGTACGCCTGCGGCCTGCTCCCCCCGGAGGAATGGACCCGCTTCCTCACGGCCTACCGCACGGCGCGCGGTCCCGCGGTCCCCGCCGACGGCGACCCCTGGCCCGCGCTCGACGTCCCGGCCCGCGCCCTCACCGTCCAGACCGCCGCCCGAGCACTGACCAAGGCGATCGCACACGACCGCCCCCTCGACGAGGTCGAGGAGTCCCTCGTCGACGCCTGTGCCCGCATGGCCTCGGTACCGGCCCAGCCGGCCGACGCGCCCGCCGGATCCGGTTCCGTACCTGACCAGTTGCCGTCAAGCTCGGCGAAGTAGGGTGCAACCGACCGCAGCCGGACAGAGTCTGTCCTGGCGATAGGCGAAGCAGGACCGACCGGCGAGGAGTTGAGCCGACATGCAGTGTCCGAAGTGTCACGCCCCGATGCACACGTACAACCGCAACGGCGTCCAGATCGAGCAGTGCGCGAACTGCCGCGGGATCTTCCTGGACTACGGCGAGCTGGAGGCGCTCACCCGGCTGGAGTCCCAGTGGTCCCAGCCGGCGCCGCCGCCCCCGGCCGCCCCCCAGGCCTACCCGGCGCAGGCCCCGCACGCCCCCGCCTGGGGCGCCCCGCACGGTGGCCATGGGGGTCACGGCGGTCACTACGGCCACCAGCGCCACAAGAGCTTCGGTCACATGCTCTTCTCCAGCTGACCGGCCCGCACACGGGGAAACCCCCGGCCGTGGAGACGGCCGGGGGTTTCCGGGGTGTGGACGATACTGGGATTGAACCAGTGACCTCTTCCGTGTCAGGGAAGCGCTCTCCCGCTGAGCTAATCGTCCTCGGGAACACGACCCACGGGCCGTGGCACTGCGTGCGCGATACTGGGATTGAACCAGTGACCTCTTCCGTGTCAGGGAAGCGCTCTCCCGCTGAGCTAATCGCGCGGGGATCCGAAGATCCAGTGGACGATACTGGGATTGAACCAGTGACCTCTTCCGTGTCAGGGAAGCGCTCTCCCGCTGAGCTAATCGTCCTTGGAGGTGGAGACGGGATTTGAACCCGTGTAGACGGCTTTGCAGGCCGTTGCCTCGCCTCTCGGCCACTCCACCAGGAGTGTAGGGGACCGGGAAGATCCCTACTGTCCTTCGAGCGGACGACGAGGTTCGAACTCGCGACCTCAACCTTGGCAAGGTTGCGCTCTACCAACTGAGCTACGTCCGCCTGTCGTTTCGGTGCGCTCTCGCGTCCCGGCGACGTGTTGAACTCTAGCGGATTCCTGGGCCAGCACAAAAACGCGTTTGTGCAGCGTGCTGCGCTGAGTCCGACCGAACACCTGCTCAGGCCCCAACGGCGCGTCCCGCAACGACGACCGGAGTGCGCGCCCCCGCTGCCGCCGACCGTCCCCCGGATGCCCGCCCTAAACTCGACACCGTGCCCGAACTGCCACCCCTCGCCCGATTCGGCGACCGCGTCGCCACCGGCCTCCTCGACGTCACCGACGACCCGGCGGCCCTGGACTCCACCGGTTTCTGGGCCGTCTGCGCCGACTTCGAAGGCCGTCTGACCTGCGCCCGCTTCGCGGACGTGCGGGTGGCGCCGGTGCCCACGCCGACAGCGGGGCAGTGGCGCGGCCCCGCCGCCGGTGACTGGACGTCGTCCCTCGACCGCGCCGCGTACACCGCCGGAGTGCGCCGGATCCGCGAGCACATCGCGGCCGGCGACGTATACCAGGCGAACCTCTGCCGCGTCCTGTCCGCCCCCGTCCCGCCCGGCGCCGACGTGGACGCGCTGACCGCGCTGCTCGCCCGCGGCAACCCCGCGCCGTACGCCGGGACCGTCCGCCTCCCCGGGCACGGCGTGGAGATCGCCACCGCCTCACCCGAACTCTTCCTGCGCCGCCAGGGGCGGACCGTGGAGTCCGGGCCCATCAAGGGCACCGGACGCACCGAGGCCGACCTCCTCGAGAAGGACCACGCCGAGAACGTGATGATCGTGGACCTCGTCCGCAACGACATCGGCCGCGTCTGCGCCACCGGCAGCGTCACCGTCCCCGACCTGTGCGCCGTGGAGAAGCACCCCGGCCTCGTCCACCTCGTCTCGACGGTCCGCGGCGAGCTGTGCGAAGGGGCCGGCTGGACCGAACTGCTCGACGCGGCCTTCCCGCCCGGCTCGGTGACCGGCGCCCCCAAGTCCAGCGCCCTGCGCATCATCGAGGCGCTGGAGACCGCGCCCCGCGGCCCCTACTGCGGCGGCATCGGGTGGGTCGACGCCGACCGGGGCACGGGCGAACTGGCCGTCGGCATCCGCACCTTCTGGATCGACCGCGCCGAGGGAGCGCTCCGCTTCGGCACCGGCGCCGGCATCACCTGGGGCTCCGACCCCGAGGCGGAGTGGGCGGAGACCGAACTGAAGGCGTCCCGGCTGCTCGCGATAGCGTCGGGGACGTACACGACGGACGCAGGCGTTCCGTCGTGCGACGCCCCCGGGACGAACATGGTGAGGTAGAGCAGTGAAGCTTTGGCTGGACGGCGGTCTGCAGGAGTTCGAGTCCGCCCGCGTCTCCGTCCTCGACCACGGACTGACCGTGGGCGACGGCGTCTTCGAGACGGTGAAGGCGAGCAACGGCGCCACGTTCGCGCTGACCAGGCACCTCGACCGGCTGACCCGCTCCGCGCGCGGCCTCGGCCTGCCCGACCCCGACCTCGACGAGGTCCGCCGCGCCTGCGCCGCCGTCCTCGAAGCCAACCCGATGCCGCTCGGCCGCCTGCGCATCACCTACACCGGCGGCCAGGGGCCCCTCGGCTCCGACCGCGGCGATCACGGCCCGACCCTCGTCGTCGCCCTCGGCGAGACCACCCGCCGCCCCGACTCCACGGCCGTGATCACCGTCCCGTGGACCCGCAACGAGCGCGGGGCCCTCACCGGCCTGAAGACCACCTCGTACGCCGAGAACGTCGTCGCCCTGGCCCACGCGCACCGCGACGGCGCGTCCGAGGCGCTGTTCGGCAACACCGTCGGCCGGCTCTGCGAGGGCACCGGGTCGAACGTGTTCGTCGTCCTGGACGGAGAGATCCACACCCCGCCGCTCGCCTCGGGCTGCCTCGCGGGCATCACCCGCGCGCTGGCCGTCGAGTGGACCGGAGCGCGGGAGAGCGACCTGCCGCTGGACGTCCTGGAGCGCGCCGACGAGGTCTTCCTGACCTCCACTCTGCGTGACGTCCAGGCCGTGCACCGCGTCGACGACCGTGAACTGCCGGGCGCGCCAGGGCCGGTGACCGCCAAGGCCATGCGTGTCTTCGACGAGCGGGCGGCCGACGACCTCGACCCGTGAGCCCCGCCCCTTCAGGGCTCCCCTTGAGGGCCGGAAAGCCGTAAGAGCCGGGGAAAACAGGCTGACTTCGGCCCGTGAGGCGGGTAGAAACCCCCTGATGACCACGACTCTGCGGCCGACCGAGCCGCTCCAGCGCGCCGCCGACGGGGCGTTGTCCCGCCGCTACCAGGTGTGCGTGAACGGCCGCCCGGTCGGCGCGGTCCACCTGTCCACCCACCCCGACTTCGGGCCGGCCGTCGCCCGTGTGGACGACCTGCGCGTCGACGAGCCCGATCGCGGGCGCGGCCGGGGCACGGTCGCCGCGCTCGCCGCCGAGGAGGTCGCGCGCGGCTGGGGCTGCCGGGGGATCGAGATCCGGGTGCCGGCCGGGGCCGACGCCGCCCTGCGCCTGGCCACCGCCCTCGGATACGTCCACCGCAACCGCGGCCTGGCGAAACCACTCGACGCCGTGGCCCCCCGACTGCCCCCGGGCAGCGAGGCCAGGCCCCTGACCGAGGCCGAGTTCGGGCCGTGGCGGGCGCGCGGCGTCACCGAGTACGCCTCGGACTGGATCAGCCGCGGCGTCCCGCCGGACGAGGCCCGGGCCAGGTCGGAGCGCGACACCGAGCGTCTCCTGCCGGACGGCCGGGACACCGAGGACATGCGGATCAGCGTCCTGGAACACGACGGCGTCCGCGTCGGCTTCCTGTGGCTCGGCATCCACGAGGACCGGGCCTACGTGTACGACGTCGAGACCGACGAGGCCTTCCGCGGCCGGGGCCACGGCCGCTCGCTGATGCTGCTGGCCGAGGCGCAGGCGATCACCGCCGGCAAGCGGGTCATCGGCCTCAACGTCTTCGCGGACAACACTCCCGCCGAACGGCTCTACGAGTCGCTGGGATACCTCCCGGTCGGCTACTCGATGTACAAGAGCCTGCTCTGAGAAGCCCTGGGACGCCGCGCCCCAGGGAGCTCCGCGCCCCAGGGAGCTCCGGCAGCCTCACTCCCGCTCGGCCAGCAGCCGGTCCGCGATCTCCTCGACGCGCTCGCGCAGCCCCTCCTGGCTCTTGCCGCCGTCGAGGCGCTCCCCGCCGATGACGTACGTCGGGGTGCCCGTGACGCCGATCGCCTTGCCCTCGGCCTGGTCGGCGTCGACGATCAGGATGTGCCGGCCGTCGATGAGCGCGGTGTCGAACTCCTCGGCGTCCAGGCCCAGTTCCCGGGCGGTGTCGACCAGGAAGGGCTCACCCTCACGGTCCAGTTCCTCGACCCGGCCGAGGACCGCCTCGACGTACTCCCACGCCTTGCCCTGCTCCACGGCCTCCTCGGCGGCCTGCGCGGCGGCGAAGGAGTGCTTGTGCTTCTCCAGCGGGAAGTGCCGCAGCCGCAGTTCCAGCCGGTCGCCGTAGCGCTCTCGCAGGAGGCGGAGGTCGCCGAGGGCGCTGCGGCAGTCCGGGCACTGCAACTCGCACCACACGTCTAGGACGACGGCGGGACGGGCGGAGGGGGACGTCGACGCGTCGGCGGACACCGACGCGGCGGGGGAGGAGTCGCTCATGGCTCCAGTCTCCCAGCCCGCCCCGCACCACCCCAATCCGGACCACCCCGTACCTGCCCCCGTCCCCGGGCCGGAGACACCCCGTAGTACCCGGGAGCCACCCGCCCCGGACCGGCACCTGTGGAGGAGGGGACCCGGAGATGTCCCTGATGTCCGGCCGAGACATGGCCCGGCGACCTCGCGCAGGTGCAGGATGGAAGGACGAAGCGCCGCGCTGCCCGCGACGCCAGCCGATTCGACCCTGCCCTGTTGTGCCGCGTCTGGAGGACCGGATGATCGCCGAAACCGTCTGTTCCGCCGTCGCCGCGGCCGGCCTGGGCATCGCCGCGGTCACGGCCTACCGCAGGCGATACCTGACGGCCGCCCGTATGGCGGCCTACGCCCTCGTTCCGCTCGGCCTGGTGCTGACCGGAGTCGTCGAATGGGTCGCCGGCACCGCCTTCAGCCCGACCGCCTGGCTGGGCTTCGGTCTGCTCGGCGTGGCCTGGGCCCTGTTCATGACGACGCGCGCCGTGGAGCGCCGCCGCGGAGGCACCCGCAAGGAGCGCAAGGCGGCGGCGCGTGCCGCGCGGGGCGAGGCCGTGGCCCCGGCCGTCTCGGCGCCCTCCCTTGGGCAGGCCCGCCCGGCCGCCCGGCCCGCCGCCGCACCCCGCGCGACCGCCACGGACGACTTCAGCGACATCGAGGCCATCCTCAAGAAGCACGGCATATGAAGCGGTCGCCGGCGCACGGGTCGCCGAAGCGGCGGACCGACGCGCCGGCGACCGAAACGACACAGTCGGACCGCACCCGCGCGTAAGTGATCACGCCCGGAAACAGAGATCGCGGAATTGGCGAACACCCGCTCACTTCGAGCGTGTTGATCGCATCCACGGCGCGGCCTGCGTCATCATCGCCCGCGAGATGCTGGACACGACACAGAGCGACGCCGCGCCGCCGCAGGACGAGCCGCGCGGATGCCTCTTCGCCCTTTCCCAGCCACCGCTGATGATCTTCCTTGCGGTGATCGGGTGTCTGCTGCTCATGGCTTCGCTGCACGACCTGCTGCTGCTGTGAGCCGTACCCGCGGTCCCCGGCGTCACCCGCCGGGGCCGCGTCGGCATCGACGGCCCGCAAGCTTCCCCCCGAGGGTCAGCCGGCCGCTTCTTTGCGGCGCGCACGGTAGGCGGCGACGTGGAGGCGGTTGCCGCAGGTGCGGCTGTCGCAGTACCGCCGGGAGCGGTTGCGGGAGAGGTCCACGAAGGCACGCCGGCAGTCGGGGGCCTCGCAGCGGCGCAGGCGTTCCCGCTCGCCGGCCACCACGAAGAACGCGAGCGCCATTCCGCAGTCGGCGGCCAGGTGGTCCGCGATCGAGGCGCCCGGCGCGAAGTAGTGCACATGCCAGTCGTAGCCGTCGTGGTCGGTGAGGTGCGGGGTGGTGCCCGCGGCGGCGACGAGCTCGTTGATGAGTCCTGCGGCGGCGCGGGCGTCCGGCGCCGCGAACACCTTCGCCAACCGCCCCCGGACCTTGCGCACCGCTGAGAGGTCGAACTCGGACAGCACGCCCACATCGCTGATCTCGTGCTTGTCCACGAAATCCGTGAGGGCGGCCAGGTCCGGCAGCCCGTCCGGGACGACGTCGTCCTCCGGCGCGGTGTTCACCAGATCCACCACGGCGTCGAGGGCGCACCGGGTGTCGTGGGTGATCAGCACGTTTCGCTCCCTGGCCTGGGGGACGGGCGGGCGCCCGCCGATGCTGGCCGATGGTAGCCGCTCGGCCCGGCGGGGTGGCCCTGCCGCGCACGCCGGCGCCGCACCACGGGATACCCGAGGCGCGGCGTCGGCGCTTGCCCTATGCGGTTGTCCTGGCCCGAGCCGTCTCCCCGAGTGGACGGCGTCGGGCAGCTCTGCGGGAGCCCCGTCCTAGCTTTCCGCCAGGATGTGCGAGAGCTCCTGGTCGAGGTCGAAGTGACGGTGCTCCGTGCCGGGAGGCACGGCCGCGTCGGTTCGCTTCAGGAAGGATTCCAGGGCCCGCGCCGGGGCCTCGAGCAGGGCCTCCCCCTCGGGGGAGCTCAGGGCGATGCAGACGACGCCCTGACCGTGACTGCGCGACGGCCAGACGCGGACGTCGCCGGTGCCCGTGGGCCGGTGCAGGCCCTCCGCGAGGAGGTCGCGGGCGAACACCCACTCGACGGTCTCCTCGGCTCCGGTGTGGAAGGTGGCGTGCACGGCGTAGGGGTCGGCCGTGTCGTACCGCAGGCCTGCGGGGACAGGCAGGGAGGACTCGCTCGACACAACGAGGCGCAGGTGCAGCTCGCAGCTGACCGTGGTGTTCATAAGCGCCAGGGCCTTTCGCTCAGTGTGCGCTCGGGGATTCGCACGTCGGCGAAATCGACATGCCACCTACGGTGCCGTTGTAAACCCCTCTGAGTGTTTTGCGTGCGTTTACGTAACTCTTCCGGCCGAGGGAACGTTCGCGAAGTACCACCATTACGGTGACCGGAATCTCTCGGGTAGGGTTTGGTCGTATGAATACGGGGAGTGGCGGGCCGGGTGAGGTCGCCATGACGGCGGACGACGCCAGGTCGGGCGAGGCGCGGACCGAGGCCGAGCAGGGCCTCGGCTCACGGGCGCCCGAGTTCGTCAAGGCCCGCCGTGTGCTGCACCTGAGCTGGCAGGTCGGGATCTTCATCGTCGGCCTGGCGGTCGTGATCGCCGGCATCATCATGCTCCCGCTGCCCGGACCGGGCTGGGTCGTGATCTTCGGCGGCATGGCGATCTGGGCGACCGAGTTCGTCTGGGCCCAGTTGGTCCTGCGCTGGACCAAGCGCAAGGTCACCGAGGCGGCCCAGCGTGCCCTGGACCCCAAGGTCCGCAAGCGCAACATCATCCTGACCTCGATCGGCCTCGCGGTCATCGGCGCCATCCTGGGCTTCTACGTGTGGAAGTTCGGTTTCGAGATGCCGTGGAAGATCAAGGACCAGTGACCGGCCGACCGCTCCGCCCGCGCGGCGGACGGTCACGGCCACCCTTTGACATGGGGTAATGTTCTCCATGCGCCCGGGCGATTAGCTCAGTGGGAGAGCGCTTCGTTCACACCGAAGAGGTCACTGGTTCGAACCCAGTATCGCCCACCCGGCACGACGGCCCGTCTGCGACGACACATCGCGGACGGGCCGTCGTCGTGTCCGTGAGCGGCGTGACGGGGCCGCTGCCGCGCGACGAGGGTTCCGGACCCGTCGGGGCGGCGATGTCGGAGGCGACGCGGTCTCCGGCCCGGCAGGACCGCACCGCCGGGCCCGATCGCCAGGCGTGTCCCGCCCGCGCCGGGCGGCCCCGGGCAGGGCGAAGCAGCTGGCCCCGGCCCGTCGGACGGACCCCGCCTCGACTGCCGGGAGCCCAAGACCTCGACGCCTCGGGCGCCGCGACCGCCGTAGCCCTGCACGGAGCCCCGAGCGGCCGTCCACCCGCGATCACTCGGACGCTGGCCCGCCGGAGTCGGCGTGACCACGAGTCGCCGTCGCGCGCCCGGGATGTGCGCTGGCCGCGGCCGCCGTGGTGCCCGAGGTGCACCCTGGTCGCGAGTCGCCGTCGTGCGCCTGGGATGTGCGCTGATCACGAGTCGCCGTTGTGCGTCCGGGATGTGCGCTGGTCACGAGTTGCCGTTGTGCGTTCGGGGCGCGTCCTGACCGCGAGTCGCTGTCGCGTGTCCGGTGTGTGCCCTGGTCGCGAGTCGCTGTCGCGTGTCCGGTGTGTGCCCTGGTCGCGAGTCGCTGTCGTGTGCCCGGTGTGTGCCCTGGTCGCGAGTTGCCGTCGCGTGTCCGTCGCGAGTGGCTGCCGTGTGCCTGGGATGTGCGCTGGTCACGAGTCGCCGCCGCGTGCCAGTGGTGCACCCTGGCCGCGAGTCGCCGTCACGTGCTCGGGACGCGCCCCGACCTGCCACCGACGTCCGTCGTCCACGCGTGCTCCCAGCCGCCCCCGCCGCATTCCACTGCGTCGACGGCCCCGGCCGCCCGGCTCCCGGCCGCCCGCCCGGCTGACGGGAGCGGCCACGCGGCGGCCACCACACGCTTCACCACGCAGCTGACACGTGCGACCCCCGCGCGTCACCACCGCATCCCGCCTCCCCGCCCGCGAGGAAATTCTGTCCGAATCATTGACGCTCTCTCAGCTCCCTCGTACCTTGTGCCAGCAAGCGCTTTCTTGAAACGATTCATGGATGGCGACGACGCCGCGGGGAGGGCCCGACTGTGGGAACCAGCACGGATGTTGGCAGACGAACGATCCTCAAGGCCGCAGGGGCGACGGCGGCCACACTGGGCCTGGCGGCGACCACGGGGTGCGGCGGGGACAGCGGGACCTCCTCGGACGGGACGGTGACGATCCGTTATGCGTGGTGGGGTTCGGAGGACCGGGCCCAGCGCATCAACAAGACCATCGCGCTCTTCGAGAAGAAGTATCCGAAGATCAAGGTGAAAACGGACTTCCAGCCGTACACCGACTTCTGGAAGAAGTTCAACACCCAGGCCTCCGGCGGCAATCCGCCTGACGTTTTCCAGAACGCCATTGGTTTCCTGCGGAAATACGACGCCAAGAACGTGCTGCTCGATCTGAGCGAGCAGGTCAAGGCCGGCAATCTCGCCATGGACGGCTTCCGGGCCGGCCTGGAGAAGTTCGGCGAGATCGACGGCAAGCTCCTCGGCGTCCCGGTCGGCTCCAACTCGATGGCCCTGGTGATCGACAAGCACGTCTACACCAAGGCGGGCGTCAAGCCGGAGCAGGGCTGGACCTGGAACGACTTCGACGCGGCGATGAAGAAGATCCGCGACAAGGCGGGCCGCGCCGGCGACAGCGGCATGTACGGCGTGATGTACCTCTACGACCTGTACCTCCGCCAGAACGGCAAGGCCTTCTTCGCCGAGAGCGGACTCGGCTTCACCGAGGCGGATCTGAAGGCCTGGTGGGCGAAGGCCGAGAAGAGCGTCGAGGACGGGAGCTACGCCGACCCCAAGAAGGTCGCCCAGATCAAGCCCAAGTCGGCGGTCGCCGGAGAACTCGCCGCCGGTGAGTTCACCTGGGACAACTTCACCGTCCGTTACACCTCCGAGGGCAAGAGCGAGTACGGACTGGCGCCCATCCCCACCACCGACGGCAAGAAGACCGGTCAGTACCTCGGCTCCCTCATGCTCAGCGCCTCCAAGCGCACCAAGCACCCCAAGGAGGTGGCCCAGTTCATCTCCTTCATGGTGCACGACCCCGAGGTCGCCAAGATCATGGGCTACGACCGCGGTGTGCCCGCGACCCAGGCCCAGTTCGACGCGTTCAAGCCGACCGACGAGGTCAACAAGACGATCGCCGCCTACGAGACGTCCCTCGTCGAGACGGGCGTCCTGGAGCCCATCACCCCGCACCCGAACGGCGCCGACATCTGCGAGTCCGCCTTCCTGCGCATCGCCGAGGAGATGGCCCTCGGTAAGCGGTCGGTGGACGACGCCGTCAAGCAGTTCTTCACCGAGTCGAAGACGGCTCTCGCCGGCTGATGGGAACCACCGTGACACACGCCCCTGCGATGGAAGGCGTGTCCGAGGACAAGCCTTCCGAGCCGCGGCACGGTCCGGTGAGCCCCGAGCGCCCCGCCGCCCTCAAGCGGCGGCGGCGCCGGGAGAACCTGGCCGGCTATCTCTTCATGTCCCCCTGGATCGCCGGGTTCCTGCTGCTCACGGCAGGGCCGATGGCCGCCTCGCTCTACTTCGCCTTCACCGACTACAACCTGTTCGACGCGCCCGAGTGGGTCGGCCTCGACAACTTCACCACCATGTTCGAGGACCCGCGCTGGCGCCACTCGGTGCAGGTGACGCTCTGGTACGTCGTCGTGGGCACGCCGCTGAAGCTGCTCGCCGCGCTGGGCGTGGCGCTGCTCCTGGCGCAGAAGCGGCGGGGGCAGGCCTTCTACCGGGCCGCCTTCTACGCGCCCTCGCTGATCGGGGCCAGCGTCTCGGTGGCGATCGTCTGGAAGGCGATCTTCTCGGACGACGCGATCGTCGACCGTACGCAGAAGCTGTTCGGGATGGACGTCGGCGGCTGGGCCGGCGATCCCGACATGGTCATCTACAGCCTGGTGGCGCTCACCGTCTGGCAGTTCGGCGCCCCCATGGTCATCTTCCTCGCCGGCCTCAAGCAGGTCCCGCGCGAGCTGTACGAGGCGGCCGAGGTGGACGGGGCCGGCTCATGGCGGCGGTTCTGGAACATCACCCTGCCGATGATCTCGCCGGTCCTCTTCTTCAACGTCCTGCTGGAGACGATCCACTCCTTCCAGATCTTCAGTTCGGCGTACATCGTCGGCGGCGGCGCCGGAAGCAACGCCTGCGGACCCGCGGACGGTTCGATGGTCTACACCTGTTATCTGTACGTCCAGGGCTTCGAGAACAGCCGGATGGGCCTGGCCTCCGCCATGGCCTGGATGCTGCTCGTCGCGGTCGCCCTGGTGACGGCGGTGCTGTTCTGGTCCCAGAAGCGCTGGGTGCACTACGAGGAGGGCGCCCGATGAGCTCCCCCGATCTCTCGACTTCGCTCGGCCCGGGGGCGCCCCCACCGGTCAAGGAGGTCCCCCCGGCCCGGTCCGGCGGCGCGGGCGCCGTGCGCCGCAAGCTGCCCGGCTCGCTCGCCTGGCATCTGGGCGCCCTCGCCGTCCTCGCGGTGATCCTCTATCCCGTGCTCTGGGTCGTCGGCGGCTCGTTCAAGAAGAGCGAGGACATCGTCGGCAGCCTGGATCTCTTCCCGGGCTCACCGATCACCTCGAACTACACGCGGCTCACCGAGGGCATCGCGGACATCTCGATCTCCACGTTCTTCCTCAACTCGCTCACCCTCGCCGTCGGCTCGGTGGCCGGGATCCTGCTGTCGTGCTCGCTGACGGCGTACGCCTTCTCGCGGATCAGGTTCGCCGGCCGCAACGTGCTGTTCACCCTGATGATCGGCACCCTCCTGCTGCCCTACCACGTCCTGCTGATCCCGCAGTACGTGCTGTTCCGCAACATGGAGATGATCAACTCGTACACCCCGCTGCTGCTGGGGAAGTACCTGGCCACGGACGCGTTCTTCGTGTTCCTGATGATGCAGTTCATGCGCAACCTGCCCAAGGAGCTCGACGAGGCGGCCCGTCTCGACGGCTGCGGACACCTGCGCATCTACTGGTCGATCGTGCTCCCGCTGTGCCGGCCGGCCCTGATCACCAGCGCGATCTTCACCTTCATCAACGCCTGGAACGACTTCATGGGCCCGCTGATCTACCTCAACGAGCCCGACAAGTACACCGTCTCCCTGGGGCTGAAGATGTTCGTGGACCAGGAGGGCGTCGCCGACTACGGCGGCATGATCGCCATGTCGCTGGTCGCCCTGCTGCCGGTGCTGGCCTTCTTCCTGGCCTTCCAGCGCTACCTCATCGACGGCATGGCGACGTCCGGGCTGAAGGGCTGAGACGATCACGATGGCCGAGGCACCCGTGAAGGCGCGCAAGGAGCCGGTCCTCGCCGAACGGTTCGCCGTGTTCGCCGAGTGCCTGCTCACCGGGGTGTGGATCGCGGTGGCCTCACTGGGCGTGGTCACCTTCCCGGCCGCGTTCGCGGCCGGGGCGCGGCACCTGCGCCGCCGCACCGCGCACGAGGGGGGCGGCTGGCGGGAGTTCGCCGCCGACTTCCGCGGCGCGCTGCGCGGCGGATGGCTCGTCGGGCTCGCGGGATGGGCGGCGGCGGTCGCGGTCCGGGTGGACGTCCAGGCCGTGCGCGCGGGGCTTCCGGGCGGTCCGCTCGTCGGGGCCGCCGGGGTGCTCGCGCTGATCGGGTTCGTGGTGGCCGTGCTGCGCGCCGCGGCGGTGTGGACGCCGGGGGCCGGATGGCGGACTCTGCTGGCGCGGGCCGGCCGCCGGACCGTCCTCGACCCCGCCGGGTCCTTCCTGATCATCGCCGGGCTGGCCGTGGTGGGACTGTCCGCCTGGTTCGTCGCACCGCTCGCGGTCCCCGTCCTGGGGGCCGTGGCGGCCGCCGCCCTCGCCGTGGAGGAGCGGTACCGGCGTCGCTGACGGGCGGCGCCCTCGAAGCAAGGCCGGCGCACGCGCGCCGCGCCTCTCTCTGTCATGCCCCTGACCAATTGCGCGGACGTGTTCCCCGCACGCAGAAGGAAAGGCCGCATCCCATGTCTCCCATCCCCCGCAGGTCCCTGTTCAAGGCGGCCGCCGTCGCCGGCGTCGCCGCCCAGCTCAGCTGGGCGCCAGGGGCCAGGACCGCGCAGGCCGCTCCGCGAGCGGCGGACGCGGACACCGACCCGGTCACCCTGGACTGGCTGGAGGACGGCGGCCTCGGCGCCTCCCCCGGCTCCACCCTCGGTGTGCCCTGGCCGATGGGCGCGTACCAGGAGGACCAGACCTTCGCCCTGACCGACGCCGGCGGCAAGACCGTCCCCGTCCAGTCCTGGCCGATCGCCTACTGGCCCGACGGCTCCCTCAAGTGGACCGCCCACGCGGTCAGTTCGGGCTCCGGCAAGCTCACGCTCACCGCCGGCGCGCCCGCCGCCCCCGCGAAGAAGGTCACGGTCACCACGAACACCGGTCTCGTCACCGTCTCCACCGGTGTCATCACCGCGAAGATCGGCAAGTCCGGCCCCACGCTGGTCAAGTCCGTCACCCGCGGCTCCACCGAGATCGCCAGGAACGGCCGGCTGGTCATGATCCGGCAACCCGAGATCGAGGACGACGAACAGGGCAAGGTCAGGACCGAGCAGTTCGAGGGCGCGATCGACGAGGTCACCGTGGAACAGGACGGCCCGGTCCGCGCGGTCGTCCGGGTCGACGGCAAGCACCGCAGGGGCAGCCGAAGCTGGCTGCCGTTCTCCATCCGCCTCTACTTCTACGCCGGCGCCGACTCCTTCCGCATGGTGCACACCGTCACCTTCGACGGGAAGCAGGAACCCGGCAAGGCCGAGGGCGACTTCATCCGCGGCCTCGGCGTCCGCTTCACCGTCCCGATGCGCGACCAGTCCTACGACCGCCACATCCGCATCGGCGGCGAGGGAACCGGTCTGCTGCGCGAAGCCGTCAAGGGCGTCACCGGCCTGCGCCGCGACCCCGGTGCGGCGGTCCAGGCCGCCCAGTACGCCGGCCAGAAGCTCCCCGACCCCGCCACCTGGGACCAACGCGTCACCACCCGGCTGCAGTACATCCCCGAATGGGGCGACTACACCCTCTCCCAGCTCTCCGCCGACGGCTTCACCCTGCGCAAGCGCACCAAGAAGGGGCACGGCTGGATCGCCGCCGGCGGCGGCAGACGCGCCTCCGGCTTCGGGTACGTCGGCGGAGTCAGCGGCGGCCTCTCGTTCGGCCTCAGGGACTTCTGGGAGAGCCACCCCTCCCAGCTCGACATCCGTGACGCCCACACCGACGAGGCCGAGGTCACCCTCTGGCTCTGGTCACCCGAGGCCCAGCCCATGGACCTGCGCTTCTACCACGACGGCATGGGCCAGGACACCTTCCCCGAACAGCTCGAAGGCCTCAACATCACCTATGAGGACTACGAGCCCGGCTTCGGCACCCCCTACGGGATCGCCCGTACCTCCGAACTGCTCTTCTGGGCCAACGAGTCCACCCCCGCCCCCGAGACGCTCGCCGCCCAGGTCGAGTCGGTCCGCGTGCCGCCGCAGCTCGCCGCCCCGCCCAAGCAGCTCATCAAGGCCAAGGTCTTCGGCCCCGGCCTCTACTCGGAACCGGACCGCTCCACCCCGGCCAAGGCGAAGATCGAGGACCACCTCGACTTCCTCTTCACCTACTACAAGGACCAGGTGGAGCAGCGCCGCTGGTACGGCTACTGGGACCACGGCGACATCATGCACACCTACGACACCGTCAGGCACCAGTGGCGGTACGACATCGGCGGCTACGCCTGGGACAACTCCGAGCTCTCGCCCGACCTGTGGCTCTGGTACGCGTACCTGCGCAGCGGCCGCGCCGACATCTTCCGCTTCGCCGAGGCGATGACCCGGCACACCGGCGAGGTCGACGTCTACCACCTCGGGAAGTGGGCGGGCCTGGGCACCCGGCACGGCGTCCAGCACTACGCCGACAGCGCCAAGCAGCAGCGCATCGCCAACACCACCTACCGCCGCTACTACTACTTCCTCACCGCCGACGAACGCGTCGGCGACCTCATGCACGCCAACGTCGACTCCGACGAGACCTTCCTCGTCCTGGACCCCATCCGCAAGATCCGCACCGAGCCCTACACACCCGACCGGCATGCCCTGTCGATCGGCTTCGGCACCGACTGGAGCGGCCTGGTCTCGGCCTGGCTCACCGAGTGGGAACGAAAGGGCCCCAAGTGGGAGAAGGCCAAGGCGCGCGTCCTGTCGACCATGGAGACCATCGCCGCCCAGCCGAACGGCTTCGTGCAGGGCAACGGCCTGTACGACCTCGACACGGGCCGGTTCGCCACCGCCGACAAGCCGGTCGTCAGCGTCTCGCACCTCTCCGCCGTATTCGGCCTCAACGAACTGTGCGCCGAACTGATCCACCTCGTGGACATGCCGAAGTTCGACGAGGCCTACTTCGACTACTGCCGTTACTTCAACGCCACCAAGGCCGAGCAGAAGGCACGCTACGGTTCCGACTTCGGCAGTCTGCTGCTCTTCCAGGGCCACTCGCGCCTCGACGCCTATGCCGCCGTCCAGACCGGCGACAAGAAACTCGCCGCACGCGCGTGGGACAAGTTCTACAACTCAGACGGCTACAAGGAGTCCGCGCCCTGGCGCACGGAGCCGCTCAACGGCCCCGCCGCCCTGGTGCCGGGCAGCGAGGCCGCCTGGGTGTCCACCAACGACACCGCGCTCTACGGCCTCGCCGCCATCGAGAACCTCGCCCTCCTCGGCGACCGGATGCCGTCATGACCGCCACGGCCGTCAGGGCCGTCAGGGCCGCGAGAACTGTCAGGCACGCGCGGACTGTCAGGCCCTAACCCATCCTCCCCAGGACCTCCCGCACCCGCCGGACGTCCCGGAGCCGCCGCTCGTAGGTCGCGCCGACCGCGAGCAGCAGCAGTCCGGCGAGTGCGGGAGGCGCCCAGCGGGGGAGCGCGTCGGCCACCTGCACGAGGAAAGGTGCCAGTTCGTGCAGGGCGTCCAGGACCAGCACCGAACCGCCGAGGACCAGCGGCGCCTGGAGGCGGTGCCGGGCGCCCAGCAGCGTCACCAGCAGGGCCGCCGCGCCCAGCAGCAGCGGACGCGCCCAGTGCGTGTCCCCCCACACCGCCGCCGAACTCGGCGCCAGCGTGGCGGCCAGCCCGGGACCGTACGCCGTCCATGACGACGTCTCCGGATCGCGACGGCGGCGCCAGGCGCCGACCAGCAGCGCCGGGACGGTCACCGGCAGGGTGTACGCCTCCGGGGTGGTGACGTCCCAGGCGGCGAACCTGACCCAGGCGGCCGCCACGGCCAGGACGGCCGCCGCGTACCCCACGGCGCGGCGGTCGGCGCGGACCGCCGTGCCCGCGGCGATCACCGAGCACAGCCCTAGCACCAGCGCCACCATCGGCGGATCGGTCACGGCGAGCCCCACGGCGAGCAGCGCGACGGCGGCGCCCGTCACCTCGACCGGCACCCCCGCCGGGCGCCCGCCCAGCCGTGCGGCGAGCACGGCCGCGGCCACGGGCACCACGAGGACCAGCACGGCGGTGTGCGCGGGCTGCCAGTGCGCTGCCGTGCCCCCCGCACCCGCCAGCGCGGCCGCGTACCCGAGCGCCGCCGGCAACATGACCGGCGCGAAGCCCGGCCGGCGCGAGGCCACGGCGCACAGCACGGTCAGCGCCGACAGCACCGCCAGCGTCGCCGACTGTGTCGCCAGCGACAGGAAGGCGAGAGGGACGGAGGCGGCCAGAGCGAACCACGGCACGGACAGGAAAGCCGCCGCCACCGCCACACCGCCCACCATCACAAGGCCCACCGCGTACGGCAGTCGAAGCGTCGCCGGCAGCACCATCCCCACCGTCCAGGCCAGCCCCAGCGCACCGGTCCGCGCCCACGCGCCCCAGGCCTCCTGCCGTGCGGCCACCACCAGGACGGCGGTGACGACCGCCAGCACGACGACCGCCTGGACCGGGTACGCCGGCCACGGCAGGTCGCCGGTCACCGCGGCGCGCGCGTCGGACGGCACACCCGACCACGGCCGCTCCACCCAGCCCAGCGGACCCAGCAGCGTGACCACGACCAGCGGCGCCGCCCACAGCAGCGCCAACGCGTGCACCACGGCGCCCGCCCGCACCAGCCCCTCCCGCACCGGCTCCGCGAACCGGCCCCGGACCGCCGCCACCAGCGCGACGGCGCAGGCCAGATGAGCCGGAACCGCCCAACCGGCGGGCAGCGACACCCGCAGCGGAGCGCCTGCCGCCGTCACCAGCAGCAGACCCCCGGCCAGCGCGAGCCCCCGCGCCGCCCCGGGCTTCGGCAGCGACCGCGCCACGACCAGCGCGACAGCCGCCGCGAAGACGAGGAGCGCCGCCGCACGGGCGGCGGCGCCCGGACCGGCAGCCGTCCACGCCAGCGAACCGGCCGTCACAACGCCCCCGCCGCCCAGGGCGAGCGCACCGGCGACTGCGGTGACGCGGACCGCGCGGACGACCGCACGCGGCGCCACCGCCGCGTCCGCGGCGGACGTCGCCAACAGCGCCGCCGCGACCGCGTACGGATTTGCGCCCGACGCCACCGCCCACAGCGGCAAGGGCAGTTGAGCCACGGCCAGCGCCGCAGGAACCGGCAGGCGCAGCGCGCCGAGACCCCGGCCGTACGCCGCCCACGATCCCGCCAGCACAGCCGACGCACCGGCCGTGTAGGCCGTCGCGTCGACGCCGCCCAGGGCCGCCTCGTACAACGCGTAGGCGTCCAGCACCGTCAGCGCCAGCCCCAGACCGGCCACCGACTCCGCCGTCGAGCGCAGGCCGCGCTTCAGCAGCGGCAGCGGCGCGGCCAGCACGGCCACCGTGACCGAGCCCAGCACCGCGGCCCGCCCGGCGATCCCCAAATGGCCCCAGCTGACCAGGGTGAACGCCACCGCGGCGATCGTGAGCAGGACACCGCCGAGCATCAGCAGGACGTTCTGCACCCGCGGAGCGGTCGTTTCGGCAGCCACCGTCGTACGGGCCGGACCCGCTGGGGGAGCCACCGTCGTACGGGCCGCGGCAGCCACGGGCGGCTGTGCCTGCAACGCGGCCAGCAGCCAGGCGCGGCGCGCCAGCAACTGCGTCCGGCGGGCGTCCAGTTGCCACAGCTCGGTGTCGAGGAGTCGCAGCTCCTCGGCCGGAGGCGGTATGTGCGTCATGCTTCGGAGTGTGGCCGCCGTCACGCCGCACGGCATGAGCACGGCTACTCAGAACGTACTCAGAGCCCCCGCGCCGAGCCGCCGGCTGCCGCGCACGGCACACTCGCCCCATGGACTGGACCCACTACCGCTTCCGCAGCCTCTGGTTCCTGCCCGCACCCCCCGAAGCGGTGTACGGCGCCCTGGAACGCCCCGAGGACTACCCGCGCTGGTGGCCCCAGGTCCGCGAGGTCACCCGGATCGACGACACCACGGGAGTCATCCGCATCCGCTCCCTCCTGCCGTACGACATCACCTTCACCGCGCGCGAGGCGCGTCGCGATCCGGCGGCCGGAGTGCTCGAGATCGCGATGACCGGCGACATCGACGGCTGGGCCCGCTGGACGGTCACCCCGCGCGGCACGGGCGCCCTCGCCCGCTACGACCAGGTCGTCGACGTGGCGAAGCCGATGCTCAGGAGGCTCGCCGTACCCGGGCGGCCCCTCTTCCGCGCCAACCACCGGCTGATGATGCGCGCCGGACGGCGCGGGCTCGACGCGTACCTGCGAGCGGTTTGAAGGACACCCCGGGGGACCTGTATTGTTCAGTGCGTTCCCGGGCGATTAGCTCAGTGGGAGAGCGCTTCGTTCACACCGAAGAGGTCACTGGTTCGAACCCAGTATCGCCCACCGGGAAAGGCCGGTCCGCACACGCGGGCCGGCCTTCTTCATGCCGCCCCGCTCTCCGATGCCGCCCTTCCAGCCCGACGCGTGCCCCTCTCACGCTCATGCGGCCGCCGGCAGCACCGGGCGCAGCGGCCACGACGTGTCCACCGTCTCCGGGGAGCCGCTGCGCGCGAACCACGCCTGGAGCCCCCGCGCCTGCGCCGCGTGCCACGCCGTCTGCAACGCGTGCAACTCGGCCGGGGACAGCCGCTCCAGCCGCGCCGCGAACCGCCGGCCCAGCGCCCGCACGACCTCCAGCGCGGCCGTCGCGTCCGCCGCCGCGTCATGCGCGTCGGCCAACGCCACCTCGTAGTGCGCGCACAGGTCGGTCAGCGTGCGACGCCCCTTGCGGTAGCGGTCCAGATGCTTGTCCAGGACCCGCGGGTCCAGCACCCTGAGCGGCGCCGGCTCCAGCCAGTGCCCCAGCGACGAAGCCCGGTGCCGGCGCAGCTCACGGTCGAGCAGCGTCAGGTCGAACGGCGCGTTCATCACCACCAACGGCCGCCCCGCCGACGCCTGTTCCGCGAGCAGCTCGGCTATCTCGAACATCACCGGCGCCGGCCAGCGGCCGTTGCGGTGCAGATGGTCCTCCGTCAGCCCGTGCACCGCCGTCGCCTCGGCGGGCACCGGCACACCCGGATTCACCAGCCAGCGGCTCACCCGCGGCCGGACGCCGGGCGCGTCCTGCACGACGAGCGCGGCCGACACGATCCGGTCGGACTCCACGTCAACGCCCGTCGTCTCCGTGTCGAAGGCGGCCAGAGGGCCCTCGTACCAGCACGTCATACCAACTCAACCCCTCGTTCACCAACGGCAGCTGACAGCCCGTCTTCTACCGCTTGGGTGATACCCGTGCTGTTTGCGCCGTACGCCGGTAGGACACAACAGAGGTACGGGTCTTTGCAGTTCAGAGGCTCGGCAAGGACTTTCACCCGGATTCCCGAGCGGGATCCGCTGTGCACGAGAGGCTGTTGTCCATGGCGATAGCGCAGCCCGAACGGGGCGGGCTGCTGCCCGAACTCACGGGCCCCCAGCGCGGCACACTCGCCACCACCGCCTGCATGGAGACACTGCAGGTGGCCTATCTGCACGCGGTCGCCGCGGCCGCGGGCTGCTCGCTCTCCCAGCCCTTTCCCGACAACGGCATCGACTGGCACGTCAGCCACAGCGCCCCCGGACACACCGTCGACGACGAGGTGACCATCAAGGTGCAGCTGAAAGCCACCTACCAGGTCCCGCCGAACCCGCCCGGCCGGACCTTCTCCTTCACGCTCGACAACGACCACCTCAGGAAGCTCGCCCGGACCCCGGTGTCCGTGCACAAGATCCTCGTGGTGATGCTCGTGCCGCGGCTCCAGGACCAGTGGCTGCGGGCGGGCCACGACCGTCTCGACCTCAGGCACTGCTGCTACTGGGTCAACCTGGCCGGGCACCCGGTCACCGGCCGCACCCGGACCACCGTGCGGATACCGACCGCCCGCGTCTTCGACGACCGGGCCCTGTGCGAGATCATGACCAGGGTCGGGACGGGAGGCAGACCATGACCCACCGTCCGATCGAAGAGCCCCCGCGGCCGGCACGACCGCACCCCGCCGATCCCGGCCGCGCCCGCCCGGAGCCCGGCTGGAGCCGCCCGCCCGAGCCCGCCGACGTCGACCCCGCCGTCCTCGGCGCACTGCTGCGCCGGCACGGCTGGCAGCGGCGCGGCGGCGCCGCCGGGCACTACGGCCGCTGGACCCCGCCCGGCCCGGGCGGCGCCGCCACCAGCCTGCTCGTGCCCGAGAGCCGTGCCTTCCCCGACAGCGACGACCTGCTCGGCGAGGCCCTCCAGGCGCTGGCCCGCAGCCAGACGCCCGCCGCCCGCGAGGTCCTCGTCGCCCTGGCCGTCCCCAGTGACGAGATCCGCTGGTGGCGCGACGCCCCGGCCGGACCCGCCGGGACCGCCGGCGCGGCCGGCGCCGCCGGGGCCGCCTCCTGGGCCGCCGACGAGCAACTGCGCGGCGCCGCCCGGCAGATCCTCCTCGCCGGCGCGCTCGCCACGCACGCGCGTGCCGGCTACTACGGCGCGCGGCACCGGCGCACCGCCGCCGCCACGCTGGACAGCGTTCTCGTCGGCGCCGCCGCCGAGGGGCGCCGGCTGACCGCCTTCGTGCCGGTGGCCACCGGGCGCCCTCTCGCCGTCCGCCTCCACCAGGCCCTGTACGCCGTCCGCGAGGCCATCGACTACCAGCGCGCCGCCGGCGGCATGGACGCCTTCGACGGCGCGGTGGAGGCCGGCGCCAGCCGGGAGCTGACCGAGGCGCTGATCGCCCTCGTCCACGGCACCGAGGGAGCCCGCGTCGCCGTCGCCTGGGCGCCGGCGGCGGGCGTCCCCGAGGGCTGCGCGGCGGACGCCGAGCCGATCGAGTTCTCGCCCGGCGATCTGCCCGTCCTGCGCGAGGCCGGCGCCCGCTACCTGCGCGAGGAACCCTCCGTGCCCGTGCGGATCACCGGCACCGTGGTGCGGATGCGCAGAGCCGGACCGCGCGGCGAGGGCAGCGTACGGCTGCGGGTCCTCGCCGGCGCGGAGATCCCGCACGTCCGTCTCAGCCTCGACGAGGAGGACTACCGCATCGCCGGGCAGGCCCATCTCGTCGGGCTGCCCGTGCGGGTGCAGGGGCGGCTGGAGAGCCGGGGCGGCTTCCGCAGGATCACCGGCGCCCAGGACGTCGTCCCCGTCCAGGTGGACGAGGCGGAGCGGGACCGCCTGATGAAGTCCCTGCAGGAGACGGCCGAGATCACCGCGTTCTTCGAGGAGGCGTGCGGCGGGGACTGAGGGGGCCGCGGGGGGTGTTCCGTCCCTCGTGCGGGGTCGTGGAGATATCCGTTTCGCGATCGGGCGGCCCGGCTCGGTACGATCCGGTCATGCGCGCGCTCCCGGTATGGCGTCGCAGTCCATCTTCAGTCAGGAGAGACCGGTGTCAGACGTCCGTGTGATCATCCAACGCGATTCCGAGCGGGAAGAGCGCACGGTGACGACGGGCACCACGGCCGCCGACCTCTTCGCCGGCGAGCGCTCGGTCGTCGCCGCGCGGGTGGCCGGCGAGCTCAGGGACCTCACCTACGAGCTGCGGGACGGCGAGACCGTCGAGGGCGTCGAGATCACCTCCGAGGACGGCCTGAACATCCTGCGCCACTCCACCGCGCACGTCATGGCGCAGGCCGTGCAGGAGCTCTTCCCCGAGGCCAAGCTGGGCATCGGCCCGCCGGTCAAGGACGGCTTCTACTACGACTTCGACGTCGAGAAGCCGTTCACGCCCGAGGACCTCAAGGCCGTCGAGAAGAAGATGCAGGAGATCCAGAAGCGGGGCCAGAAGTTCGCCCGCCGCGTGGTCACCGACGAGGCCGCCCGTGAGGAACTCGCGAACGAGCCGTACAAACTGGAGCTGATCGGCCTCAAGGGGTCCGCTTCGAGCGACGACGGCGCGGACGTCGAGGTCGGCGGCGGCGAGCTCACGATCTACGACAACCTCGACGCCAAGACCGGCGAGCTGTGCTGGAAGGACCTGTGCCGCGGTCCCCACCTGCCCTCGACCCGGCTGATCCCGGCGTTCAAGCTGATGCGCAACGCGGCCGCCTACTGGCGCGGCAGCGAGAAGAACCCGATGCTCCAGCGCATCTACGGCACCGCCTGGCCCTCCAAGGACGAGCTGAAGGCGTACCTGGACTTCCTCGCCGAGGCCGAGAAGCGCGACCACCGCAAGCTGGGCAGCGAACTCGACCTGTTCTCCGTCCCGGAGCAGATCGGCTCCGGCCTCGCGGTCTTCCACCCCAAGGGCGGCATCGTCCGCCGTGTGATGGAGGACTACTCGCGCCGCCGGCACGAGGAGGAGGGCTACGAGTTCGTCTACACCCCGCACGCGACGAAGGGGAAGCTCTTCGAGACCTCGGGCCACCTGGACTGGTACGCCGACGGCATGTACCCGCCCATGCAGCTCGACGAGGGCGTGGACTACTACCTCAAGCCCATGAACTGCCCGATGCACAACCTGATCTTCGACGCGCGCGGGCGTTCGTACCGTGAACTGCCGCTGCGCCTGTTCGAGTTCGGGACCGTGTACCGGTACGAGAAGTCCGGCGTCGTGCACGGCCTCACGCGTGCGCGTGGCTTCACCCAGGACGACGCGCACATCTACTGCACCCGTGAGCAGATGTCGGCCGAGCTCGACAAGACGCTCACCTTCGTCCTCGGGCTGCTGCGCGACTACGGCCTGGAGGACTTCTACCTGGAGCTGTCCACCAAGGACCCGGAGAAGTTCGTCGGCTCCGACGAGGCCTGGGAGGAGGCGACCGAGACGCTGCGTCAGGTCGCCGAGAAGCAGGGGCTGCCGCTGGTCCCGGACCCGGGCGGCGCCGCGTTCTACGGCCCGAAGATCTCCGTCCAGGCGCGCGACGCCATCGGCCGGACCTGGCAGATGTCGACCATCCAGCTCGACTTCAACCTGCCGGAGCGCTTCAACCTGGAGTACACCGGCGCGGACGGCGCCAAGCAGCAGCCGGTCATGATCCACCGCGCGCTGTTCGGCTCCATCGAGCGGTTCTTCGCGGTGCTCCTGGAGCACTACGCGGGCGCGTTCCCGGCCTGGCTGGCGCCGGTGCAGGCGATCGGCATCCCGGTCGGCGACGCGCACGTGGAGTACCTGGAGAAGTTCGCCGCCGCGGCGAAGAAGAAGGGGCTGCGGGTCGACGTCGACTCCTCCTCGGACCGGATGCAGAAGAAGATCCGCACCGCGCAGAAGCAGAAGGTGCCGTTCATGGTGATCGTCGGCGACGACGACATGAACGCGGGCACGGTGTCCTTCCGCTACCGTGACGGCTCGCAGGAGAACGGCATCGCGTTCGACGAGGCCATCGCCAAGATCGCGAAGGTCGTCGAGGAGCGGACGCAGGTCTGATCCCGCCCCACGTCGGCGAAGGCCCCCGGGAGCTCAGCCCCCCGGGGGCTTTTGCGCGTCGCTCTCGCGTGTGAAGGTCTGCATCACCCAGGACGAGAACGACCCTGTGACCGCGCCCAGGAGAGCCAGTCCGCCGGCCATCATCCCCGTCGCGATGGTCCGCCCGAGCGTGGTCACCGGGGTGATGTCGCCGTAGCCGACCGTGCTCAGAGTCGCCGCGGCCCACCACACGGCGTCCCCGAAGGTCCGCATGGTCGCCCCGGGCGCCCCGCGTTCCTGCTGGTAGACCGCCAGCGCCCCGGCGAAGCCGAGCAGCACGGTGGACAGGCCGGCGTAGGAGATCACACGCGCGTACAGCGACAGCCGGGGCTGTCCGCGCCGGCGCTGGATCACGTCGTACAGCGGGACGATCCGCACCGGGCGCAGCAGCGGCAGGATGACCACGACCGTGTGCAGCAGATGCGTGGTGACGAAGCGCGGACCCTGCCCGCTGAGCCGCCAGCGCACGGCGTAGTCCGCAGCGAACACGACGTACAGCGCGATGAGGGTGAAGCCGCACAGGTCCCGCCACCCAGGGAGGCCCACGGCGAGGACGCGGGTGGCGTAGGCCGCGAGGAAGAGCAGCGAGGCCAGGAAGAGGGGGATCTCGGTGCGCTGCTCCCAGCGGGCCGCGCGGTTGTCGTCGTCCACCGGGTCAGCTTGGCCGGTGACCGGGCTCCCGCCGCCCCGGCGACACGCCGCGATCGGGCGAAGCCATATGCTGCCTTGCATGACGAGTGAGCCGGAGCAGCAGATCGGAGTGGGGACGCGGGACGCGTTCCAGCGCCTGTGGACGCCCCACCGGATGGCGTACATCCAGGGTGAGAACAAGCCGAGCGGTCCGGGGGCGGACGACGGCTGTCCCTTCTGCTCGATTCCGGCGAAGTCCGACGAGGACGGGCTGGTCGTGCGGCGCGGCGAGCATGTGTACGCGGTGCTGAACCTGTACCCGTACAACGGCGGTCACCTGATGACGGTGCCCTATCGCCATGTCGCCGACTACACCGATCTGACCGCTTTGGAGACGGCGGAGCTGGGCGAGCTGACGAAGCAGGCGATGACGGCGCTGCGCACCGCGTCGGGTGCGCAGGGCTTCAACATCGGCATGAACCAGGGCGCGGTGGCGGGCGCGGGCATCGCGGCCCATCTGCACCAGCACATCGTGCCGAGGTGGGGCGGGGACACGAACTTCATGCCGGTGGTCGGGCACACGCGTGTGCTGCCGCAGTTGCTGGCGGACACCCGCAAGATGCTCGCGGAGGCGTGGCCGACGGCGTGACGCTCCGCGCCGCGCCGTCGCGGGTTCACGCGTCGTAGGTGTCGGCCTTCCGGGGGGAGACGTCCTGGACGGCGCCGCTCAGCACCGAGGAGCGGGAGCTGAACTTCTCGATGTCGACGTCGTGTTCCTTGAGGACCTTGAGCGCTGCCGTGTGCACCACCCGCAGCACCGGGGCGGCGGCGCGCAGGGCGTCGTCGGCCATGAAGCGGTGCCGCCAGGGCTGGTCGGCCCAGGCGTGCCGCAGGCCGAAGGGTTCGGGCAGGCCGATGGAGCCGCCGAGCCACTTGAGCAGCGGCGGGTACCAGCTGATGGTGGCGCGCGCGGCGAGGCGTACGACTTCGTCGGGGGTGACGAGCGGCAGGGTGACCGTGCGGGTCTCCCAGAAGCGGACGGTCTTGGCGACTTCCTTGCTGGGGGCCTCGGGCTTGGTGGTGAACAGGCCGTTGACGGGGCCGAGGGCGTGGCCGGTGACCTCGATGCGCAGCGTCTCGTGGAGCACGGTCACGGTGATCAGCATGGTGATGATCAACTGGCCGTCCCACAGGGGCCATTGGACGCCGAGGTAGTGGCGGTCGCCGCCGCCGAACTGCTGCTGGTCGCAGATCTTCTCGATGGCTTTGGGCTTGACCTGGTAGGCCTCGACGTCCGTGCCGTCGGGCCGGGCCACCGCGGTGGCCTTCTCGCCGACGGGGGTGACGATCCAGTGCCGGACCGAGGGCGGGGGGAAGCCGCCGGTCTTCAGGCTCTGCCGGTTGAGCACGGTGAGTTGGTCGTGGATGGCCCTGATGACGGTCCAGCTGCGGAACTCGTGGATGCCCTTGTTGGGGTCGGTGGGGACGAGTTCCTCCGCGAGGTGCCAGGCGCCCCAGCGGGTTCCCATGCCGAGTATGCCCTTGGGGCCCGCGTAGAAGACGGAGTTGGACTGCTGTTCGGCGCTGAGCCGGGCCAGGGACTGGCGCAATTGTTCGGCGGCGGTGTGGTTGGGGCTGGTGGGCACGGCTTCGGGGACCTTGGCGCCGATGCTGCTGCCGGCGAGGAGGCCGGCCCAGCGGTCGCGCAGGTCCACGGCGGTGCGTTCGCAGATGCGCTTGGCCAGGAACCAGCCGACGACGGGTGCGACGACGGCCCCGCGCGCGTACCAGCCCCAGAAGCCGGTGAACGGCATCCGGAGCAGGAAGATCACGGCGAGTGCGCCGACGGCGACGAGCAGGCCGGTGGCGAGGCCGGAGACGCGTCGGCCGCCGGCCTTCTCCATGGTGGTGCGCAGTTGGAAGACCAGCAGCCAGACGAGCAGGCCGGGCAGGAAGAGCAGGCCGAACACGGCCATGATGCCGGTGAGTTGCTGGTCTCGGCGGCGGCGGATGCCGTTGGCGGCGAGGCAGTGCTCGACGACGACCTGCGGTTCGGCGCCGAAGGACTGGATGAGCGGTGCGCGGCCGACCCCGAGCATGCGGTCGATCACCGCCTGGGAGAAGGCCTCGCCGAGGTTGGGCCGGAAGATGCGGGCCCAGCTGCGGCCGGGGTTGACCTTCGACTGGTGCCATTCGTTGTCGGCGTTCTTGATGGCCGCCACGGGGTCGTCCCGGTAGGCCGCCGAGGCCAGGGCGAAGGTCGGCGTCTGCCCTCCGTCGCCCGTCTGCGGCACCTGTGGTCCGAAGATGTCCGCGTAGCTGCTGTCAACGGTCATTCCCGCCCCCATCGCCGCTGTTCCCGCTTCTGCGGCCTTCCCGACTTCCGTGCTCCGCACACCTGTTGATCAGGTCATCAGCGTATCCGCCGGTGTCGGCGGCCGTCGGCGGACGGCCGAAGCCGCCCGCCGAAGCGGAGGGGGAAGTTCCCTATGCGTCCTGCGTCTGCTGCCTCACCCGCTCGGCGACCTGGGCCGGCATCGGCTCGTGCCGGGCGTAGGAGCGGCGGAAGCGGGCCGTGCCGTGCGACAGGGAGCGCAGGTCGACCGCGTACCGGCCGATCTCGATCTCGGGCACCTCGGCCCGGACCAGGGTGCGGCCGCCGCTCGTCTGTTCGGTGCCGAGCACCCGGCCCCGCCGGCCGGACAGATCGCTCATCACCGGGCCCACGTACTCGTCGCCGACCAGCACGCTCACCTCGGCCACCGGCTCCAGCAGATGGATCTTCGCGTCGGCCGCGGCCTCCCGCAGCGCGAGCGCGCCGGCCGTCTGGAACGCGGCGTCGGAGGAGTCCACCGAGTGCGCCTTGCCGTCGAGGAGGGTCACCCGGACGTCGATGAGCGGATGCCCCGCGGCGACGCCCTTGGCGGCCTGCGCCCGTACGCCCTTCTCCACGGACGGGATGAACTGGCGCGGCACCGCCCCGCCGACGACCTTGTCGACGAACTCGATGCCCGAGCCGCCCGGCAGCGGTTCCACCTCGATCTCGCAGATGGCGTACTGCCCGTGCCCGCCGGACTGCTTGACGTGCCGGCCGCGCCCGGCGGACTTGCCGGCGAACGTCTCCCGCAGGGACACCTGGTGCGGGACCACGTCGACCTGCACGCCGTAGCGGCTGCGCAGGCGTTCCAGCGCGACGTCGGCATGGGCCTCGCCCAGGCACCACAGGACCACCTGGTGGGTGTCCTGGTTCTGTTCGAGCCGCATCGTCGGGTCCTCGGCCACCAGCCGGGACAGGCCCTGGGAGAGCTTGTCCTCGTCGGCCTTGCTGTGCGCCCTGATGGCCAGCGGCAGCAGCGGGTCGGGCATCTGCCAGGGCTCCATCAGCAGCGGGTCGTCCTTGGCCGAGAGCGTGTCGCCGGTCTCCGCGCGGCTCAGCTTCGCCACGCACGCGAGGTCGCCCGCGATGCAGTGGGTCAGCGCCCGCTGCTGTTTGCCGAAGGGCGCGGAGAGGGCGCCGACGCGTTCGTCGGATTCGTGCAGGGGGCGGCCCTCCTGGCCGTCGTCGGACAGGCCGTGCCCGCAGACGTGCACGGTCTCGTCGGGGCGCAGGGTGCCGGAGAAGACGCGGACGAGGGAGACTCGGCCGACGTAGGGGTCGGAGGAGGTCTTCACGACCTCCGCGACCAGCGGCCCGTCCGGGTCGCACGGGTTCAGCGCGCGCCGCTCGCCGCCGCGCGTGGTGACGAGGGGCGCCTCGCGCTCCAGGGGCGTAGGGAAGCCCCGGGTGACGAGCTCGAGGAGTTCGACCGTGCCGAGGCCCTGGCGGGCGCCGTCGGCGGCGGGGGCTGCGGCCAGCACCGGGAAGAAGGCCCCGCGCGCGACGGCCCGCTCCAGGTCCTCGATCAGCGTCTTGACGTCGATCTTCTCGCCGCCGAGGTAGCGGTCCATGAGGGTCTCGTCCTCGCTCTCGGCGATGATGCCCTCGATCAGCCGGTTGCGGGCCTCCTCGATCAGCGGGAGCTGGTCCTCGCCGGGCTCGGACTCCGCGCGCTCCCCGGTGGAGTAGTCGAACAGCTTCTGCGACAGCAGCCCGATCAGGCCGGTCACGGGCGCGTGCCCGTCCGGCGCCTGCGGTCCGTGCAGCGGCAGGTAGAGGGGGAGCACGGCGTCGGGGTCGTCGCCGCCGAAGGTCTCCGCGCAGATCCGCGTCATCTCCTCGAAGTCGGCGCGGGCCGCCTCCAGGTGCGTGACGACGATCGCGCGGGGCATGCCGACGGCCGCGCACTCCTCCCACACCATCCGCGTCGAGCCGTCCACGCCGTCCGAGGCGGAGACGACGAAGAGGGCCGCGTCCGCTGCCCGCAGACCGGCCCTGAGCTCCCCGACGAAGTCGGCGTAGCCGGGGGTGTCGAGAATGTTGACCTTGATGCCGTCCCAGGCGACCGGCACCAGGGAGAGCTGCACCGACCGTTGCTGGCGGTGCTCCATGTCGTCGTAGTCGGAGACGGTGCAGCCGTCCTCCACGCGGCCCGCCCGGTTCACTGCTCCCGCCGTCAGCGCGAGAGCCTCCACCAGAGTCGTCTTGCCGGATCCGCTGGGGCCGACCAGCACCACGTTCCGTACGGACGCGGGATGGTCGGCCGCCGTAGCCCTGCCGGCGGCTCCGGGGTGTTCCTTCGCCTTGTCGCCCATTTCTTGCCTCCCGTGCACGGTGAGGTCATCGGGGGCGCGGACACGGCGGCTCCGCGCGCGGTGGCGGCTCCGGCGACGCCCGCGGTCCTTCGAGCTTTCCACTCCCGTCACTGCGCGTCCATACGAACGACGCGACTCCGCCGTGCGGCCCCTCCGCAGGGGCGCGGCGGACGGTCGTGAGGCCCGGCGGGGAGCGGCGGCCGCCCGGGACACGGGGGCGGGTGCCCGGCGGTCGCGTACGCGCGTGCGTGGCTACGATGGGCCAGCCGGTGGCCATCAGGGCCGCTCGGCCACACCGACCGTCGGGAAGGCCATGCTGAACAAGTACGCGCGTGCATTCTTCACGCGTGTCCTCACACCGTTCGCCGCGTTTCTCATCCGCCGGGGCGTGAGCCCCGACGCGGTGACGCTGGTCGGCACCGCCGGCGTGATCGCGGGCGCGCTGGTCTTCTACCCCCGGGGCGAGTTCTTCTGGGGCACGATCGTGATCACGCTGTTCGTATTCTCCGACCTCGTCGACGGCAACATGGCCCGCCAGCTCGGCCGCTCCAGCCGCTGGGGCGCCTTCCTGGACTCCACCCTCGACCGGGTCGCCGACGGCGCGATCTTCGGTGGCTTCGCCCTCTGGTACGCGGGACTGGGCGACGACAACGCCCTGTGCGCGGTGTCGATCTTCTGTCTGGCCAGTGGCCAGGTGGTGTCGTACACCAAGGCGCGCGGCGAGTCGATCGGACTTCCGGTGGCCGTCAACGGGCTCGTCGAGCGGGCCGAGCGGCTGGTCGTCTCCCTGGTCGCTGCCGGTCTCGCCGGCCTGCACAAGTTCGGCGTCCCCGGCATCCAGTACCTGCTGCCCGTCGCCCTGTGGATCGTCGCCGTCGGCAGCCTGGTCACGCTGATCCAGCGGGTGGTCACGGTGCGCCGGGAGTCGGCGGAGGCGGAGGCCGCGGCTGCGGCCGCGGAGGCGAACCCGAACGCGGAAACGGAGACGGGGGCCGGGGAGAGCGGGACGGCGGGAGCCGGGGAGAGCGGGACACCGGCGGCCAGGCCGGAGACCGAGGGGCACGAGGCGGCCAAGTGAACGCCCGCGACCAGGTCGCCGACGCGCTGTACGGCCTCGGCTGGAGCACCGTGAAGCAGCTTCCCGAGCCGGTCGCGGCGCGCCTCGGCCGCACCGTCGCCGACCTCACCTGGAAGCAGCGCGGCAAGGGCGTGCGGCGGCTGGAGAGCAACTACGCGCGCGTGGTGCCCGACGCGACCCCCGAGCGCCTGACCGAGCTGTCGCGTGCCGGCATGCGCTCCTACCTGCGGTACTGGATGGAGTCCTTCCGTCTGCCGGCCTGGAGCCCCGAGCGCGTAGCGGCCGGCTTCGAGCCCAAGGATCTGCACCACCTCACCGACGGGCTCGCGACCGGCCGGGGCGTCGTCCTCGCCCTGCCGCACCTGGCCAACTGGGACCTGGCCGGCGCCTGGGTCACCACCAAGCTGCGGATCTCGTTCACCACCGTCGCCGAGCGGCTCAAGCCCGAGACGCTCTACGACCGCTTCGTCGCCTATCGCGAGGGCCTCGGCATGGAGGTGCTGCCGCACAGCGGCGGCGCAGCCTTCGGCACCCTGGCCCGGCGACTGCGCGACGGCGGCCTGGTCTGCCTGGTCGCCGACCGGGACCTGTCCGCGTCCGGCGTCGAGGTCGACTTCTTCGGCGACACGGCCCGCATGCCCGCGGGACCCGCGCTGCTCGCCCAGCAGACCGGCGCGCTCCTGCTCCCCGTCACGCTCTGGTACGACGACTCGCCCGTCATGAAGGGCCGCGTCCATCCCCCGATCGACGTACCCGGCTCGGGAACGCGGGCCGAGCGGACGTCCCTCATGACACAGTCGCTGGCCGACGCCTTCGCCTCGGGCATCGCCGACCACCCGGAGGACTGGCACATGCTGCAGCGGCTTTGGCTCGCGGATCTGCAACCGCGTCCGTCGGACGGAGAGCGGCCGTGAGGATCGGCATCGTCTGCCCGTACTCCTGGGACGTGCCGGGCGGAGTCCAGTTCCACGTCCGCGATCTCGCCGAGTACTTCATCCGGCTCGGGCACGACGTCTCCGTCCTCGCCCCCGCCGACGACGACACCCCGCTGCCGCCGTACGTCGTCTCGGCCGGACGCGCGGTCCCGGTGCCGTACAACGGCTCGGTGGCCCGGCTGAACTTCGGCTTCCTGAGCGCCGCACGCGTCCGCAGATGGCTGCACGACGGCGCCTTCGACGTGATCCACATCCATGAGCCGACCTCGCCGTCACTGGGCCTGCTCACCTGCTGGGCGGCGCAGGGACCCATTGTGGCGACCTTCCACACGTCCAACCCGCGCTCCCGAGCGATGATCGCCGCCTACTCGATCCTCCAGGCCGCCCTGGAGAAGATCAGCGCCCGTATCGCGGTCAGCGAGTACGCCCGCCGCACCCTCGTCGAACACCTCGGCGGGGACGCGGTCGTCATCCCCAACGGCGTCGACGTCGACTTCTTCGCCGAGGCCGAGCCCAGACCCGAGTGGCAGGGCGGCACCATCGGCTTCGTCGGCCGCATCGACGAACCCCGCAAGGGCCTGCCGGTGCTGATGCGCGCCCTGCCGAAGATCCTCGCCGAGCGGCCGGACACCCGGCTCCTGGTCGCCGGACGCGGCGACGAGAAAGAGGCGGTGGAGAGCCTGCCGAAGGACCTGCGCGCGCGTGTGGAGTTCCTCGGCATGGTCAGCGACGAGGACAAGGCCCGCTTCCTGCGCAGCGTCGACCTGTACGTCGCCCCCAACACCGGCGGCGAGAGCTTCGGCATCATCCTGGTCGAGGCCATGTCGGCCGGGGCCCCGGTCCTCGCCTCCGACCTCGACGCCTTCGCCCAGGTCCTGGACCAGGGGGCGGCGGGCGAACTGTTCGCCAACGAGGACGCCGACGCGCTGGCCGACGCCGCGGTGCGGCTCCTGGGCGACCCCGCGCGGCGCGCCGAACTGCGCGAGCGGGGCAGCGCCCACGTACGGCGCTTCGACTGGTCGACCGTCGGCGCGGACATCCTGTCGGTGTACGAGACGGTGACGGCGGGAGCGGCGGCGGTGGCGACGGACGACAAGGGCTCACCCGGGCTGATGGCCCGCTTCGGCCTGGCGAGGGACTGATCCTGTGATCACCACCGTCGTCTGGATCCTCGTCGTCCTCCTGGCCGTCGGCCTGTACCTGAGCTGGACCGCGGGACGCCTGGACCGGCTGCACGCGCGCATCGACGCCGCCCGCGCCGCACTGGACGCGCAACTGCTGCGCCGAGCGTCCGTGACCCAGGAGCTGGCCACCTCCGGGGTGCTCGATCCGGCCGCCTCGATGGTGCTCTACGAGGCCGCGCACGCCGCCCGGCAGGCCGAGGAGGAGCTGCGGGAGGTCGCCGAGAGCGAGCTGAGCCAGGCGCTGCGAGCCGTCTTCGCGGAGACGCAGCAGGTGGAGGTCGTGCGCGAGGCGCCCGGGGGAGAGGAGGCCGCCCGCGAGCTCACCGAGGCCGTCCGCAGGGTCCCCATGGCCCGCCGCTTCCACAACGACGCCGTCGGCGCGGCCCGCAGGCTGCGCGAGCACCGCAAGGTGCGCTGGTTCCGGCTGGCCGGGCACGCGCCCTTCCCGATGGCCTTCGAGATGGACGACGAGCCCCCGGCCGCCCTCGCCGACCGCGCCGCCTGACCCGACCGGGTCTGACCGGGCCGGGTCTGACCTCCCCGGGGGCCCCCGGGTCTGACCGGACCGGGCCGACCGGGTCTGACCGGACCGGGGGCCGACCGGGTCTGACCTGCCCAGGGCGGACCGGGCCTGACCGGACCCGGGGCCGACCGGGTTGCTTGACCGGACCGGGGCCGGGTCTGACATGCGCGGGGCGGACCGGGCCCACCGGGCCTGACCGGACCGAGGCCGGCCCGGCCTGGCTCGTCCCGCGCCGGCCCGGCCTGGCGGCGAAAAAAATCCACCGCCTTCCCATTGGCCCTTGCTGTGGACTGGTCGGCTGCCGTTTCCTCGGTGCTGCACCACACCCTCTTCCACCCCAGTGAGGTCAACCCGTGTCCAGCACCGAGAACCAGGCTCCCGAGACCGGCACCGCGCGCGTGAAGCGCGGCATGGCCGAGCAGCTCAAGGGCGGCGTGATCATGGACGTCGTCACGCCGGAGCAGGCCAAGATCGCGGAGGACGCGGGCGCCGTCGCCGTCATGGCGCTGGAGCGGGTCCCGGCCGACATCCGCAAGGACGGCGGCGTCGCCCGTATGTCCGACCCGGACATGATCGAGGGCATCATCGAGGCCGTCTCCATCCCGGTCATGGCCAAGTCGCGCATCGGCCACTTCGTGGAGGCCCAGGTCCTGCAGTCCCTCGGCGTCGACTACATCGACGAGTCCGAGGTCCTCACCCCGGCCGACGAGGTCAACCACTCCGACAAATTCGCGTTCACCACCCCGTTCGTGTGCGGCGCCACCAACCTGGGCGAGGCCCTGCGCCGTATCGCCGAGGGCGCCGCGATGATCCGCTCCAAGGGCGAGGCCGGCACCGGCAACGTCGTCGAGGCGGTCCGCCACCTGCGCCAGATCAAGAACGAGATCGCCCGCCTGCGCGGCTTCGACAACCACGAGCTGTACGCCGCCGCCAAGGAGCTGCGCGCCCCCTACGAGCTGGTCAAGGAGGTCGCCGAGCTGGGCAAGCTGCCCGTCGTGCTGTTCTCCGCGGGCGGTGTCGCCACCCCGGCCGACGCCGCGCTGATGCGCCAGCTCGGCGCCGAGGGCGTCTTCGTCGGCTCCGGCATCTTCAAGTCCGGCGACCCGGCCAAGCGCGCCGCCGCCATCGTGAAGGCGACCACCTTCTACGACGACCCGAAGATCATCGCGGACGCGTCCCGCAACCTCGGCGAGGCCATGGTCGGCATCAACTGCGACACCCTCCCCGAGACCGAGCGCTACGCCAACCGCGGCTGGTAGTCGCCCCATGTCCCACGAAGTCCCTGTCATCGGCGTCCTGGCCCTCCAGGGCGACGTACGGGAGCACCTCGTCGCCCTGGCCGCGGCCGACGCCGTGGCCAGGCCGGTGCGGCGCCCCGAGGAACTCGCCGAGGTGGACGGTCTCGTCCTGCCCGGCGGCGAGTCGACCACCATCTCCAAGCTGGCCGTCCTCTTCGGCGTGATGGAGCCCCTGCGCGCGCGTGTACGCGACGGCATGCCCGTCTACGGCACCTGCGCCGGCATGATCATGCTCGCCGACAAGATCCTCGACCCGCGCTCGGGCCAGGAGACCGTCGGCGGGATCGACATGATCGTGCGCCGCAACGCCTTCGGGCGGCAGAACGAGTCCTTCGAGGCCGCGCTCGACGTCAAGGGCGTCGCGGGCGATCCCGTCGAGGGCGTCTTCATCCGCGCCCCCTGGGTCGAGTCCGTCGGCGCCGGCGCCGAGGTGCTCGCCGAGCACGAGGGCCACATCGTCGCCGTGCGTCAGGGCAACGCGCTCGCCACGTCGTTCCACCCGGAGCTCACCGGCGACCACCGGGTGCACGCCCTCTTCGTCGACATGGTCCGCGCGAACCGAACGGCGGAGTCCTTGTAGGATTCCTGGCGTTCGTATCTGGATGGGTTACGCGAAGGAGACAGGCAGATGTCCGGCCACTCTAAATGGGCCACGACGAAGCACAAGAAGGCCGTGATCGACGCCAAGCGCGGCAAGCTCTTCGCGAAGCTCATCAAGAACATCGAGGTCGCGGCGCGCATGGGCGGTGTCGACCTGGAGGGCAACCCGACGCTCTACGACGCCGTCCAGAAGGCGAAGAAGCAGTCGGTCCCCAACAAGAACATCGACTCCGCGGTCAAGCGCGGCGGCGGTCTCGAGGCCGGCGGCGCCGACTACGAGACGATCATGTACGAGGGTTACGGCCCCAACGGCGTCGCCGTGCTCATCGAGTGCCTCACCGACAACCGCAACCGCGCCGCCTCCGAGGTCCGCGTCGCCATGACCCGCAACGGCGGCTCCATGGCCGACCCGGGCTCCGTGTCGTACCTGTTCAACCGCAAGGGCGTCATCATCGTCCCCAAGGGCGAGCTGAGCGAGGACGACGTGCTGGGCGCGGTCCTCGACGCGGGCGCCGAGGAGGTCAACGACCTCGGTGAGTCGTTCGAGGTCCTCAGCGAGGCCACCGACCTGGTCGCGGTCCGCACCGCCCTCCAGGAGGCCGGCATCGACTACGACTCCGCCGAGGCCAACTTCGTCCCGACCATGCAGGTCGAGCTGGACGAGGAGGGCGCCAAGAAGATCTTCAAGCTGATCGACGCGCTCGAGGACAGCGACGACGTCCAGAACGTCTTCGCCAACTTCGACGTCAGCGACGAGGTCATGGAGAAGGTCGACGCCTGAGGCAGGCGCACCGCAGGCGACGCGGCGCACGCGCGACTCTCGACGGGCCGACGGGACACCCCCGTCGGCCCGTCGCTCTGTCAGTGGGACCCGATAGCCTGCACGAACAGGCCGAGGACGGCCAGGGATGGGAGGGCGTCGGTGCGCGTACTGGGGGTGGACCCGGGACTGACCCGGTGCGGTGTCGGCGTGGTCGAGGGAGTGGCGGGGCGCCCGCTCACCATGCTCGGCGTGGGCGTCGTCCGCACGCCCGCCGACGCCGAACTGGGCCACCGCCTCGTCGCCGTCGAGCGGGGCATCGAGGAGTGGATCGACGAACACCGGCCCGAATACGTCGCGGTGGAGCGGGTGTTCAGCCAGCACAACGTGCGGACCGTCATGGGCACCGCCCAGGCCAGCGCCGTCGCCATGCTCTGCGCCGCCCGCCGCGGCATCCCCGTCGCCCTGCACACGCCCAGCGAGGTCAAGGCCGCCGTCACCGGCAGCGGGCGCGCCGACAAGGCCCAGGTCGGCGCGATGGTCACGCGCCTGCTGCGGCTGAGCGCACCGCCCAAGCCCGCCGACGCGGCCGACGCGCTCGCCCTCGCCATCTGCCACATCTGGCGCGCCCCCGCCCAGAACCGACTCCAGCAGGCCGTCGCCCTGCACGAAGCCACAGCATCGAAAGGCCGTACGGCATGATCGCCTTCGTCAGCGGACCGGTCGCCGCCCTCGCCCCCGACTCCGCGGTCGTCGAGGTCGGCGGCATCGGCATCGCCGTCCAGTGCACGCCGAACACCCTGTCCACGCTGCGCCAGGGCCAGCCGGCGAAACTCGCCACCTCCCTGGTCGTCCGCGAGGACTCCCTCACTCTGTACGGCTTCGTGGACGATGACGAGCGTCAGGTGTTCGAGCTGCTCCAGACCGCCAGCGGCGTCGGCCCCCGGCTCGCCCAGGCCATGCTCGCCGTGCACAGCCCCGACGCCCTGCGCACCGCCGTCGCCACCGGAGACGAGAAGGCGCTCGTCGCCGTCCCCGGCATCGGCAAGAAGGGCGCCCAGAAGCTGCTGCTCGAACTGAAGGACCGTCTCGGCGAGCCCGTCGGCGCGCCCGCGATCGGCGCCCCGGTCACCCAGAGCTGGCGCGACCAGCTGCACGCCGCCCTCATCGGCCTCGGGTACGCCACCCGGGAGGCCGACGAGGCGGTTGCCGCGGTCGCCCCCGAGGCCGAGGCCGCCGAGGGCACGCCACAGGTGGGCCGGCTGCTCAAGGCGGCCCTGCAGAGCCTCAACCGCGCCCGCTGAGCGGACCGCCGTCCGTCCGAGCACGACGCACACCCGACCCGGCAACCTCCACCCCGCCGACTTCCGAGACCTCCGAGGCACACTCCATGAACTGGGACGACACGACCGACACCTCCGCCTCCGAGCGGCTGGTGGGCTCTGTCGCCGACCGTGAGGACCAGGCCGTCGAGGCCGCGCTGCGCCCCAAGGACCTGGGCGAGTTCATCGGCCAGGAGAAGGTCCGCGAACAGCTCGACCTCGTCCTGCGCGCCGCACGCGCGCGTGGCGCGACCGCCGACCACGTCCTGCTCTCCGGCGCCCCCGGCCTCGGCAAGACCACCCTCTCCATGATCATCGCCGCCGAGATGGGCGCCCCCATCCGCATCACCAGCGGCCCCGCCATCCAGCACGCCGGCGACCTCGCCGCGATCCTCTCCTCCCTCCAGGAAGGAGAGGTCCTCTTCCTCGACGAGATCCACCGCATGTCCCGGCCCGCCGAGGAGATGCTCTACATGGCCATGGAGGACTTCCGCGTCGACGTCATCGTCGGCAAGGGCCCCGGCGCCACGGCCATCCCGCTGGAACTGCCCCCCTTCACCCTCGTCGGCGCCACCACACGCGCGGGCCTGCTCCCCCCGCCGCTGCGCGACCGCTTCGGCTTCACCGCCCACATGGAGTTCTACGAACCGGCCGAACTCCAGCGCGTCGTCCACCGCTCGGCGCACCTCCTCGACGTGGAGATCGACACCGACGGCGCCGCCGAGATCTCCGGCCGCTCCCGCGGCACGCCCCGCATCGCCAACCGCCTGCTGCGCCGCGTCCGCGACTACGCGCAGGTCAAGGCCGACGGCGTCATCACCCGTGAGATCGCCTCCGCGGCCCTCGCCGTCTACGAGGTCGACGCCCGCGGCCTCGACCGTCTCGACCGCGCGGTCCTTCAAGCCCTGCTCAAGCTGTTCGGCGGCGGCCCGGTCGGCCTGTCCACGCTCGCCGTCGCGGTGGGGGAGGAGCGCGAGACCGTCGAAGAGGTCGCCGAACCCTTCCTGGTCCGGGAGGGCCTGCTCGCCCGCACGCCGCGCGGCCGCGTCGCCACCCCCGCCGCCTGGGCCCACCTCGGCCTCACCCCGCCCCGCCCGGCCGGCACGGGAAACGGGCAGCAGGACCTGTTCGGGGGATGAGGGCGCGCGCGGCGAGACCTGTTCGGGCGGCGGTGACGCGCGCGGGCGCCGGTGATCGGCCAGGCCATTGGCCGGGTCAGGAACCCAGGTGCCATGCTGAGCGTTGTTCCTTGCGCGCGGACTCGCTTAGACTCCGCCGATGCCGCCCTTGACGGCAGCGCACATTCCCCCAACCATCAGGCCGCTCAGCACCGCGGTCGTGTGAAGGAAGAACCGACCCGTGAGTTTCATGACCCTCTTCCTGCCCCTCGTGCTCATCGGGGCCATGTTCCTGATGACCCGGTCGGCGAAGAAGAAGCAGCAGCAGGCCGTGGACATGCGCAACAACATGCAGCCCGGCAGCGGTGTCCGCACCATCGGGGGGATGTACGCGACGGTGAAGGAGGTCGACGAGGACACCGTCCTCCTCGACGCCGGCCCGGGGGTGGACCTGCTCTTCGCGAAGAACGCGATCGGCGCCGTCCTCACCGACGACGAGTACAACCGCATCGTCCACGGCATCGAGCACGACCTGAAGTCCGACTCCGACGTCGTCCCCGACGACGCCTCCTCCCTCTCCGACACCGACGGCTCCGCCGACGCTGCCGCCGCCTCCGACGACAAGCCCGTCGACTTCGGCAAGAAGGACGAGACGTCCGGGACCACGGAGCCGGTCGCCGACGCCGACGCCGTCGCGGAGCCGAAGCAGGCCGACGAAGAGCCGAAGAAGACCGACGGCGACTCCGACGCGAAGAAGTAGCCACGTCCCCGGGGCGCGCGGGCAGGACCCGCGCACCCCGGGTGCGCGCATCTCGCACATAGGGGATCCCGACACCATGTCATGGCCGCCGCCGCGCTGACCCGGCGCGAGACGGCCCGAGAGGGAGTACGAGAAGGTGGCAGCACCTAAGAAGGGCCGGAGCGCGAATGCCCAGAGCAAGCCGGGGCGCTCGCTGGCCCTCATCCTGATCGCCATCGTGGCGCTCACCGGGGGGATGTTCCTCTCCGGGCACACGAAGCCGAGGCTGGGCATCGACCTGGCCGGCGGAACCAGCATCACGCTGGCGGCGAAGGCCGACCAGGGGTCCGCGATCAACAAGGCCAACATGGACACCGCGGTCGAGATCATGAACCGTCGTGTCAACGGCCTGGGCGTCACCGAGGCGGAGGTGCAGACCCAGGGCGACAGCAACATCATCGTCAACATCCCCAAGGGCACCGACTCCGAGGAAGCCCGGGAGCAGGTCGGCACCACCGCCAAGCTGTACTTCCGCCCGGTCCTGGCCGCCGAGCCCACCGGCCCGGCCGCCGGCGGCTCGCCGAGCCCGTCCGCCAGCGGTTCGGCCGGCGCTTCGCCGAGCCCGTCCGCCAGCGGCTCCGCCGGCGCCTCCGGTGGCGAGAAGGCCTCCTCTCCCGCGTCGCCGTCGGCCTCGTCGGGCGGCTCGGCCTCCGCGAGCCCGCAGGGCCGCGCCCTCACCGACGGTCTGAAGGCCGACGCCACGCCGTCCGCCTCCGCCAAGGCGAGCACCGGCGCCTCCGCCAGCCCCTCGGCCCCCGCGAGCGCCGCCACCGGCGACGCGGCGGCGCAGGCGCAGTACGCGAAACTCGACTGCTCCAAGCCGGACGTCCGCTCCAAGGCCGGCGAGAACGCCGAGCCCGGCGCCGCCGCCGTCGGCTGCGGCGAGATCAAGGGCATCTGGTACAAGTACCTGCTCGGCCCGGCCGCCGTGGACGGCACCGAGGTCAAGAAGGCCCAGGCGGTGTACGACACCCAGACCGCCGCCGGCTGGCAGGTCACCATGGAGTTCAACTCCAAGGGCGCGAAGAAGTTCGCCGACATCACCGGCAAGCTGGCGCAGAACCAGGACCCGCAGAACCAGTTCGGCATCGTCCTGGACGGCGAGGTCGTCTCCAGCCCCTTCGTCAACTCCGCCATCACCGGCGGCCAAGCCCAGATCTCCGGCAGCTTCAGCCAGGAAGAGGCCCAGAGCCTCGCCAACATGCTGTCCTACGGCGCCCTCCCGCTCTCCTTCCAGGAGCAGAGCGTCACGACGGTGACCGCGGCGCTCGGCGGCGACCAGCTGCACGCCGGTCTCCTCGCCGGCGCCATCGGCCTCGCCCTCGTCGTGCTCTACCTGGTGGTCTACTACCGCGGGCTGTCCACCATCGCGATCGCCTCGCTGCTGGTCTCCGCGGCCCTGACCTACGTCCTGATGTCGCTGCTCGGCCCGGCGATCGGCTTCGCGCTGAACCTGCCGGCCGTCTGCGGCGCCATCGTCGCCATCGGCATCACCGCCGACTCGTTCATCGTCTACTTCGAACGGATCCGGGACGAGATCCGCGAGGGCCGCTCCCTACGCCCCGCGGTCGAGCGGGCCTGGCCGCGCGCCCGGCGGACCATCCTGGTCTCCGACTTCGTGTCGTTCCTCGCCGCCGCCGTGCTGTTCGTCGTCACCGTCGGCAAGGTCCAGGGCTTCGCGTTCACGCTGGGTCTGACCACCGTGCTCGACGTCGTCGTGGTCTTCTTCTTCACCAAGCCGCTCATGACGCTGGCGGCGCGCCGCAAGTTCTTCTCGGGCGGTCACAAGTGGTCCGGCCTCGACCCGAAGAGCCTGGGTGCCCAGCCGCCGCTGCGCCGCACCCGCCGTCCCGCCGGTCCCGCAGCCGGCCCCGTCGAGACGAAGGAGGCCTGAGCGATGTCGAAACTCGGCAACCTCGGCGCCCGACTGCACCGTGGCGAGGTCAGCTACGACTTCATCGGTCACCGCAAGCTCTGGTACGGCATCTCGATCCTGATCACCATCACGGCCATCGTCGGCCTGGCGGTGCGCGGCCTGAACATGGGCATCGACTTCCAGGGCGGCGCCGTCTTCACCACGGCGAAGGGCACCTCGGTCTCCGTCTCCGAGGCGGAGCACGCCGCCGAGGAGGCGGCCGGTCATGAGGCGGTCGTGCAGAAGCTCGGCGACGGCTCGCTGCGCATCCAGATCGCCGGCATGGACACCAAGGAGTCCGACAAGGTCAAGAAGGCCCTCGCCGAGGACTTCGAGGTCGACTCCGAGGCCATCGCCGCCGACCTGGTCGGCCCCAGCTGGGGTGACCAGATCGCCGCCAAGGCCTGGCAGGGCCTGGCGATCTTCATGGTCCTGGTCGTGATCTACCTGGCGATCGCGTTCGAGTGGCGCATGGCCATCGCCGCGCTCGTCGCCCTGATCCACGACATCACCATCACGGTCGGCATCTACGCCCTCGTCGGCTTCGAGGTCACCCCGGGCACCGTGATCGGTCTGCTGACCATCCTGGGTTACTCGCTGTACGACACGGTCGTCGTCTTCGACTCCCTCAAGGAGCAGACGAAGGACCTCACGAAGCAGACCCGCTTCACCTACAGCGAGGTCGCCAACCGGTCGATCAACGGCACCCTGGTCCGCTCCATCAACACCACGGTGGTCGCCCTCCTGCCGGTCGCCGGCCTGCTGTTCATCGGCGGCGGCTTCCTCGGCGCGGGCACGCTCAACGACATCTCGCTCTCGCTGTTCGTCGGTCTCGCGGCCGGCGCCTACTCGTCGATCTTCATCGCCACGCCGCTCGTCGCCGACCTCAAGGAGCGCGAGCCGCAGCTGAGGGCCCTGAAGAAGCGGGTTCTGGCCAAGCGCGCCCAGTCCTCCGGCGACGAGGAGTTCACCCGGTCCCACGACGGCGACGCGCACGGCGCCGAGCCGGAGGACGCGGCCGCCGTCGTCGGCCCGCGCGCCCAGCCCGCGTCCCGCAGCCGGGGCCGCGGCCGACCCTCGGGGAAGCGCCGATGACCGACGTGAAGGAACTCCTGCTCAGCCGCATCCGGGACGTGGCCGACTACCCCGAGCCGGGCGTGATGTTCAAGGACATCACCCCGCTGCTCGCGGACCCGGCGGCATTCACCGCGCTCACCGACGCGTTCGCCGAGATCGCCGTGCGCACCGGCGCCACGAAGATCGTCGGCCTGGAGGCCCGGGGCTTCATCCTGGGCGCCCCGGTCGCCGTCCGGGCCGGGATCGGCTTCATACCGGTCCGCAAGGCGGGCAAGCTCCCCGGAGCGACCCTCGCCCAGGCCTACGATCTGGAGTACGGCTCGGCGGAGATCGAGATCCACGCCGAGGACCTCACCGCCGACGACCGTGTCCTGATCGTCGACGACGTCCTCGCCACCGGAGGCACCGCCGAGGCGTCGATCCAGCTCATCCACCGCGCGGGCGCCCAGGTCGCCGGCGTCGCCGTCCTGATGGAGCTCGGCTTCCTCGACGGCCGGCCCCGCCTGGAGCCAGCCTTGGCCGACGCGCCCCTGGAGGCGCTGCTCACCGTCTGAGACAGCGATCTGAGACGGAACGCGACGCGAACGCGATACGAACAGGGGGCGGGCCCGGAGGAATCCGGCGCCCGCCCCTCGTGTTGCACGGGTAGACGGCTCTCACACCGGACTGAAGGCGATCCCGCGGCCCGGCATCGCTACGATGGGTGCTCCGGAGCCTGACCGGGGACCCGGATCGCGCACGAGGAGTCCTCTTGCCAGACGAGGCCCAGCACCTGACCGCCGCCAAGCCCGAGTCCGCCTCGGCGCCCGCGGCCACGCCCGCGTCGCACGCGCACGACGACGCCCGCGGGCCGGTCGAGCACGACCGCTCCGCGCCCGTCGACAAGCCCGCCGGGGAGTCCCGCCCCAAGCCGGCCCCGCCCGAGCGCTCCGAGCCCGCGCCCGTCTCCCGGCAGGCCGCAGCGCAGCCGCCGGCCCGCTCCGGCTCCTCCAACCGCGTCCGCGCCCGCCTCGCCCGGCTCGGCGTCCAGCGCGCCAACCCCTACAACCCGGTCCTGGAACCGCTGCTGCGGATCGTCCGCAGCAACGACCCGAAGATCGAGACGGCCACGCTCCGCCAGATCGAGAAGGCCTACCAGGTCGCCGAGCGCTGGCACCGCGGCCAGAAGCGCAAGAGCGGCGACCCCTACATCACCCACCCCCTCGCGGTGACCACCATCCTCGCCGAACTCGGCATGGATCCGGCCACCCTCATGGCGGGCCTGCTCCACGACACCGTCGAGGACACCGAGTACGGCCTCGACCAGCTGCGCCGCGACTTCGGCGACACCGTCGCCCTCCTCGTCGACGGCGTCACCAAACTGGACAAGGTCAAGTTCGGCGAGGCCGCGCAGGCCGAGACCGTGCGCAAGATGGTCGTCGCCATGGCCAAGGACCCCCGCGTCCTGGTCATCAAGCTCGCCGACCGCCTGCACAACATGCGCACCATGCGCTACCTCAAGCGCGAGAAGCAGGAGAAGAAGGCGCGCGAGACCCTCGAGATCTACGCGCCGCTCGCCCACCGCCTGGGCATGAACACCATCAAGTGGGAACTGGAGGACCTCGCCTTCGCGATCCTCTACCCCAAGATGTACGACGAGATCGTCCGCCTCGTCGCCGAACGCGCCCCCAAGCGCGACGAGTACCTGGCCATAGTGACCGACGAGGTCCAGGCCGACCTGCGCGCCGCCCGCATCAAGGCCACCGTCACCGGCCGCCCCAAGCACTACTACAGCGTCTACCAGAAGATGATCGTCCGCGGCCGTGACTTCGCGGAGATCTACGACCTCGTGGGCATCCGCGTCCTCGTGGACACCGTCCGCGACTGCTACGCGGCCCTCGGCACCGTGCACGCGCGATGGAACCCGGTCCCCGGCCGGTTCAAGGACTACATCGCGATGCCCAAGTTCAACATGTACCAGTCGCTGCACACGACGGTCATCGGCCCCAACGGCAAGCCCGTCGAGCTGCAGATCCGCACCTTCGACATGCACCGCCGCGCCGAATACGGCATCGCCGCGCACTGGAAGTACAAGCAGGAAGCCGTCGCCGGCGCCTCCAAGGTGCGCACCGACGCGCCCAAGTCCTCCGGCAAGGGCAAGGACGACCACCTCAACGACATGGCGTGGCTGCGCCAGTTGCTCGACTGGCAGAAGGAGACGGAGGACCCCGGCGAGTTCCTGGAGTCCCTGCGCTTCGACCTGTCCCGCAACGAGGTCTTCGTCTTCACGCCCAAGGGCGACGTGATAGCGCTCCCGGCCGGGGCCACGCCGGTGGACTTCTCCTACGCGGTGCACACCGAGGTGGGCCACCGCACGATAGGAGCCCGGGTCAACGGGCGTCTGGTGCCGCTGGAGTCGACCCTCGACAACGGCGACCTGGTGGAGGTCTTCACCTCCAAGGCGGCCGGGGCCGGACCGTCCCGGGACTGGCTGAACTTCGTCAAGTCGCCGCGGGCCCGCAACAAGATCCGGGCCTGGTTCTCCAAGGAGCGCCGCGACGAGGCGATCGAGCAGGGCAAGGACGCCATCGTCCGCGCGATGCGCAAGCAGAACCTGCCGATCCAGCGCATCCTCACCGGCGACTCGCTGGTGACGCTCGCGCACGAGATGCGGTACTCGGACATCTCCGCGCTGTACGCGGCGATCGGCGAGGGCCACGTCTCCGCGCAGAACATCGTGCAGAAGCTGGTGCAGGCCCTCGGCGGCGAGGAGGCGGCCACCGAGGAGATCGACGAGGCGGTCCCGCCGTCCCGCACTCGCGGCCGCAAGCGGCGCAGCAACAACGACCCCGGGGTCGTGGTCAAGGGCGTCGACGACGTGTGGGTCAAGCTCGCCCGCTGCTGTACGCCCGTCCCCGGCGACCCGATCATCGGGTTCGTCACGCGCGGTAGTGGCGTATCGGTTCACCGCAGCGACTGCGTCAACGTGGAGTCACTGTCCCGCGAACCCGAGCGCATCCTCGACGTGGAATGGGCGCCGACGCAGTCCTCGGTCTTCCTGGTCGCCATCCAGGTCGAGGCCCTCGACCGCTCCCGGCTCCTGTCGGACGTCACCCGCGTCCTGTCCGACCAGCACGTCAACATCCTCTCCGCGGCCGTCCAGACCTCCCGCGACCGGGTCGCCACCTCCCGCTTCACCTTCGAGATGGGCGACCCCAAGCACCTGGGACACGTCCTGAAGGCCGTACGCGGCGTCGAGGGCGTCTACGACGTCTACCGGGTCACCTCGGCCCGTCGGCCGTCCGAATAAGCCCGCAGAGCACGTGAAGAGGCCCCCGCACCCAAGGTGCGGGGGCCTCTTCACGCGTGCGTGTCAGCCGCCGAACTCCTGCAGACCCTTCAGCGCCTGGTCCAGCAGAGCCTGACGGCCCTCCAGCTCGCGCTCCAGCTTCTCCGCCTTCGCGGTGTTGCCCTGGGCGCGCGCCTGCTCGATCTGGCCCTTCAGCTTGTCGACGGCGGCCTGGAGCTGACCGGTCAGACCCGCGGCACGCGCACGCGCCTCCGGGTTCGTCCGGCGCCACTCGGCCTCCTCGGCCTCCTGGATCGCCCGCTCCACCGCGTGCATCCGGCCCTCGACCTTCGGCCGGGCGTCGCGCGGCACATGGCCGATGGCCTCCCACCGCTCGTTGACCGAACGGAACGCTGCCCGCGCCGACTTCAGATCCGTCACCGGGAGGATCTTCTCGGCCTCGCCGGCCAGCTCCTCCTTCAGCTTCAGGTTCTCCGACTGCTCGGCGTCCCGCTCGGCGAAGACCGAGCTGCGGGCGGCGAAGAAGACGTCCTGGGCGCCGCGGAAGCGGTTCCACAGATCGTCCTCGTGCTCGCGCTGGGCGCGGCCCGCCGCCTTCCACTCCGCCATCAGCTCGCGGTAACGCGCCGCCGTCGGGCCCCAGTCCGTCGAACCGGACAGCGCCTCGGCCTCGGAGACCAGCCGCTCCTTGGTCCGGCGGGCCTCCTCGCGCTGCGCGTCGAGCTGCGCGAAGTGGGCCTTGCGCCGCTTGGAGAACGCCGAGCGGGCGTGCGAGAACCGGTGCCACAGCTCGTCGTCCGACTTGCGGTCGAGCCTCGGCAACCCCTTCCAGGTGTCCACCAGGGCCCGCAGCCGCTCACCGGCCGCCCGCCACTGGTCGGACTGCGCCAGCTGCTCCGCCTCCGTGACCAGGTCCTCCTTGGCCTTGCGGGCCTCGTCGGACTGCTTGGCGCGCTGCTGTTTGCGCTCCTCGCGGCGCGCGTCCACCGTTGCCACCAGCTTGTCCAGCCGTGTCCGCAGCGCGTCCAGGTCGCCGACCGCGTGATGCGCGTCGACCTGCTCGCGAATGTGGTCGATGGCGACCTGGGCGTCCTTCGCCGACAGGTCGGTGGTCTGGACTCGCTTCTCGAGGAGGCCGATCTCGACAACCAGGCCCTCATACTTGCGCTCGAAGTAGGCAAGTGCCTCCTCGGGGGAGCCCGCCTGCCAGGAACCGACGACCTGCTCGCCGTCGGCCGTACGCACGTACACGGTCCCCGTCTCGTCGACGCGGCCCCACGGGTCGCTGCTCACAGCGCCTCCTCCACATGATGCCGACGAGGGGCTTTCGAGCCCCCGGGCATCGTCCACAGTTTCGTCACGGCCAACATAGGCGACCGGCGGGCCGCCTGTCCGCATCCAGCGCCACCGAAATTGCCCGGTCGGCACGCTTGACGTCAGGACTTCGAGACCGTCGCCTTGTCGATCACGACCGTCGCGTTCGGGGCGCCGTCACCGGCTCCCGTGTTCTCACCCGCGGCGGCGATCTTCTTCAGCACCGCCATGCCCGATTCGGACACCGTACCGAACGGTGTGTAGCTGGGCGGCAGCGGACTGTCCTGGTAGACGAGGAAGAACTGGCTGCCGCCCGTGTGGGGCTGCGAGGTGTTCGCCATCGCGACCGTGCCCGCCGGATAGACGTTGTTCTTCAGGCTCGCGTCCTTCAGGTTCTCGTCCGGGATGGTGTAGCCCGGACCGCCGCTGCCGCTGCCCGTCGGGTCGCCGCACTGCAGGACGTAGATCCCGTTGGTGGTCAGCCGGTGGCACTTGGTGTGGTCGAAGTACCCCTTGGAGGCCAGGAAGTCGAAGGAGTTCACGGTGTGCGGGGCCGCCGAGGCCTTCAGCGCGATGTCTATCGCGCCGCAGGTCGTGTCCAGCTTCATCGTGTACTTCGCCGACTTGTCGACGGTGACCGCCGGCTCCTTCTTCCAGGTCTCCTTCTTGACGGAGCCGGCGGCCGGCTTCGCGCACGGGTCCTTGGCCTTGCTGGGCGAGGGGGCGGGGCTGGCCTCGGAGCTGGCCTTCGTCTTGTCGTCGTCCTTGAGGACGCCCGTGGTGTAGAGCGTCAGGCTGCCCACCACGATCACGCCGAGCACGGACGCGATCACCGAGTTGCGCACACGCGCCTTGCGCCGCGCGGCCGTGCGGCGCTGCTGCTGCCGCAAGAACTTCTCCCGGGCGAGCTGCCGCTTGCGCTGTTCCTGGGTGACCACCGGGTTCTCTCCTCATGCGTCTCGTACATCGACGGGTACGCGTGCGTCTTGTGAGCCGTCCGCCTGCGTGTGCCCCGTACCGTATATGGGTTCGCTGAGGAAACGGCAGCGCCGGTAGGCTCTGACGACGGGCGCAGTCGCTCGCAAGCCACCCGTACCGATACAAACGAAGGACGATCGTGCTCATTGCCGGGTTCCCCGCCGGGGCCTGGGGGACGAACTGTTATCTCGTCGCCCCCGCCGCCGGTGAGGAGTGCGTGATCATCGACCCGGGCCATCAGGCGGCCCCCGGAGTCGAGGAAGCGATCAGAAAGCATCGGCTCAAGCCCGTCGCCGTCGTCCTCACCCACGGCCACATCGACCACGTGGCCTCGGTCGTCCCCGTGTGCGGCGCGCACGACGTGCCCGCCTGGATCCACCCCGAGGACCGGTTCATGATGAGCGACCCCGAGAAGGCGCTCGGGCGGTCCATCGGAATGCCGCTGATGGGCGAGCTGACGGTGGGGGAGCCGGACGACGTCCGGGAGCTGTCCGACGGCGCGAAGCTGGAGCTGGCGGGCCTGGAGCTGTCCGTCGCGCACGCGCCGGGCCATACCAAGGGGTCGGTGACCTTCCGGATGCCCGAGACCGCGGACATCCCGTCCGTGTTCTTCTCGGGCGACCTGCTGTTCGCCGGCTCCATCGGACGCACCGACCTGCCCGGCGGCGACATGGCCGAGATGCTCGACTCGCTGGCACGCGTGTGCCTGCCGCTCGACGACTCGACCGTGGTGCTGTCCGGCCACGGCCCCCAGACGACCATCGGCCAGGAGCGCGCCGCCAACCCGTATCTGCGGCAGGTGGCGGCCGACGGCCAGGGAGCACCTCGGGCTCCCCGACGAGGAATGTGACGAGAGACCTTCCGTGAGCACCTTTCAGGCCCCCAAGGGCACGTACGACCTTCTGCCGCCCGACTCCGCCCAGTACCTCGCCGTCCGTGAGGCGATCGCCGCGCCGCTGCGCAACTCCGGATACGGCTACATCGAGACGCCCGGCTTCGAGAACGTGGAACTCTTCGCGCGCGGAGTCGGCGAGTCCACCGACATCGTGACCAAGGAGATGTACGCCTTCGAGACCAAGGGCGGCACCAAGCTCGCCCTGCGCCCCGAGGGCACCGCCTCCGTGCTGCGCGCCGCGCTGGAGGCCAACCTCCACAAGGCCGGCAACCTCCCGGTCAAGCTCTGGTACTCCGGCTCGTACTACCGCTACGAGCGCCCGCAGAAGGGGCGTTACCGCCACTTCTCCCAGGTCGGCGCCGAGGCGATCGGCGCGGAGGACCCCGCCCTCGACGCCGAGCTGATCATCCTGGCCGACCAGGCGTACCGCTCGCTGGGCCTGCGCGACTTCCGCATCCTGCTCAACAGCCTCGGCGACAAGGAGTGCCGGCCGGTGTACCGGGCCGCGCTCCAGGACTTCCTGCGCGGACTGGACCTCGACGAGGACACGCTGCGCCGGGCCGACATCAACCCGCTGCGCGTCCTCGACGACAAGCGTCCGGACGTCCAGAAGCAGCTGACGGACGCCCCGCTGCTGCGTGACTACCTGTGCGACGCGTGCAAGGCCTACCACGAGGAGGTCCGCGAGCTGATCACCGCGGCGGGCGTCTCCTTCGAGGACGACCCCAAGCTGGTCCGCGGCCTGGACTACTACACCCGTACGACCTTCGAGTTCGTCCACGACGGTCTGGGCTCCCAGTCCGCGGTGGGCGGCGGCGGCCGCTACGACGGGCTGTCGGAGATGATCGGCGGTCCCGCGCTGCCGTCCGTGGGCTGGGCGCTCGGCGTCGACCGCACGGTCCTCGCCCTGGAGGCGGAGGGCGTCGAGCTCGAACTCCCCGCGTCCACCAGCGTGTTCGCGGTGCCGCTCGGCGAGGAGGCCCGCCGGGTGCTGTTCGCCAAGGTCACCGAACTGCGCAAGCTCGGTGTCGCGGCCGACTTCTCCTACGGTGCGAAGGGACTCAAGGGGGCGATGAAGAACGCCAACCGGAGCGGGGCGCGCTACGCGATCGTCGCCGGGGAGCGGGATCTCGCCGAGGGTGTCGTGCAGTTGAAGGACATGGAGTCCGGGGAGCAGACGGCGGTCGGCGTGAACGAGATCGTGGCCGAGCTGGAGTCGAGGCTGGGCTGAGGGGACGGGCGCGCGGGGGAGTCCTGGCCCCCGCGCGCCCCTTCCCACGTCAACTCGGCGGGCGCGAATTCATCCCGTCGGACGATCCCTCTTTATGTCCACCGAACGGTGGACTCACGCCCGGGTGCGGCACAATGAGCCCTGTCAGAGGAACGTCCAACTCTCAAGTGACGGAATCGGCGTGATGAGCAAGACGACAGTGAAAGCCGTGGACACCGAACCCGAGCCGGAGCGCGCCGAGGCGACCGCGCCGGGCACGGCCGGCGGCAGCCGCGCGTTCGCCCTGCTGCTGATGATCACCGGCGCGGCCGGTCTGCTCGCCGCGTGGGTCATCACGATCGACAAGTTCAAGCTGCTCGAGGCCAAGGTCGCAGGCGAGACGTTCACGCCGGGTTGCAGCCTGAACCCCGTGGTCTCCTGCGGCAGCGTCATGGAGAGCAAGCAGGCGTCCGTCTTCGGCTTCCCCAACCCGATGCTCGGCCTCGTCGCCTACGGCATCGTCGTCTGCGTCGGCATCAGCCTGCTCGCCCGGGCCCGCTTCCCCCGCTGGTACTGGCTGACCTTCAACGCGGGCACCCTGTTCGGCGTCTCCTTCTGCGCCTGGCTGATGTTCCAGTCGCTGTACCGGATCAACGCGCTGTGCCTGTGGTGCTCACTGGCCTGGGTCGCGACGATCATCATGTTCTGGTACGTGACCTCGTTCAACATCCGCAACGACTTCCTCCCGGCCCCGCGCTGGCTGAAGGGCTTCTTCGGCGAGTTCACCTGGGTCCTGCCGGTACTGCACATCGGCATCATCGGCATGCTGGTCCTCACCCGCTGGTGGGACTTCTGGACCAGCTGACCGTCCCGGAGGGATTGTCAGTGCGGTGTTTTAGGGTTTCAGCGTGGAGCCCGACCTGTTCACCGCCGCAGCAGAAGACCGCCAGGAGAAGGAGCCCGCCGGCAGCCCCCTGGCGGTGCGGATGCGTCCGCGCACCCTCGACGAGGTCGTGGGCCAGCAGCATCTGCTCAAACCCGGCTCACCCCTGCGCCGCCTCGTCGGCGAGGGCGCGGGCGGCCCCGCCGGGCCCTCCTCGGTGATCCTCTGGGGCCCGCCCGGCACCGGCAAGACCACCTTGGCGTACGTCGTCTCCAAGGCCACCGACAAGCGCTTCGTCGAGCTCTCCGCGATCACCGCCGGCGTCAAGGAGGTCCGCGCGGTCATCGACGGCGCCCGCCGCGCCACCGGGGCCTACGGCAAGGAGACCGTCCTCTTCCTCGACGAGATCCACCGCTTCAGCAAGGCCCAGCAGGACTCCCTGCTGCCTGCGGTCGAGAACCGCTGGGTGACGCTGATCGCGGCGACCACCGAGAACCCGTACTTCTCGGTCATCTCCCCGCTGCTCTCCCGCTCGCTGCTGCTCACCCTGGAACCCCTCACCGACGACGACGTGCGCGGTCTGCTGCGGCGCGCCCTCACCGACGAACGCGGTCTCGGGGGCGCCGTCACCCTCCCCGAGGACACCGAGGAGCATCTGTTGCGGATCGCCGGCGGCGACGCCCGGCGCGCCCTCACCGCCCTGGAAGCGGCGGCCGGGGCCGCCCTCGACAAGGGCGAGACAGGGATCGCCCTCGCCACGCTGGAGGAGACGGTCGACCGGGCCGCGGTGAAGTACGACCGCGCCGGCGACCAGCACTACGACGTCGCCAGCGCCCTCATCAAAGCCATCCGCGGCTCCGACGTCGACGCCGCCCTGCACTACCTGGCCCGCATGATCGAGGCCGGCGAGGACCCCCGGTTCATCGCCCGCCGCCTGATGATCTCCGCCAGCGAGGACATCGGCCTCGCCGACCCGAACGCCCTGCCCATCGCGGTCGCCGCCGCCCAGGCCGTCGCCATGATCGGCTTCCCCGAGGCCGCGCTCACCCTCAGCCACGCCACCATCGCGCTCGCCCTGGCCCCCAAGTCGAACTCCGCGACCACCGCGATCGGCGCCGCCCTGGACGACGTGCGCAAGGGCCTGGCCGGTCCGGTGCCGCCGCATCTGCGGGACGGGCACTACAAGGGCGCCGCCAAACTGGGGCACGCCCAGGGCTACGTCTACCCGCACGACCTGCCCGAGGGCATCGCGGCGCAGCAGTACGCGCCGGACGAGATCAAGGACCGCGAGTACTACGCCCCGACTCGGCACGGCTCGGAGGCCCGGTACGCGGACGCCGTGGAGTGGACCAGGAAGCACCTCGGTCGGAAGCGGTCCTGACCACCCTGTAAACTCTCCGGAAGTGCTGTGTCCCGTGCTGTCAGAACGGGACGGCCAGCCGGAACCCCCAGCGGGTTCCAGGAGCGTCGCGCACCGTTCGAATGGTGTCGCGGGCAGCCCACCACCTTCACGGTAGGTGGGCCACTCGCGTGCTGCACGTATGTGCCCAGACCAGGGAGCGGCTGCCCAACGCGTCCACCAGGGCGCGAAGGGTTTCCCCGGCTGCGGATGCGACCTCCCTCAACCCTGACGAGCCGAACACTGAGAAATGAGAGATCGTGGCGAACCAGTCCCGCCCCAAGGTCAAGAAGTCGCGTGCCCTCGGCATCGCGCTGACCCCGAAGGCCGTCAAGTACTTCGAGGCCCGCCCCTACCCGCCGGGCGAGCACGGCCGCGGCCGCAAGCAGAACTCGGACTACAAGGTCCGTCTGCTCGAGAAGCAGCGTCTGCGCGCGCAGTACGACGTGTCCGAGCGCCAGCTCGTCCGCGCCTACGAGCGTGCCTCCAAGGTCCAGGGCAAGACCGGTGAGGCCCTGATCATCGAGCTGGAGCGTCGTCTCGACGCCCTCGTCCTGCGTTCGGGCATCGCCCGCACGATCTACCAGGCCCGCCAGATGGTCGTCCACGGCCACATCGAGGTCAACGGCCAGAAGGTCGACAAGCCCTCGTTCCGCGTCCGTCCCGACGACGTCGTGATGGTCCGCGAGCGCAGCCGCGAGAAGACCCTCTTCTCCATCGCCCGTGAGGGCGGCTTCGCCCCCGAGGGCGAGACCCCGCGCTACCTCCAGGTGAACCTCAAGGCCCTGGCGTTCCGCCTGGACCGCGAGCCGAACCGCAAGGAGATCCCGGTCATCTGCGACGAGCAGCTCGTCGTCGAGTACTACGCCCGCTGATCCCCAGCAGGCCGTAGGACCTCCGCGCCCTGGCCCGTCGTCTCCCTGCCCCTCGGGGCGGGCGAGGCGGCGGGCCTTCGCGCACCCCGGGGCGCGCACACTACGAGGGCCCCCTTATCCAGTACGGAACGGCGGCGTCGGCGCGATAGGCTCGGAACCCTGATCGATGTCGTTGATTGTCGCCGAGAGCGGAAGCAGGTGCGCGGTGTCCGGTGGTGAGGTGGCCGGGATCCTGGTGGCCGTGTTCTGGGCGATTCTGGTCTCCTTCCTCGCGCTCGCGCTGGCGAGGCTGGCCCAGACGCTCAGGGCTACCACCAAACTGGTCGCCGACGTGACCGACCAGGCCGTCCCGCTGCTGGCGGAGGCCTCCTCGGCGGTGCGCTCCGCGCAGACCCAGATCGACCGGGTCGACGCGATCGCCTCCGACGTCCAGGAAGTCACGTCGAACGCCCACGCCCTGTCCACCACGGTCGCCTCCACCTTCGGCGGCCCCTTGGTGAAGGTCGCCGCCTTCGGCTACGGCGTGCGCCGTGCTCTCGGCGGCCGCAAGGACGACGTACCCGCCAAGGAGTCCCGCCGGACCGTGATCGTGGGCCGGACCGTCCCGGCGTCGCGGCGCGGCCGGTGGAACCTCCGTGGAAAGTAGGGACTGAGACCCCGCGATGTTCCGTCGTACGTTCTGGTTCACCTCCGGCGTCGCCGCCGGCGTGTGGGCCACCACCAAGGTCAACCGCAAGCTGAGGCAGCTGACCCCCGAGAGCCTCGCCGCGACCGCGGCGAACAAGGCACTCGAGACGGGAGCGCGCCTCAAGGACCGCGCGGTGGGCTTCGCGCTCGACGTCCGCGACAACATGGCCCAGCGGGAGGCCGAGCTGGAGGAGGCCCTCGGCATCCACGAGGACCCCGAACTCCCCGCGCCCCGGCGGCTCGCCGCCATCGAGCACGACCGCAGTCACCCCAAGCGCGTCGGCGCCCCGACGCCCTCGCAGACGAAGCACTCGTACAACCGGAATGAGGACCACTGATGGAGTCGGCCGAGATTCGCCGCCGCTGGCTGAGCTTCTACGAGGAGCGCGGGCACACCGTCGTGCCTTCGGCGTCGCTCATCGCGGACGACCCGACTCTGCTCCTCGTCCCCGCCGGCATGGTCCCCTTCAAGCCGTACTTCCTCGGCGAGGTCAAGCCGCCGTGGGCGCGCGCCACCAGTGTGCAGAAGTGCGTGCGCACCCCCGACATCGAAGAGGTCGGCAAGACCACCCGGCACGGCACGTTCTTCCAGATGTGCGGCAACTTCTCCTTCGGCGACTACTTCAAGCAGGGCGCCATCGAGTACGCCTGGGAGCTGCTCACCACGCCCCAGGACAAGGGCGGTTACGGGCTCGACCCCGAGCGCCTGTGGATCACCGTCTACAAGGACGACGACGAGGCCGAGCGCATCTGGCACGAGGTCGTCGGCGTGCCCAAGGAGCGCATCCAGCGCCTGGGCATGAAGGACAACTACTGGTCCATGGGCGTCCCCGGTCCCTGCGGCCCCTGTTCCGAGATCAACTACGACCGCGGCCCCGAGTTCGGCGTCGAGGGCGGCCCCGCCGTCAACGACGAGCGGTACGTGGAGATCTGGAACCTCGTCTTCATGCAGTACGAGCGGGGCGAGGGCATCGGCAAGGACAACTTCGAGATCCTCGGAGAGCTGCCGAGCAAGAACATCGACACCGGCCTCGGTCTCGAGCGCCTCGCCATGATTCTGCAGGGCGTGCAGAACATGTACGAGATCGACACCTCGATGGCCGTCATCGCCAAGGCCACCGAGCTGACCGGTGTCCGCTACGGCGACGCCCACGACTCGGACGTCTCCCTGCGTGTGGTCACCGACCACATGCGCACCTCCGTGATGCTCATCGGCGACGGCGTCACCCCCGGCAACGAGGGCCGCGGCTACGTGCTGCGCCGCATCATGCGCCGCGCCATCCGCAACATGCGCCTGCTCGGCGCCACCGGCCCGGTCGTCAAGGACCTGATCGACACCGTGATCGGCATGATGGGCCAGCAGTACCCCGAGCTCATCACCGACCGCGAGCGCATCGAGAAGGTCGCCCTCGCCGAGGAGAACGCCTTCCTCAAGACGCTGAAGGCCGGCACCAACATCCTCGACACGGCCGTCACGGACACCAAGGCCGGCGGCGGCACGGTCCTGCCCGGCGACAAGGCCTTCCTGCTCCACGACACCTGGGGCTTCCCGATCGACCTCACCCTGGAGATGGCCGCCGAGCAGGGCCTCTCCGTGGACGAGGACGGCTTCCGGCGCCTGATGAAGGAGCAGCGGGAGCGCGCCAAGGCCGACGCCCAGGCCAAGAAGACCGGGCATGCCGGCACCGGCGCCTACCGCGAGATCGCCGACCAGGCCGGCGCCACCGACTTCATCGGCTACACCGACACCGAGAGCGAGTCCACCGTCGTCGGCATCCTCGTCGACGGCGTCTCCTCGCCGGCCGCCACCGAGGGCGACGAGGTCGAGATCGTCCTGGACCGCACCCCGTTCTACGCCGAGGGCGGCGGCCAGATCGGCGACACCGGCAAGATCAAGGTGGACTCCGGCGCGGTCATCGAGATCCGCGACTGCCAGAAGCCGGTCCCCGGCGTGTACGTCCACAAGGGGGTCGTGCAGTTCGGTGAGGTGACCGTCGGCGCCAAGGCCCTGGCCTCGATCGACGGCCGCCGCCGTACGGCCATCGCCCGCGCCCACTCGGCCACGCACCTCACCCACCAGGCCCTGCGCGACGCGCTCGGCCCGACGGCCGCCCAGGCCGGTTCGGAGAACCAGCCCGGCCGCTTCCGCTTCGACTTCGGCTCGCCGTCCGCCGTTCCGACGGCCGTGATGACCGACGTCGAGCAGAAGATCAACGAGGTGCTCGCCCGCGACCTGGACGTCCAGGCCGAGGTCATGGGCATCGACGAGGCCAAGAAGCAGGGCGCCATCGCCGAGTTCGGCGAGAAGTACGGCGAGCGGGTCCGTGTCGTCACCATCGGCGACTTCTCCAAGGAGCTGTGCGGCGGCACGCACGTGCACAACACCGCCCAGCTGGGCCTGGTGAAGCTGCTCGGCGAGTCGTCGATCGGCTCGGGCGTGCGCCGTATCGAGGCTCTCGTCGGCGTCGACGCCTACAACTTCCTGGCCCGTGAGCACACCGTCGTGGCCCAGCTCCAGGAGCTGATCAAGGGCCGTCCGGAGGAGCTCCCGGAGAAGGTCTCGGCCATGCTCGGCAAGCTGAAGGACGCCGAGAAGGAGATCGAGAAGTTCCGCGCCGAGAAGGTCCTCCAGGCCGCCGCCGGTCTCGCCGGTTCCGCCAAGGACGTACGTGGCGTCGCTCTGGTGGCCGGACAGGTGCCCGACGGCACGACCGCCGACGACCTGCGCAAGCTGGTCCTGGACGTGCGCGGTCGCATCCAGGGCGGGCGGGCCGCCGTCGTGGCCCTGTTCACCGTCGCGGGCGGCAAGCCGCTCACGGTCATCGCCACCAACGAGGCCGCCCGCGAGCGCGGTCTGAAGGCCGGCGATCTCGTGCGGGCCGCCGCCAAGACGCTCGGCGGAGGCGGTGGCGGCAAGCCGGACGTCGCCCAGGGCGGCGGTCAGAACCCGGCGGCCGTCGTCGACGCCGTCGACGCCGTCGAGCGCCTCGTGGCGGAAACTGCCAAGTGAGCGACGTCACGATGACGAGCGGGGACGGCCGGGGCATGCGCCGCGGCCGTCGCCTCGCGATCGACGTCGGGGACGCCCGGATCGGCGTCGCCTCCTGCGACCCCGACGGGATCCTCGCCACCCCGGTCGAGACGGTCCCCGGCCGGGATGTGCCGGCCGCTCACCGGCGGCTGCGGCAACTGGTCGAGGAGTACGAGCCGATCGAGGTCGTCGTCGGTCTGCCCCGCTCCCTCAAGGGGGGCGAGGGCCCGGCCGCGGTCAAGGTCCGTGCGTTCGCACAGGAGTTGGCGAAGGGGATCGCACCGGTGCCGGTCCGGCTCGTGGACGAGCGGATGACGACCGTGACGGCCAGTCAGGGACTGCGCGCCGCCGGGGTGAAGTCCAAGAAGGGACGCTCCGTCGTCGACCAGGCAGCCGCTGTGATCATCCTCCAACAGGCGCTCGAATCCGAACGGGTGTCAGGTACAGCACCGGGTGAGGGCGTCGAAGTGGTCATCTGATCGCGATACGGTAACGTTCCGCGCGATGCGGCGGTGTTCGAACAGCCGCCGCACAAAGAGAGGCGGAACGGCTGCCCGGTCCACAAGCCGCGCGACCGCCGCCTCGCGGCTCTAGGGGATCGATGACTGAGTATGGCCGGGGCCCAGGCTCCGAACCGTGGCATCCCGAGGACCCGTTGTACGGGGACGGCGGATGGGAAGGGCAGCAGGCCCACGCCGGCCATCAGCCTGCCTACGGCGGCCAGCCGCAGCACTACCCGCAGCAGCCGCAGCAGCCGCAGCAGCCGGGATACGGCGACTGGGGCGACGGACAGGCGCAGCAGTACGACCAGCATGCGTACGGTCAGCAGCACCAGCAGCCCTACGACCCTCAGCACTACGCCGGTCAGGGCCAGCAGCAGTACCCCGGGCCGGGTCAATACCCGGACCAGAACCAGCAGTTCGCCCAGCACGGCGGACCGCAGGCGTACCAGGAGGGCGGCTGGGACGGCACCGGCACGCACGCGCACGTGCCCTACGCGGCCGATCCCGGGGATCCGTACGGCCAGCAGGCAACCGCTTACGGCGCCGAGCAGCCGGACCTCTACGGCACACCGGACGCCTATCCGCCACCTGAGCCGCCCGCACGCCGGCGGGCCGAGCCAGGCCCCGAGGAGCAGTCGGAGTTCGCGTCCGGCCCGGAGGAGGACGCGCACCCCTTCTTCGCGGGCGACGGGCCGGGCACGGCGCAGACGGCCGGCCCGCCCGGTCGCGGCGAGCAGGGCGACCCGGGCGGCGATGCCGACGAGGACGACGACGAGCCGGGCGGCCGGGGCGGGCGCGGCCGGGGCCGCGGCGGCGTGGCGGGCAAGGGCAAGGATCCCCAGGGCAAGAAGCGCCGCAATGGATTCGCCTGCCTGTTCGTCGTGCTCGTGTTCGGCGGCGGTATCGGCGGCGTCGGATACTTCGGCTACCAGTTCTACCAGAATCGTTACGGCACGGCCCCGGACTACACGGGCGAGGGCACCGGGCAGGCCGTGAGCATCGAGATCCCCAAGGGTGCGGGCGGCGCCGACATCGGCCGCCGGCTGAAGGACGCGGGTGTCGTCAAGAGCGTGGACGCGTTCGTCTCCGCGATGACGCAGAATCCCGACGGCGGGAACATCCAGGCCGGCGCGTACATCCTGAAGAAGCAGATGTCCGCGAAGAGCGCCGTGGAAATGATGCTCGACCCGAAGAGTCAGGCCAATATGATCGTCGCGCCCGGCCAGCGCAACATTCAGATCTACAAGGTGATCGACCAGAAACTCGGTCTCGCCTCCGGCACCACGCGAAAGGTGGCGGAGAAGGAGTACAAGAATCTCGGACTGCCCGAGTGGGCGAACAGCGACAAGGACATCAAGGACCCGCTGGAGGGCTTCCTCTGCCCGGGCACCTATGCCGCGGCGAAGGGCATGAAGCCCGCGGTGGTGCTCAAGGAGATGATCGGGCGGGCCGACGCCGCCTACGGCAAGTTCGACCTCCAGGCCAAGGCCGCGGCGCTCGACCTGGAGAACCCGCTGCAGGTCATCACAGTCGCCAGCCTCGTCCAGGCCGAGGGCAAGACCGACGACGACTTCCGCAAGATGGCCGAGGTCGTCTACAACCGTCTCAAGCCCACGAACACCGAGACCAACCAGAAGCTGCAGTTCGACTCGACCTTCAACTACCTGAAGAACGAGAGCAACATCCACATCAGCGAGTCCGAGATCAACAGCAACCAGGACGCGTACAACACGTACACGCAGCGGGGCCTGCCGCCGGGGCCGATCGGGAATCCCGGGGCGGACGCACTCGCGGCGGCGCTGAATCCGACGAGCGACGGCTGGATCTACTTCGTGGCTACCGACGGCCAGAACAAGACCGAATTCGCCAAGACCTACGCGGAATTCGAGCGGCTGAAGGACAAGTTCAACGAAAGCGCCAAGAAGAACTGAGGCCATGAGCGACGCAGCCAGGACGCAGCACGCCCGCCGGCACCGGGCCGCGGTGCTGGGCAGTCCCATCGCCCACTCCCTGTCCCCGGTGCTGCACCGCGCCGCCTACCGGGCGCTGGAGCTCACGGAGTGGACGTACGAGCGCTTCGAGGTCGACGAGGCGGCGCTGCCCGCCTTCCTCGACGGCCTCGACGCCGAGTGGGCGGGACTGTCGCTGACCATGCCGCTCAAGCGGGCGGTCATCCCGCTGCTCGACGAGGTCAGCGAGACCGCGGCCGCCGTGGAGGCGGTCAACACCCTGGTGTTCACCGAGGACGGCCGCCGCGTCGGCGACAACACCGACATCCCCGGCATGGTCGCCGCGCTGCGCGAGCACGGTGTCGAGCGGGTCGACTCGGCCGCGGTCCTCGGCGCCGGAGCCACCGCCTCCTCCGCCCTGGCCGCCCTGTCCCGCGTCTGCTCCGGCGAGGTCGTCGCCTATGTGCGCAGCGAGGCACGGGCCGCCGAGATGCGTGAGTGGGGCGAGCGCCTCGACGTCGAGGTCCGCACCGCCGACTGGGCGGACGCGGCCGAGGCGCTCGCCTTCCCACTCGTCGTCGCCACCACTCCGGCGGGGACCACGGACGCGCTCGCCGCCTCGGTTCCCGAGCGGCCCGCCACCCTCTTCGACGTGCTGTACGAGCCGTGGCCCACCGAACTGGCCGCCCGCTGGTCGATGTTCGGCGGCGCGGTCGTCAGCGGGCTGGACCTGCTCGTGCACCAGGCGGTGCTCCAGGTGGAGCAGATGACCGGGCGGGCGCAGGCTCCGCTGGAGGCGATGCGAAAAGCGGGGGAGCAGGCGCTCTCCACCCGCTAGGATCCGCTGAGTTCCGCAGGGGGCGGAGCGCGGTCAAGGGGGAGTCAGGTACATGACCAACGTGTCCAGCGGGGTGCCTCTGGCGTCCGTCAAGGGCGAGATCTTCGAGTTCTTCCTGCGGTTCCTGCCCGAGTGGGCGCAGATCGCCGTGATCGGACTGATCCTGCTCATCGTGGTCGCCTCGTGGATCCTGAAGCTGAAGCGCAAGATCGACCACCGGCGCGCGGTGCGGGCCGGCGTCGCCGTGCACGTCGCCGCCCAGCAGCGACAGCGCAGCGGCGCGGACTTCCTTGGCGCGTACGCCCCGCAGAACCAGCAGGGCCCCGCCCCGCAGCCGCCGGCCGCGAACGGCCCGAGCGGCGCGGACTTCCTGGGTGCGTACGCCCCGCAGAACCAGCAGGCCCAGCAGAACCAGGCGGCCCCCGCCCCCCAGCCGGCGGCCGCGAACGGCCCGAGCGGCGCGGACTTCCTCGGCGCGTACGCCCCGCAGAACCGGCGCGACGACGCGCGGTGAACCCGGCCCGGCCGGGCCGCCGTCCGCCTGATGGACCGGCGGCCGGGACGGGGCCGCGGACGTGGGAGGATCGTAGGTGGCGGACCAGGGTCGCGCACCCGGTCCCGCCGTTGCCGTACGCGAGTATCCGCGTACGCAGGGCAGTACCAGGCGCGAGCACTGAGGAGCACCGTTGAGCAGGTTGCGCTGGCTGACCGCGGGGGAGTCCCACGGTCCCGCACTCGTGGCGACGCTGGAGGGCCTTCCCGCCGGCGTGCCGATCACCACGGAGATGGTCGCCGACCATCTGGCGAGGCGCCGGCTCGGGTATGGGCGCGGTGCGCGGATGAAGTTCGAGCAGGACGAGATCACCTTCCTCGGCGGCGTCCGGCACGGACTCTCCCTCGGCTCCCCGATCGCCATCATGGTGGGCAACACGGAGTGGCCCAAGTGGGAGCAGGTCATGGCGGCCGACCCGGTCGACCCCGAGGTGCTCGCCGGACTCGCCCGCAACGCGCCGCTGACCCGCCCCCGCCCCGGCCACGCCGACCTGGCCGGCATGCAGAAGTACGGGTTCGACGAGGCCCGCCCGATCCTGGAGCGCGCCTCCGCGCGCGAGACCGCCGCCCGCGTCGCGCTCGGCGCCGTCGCCCGGTCGTACCTGAAGGAGACGGCCGGCATCGAGATCGTCTCCCACGTCGTCGAGCTGGCCGCGGCCAAGGCGCCCTATGGCGTCTACCCGACCCCCGCCGACGTCGAGAAGCTCGACGCCGACCCGGTGCGCTGCCTGGACGCCGACGCCTCGAAGGCGATGGTCGCGGAGATCGACCAGGCCCACAAGGACGGCGACACCCTCGGCGGCGTCGTCGAGGTGCTCGCCTACGACGTGCCCGTGGGCCTCGGCTCGCACGTGCACTGGGACCGCAGGCTCGACGCCCGGCTCGCCGCCGCCCTCATGGGCATCCAGGCCATCAAGGGCGTCGAGGTCGGCGACGGCTTCGACCTCGCGCGCGTGCCCGGTTCGAAGGCCCACGACGAGATCGTCACCACGGACGAGGGCATCAAGCGCGCCACCGGCCGCTCCGGCGGCACCGAGGGCGGCCTGACCACCGGCGAACTGCTGCGGGTGCGCGCCGCGATGAAGCCCATCGCCACCGTGCCCCGGGCCCTGCGGACCGTCGACGTGTCCACCGGCGAGGCCTCCCAGGCCCACCACCAGCGCTCCGACGTGTGCGCGGTGCCGGCCGCCGGCATCGTCGCCGAGGCCATGGTCGCACTGGTCCTCGCGGACGCCGTGGCGGAGAAGTTCGGCGGCGACAGCGTGCCCGAGACCCGCCGCAACGTGCGCTCGTACCTCGACAACCTGCACATCCGATGAGCGGGCCGCTGGTCGTCCTGGTCGGGCCGATGGGCGTCGGCAAGTCCACCGTCGGGCTGATGCTGGCCGAACGGCTCGGGGCCGGCTACCGGGACACCGACGCCGACATCGTCGCGGAGCAGGGCCGCGCCATCGCCGACATCTTCGTCGAGGAGGGCGAGGCCGCCTTCCGTGCCGCCGAGAAGCGGGCCGTGCGCCGCGCCCTCGCCGAGCACGACGGCGTCCTCTCGCTCGGCGGCGGCGCGATCCTCGACGAGGACACGCGCGGCCTGCTGGCCGGGCAGCGCGTGCTGTACCTGTCGATGGACGTCGAGGAGGCCGTCAAGCGCACCGGCCTCAACACGGCCCGCCCGCTGCTCGCCGTCAACCCGCGCAAGCAGTGGCGCGAGCTGATGGAGGCACGGCGGCACCTGTACGAGGAGGTCGCCACGGCCGTCCTGCCGACGGACGGCCGCACGCCCGAAGAGGTCACGCAAGCCGCCCTGGACGCACTGGAGTTGAAAGAAGCATGAGCGAGTCAGTGACGCGGATCCGGGTCGGCGCGAGCGCGGGCTCCGAGGCGTACGACGTCCTGGTCGGCCGTCAGCTGCTCGGCGAACTCGCCGGGCTGATCGGCGAGAAGGCCAGGCGGGTCGCCGTGATCCACCCCGAGGCCCTCGCCGAGACCGGTGAGGCGCTCCGCGCCGATCTGGCCGAGCAGGGCTACGAGGCCGTCGCCATCCAGGTGCCCAACGCCGAGGAGGCCAAGACCGCAGAGGTCGCCGCCTACTGCTGGAAGGCCCTCGGCCAGTCCGGGTTCACCCGCACCGACGTCGTCGTGGGCGTCGGCGGCGGCGCCACCACCGACCTCGCCGGGTTCGTCGCCGCGACCTGGCTGCGCGGGGTGCGCTGGATCGCCGTCCCGACCACCGTGCTCGCCATGGTCGACGCGGCCGTCGGCGGCAAGACCGGCATCAACACCGCCGAGGGCAAGAACCTCGTCGGCGCCTTCCACCCGCCGGCCGGCGTCCTGTGCGACCTGGCCGCGCTGGACTCCCTCCCGGTCAACGACTACGTCTCCGGGCTCGCGGAGGTCATCAAGGCCGGCTTCATCGCCGACCCGGTGATCCTCGACCTCGTCGAGTCCGACCCCGAGGCCGCCCGCACCCCGGCCGGTCCGCACACCGCCGAGCTCATCGAACGCTCCATCAGGGTCAAGGCGGAGGTCGTCTCCTCCGACCTGAAGGAGTCGGGCCTGCGGGAGATCCTCAACTACGGGCACACGCTCGCCCACGCCATCGAGAAGAACGAGCGCTACAAGTGGCGGCACGGCGCGGCCGTCTCCGTCGGCATGCACTTCGCCGCCGAACTGGGCCGTCTCGCGGGCCGGTTGGACGACGCCACGGCCGACCGGCACCGCACGGTGCTGGAGTCGGTGGGCCTCCCGCTGCACTACCGCTACGACCAGTGGCCGAAGTTGCTGGAGACGATGAAGGTCGACAAGAAGTCGCGCGGCAACCTGCTGCGTTTCATCGTCCTCGACGGTCTCGCCAAGCCGACCGTACTGGAGGGCCCCGACCCGGCGATCCTGCTCGCCGCCTACGGTGAAGTGGGCGAGTAGTCCGAGCGATCCGCTTACGCCCGATTCGCTGTGCGCGACGGGCACTTCGGACCGCCCCCGGCCGTTCACCAAACGAAGGCCAGGGGCGGTACCGTTCGGAGCGAAGCGGGGGTTCCGCCCCCCCCGAGGGGTCCTTGCCCTACGCCAGCGCCCATTGCCTGTACGAGACGGAGTGGCACCGGATGCAGCACGCAGTGGGTTCTCCGCTGCCGCCGCCCCACCAGCCGGGGCACGGACCAGCCCCCACCTGGCCCCCACCCACGCCGCCCCCACCGGCCGCCCCGCCGGTCGACGGACACCAGCCGGACGTGACCGCGTCTCAGCCCGGCGCCTTCGTGCCGCCGACGGTTCCGCCCGGCCCCTGCTTCGCCGGGGGGCCGGTCTTCGGCGGCGCCCCCACCGCCGCTCAGGCCTCCGTGCCGCCGATGCCCCAGCCGCAGCCCTCCGTGCCGCCTGTGCCGCACACGCCCATGCCGCAGCCGCCCATGCCGCAGGCGCCCGCGCCGCAGCCGGGCCCCGCACAGCCGTCCGTGCCGCCGCACGTGACCGTCGCGCAGGGCGGCGACGTCACCGGGCATGTGCCCCTGCCGCCGGGCGGGCCCGTGCCCATGCCCAGCGTGCCGCCCGCCGCGGCCGCCCCCGATCCGGCGGCGACCACCCTCGCGGTGCTCCTCATCGGGCCCGCCGGCGCGGGGAAGACCAGCGTCGCCAAGTACTGGGCGGACCACCGCCGGGTGCCCACCGCCCACATCAGCCTCGACGACGTCCGCGAGTGGGTCCGCTCCGGCTTCGCCGACCCCCAGTCGGGCTGGAACGACCACTCCGAGGCCCAGTACCGCCTGGCCCGCCGCACCTGCGGCTTCGCCGCGCGGAACTTCCTCGCCAACGGGATCTCCTGCGTCCTCGACGACGCGATCTTCCCCGACCGCCCCGCCGTCGGCCTCGGCGGCTGGAAGCGGCACGTCGGCCCCGGGCTGCTGCCGGTCGTCCTCCTCCCCGGCCTGGAGGTGGTCCTGGAGCGCAACGCCGAACGCTCCGGCAACCGCCGCCTCACCGACGAGGAGGTGGCCCGCATCCACGGCCGGATGGCCGGCTGGTACGGCTCCGGGCTGCCGATCATCGACAACTCCCAGCTCGACGTGCCCACCACGGCGAGGGTCCTGGACGACGTGCTGGCGAGGGCGATCGCCAGCCCTCCGAAGTGGTAGGACGTGCCGCCGCTCCCCGCTCGGCGCAGCCCGACCGGCGGTTTCCGGCCACCGCTCCTAGGCTCGACACATGTCAGAGGTGTACGCGACCCGTCGCACACGACTGAAAGAACGCTGCCACGCGTCCGGCAACACGGCAGCGCTGATCTCCCGCCCCGCCAACGTCAGGTACCTCGCCGGCGCGGCCCCGCAGGGAGCCGTCCTGCTCCTGGGCGGTGACGAGGACCTCCTCGTGTGCACCGGCCCGCCGGACGACCGCCCCGCCGAGGCCCGGCCGGACGACAGCCTGAAGGCGCACACCCTTCCCGGCGCCGGCGGCGACCCCGCCGTGGCCGCCGTGGGCCTCCTCGCGGCCGGCGGCGCCGGCGGCGACTGCCTCGCCGTCGAGGAGCACCACCTGACGGTGACCCGGCACCGCGCCCTGCGCTCCGTCGCCCCCCGGATCCGGCTCGCCGACCTGGGCGGCGCGGTCGAACAGCTCAGGGTGGTGAAGGACGAGGAGGAGATCTCCTGCCTGCGCATCGGCGCCGAGATCGCCGACCAGGCACTGGGGGAACTGCTGGAGTCGATCCTCGTCGGCCGCACCGAACGCCACCTCGCCCTCGAACTGGAGCGCCGCCTCGTCGACCACGGCGCCGACGGGCCCGCCTTCCCCACGTCCGTGGGCACAGGACCGAACTCCGGGCGGCGCGGGCACCGGCCCACCGACCGGCGGGTGGAGGAGGGCGACTTCCTCTCCGTCTGTCTCGGCGCCGCCTACCGCGGCTACCGCTGCGAGATCGGCCGCACCTTCGTCATCGGCACCTCTCCCGCGGACTGGCAGATCGAGCTGTACGACCTGGTCTTCGCCGCCCAGCGGGCCGGCCGTGAGAGCCTGGTGCCGGGCACCGCGCACCGGGACGTGGACCGCGCCGCACGCCAGGTCCTCGACTGCGCGGGCTACTCGGAACGCCTCCCGGCGCTCACCGGGCACGGGGTCGGACTCGAAATCGACGAGGACCCGCAGTTGGCTCCCGCGGCCATGGGTAAACTGGACGCTTGCGTGCCGGTCACCGTCGAACCCGGGGTCCACCTCCCGGGGCGGGGCGGCGTCCGGATCGATGACACGCTCGTCGTGCGCCCAGAGGCGGACGGCGGACCCGAGCTACTCACCATCACGACCAAGGAGCTGCTCGCGCTCTAGCTCATCGGCTGGACGCGTGGCCCGGGGTCGTCCACGTCAGTCCAGGAGATTCCGCAACCGTGGCTTCCACGAACGACCTCAAGAACGGCCTGGTGCTCAAGCTCGAAGGCGGCCAGCTCTGGTCCGTCGTCGAGTTCCAGCACGTCAAGCCCGGCAAGGGCCCGGCCTTCGTGCGCACCAAGCTCAAGAACGTGCTCTCCGGCAAGGTCGTCGACAAGACGTTCAACGCCGGCGTCAAGGTCGAGACGGCCACTGTCGACAAGCGCGACATGCAGTTCTCGTACATGGACGGCGAGTACTTCGTCTTCATGGACATGGAGACCTACGACCAGCTGATGGTCGACCGCAAGGCCGTCGGCGACGCCGCCAACTTCCTGATCGAGGGCTTCACCGCCACCGTCGCCCAGCACGAGGGCGAGGTGCTCTTCGTCGAGCTGCCGGCCGCCGTCGAGCTGGTCGTGCAGGAGACCGAGCCGGGCGTCCAGGGCGACCGCTCCACCGGCGGCACCAAGCCCGCCACCCTGGAGACCGGCCACCAGATCCAGGTCCCGCTCTTCATCACCACCGGTGAGAAGATCAAGGTCGACACCCGCACGAGCGACTACCTCGGCCGGGTGAACAGCTAACCGTGGCCGCCCGCAACACGGCCCGCAAGCGCGCCTTCCAGATCCTCTTCGAGGGCGACCAGCGTGGCGTCGACGTCCTGACCGTCCTCGCGGACTGGATCCGGCTCTCCCGGGCCGACACCCGGCAGCCACCGGTGAGCGAGTACACGATGCAGCTGGTCGAGGGCTACGCCGAGCAGGCCAAGCGCATCGACGAGCTGATCGCCCAGTACTCGGTCGGCTGGACGCTGGACCGGATGCCGGTCGTCGACCGCAACATCCTGCGGCTCGGCGCCTACGAGCTGGTCTGGGTCGACGAGACGCCGGACGCCGTCGTCCTCGACGAGATGGTGCAGCTGGCGAAGGAGTTCTCCACGGACGAGTCCCCCTCGTTCGTCAACGGCCTCCTCGGCCGTCTGAAGGAGCTCAAGCCCTCGCTGCGCCGGGAGTAGGCGCGCCCTGGAAGAGGCGTGGGCAACCGCGCGCTCGGCCCCACACGGCCCGCAGCTCGCGCGAGAGAGTGGCGACCCGCACGAAAACCGCCGGGGTGGCGGGAACCATAAGGTTCCGGCCACCCCGGCGGTACGTTTCTGCTGGGCCCGCTGGGGCTCAGCCCTCCTCGTGGGAGACGGCGCGACGCGCGTCCGCGTCCAGGACGCCCCAGCTGATCAGCTGCTCGGTGAGGACCGAGGGCGACTGGTCGTAGATGACGGCGAGCGTGCGCAGGTCGTCCTGGCGGATCGAGAGCACCTTGCCGTTGTAGTCACCGCGCTGGGACTGGATCGTCGCCGCGTACCGCTGAAGGGGGCCGGCCTTCTCCACCGGCACGTGGGCCAGCCGCTCCAGGTCCAGGACCAGCTTCGGCGGGGGCTCCGCCGCGCCGCCCGGGGTGGTGCCGGGCAGGAGCTCCTGCACGGGGACGCCGTAGAAATCGGCCAGCTCCGCGAGCCGCTGCACGGTCACGGCGCGGTCGCCGCGCTCGTAGGACCCGACCACGACCGCCTTCCAGCGTCCCTGGGACTTCTCCTCGACACCGTGGAGGGAAAGGCCCTGCTGGGTGCGGATCGCCCGGAGCTTGGCCCCGAGCTGTTTGGCGTATTCGCTGGACATATGGCTCCCGGCACTGGGTCGACGCGACTGGGCTTGGTTTCCATGCCGCGCGGTTGGTAACTCACTGTGAGGTTACGCAGCGTGATTCTTCTGCGTCAAGCCGAATGGTCCACCCCGACGCTTCCGTGGTATCGATGGCCGATTAGGCCAAGGGGGTGATCGGGGGCGTCCCCGGGGCCTGCTACGGTGGATGGCGCAAATCCGACGTCCTTTAAGGTCCGTCCCGTGAGGCGGAGAAGGAGGTCCGTTTCGTATGGACAAGCAGCAGGACACGCAAGCGTCAGAGGCGAGGCCCGTCCTCGAAGGCCCTGACATCGCACGGGTGCTGACCCGTATCGCCCACGAGATCGTGGAGCGCGCCAAGGGCGCCGACGACGTGGTGCTCCTCGGCATCCCGACCCGGGGTGTCTTCCTCGGCCGGCGGCTCGCCGCCAAGCTGGAGCAGATCACCGAACGGAAGATTCCGGTCGGCTCGCTCGACATCACCATGTACCGGGACGACCTGCGCATGCATCCGCCGCGCGCGCTGGCCCGCACCGAGATCCCCGGTGACGGCATCGACGGCAAGCTGGTCGTCCTCGTCGACGACGTGCTCTTCTCCGGCCGCACCATCCGCGCCGCCCTCGACGCCCTGAACGACATCGGGCGCCCGCGCGCGGTGCAGCTCGCGGTCCTGGTCGACCGCGGCCACCGCGAACTGCCCATCCGCGCCGACTACGTCGGCAAGAACCTCCCCACGTCGCTGCGGGAGACGGTCAAGGTCCAGCTCGCCGAGGAGGACGGTCGCGACACCGTGCTGCTCGGTGCGAAGCAGACCGCCCCGGGCGCGCAGCAGTAGCTGTCCGGCGTACGGCCCGCGTGCGCGCCTGCGCGCGCCCGTGCGCCCGAAAAGTCCGCCCTGTCTCACTTGTCTTCACTTGTCTTCAACGGAGCCTGACAGATGCAGCGTCATCTCATCTCGGCCGCCGACCTCACCCGCGACGACGCCGTCCACATCCTCGACACCGCCGAGGAGATGGCCCGGGTCGCCGACCGGCCGATCAAGAAGCTGCCGACCCTGCGCGGCCGCACCGTGGTCAACCTCTTCTTCGAGGACTCCACCCGCACCCGGATCTCCTTCGAGGCCGCCGAGAAGCGCCTCTCCGCCGACGTCATCAACTTCACCGCCAAGGGCTCCAGCGTCTCCAAGGGCGAGTCCCTGAAGGACACCGCCCAGACGCTGGAGGCCATGGGCGTCGACGCCGTCGTCATCCGGCACGGCGCGTCCGGAGCCCCCTACCGCCTGGCCAACTCCGGCTGGATCGACGCGGCCGTCATCAACGCCGGCGACGGCACCCACCAGCACCCCACGCAGGCCCTGCTGGACGCCTTCACCATGCGCCGCCGGCTCGTCGGACGGGACGCCGGGCTCGGGCAGGACCTGTCCGGCCGGCGCATCACCCTCGTCGGCGACGTCCTGCACAGCCGCGTCGCCCGCTCCAACGTCGACCTGCTGCACACCCTCGGCGCCGAGGTCACCCTCGTCGCCCCGCCCACCCTGGTGCCCGTCGGCGTGGAGACCTGGCCCTGCGAGGTCTCCTACGACCTCGACAGCACGCTGCCCAAGTCCGACGCGGTGATGATGCTGCGCGTCCAGCGCGAGCGGATGAACGCGGCGTTCTTCCCGACCGAGCGCGAGTACTCCCGCCGCTACGGGCTCGACGGCGACCGCATGGCCCGGATGCCCGAGCACTCCATCGTGATGCACCCCGGCCCGATGGTCCGGGGCATGGAGATCACCGCCGAGGTCGCCGACTCCGACCGGTGCACCGTCGTCGAACAGGTCGCCAACGGGGTGTCCATCCGCATGGCCGTCCTGTACCTGCTCCTGGGCGGCAACGAACCCGCCGTCAGCCACGCCCGTACCACCGCTTCCACCGAGGAGAAGTAAGCGACCATGAGCAAGATCCTGATCCGTGGTGCGAAGGTGCTCGGCGGCGAGCCGCAGGACGTGATGATCGACGGCGAGGTCGTCGCGGCGGTCGGCACCGGCCTCGACGCCGAGGGCGCGGAGGTCGTCGAGGCGGCGGGCAAGGTCCTGCTGCCGGGCCTGGTCGACCTGCACACCCATCTGCGCGAGCCCGGCCGTGAGGACTCCGAGACCGTCCTGACCGGCACGCGTGCGGCCGCGAGCGGCGGCTACACCGCCGTGTTCGCCATGGCCAACACCTTCCCCGTCGCCGACACCGCCGGCGTGGTCGAGCAGGTCTACCGGCTCGGGCAGGAGCACGGCTACTGCGATGTGCAGCCCATCGGCGCCGTCACCGTCGGCCTGGAGGGCAGGAAGCTCGCCGAGCTGGGCGCCATGCACGAGTCGGCGGCCGGGGTCACCGTGTTCTCCGACGACGGCAAGTGCGTCGACGACGCCGTGATCATGCGGCGCGCCCTGGAGTACGTGAAGGCGTTCGGCGGGGTCGTCGCCCAGCACGCGCAGGAACCGCGGCTGACCGAGGGCGCCCAGATGAACGAGGGCATCGTCTCCGCCGAGCTCGGACTCGGCGGCTGGCCCGCGGTGGCCGAGGAGTCGATCATCGCTCGGGACGTCCTGCTCGCCGAGCACGTCGGCTCCCGCGTCCACATCTGCCACCTGTCCACCGCCGGCTCGGTCGAGATCGTCCGCTGGGCCAAGTCCCGCGGCATCGACGTCACCGCCGAGGTCACTCCGCACCACCTCCTCCTCACGGATGAGCTGGTGCGCTCCTACAACCCCGTCTACAAGGTCAACCCGCCGCTGCGCACCGAGCGTGACGTGCACGCCCTGCGCGAGGCGCTCGCCGACGGCACCATCGACATCGTCGCCACCGACCACGCCCCGCACCCGCACGAGGACAAGGACTGCGAGTGGGCCGCGGCCGCCATGGGCATGGTCGGCCTGGAGACCGCGTTGTCGGTGGTCCAGGAGACGATGGTGGAGACGGGCCTGCTGGACTGGGCCCAGGTCGCCGACCGCATGTCCTTCGCGCCCGCGCGCATCGGCCGGGCCGCCGGCCACGGGCGTCCCGTCTCGGCAGGTGAGCCCGCCAACCTCACGCTCGTCGACTCGGCATACCGTGGACAGGTGGACCCCGCGGGCTTCGCCTCGCGCAGCCGCAACACCCCCTACGAGGGGCGCGAGCTGCCGGGCCGTGTCACGCACACCTGGCTGCGGGGCAAGGCCACGCTCGTCGACGGGAAGCTCACGTGACACCTGTGATCCTGCTGGCGGCCGACAAGGAATCGGCCGAAGTGACCGACTGGGCCGCCCGCGCCGGCTGGGTCGTCGGCCTCGCCCTGTTCGTCGCGCTCGTCTACTGGCTGATGCGCGAGGGCTGGAAGTGGCGCGGCACCCTCCAGGGCGACCTGCCCGAGCTGCCGGCCGCGCCGGACGACCCCGGTCCCGCGAGACTGACCATGAGCGGCCGCTACCACGGCTCCACCACCGCGGGGCAGTGGCTCGACCGCATCGTGGCGCAGGGCCTGGGCACCCGCAGCCGCGTCGAGCTCACCCTCACGGACGCGGGAGTGGACGTCGTACGCCCCGGCGCGGGCGACTTCTTCATCCCGGCCGGCGCGCTGCGCGAGGCGGTCCTCGGCAAGGGCATCGCCGGCAAGGTCCTCACCGAGGGCGGACTGCTCGTGGTGACCTGGGCGCACGGCGACCGGCTGATCGACTCCGGCTTCCGCTCCGACCACGCGGCCGAGCACAACGAGTGGGTCGCCGCCATCAACTCCATGACCAAGAACAACACGACGGAAGGCGCACGATGACGACCTCCACCAGGGGAGCCACCAAGGTTCCCGCCGTACTCGTCCTGGAGGACGGCCGGACCTTCCGCGGCCGTGCCTACGGGGCCGTGGGGGAGACCTTCGGAGAGGCGGTGTTCTCCACCGGCATGACCGGCTACCAGGAGACCCTGACCGACCCGTCGTACGACCGTCAGATCGTCGTCGCCACCGCCCCGCAGATCGGCAACACCGGCTGGAACGACGAGGACGACGAGTCCCGCCGCATCTGGGTCTCCGGCTACGTCGTCCGCGACCCCGCGCGCGTGCCCTCCAACTGGCGCGCCAAGCGGTCCCTCGACGACGAGCTGGTCGCCCAGAACGTGGTCGGCATCTCCGGCATCGACACCCGCGCCCTCACCCGCCACCTGCGCGAGCGCGGCTCGATGCGGGCCGGCATCTTCTCCGGCGAGGTGATCGCCCCGGAGACCGAGCTCGTCGCGCGTGTGCAGGCCCAGCCGCAGATGAAGGGCGCGAGCCTCTACGAGGAGGTCGCCACCCAGGAGGCGTACGTCGTCCCCGCGGTCGGCGAGAAGCGGTTCACCGTCGCCGCCATCGACCTCGGCATCAAGGGCATGACCCCGCACCGCATGGCGGAACGCGGCATCGAGGTGCACGTCCTGCCCGCCACGGCCACCGCGGACGAGGTGTACGCCGTGAGCCCGGACGGCGTGTTCTTCTCCAACGGCCCCGGCGACCCGGCCACCGCGGACGGCCCGGTCGCGCTGATGACCGAGGTGCTTCAGCGCAGGACGCCCCTGTTCGGCATCTGCTTCGGCAACCAGATCCTGGGCCGCGCCCTCGGCTTCGGCACCTACAAGCTGAAGTACGGCCACCGCGGCATCAACCAGCCGGTCCAGGACCGTACGACCGGCAAGGTCGAGGTCACCGCCCACAACCACGGCTTCGCCGTGGACGCGCCGCTCGACAAGATCAGCGAGACGAAGTTCGGCCGCGCCGAGGTCTCCCACGTCTGCCTGAACGACGACGTGGTGGAGGGGCTCCAGCTGCTGGACCAGCCGGCCTTCTCCGTCCAGTACCACCCCGAAGCGGCCGCCGGCCCGCACGACGCCGCCTACCTGTTCGACCGCTTTGTATCTCTGATGGAGGGCCAGCGTGCCTAAGCGCACCGATATCCAGTCCGTCCTGGTCATCGGCTCCGGCCCGATCGTCATCGGCCAGGCCGCCGAGTTCGACTACTCCGGCACCCAGGCGTGCCGGGTGCTGAAGGCCGAGGGCCTGCGCGTCATCCTCGTCAACTCCAACCCGGCGACGATCATGACCGACCCGGAGATCGCCGACGCCACCTACGTCGAGCCGATCACCCCCGAGTTCGTCGAGAAGATCATCGCCAAGGAGCGCCCCGACGCCCTGCTGCCCACCCTGGGCGGCCAGACGGCCCTCAACACGGCGATCTCCCTCGCCGAGAGCGGCGTCCTGGACAAGCACGGCGTCGAGCTGATCGGCGCCAACGTCGAGGCCATCAACAAGGGCGAGGACCGCGACCTGTTCAAGGAGGTCGTGGAGGAGGTCCGCCGCAAGATCGGCCATGGCGAGTCCGCCCGCTCGGTCATCTGCCACGCCATGGACGAGGTGATCGCCGGCGTCGACACCCTCGGCGGCTACCCGGTCGTCGTGCGCCCCTCCTTCACCATGGGCGGCGCCGGCTCCGGCTTCGCCCACGACGAGGAGGAGCTGCGCCGCATCGCGGGCCAGGGCCTCACGCTCTCCCCGACCACCGAGGTGCTCCTCGAGGAGTCCATCCTCGGCTGGAAGGAGTACGAGCTGGAGCTGATGCGCGACAAGAACGACAACGTCGTGGTCGTCTGCTCCATCGAGAACTTCGACCCGATGGGCGTGCACACCGGCGACTCGATCACCGTCGCCCCGGCGATGACGCTCACCGACCGCGAGTACCAGATCCTGCGCGACGTCGGCATCGCCGTGATCCGCGAGGTCGGCGTCGACACCGGCGGCTGCAACATCCAGTTCGCGGTGAACCCCGAGGACGGCCGCGTCATCGTCATCGAGATGAACCCGCGCGTGTCGCGCTCCTCGGCCCTCGCCTCCAAGGCGACCGGCTTCCCGATCGCCAAGATCGCCGCCAAGCTCGCCGTCGGCTACACCCTCGACGAGATCCCCAACGACATCACGCAGGAGACCCCGGCCTCCTTCGAGCCCACGCTCGACTACGTGGTCGTCAAGGCCCCGCGGTTCGCCTTCGAGAAGTTCCCCTCCGCCGACTCCACGCTGACCACCACCATGAAGTCGGTCGGCGAGGCCATGGCCATCGGCCGCAACTTCACCGAGGCCTTCCAGAAGGCGCTGCGCTCGCTGGAGAAGAAGGGCAGCCAGTTCACCTTCGTGGGCGACCCCGGCGACAGGACCGCGCTGCTCGAGGAGTCGGTGCGGCCCACCGACGGCCGTATCAACACCGTCATGCAGGCCATCCGCGCGGGCGCCACGCCCGAGGAGGTCTTCGAGTACACGAAGATCGACCCCTGGTTCGTCGACCAGCTCTTCCTGATCAAGGAGATCGCCGACGAGCTGGCCGCCGCCGACCGCCTCGACGCGGACCTGCTCGCCGAGGCCAAGCGGCACGGCTTCTCCGACCAGCAGATCGCCGAGATCCGCGGCCTGCGCGAGGACGTCGTACGCGAGGTGCGGCACGCCCTGGGCGTCCGCCCGGTCTACAAGACGGTCGACACCTGCGCCGCCGAGTTCGCCGCGAAGACGCCGTACTTCTACTCCTCCTACGACGAGGAGAGCGAGGTCGCCCCCCGCGAGAAGCCGGCCGTCATCATCCTGGGCTCCGGCCCCAACCGCATCGGTCAGGGCATCGAGTTCGACTACTCCTGCGTCCACGCCTCCTTCGCGCTGTCCGACGCCGGGTACGAGACCGTGATGGTCAACTGCAACCCGGAGACCGTCTCCACCGACTACGACACCTCCGACCGCCTGTACTTCGAGCCGCTGACGCTCGAAGACGTGCTGGAGATCGTCCACGCGGAGGCGCAGGCCGGCCCGATCGCGGGCGTCGTCGTCCAGCTCGGCGGCCAGACCCCGCTGGGCCTGGCGCAGGCGCTCAAGGACAACGGCGTGCCGATCGTCGGCACCCCGCCCGAGGCGATCCACGCCGCCGAGGACCGCGGCGCCTTCGGGCGGGTCCTCGCCGAGGCGGGCCTGCCGGCCCCCAAGCACGGCACGGCCACCACCTTCGCCGAGGCCAAGGCCATCGCCGACGAGATCGGCTACCCGGTGCTCGTGAGGCCCTCGTACGTGCTCGGCGGACGCGGCATGGAGATCGTCTACGACGAGACCCGGCTGTCCGCCTACATCGCCGAGTCCACCGAGATCAGCCCCACCCGCCCGGTCCTCGTGGACCGCTTCCTCGACGACGCCATCGAGATCGACGTCGACGCGCTCTACGACGGCCATGAGCTCTACCTCGGCGGCGTCATGGAACACATCGAGGAGGCCGGCATCCACTCCGGCGACTCGGCGTGCGCCCTGCCCCCCATCACCCTCGGCGGCTTCGACATCAAGCGCCTGCGCGCCTCCACCGAGGCCATCGCCCACGGCGTCGGCGTGCGCGGCCTGATCAACATCCAGTTCGCGATGGCCGGCGACATCCTCTACGTCCTGGAGGCCAACCCGCGCGCGTCGCGCACGGTGCCCTTCACCTCCAAGGCGACCGCGGTGCCGCTGGCCAAGGCCGCCGCCCGGATCTCGCTCGGCGCGACCATCGCCGAGCTGCGCTCCGAGGGGCTCCTCCCGGCGACCGGCGACGGCGGCGAACTGCCGCTGGACGCGCCGATCTCCGTCAAGGAGGCCGTGATGCCGTGGACCCGCTTCCGGGACACCTCCGGGCGCGGCGTCGACACCGTCCTCGGCCCGGAGATGCGCTCCACCGGCGAGGTCATGGGCATCGACTCCGTCTTCGGCACGGCGTACGCCAAGTCGCAGGCGGGCGCCTACGGCCCGCTGCCCACCAAGGGCCGCGCGTTCATCTCGGTCGCCAACCGCGACAAGCGCTCGATGATCTTCCCGGCGCGCGAGCTGGTCGCCCACGGCTTCGAGCTGCTCGCCACCTCCGGCACCGCGGAGGTCCTCAAGCGCAACGGCATCAAGGCCACCGTCGTGCGCAAGCAGTACGAGGGCACCGGCCCGAACGGCGAGAAGACCATCGTGCAGCTCATCCACGACGGCGAGGTCGACCTCATCGTCAACACCCCCTACGGCACCGGCGGCCGTCTCGACGGCTACGAGATCCGCACGGCGGCCGTGGCCCGCTCCGTGCCGTGCCTGACGACGGTGCAGGCGCTCGCCGCCGCCGTCCAGGGCATCGACGCCCTCAACCACGGAGACGTGGGCGTCCGTTCGCTCCAGGAACACGCGGAACACCTGACCGCGGCCCGCGACTAGCAGCCCACAGGGGGACACCGGAAACGGTGTCCCCCTCGTCATGAGGGCTCTTCATGAGGGAATCATGTACAAGATCTTCTTCACTCTCGTCTTCAAGCGGATGGACCCCGAGCGGGCCCACCACCTCGCCTTCCGCTGGATCCGCCTCGCCGCCCGCGTCCCCGTCCTGCGCACCTTCGTGGCCGCCGCCCTCGCGCCCCGCCACCGGGAGCTGCGCACCGAGGCCTTCGGACTGCGGATGCACGGCCCCTTCGGGCTCGCCGCCGGCTTCGACAAGAACGCGGTCGCGATCGACGGCATGGCGATGCTCGGCTTCGACCACGTCGAGATCGGCACGGTCACCGGGGAGGCGCAGCCGGGCAACCCCAGGAAGCGGCTGTTCCGGCTGGTGTCCGACCGCGCCCTGATCAACCGCATGGGCTTCAACAACGAGGGCTCGCTGGCCGTCGCCGCCCGCCTCGCCTCCCGCGAGCCGGTCTTCAAGACGGTCGTGGGCGTCAACATCGGCAAGACCAAGGTCGTCCCCGAGGAGGAGGCCGTCGGCGACTACGTGAAGTCGACCGAGCGGCTCGCGCCGTACGCCGACTACCTGGTCGTCAACGTCTCCTCGCCCAACACCCCGGGACTGCGCAACCTCCAGGCCACCGAGGCGCTGCGCCCGCTGCTGAGCGCCGTGCGCGAGGCCGCCGACCGCACGGTGACCACCCGCCGGGTGCCGCTGCTGGTGAAGATCGCGCCGGACCTCGCCGACGAGGACGTCGACGCGGTCGCCGACCTCGCCGTGGAACTCGGCCTGGACGGCATCATCGCCACCAACACCACCATCGCGCGCGAGGGCCTCGGTCTGACCTCCGCGCCCGCGCTGGTCAAGGAGACCGGAGGACTGTCCGGCGCCCCGCTCAGGACACGCTCCCTGGAGGTGCTGCGCCGCCTCTACGCGCGCGTGGGCGACCGGATCACCCTGGTGGGCGTCGGAGGCGTCGAGAACGCCGAGGACGCCTGGCAGCGCATCCTCGCCGGCGCCACGCTCGTCCAGGGCTACAGCGCCTTCGTGTACGAGGGGCCCTTCTGGGGCCGCGCGATCCACAAGGGGCTCGCGGCGCGGTTGCGCACCAGTCCCTACGCCACGCTGGCCGACGCGGTCGGCGCCGACGTCAGGAGGACGGCATGACCCTGGAGTCCTTCGGCGCGCGGCTGCGCCGGGCCATGGACGAGCGCGGCCCGCTGTGCGTCGGCATCGACCCGCACGCCTCCCTGCTCGCCGAGTGGGGGCTGAACGACGACGTCGCCGGGCTGGAACGGTTCAGCCGGACGGTCGTGGAGGCGCTGGCCGGCCGGGTCGCCGTCCTGAAGCCGCAGAGCGCCTTCTTCGAACGCTTCGGCTCGCGCGGCGTCGCCGTGCTGGAGAAGTCGGTGGCGGAGGCGCGGGCGGCCGGCGCGCTGGTCGTGATGGACGCCAAGCGCGGCGACATCGGCTCGACCATGGCCGCGTACGCCGAGGCGTTCCTGCGCAAGGACGCCCCGCTGTTCTCCGACGCTCTCACCGTCTCGCCGTACCTCGGCTACGGCTCGCTCTCGCCGGCGGTGGCGATGGCACGGGAGAGCGGCGCCGGACTGTTCGTGCTGGCGCTGACCTCCAACCCGGAGGGCCGCGAGGTGCAGCACGCGGTGCGCGTGGAGGACCACGCCGGCCGGAACGTGGGCGCGACGATGCTGGCGCACCTGGCCGCCGAGAACGCGGGGGAGGAGCCTCTCGGTTCCTTCGGCGCGGTCGTCGGCGCCACGCTGGGCGACCTGTCCGCGTACGACCTCGACGTCAACGGCCCGCTGCTCGCGCCGGGCATCGGGGCCCAGGGGGCGACGCCGGCCGACCTGCCGCGGGTCTTCCGCGGCGCCGTGCGCAACGTCGTGCCGAACGTCAGCCGCGGTGTGCTGCGTCACGGGCCCGACGTGGTCGCGCTGCGTGACGAGGCGGAACGGTTCGCACAGGAGATCCGCACCGCCGTGACGGCCGTCTGAGCCTCCTCGGCCGTCCGACCGGGGGCTCGGTCGGACGGCCCGGCGGGGGCTCGAGTCCGATTACAGTCCCGAATCCAGGGCGTTATGCCCTAAATGTCCGTCCTGGCGGAGGCTGACCAGGACTTTTCCTTGGTTCTCGCTGACTCCGGCGGAGTTGGCCGCTAGTCTCCGACGGAGAGTGAACGGGCGAGCGTGTTGCTCGTCGCTCACCAGGTGTGGGGCGACTAGGTTCCTCACCGGTCCGTATCCGACAGTTCGACATCCGAGGTGACGTAGGCGTGGCTCTTCCGCCCCTTACCCCCGAACAGCGCGCAGCCGCGCTCGAGAAGGCCGCCGCGGCTCGCCGGGAGCGGGCCGAGGTCAAGAATCGACTCAAGCACTCCGGCGCCTCCCTTCACGAGGTCATCAAGCAGGGCCAGGAGAACGACGTCATCGGCAAGATGAAGGTCTCCGCCCTGCTCGAGTCGCTCCCCGGCGTGGGCAAGGTCCGCGCCAAGCAGATCATGGAGCGGCTCGGCATCTCCGAGAGCCGCCGCGTGCGCGGTCTCGGCTCGAACCAGATCGCCTCCCTGGAGCGCGAGTTCGGCGAGACCGCCAAGTGAGTCCCGGGTGCTCCGGGAGGACCGTCCCGGGCACCGCGTGACAACTGGAATAATCGCTGCATGGCTGCAACACCCCGGGGGACGTCCCCCGTACCCCCGGACGCACGTCCGCGGCTGACCGTGCTCTCCGGCCCCTCCGGGGTCGGCAAGAGCACGGTCGTCGCCCATATGCGCAAGGAGCACCCCGAGCTCTGGCTCTCGGTGTCAGCGACCACCCGCAAGCCGCGCCCCGGCGAACGGCACGGCGTCCACTACTTCTTCGTCAGCGACGACGAGATGGACAAGCTGATCGCCAACGGCGAGCTGCTGGAGTGGGCCGAGTTCGCCGGCAACCGCTACGGCACCCCGCGGGCCGCCGTGCTGGAGCGGCTGGAGGCGGGCGAGCCCGTGCTCCTGGAGATCGACCTCCAGGGCGCCCGGCAGGTCCGCGAGTCCATGCCCGAGGCCCAGCTGGTCTTCCTGGCTCCTCCCTCCTGGGAGGAACTGGTCCGCCGGCTCACCGGCCGGGGCACCGAGCCGCCCGAGGTGATCGCGCGCCGTCTGGAGGCGGCGAAGATCGAACTCGCGGCCGAGCCCGAGTTCGACGAGACCCTGGTCAACACCTCCGTCGAGGATGTGGCGCGTGAGCTGCTAGCCTTGACGGATGGCGTGTGATCGCGAGTGTGATCACCGTTCCTCGTTTCCCATCCATCGGAAGGTAGAGCGTGTCCTCTTCCATCTCCGCGCCCGAGGGCATCATCAACCCGCCGATCGACGAGCTCCTCGAGGCCACCGACTCGAAGTACAGCCTCGTGATCTACGCGGCCAAGCGGGCCCGCCAGATCAACGCGTACTACTCGCAGCTCGGCGAGGGCCTCCTCGAGTACGTCGGTCCGCTCGTCGACACCCACGTCCACGAGAAGCCGCTCTCGATCGCCCTTCGCGAGATCAACGCGGGCCTGCTGACCTCCGAGGCCATCGAAGGCCCGGCTCAGTAGTATTTTCAGCTCGCAGCAGGTTTTTCCACAGGCCCGGCAGTCGTTCTGCCGGGCCTGTGGTGTGTGATGGACCCGTACGCCAAAGCCACGGCGTGCGGCGCCGAGGTCCGGGGAGAGACGGTGGACAAGCCGAAGGTCGTACTGGGAGTCAGCGGTGGCATCGCCGCCTACAAGGCCTGTGAGCTGCTGCGCAGACTGACGGAGTCCGGCCATGACGTCCGGGTCGTGCCCACCGCCTCCGCGCTGCACTTCGTCGGTGCCGCCACCTGGTCCGCCCTCTCGGGCAATCCCGTCTCCACCGAGGTCTGGGACGACGTCCACGAGGTCCCGCACGTCCGCATCGGCCAGCACGCCGACCTGGTCGTCGTCGCCCCCGCCACCGCGGACACCCTCGCGAGGGCCGCCCACGGCCTGGCCGACGACCTGCTGACCAACACCCTGCTCACGGCCCGCTGCCCGGTCGTCTTCGCGCCCGCGATGCACACCGAGATGTGGGAGCACCCGGCCACCCAGGAGAACGTGGCGACGCTGCGCCGCCGCGGCGCCGTCGTCGTCGAACCGGCCGTCGGCCGCCTCACCGGCGTCGACACCGGCAAGGGGCGGCTGCCCGACCCGGCCGAGATCTTCGAGGTCTGCCGCCGTGTCCTCGCCCGGGGAGTGCGGGAACCCGACCTCGCCGGACGGCACGTCGTCGTCAGCGCCGGCGGCACCCGCGAACCCCTCGACCCCGTGCGCTTCCTCGGCAACCGCTCCTCCGGCAAGCAGGGCTACGCCCTCGCCCGCACCGCCGCCGCCCGCGGCGCCCGGGTCACCCTGGTCGCGGCGAACGCCGCACTGCCCGACCCGGCGGGCGTCGACGTCGTCCCGGTCGACACGGCCGTGCACCTGCGCGAGGCCGTCCTGAAGGCCGCCGCGGACGCCGACGCGGTCGTCATGGCGGCGGCCGTCGCCGACTTCCGCCCGGCTGCCTACCGGACCGGCAAGATCAAGAAGAAGGACGGCCAGGAACCCGACCCGATCGTCCTGGTACGCAACCCCGACGTCCTCGCGGAGGTCTCCGCCGAGCGCGCCCGCCCCGGCCAGGTCGTCGTCGGCTTCGCCGCCGAGACGGACGACGTCCTGGCCAACGGCCGGGCCAAGCTGCGCCGCAAGGGGTGCGATCTGCTCGTGGTGAACGAGGTGGGGGAGCGCAAGACCTTCGGCGCCGAGGAGAACGAGGCGGTCGTGCTGGGCGCCGACGGCAGCGAGACCCCCGTGCCGCACGGCCCCAAGGAAGCACTCGCCGACACGGTGTGGGATCTGGTGGCGCAGCGCCTGCGGTGAATTCTTCCGGGGACCCGCCGCATGGCCCCCCGCTCGGGGGGAACCTTCCCGATCGGGGCGTGCCCCCCTGGCCAACGGCGTACCGCATTGGGCAGAATGCGCGTGCCGCAGGTCACAGTGCTCCCGAGAAGCGAGACACGAGGACCGATGGACGAGCTCGACCGATAAACTGTTTCTCGGACGACGCCGGGCGCAGCCCCCGACGCGTCCGCCCATGATCAGCCAGCAGCCGCTGCAACCCCAGGGAGCGTTGTGTCCCGTCGCCTGTTCACCTCGGAGTCCGTGACCGAGGGTCACCCCGACAAGATCGCTGACCAGATCAGCGACACCATTCTCGACGCGCTTCTGCGCGAGGACCCGACCTCCAGGGTCGCGGTCGAGACCCTGATCACGACCGGTCTGGTGCACGTGGCCGGTGAGGTAACCACCCAGGCCTACGCGCCGATCCCCCAGCTCGTCCGGGAGAAGATCCTCGAGATCGGCTACGACTCCTCCAAGAAGGGCTTCGACGGCGCCTCCTGCGGTGTCTCGGTGTCCATCGGCGCGCAGTCGCCCGACATCGCCCAGGGCGTCGACACGGCCTACGAGTCCCGCGTCGAGGGCGACGAGGACGAGCTGGACAAGCAGGGCGCCGGCGACCAGGGCCTGATGTTCGGCTACGCGTCCGACGAGACGCCGACGCTGATGCCGCTGCCGATCTTCCTGGCGCACCGCCTGTCCAAGCGCCTGTCGGACGTCCGCAAGAACGGGACCATTCCCTACCTGCGCCCCGACGGCAAGACCCAGGTCACCATCGAGTACGACGGCGACAAGGCGGTCCGCCTGGACACGGTCGTCGTCTCCTCTCAGCACGCGTCCGACATCGACCTGGACTCGCTGCTCACGCCGGACATCCGCGAGTTCGTCGTGGAGCCGGAGCTGCAGGCGCTCCTCGGCGAGGGCATCAAGCTCGACACCGAGAACTACCGTCTGCTGGTCAACCCCACCGGCCGCTTCGAGATCGGCGGCCCCATGGGCGACGCCGGCCTGACCGGCCGCAAGATCATCATCGACACCTACGGCGGCTTCGCCCGGCACGGCGGCGGCGCCTTCTCCGGCAAGGACCCGTCCAAGGTCGACCGCTCCGCCGCGTACGCCATGCGCTGGGTCGCCAAGAACGTGGTCGCCGCCGGTCTGGCCTCGCGCTGCGAGGTCCAGGTCGCCTACGCGATCGGCAAGGCCGAGCCGGTCGGTCTCTTCGTCGAGACCTTCGGCACCCACACCATCGAGCCCGAGAAGATCGAGAAGGCCATCGACGAGGTCTTCGACCTCCGCCCGGCCGCGATCATCCGCGACCTCGACCTGCTGCGCCCGATCTACGCCCAGACCGCCGCGTACGGCCACTTCGGCCGTGAGCTTCCCGAGTTCACCTGGGAGCGCACGGACCGCGTGGACGCGCTGCGCGAGGCCGCGGGTCTGTAACACCGGTTTCAGGAAGCGGGGCCCGAGGGCTGAAGCCGCTTCCGACCGACGCACGAGGCCCGGTCCCCTTCGAGGGGGCCGGGCCTCGGCGCGTGCGTGGGCCGTGGTTGTCGGTGCCGTTTGGTAAGAATGCAAGCGTGAGCAGCGACAACGGGCAGGGGGCCGGCGGCGGGGCCGGGGAGGCCGCGGCGCCGGAGCAGCTCGCGCTGATCCGGGAGAGCGTGCGCAAGGCGAAGGCGCCCCGTGCCAAGCCGCGGACCTGGAGGGGGGCCGAGCTGGCCGGGGAGCTGCCGGTCGCTCGGGTCCTCGTCGACAAGGGCGTGCTGCATCTCGACCGCTACTTCGACTACGCGGTGCCGGCCGAGCTGGACGCCGAGGCGCAGCCGGGGGTGCGGGTGCGGGTGCGCTTCGGCGCCGGGCGCGGGCGGGTGCGCGAGGGGCGGCGCGAGGGCGGGGGGCTCATCGACGGTTTCCTCGTCGAGCGGCTCGCCGCATCCGACTACTCCGGACCGCTGGCGGCCCTCGCCCAGGTGGTGTCGCCCGAGCCGGTGCTCAGCCCGGAACTGCTCGGGCTGGCGCGGGCCGTCGCCGACCGGTACGCGGGGAGCCTCGCCGACGTGCTGCAGCTCGCGGTGCCCCCGCGCAGCGCCAAGGCGGAGCAGCAGCCCTCGCCCGCTCCTCTGCCGCCGCCCAGGAGCCCCGAGGCGGGCACCTGGGCGCGTTACGAGCACGGGCCCGCGTTCCTGGAGGCCCTGGCCTCGGGCGCGTCCCCACGGGCCGTGTGGAACGCTCTGCCCGGGCCCGGGTGGGGCGAGGAGCTCGCGCGGGCCGTCGCCGCGACGCTGGCCTCCGGGCGCGGCGCCCTCGTCGTCGTGCCGGACGGGCGGGCCGCCGCGCGGGTGGACGGCGCGCTGACCGCCTTGCTGGGCGAGGGGCGGCACGCGTTGCTGACCGCCGATGCCGGGCCGCAGAAGCGGTACCGGGAGTGGCTCGCCGTGCGGCGCGGCGCCGTACGGGCCGTCGTCGGGACGCGGGCCGCCATGTTCGCCCCCGTGCGCGACCTCGGGCTGGTGGCCGTCTGGGACGACGGCGACGACAGCCACAGCGAGCAGCACGCCCCGCAGCCGCACACCCGCGATGTGCTGCTGCTGCGCGCCGCACAGGACAAGTGCGGCTTCCTGATGGGGGGTTGGAGCTGCACCGTGGAGGGCGCCCAGCTCGTCGAGAGCGGGTGGGCGCGGCCCCTGGCGGCGGGGCGGGAGCAGGTGCGGCGGGCGGCTCCGCTGGTGCGTACGGTGGGCGACCAGGATCTCGCCCGGGACGAGGCCGCGCGCGCCGCGCGACTGCCCACGCTCGCCTGGCAGGCCGTGCGGGAGGGGCTGCGGCACGGGCCGGTGCTGGTGCAGGTGCCGCGCCGGGGGTACGTACCGCGGCTGGCGTGCGCCGACTGTCGGGCGCCGGCGCGCTGCGGGCACTGTTCCGGGCCGTTGGAGGCGCGGGACGGCGGCACAGCCCTGGCGTGCGGCTGGTGCGGGCGCGAGGAGGGTGCGTGGCACTGCCCCGAGTGCGGAGGCTTCCGGTTGCGGGCCCAGGTCGTGGGGGCGCGGCGGACCGCCGAGGAGCTGGGGCGGGCGTTCCCGGCGGTACCGGTGCGCACCTCGGGGCGGGAGCATGTGCTGGACACCGTGCCGGGGACTCCGGCGCTCGTGGTGAGCACGCCAGGCGCGGAACCGGTCGCCGAGGGCGGGTACGCGACCGCGCTGCTGCTGGACGGGTGGGCCATGCTGGGGCGGCCCGATCTGCGGGCCGGGGAGGACGCGCTGCGGCGCTGGATCGCGGCGGCCTCGCTGGTGCGGCCGCAGGGGGACGGGGGGACGGTGGTCGTCGTCGCCGAGCCGACGCTGCGGCCCGTGCAGGCGCTGGTGCGGTGGGACCCCGTCGGCCACGCCGTGCGGGAGCTGGCCGAGCGGGCCGAGCTGGGCTTCCCGCCGGTGTCGCGGATGGCGTCGGTGACGGGGGCGGGGGAGGCGGTCGCGGCGTTCCTGGACGCGGTGCAGCTGCCGCAGGAGGCCGAGGTGCTGGGGCCCGTTCCCGTGCCGCCCACTCCTGCGGGCCGGCCGCGCCGCCCCGGCGCGCCACCGCCCGGCGAACACTGGGAACGGGCTTTGATCCGTGTCCCACCGGGCCGTGGGGCGGCACTGGCCGCTGCGCTGAAGACCGCGCAGGCGGCCCGTATGGCCCGCAGCGGGGGCAGCGCGGCCGCGGGGAGCGGCGCGGGCTCCCAGGTGTGGGTGCGGATCGACCCGCCGGACATCGGCTGAGGGGGCGGTTCGGGCGGCGTGACACACACGGAGCCCCGCCCGACCGGCCGACCGGCCTCGGCCTCGCGGCAAGGACGCCCCGCGTTGTCGGCCGGGACGCCCCTGCGTCGGGTGCCGGGATGCCCCTGCCGGGCCGGATGCCCCTGCCGGGCCGGATGCCCCTGCCGCGTCGGCCTGGTGGCTTCGGCTTCCGACTACGTCAGCGCGCGCACCGAGCGCGAGCGGATCGCGGCGGGCTGGGGCGTTCCTGCCTCGTAGGCCGGGATGCGCCTGCCGGGCTGGGGCGTTCCTGCCCCGTAGGCAGGGGTGCCCCCGTCTCGTCGGCCGGGTGGCTTCGGCCCGCGGGCCGGGGTGTTCCTGCCTCGTCGGCCGGGTGGCTTCGGTCTGGGGGCTGGGGAGTTCCTGCCCGTAGGCCGGAGCGCCCTTGTCTCGTCGGCCGGGTGGCTTCGGTCTCGGGGGCCGGGATGCCCCGTCTCGTCGGCCGGGTGCCGTCGGCCGGCGGGCCGGGACGCCCCGGCCCCGCGGGTCGGGTCGCCTGGGCCATGTCGGCCCCCGGGTGGCCTCGACCCTCCGAGCGTGAATCCCCGCCCCGCCGGCCGGGTCGGCTTGCGCCGGGCGTGGCGCTGCCCTCTCGGTGGGACGAGAGGGCAGGTGATGGTCGGGGGATTCAGCCGTTGCGGGGGCCGGGGAAGGCCGTCGGGCGGACTTCCTCGCGCAGGGACGGGCTGCCCGCCGTCGGCTGGGTCGGCATGGAGCGGGCCGCCGGCACCGTCGGGACCGCGGCGATCCCGGCGCCCACGTTCACCGGGCGGCTGCCCGTGGGCTCCGCCGCCCGCTCGGGCTCCGCGGCGGCGCTCTGGGCGGCGGCACGGCGGGCGCCGTAACGGCGGTGGACCGCCTGCTTGGTGACGCCGAGCGCGGAGCCCACCGCGTCCCACGAGAAGCCGAGCGAACGGTCGAAGTCCACCGCCGCGGTCACCAGGGTCTCCACGCTGTCCCGCAGCTCCTGGGCGAGGCGGACCGTGGGGGCGGGGGCGCGTCCGTAGACGACGAAGCCCGTGGAGGGGCCGGAGCGGCGCGGGCGGTAGACGTTGCCCAGCTGGGCGGTGAGGGTGCGGAGCGCGTCCACCTGTCGGCGGACCCGCTCGATGTCCCGTACCAGCAAGTGCAGGCTGGCCCGGGCCTGGGCGTCGTGGGTTGCGTGGTCGGCCATGAACAAGCCTCTCGAACCGGCGATGAGGAGAAAGGGGCGGGCCGCGGTGGGGCGCGGTCCGGTGTGGTCAACTCTTTCTTGACCAACGCGGGTCAGCTCCGCTGGTCACGGTGTGGGGGCGTATGGGCATATGCGTACGCCCCCTGCGCGGGGTGCGCGCGACTGATGGCGGGCGGGCGTACGTCTCCTGCCACCGGGCGGTCGCCGACGGAGGCTGAGCCCTCCGGCGCCCGGCATCCCGTACTCGCCTTCCGGGCACGCGCACGAGCCCCAATAAACTTGGGCGCTGCCCGCCGTCCGACCCCTCCGAGAGGCCCGTCCCACCCATGAAGCTCGTCTTCGCCGGCACCCCCGAGGTCGCCGTCCCCGCCCTGGACGCCCTGATCGCCTCCGGGCGGCACGAGGTGGCCGCCGTCGTCACGCGGCCCGACGCCCCGGCCGGGCGGGGACGGCGGCTGGTCGCCTCCCCGGTGGCCCAGCGCGCCGAGGAGGCCGGCATCGAGGTGCTCAAGCCGGCCAGGCCGAGGGAGCCGGAGTTCCTGGAGCGGCTCAGGGAGATCGCGCCGGACTGCTGTCCCGTCGTCGCCTACGGCGCCCTGCTGCCCAAGGTGGCCCTCGACATCCCGGCGCACGGCTGGGTCAACCTGCACTTCTCGCTGCTGCCGGCGTGGCGGGGAGCAGCGCCCGTGCAGCACGCCGTCATGGCGGGGGACGAGATCACCGGCGCCTCCACGTTCCTCATCGAGGAGGGGCTGGACTCGGGTCCCGTCTACGGGACGGTGACGGAGGAGGTCCGCGCCACCGACACCAGCGGGGACCTGCTGACCCGGCTCGCCTTCGCGGGCGCCGGCCTGCTCGCGGCGACCATGGACGGCGTCGAGGACGGCACCCTGAAGGCCGTGCCGCAGCCGCAGGACGGCGTCACCCTCGCCCCGAAGATCACCGTGGAGGACGCACGTGTCGACTGGGCGGCACCCGCGTTGCGCGTCGACCGGGTCGTGCGGGGCTGCACGCCCGCGCCGGGCGCCTGGACGACGTTCCGGGGCGAGCGGTTGAAGCTGATCCAGGTGCGTCCGGTCCCGGGCCGCGACGACCTCGCCCCCGGCGCGCTCGCCGTCGGCAAGAACAGCGTCCACGTCGGCACCGGCTCGTACGCCGTCGAGCTGCTGTGGGTCCAGGCCCAGGGCAAGAAGCCGATGAGCGCGGCGGACTGGGCCCGCGGGGCCCGCATCGGAGACGGCGAGCACGTGGGCGGCTGAGGCAGTCCGGCGGGGCGGGCAAGGGGCGCTGCAGCGGCTGCGGCGGGCCCCGGCCCGCGGTCCGGGCCCGGCGGCTGCCGCGTACGCTGGGGGAGTCTGGTTCACCTTCACCCGGAGCACCTTTTTCGTGAGCGATCAGCCCCGCCGCCCTCGGCCCCGTACCACCGGCAAGCCCTACCGTCGGCCGCAGAAGGACCCCGTCCGCATCCTCGCGTTCGAGGCGCTGCGGGCCGTGGACGAGCGGGACGCGTACGCCAACCTCGTGCTGCCGCCGCTGCTGCGCAAGGCGCGCGAGAGCGGGGACTTCGACGGGCGGGACGCCGCGCTGGCCACCGAGCTGGTGTACGGGACGCTGCGGCGGCAGGGCACGTACGACGCCGTGATCGCCGCGTGCGTCGACCGGCCGCTCAGGGAGGTCGACCCGCCGGTGCTGGACGTGCTCAGTCTCGGCGCGCACCAGCTGCTCGGCACCCGCATCCCGACCCACGCCGCGGTCTCCGCCTCCGTCGAGCTCGCGCGGGTCGTGCTCGGGGACGGGCGGGCCAAGTTCGTCAACGCCGTGCTCCGCAAGGTGGCGCAGCACGACCTCGACACATGGGTGGAGCAGGTCGCGCCGCCCTACGACGACGACCCCGAGGACCATCTCGCCGTCGTCCACTCGCACCCGAGGTGGGTCGTCTCCGCGCTGTGGGACTCCCTCGGCGGCGGGCGCAACGGTATCGAGGACCTGCTGGAGGCCGACAACGAGCGGCCCGAGGTGACGCTGGTCGCCCGGCCCGGCCGGTCCACCGTGGACGAGCTGCTGCGCGAGGAGGCCGCCGTGCCGGGCCGCTGGTCGCCGTACGCCGTGCGGCTCACCGAGGGCGGCGAGCCCGGAGCGGTCGACGCCGTGCGGGAGGGGCGGGCCGGCGTGCAGGACGAGGGGAGCCAGCTCGTCGCGCTCGCGCTCGCCGCCGCGCCGCTGGACGGACGCGACGAGCGCTGGCTCGACGGCTGCGCCGGCCCCGGCGGCAAGGCCGCGCTGCTTGCGGCCCTCGCGGCCGAGCGCGGCGCGGTGCTCCTCGCCTCCGAGAAGCAGCCGCACCGGGCGGGCCTGGTGGCGAAGGCCCTGGACGGCAACCCGGGCCCGTACCAGGTCATCGCGGCCGACGGGACGCGCCCGCCGTGGCGGCCCGGCTCCTTCGACCGGGTGCTGATGGACGTGCCCTGCACCGGGCTCGGCGCCCTGCGCCGCCGGCCCGAGGCGCGCTGGCGGCGCCGGCCGGAGGACCTGGAGGGCTTCGCGCCCCTCCAGCGGGGGCTGCTGCGTTCCGCGCTGGAGTCCGTGCGCGTCGGCGGCGTCGTCGGCTACGCCACCTGCTCGCCGCACCTCGCCGAGACCCGCGCCGTCGTCGCCGACATCCTCAAGCAGCACCCCGAGGCCGAGCTGATCGACGCCCGTCCCCTGCTCGCGGGCGTACCGGCCCTCGGCGACGGCCCCGACATCCAGCTCTGGCCCCACATGCACGGCACGGACGCGATGTACCTGGCGATCCTCCGCCGCACCGCCTGACGCCGGATGTGGCAAGCGCCCCTGAAGGGGCGCGGGACGGTGGCGATGTGCGGCTCCGCCGGGTGGGCGCGACCGCCCGTCCACGACCCGCACCGTGCTCACGACCGGGCCCACCGGGGTCAGCGACCGGACCGGTGCCGCCAACCCCTGGAGGGCATGGCAGGCTTGGAGGCATGGCCGCGCAGATCAACCCCAGCATCCTGTCCGCCGACTTCGCCCGCCTCGCGGACGAGGCGAAGGCGGCGGAGGGAGCCGACTGGCTCCACGTCGACGTCATGGACAACCATTTCGTCCCGAACCTCACGCTCGGCGTGCCCGTGGTGGAGTCCCTGGCCAGGGCGACGGACACCCCGCTGGACTGCCACCTGATGATCGAGGACCCCGACCGCTGGGCCCCGCAGTACGTCGAGGCGGGCGCCTCGTCGGTCACCTTCCACGTGGAGGCGGCCGCCGCGCCCGTGCGCCTGGCTCGCGAGATCAGGGCGAAGGGCGCCCGCGCGTCCATGGCGCTCAAGCCCGCCACGCCGATCGAGCCGTACGAGGACCTGCTGCCCGAGCTCGACATGCTGCTGATCATGACGGTGGAGCCGGGCTTCGGGGGACAGGCGTTCCTCGACATCATGCTGCCCAAGATCCGCCGCACCCGGGAGCTGATCGGCAAGCACGGCCTGCAGCTGTGGCTCCAGGTGGACGGCGGCGTCTCGGCCTCGACCATCGAGCGGTGCGCGGAAGCCGGCGCCGACGTGTTCGTGGCCGGGTCGGCGGTCTACGGCGCCGAGAACCCGGCCGAAGCGGTACGTGCATTGCGCACGCAGGCGGAAGCGGCCACCGCCAAGGCCTCCTGGGCGTGCGACCACTGAGCCACAGGTACGTGAACGGCTTTCATCGGGACTGATCGAGTGCGCCGGATCTGCAAGGATGAACGGCGTATCCAAGTGTGAACAGCAGTGAGGAGATCGCCGTGTCGGGTATGTCGGCGGGCCGGTCAGCCATGCGGATGGGACCCGCTGAGCTGGTGCAGGCGGCGGCCATGGCCCGCCGCTTCTACCTCGAGGGCAAGTCCAAGATCCAGATCGCGGAGGAGTTCGGCGTCAGCCGCTTCAAGGTGGCCCGGGTCCTGGAAACCGCTCTCGAACGGGATCTCGTACGCATCGAGATCCGTGTGCCGGCCGAACTGGACGCCGAGCGCTCTGACGCGCTCCGCGCCCGCTACGGCCTCAGGCACGCCGTCGTGGTCGAGTCCCCGGCAGACGTCGAGGAGTCGCCCGACCCGGAGAACCTGGGAGAAGTGGCCGCCGACCTGCTCGGCGAACTCGTCAACGAGGGGGACGTCCTGGGCCTGGCCTGGGGCCGTTCCACGATCCACATGGCGGCGGCGCTGGACCGGCTGCCGCCGTGCACGGTGGTGCAGCTGACGGGCGTGTACGACGCCGGGACCGCCGAGCGCGGCTCGGTCGAGGCCGTCCGCCGCGCGGCCCAGGTGTCCGGCGGCGACGCGCACCCCATCTACGCGCCGATGCTGCTGCCGGACGCCGCCACGGCGGCGGCGCTGCGCCACCAGACCGGGATCGCCCGGGCCTTCGAGTACTTCGACAAGGTCACGGTCGCCTGCGTCTCCATCGGCTCCTGGGAGCCGGGCATCTCCACGGTGCACGACATGCTCAGCGACGAGGAGCGCGGCCACTACGCCTCGCTCGGCGTCGCCGCCGAGATGTCCGCGCACCTCTTCGACGCGGAGGGCCGCCGGGTCGGGCGCGACCTGGGCGAGCGGTGCATCACCGTCAAGGCCGACCAGCTCCGCCGCGTCCCCGAGGTCGTCGCGATCGCGGGCGGGCAGCGCAAGGCGGCCGCGATCGACGCGGTGCTGCGGTCCGGGCTCGTCACCAGCCTGGTGACGGACACCTCGGCCGCGGACTACCTGATGACGGCCGGGTCGATGCCGAAACCGGCCCTCAACCGCACCGATCCCGACGGTTCCTGACGTAACGTCAGTCACGGGGGCGGCCACCCGGCCGTCCCCGGAGCCGGAACCACGACTCGCGCAGGGCGGTGCCTGGATGACGGATCACGTGCTCACGCTGGACCTCGACGGCGTCGAGGACAAGGCCGACCTGATGGACCGCTGCGTCCGCGACCTGGAGCTGCCCGACCGGTTCGGGCGCAACTGGGACGCCCTCGCCGACAGCCTCACCGACCTGACCGCCCGGCCCGACACCGAGGGCATGCTCGTCGTCGTACGGAACTGGATGCCGTACGCGAAGGCGCGGCCGGAGGAGTGGGAGATCGCGCAGGCGGTGTTCTCCTCGGCGGTGGACCAGGCGCCCGCCCTCTCCGTGGTGCTGGCCCTCGGACGATCCTCCTAACGGCGGGGCGGCTCCCCTGGACGATCCGACCGGGCGGCGTGCCGCGGGCCCCGTGGGAGAATGAAGTACGTGCTTCTTCCCCCCTGGCTACCTGCCCGGGGGTCACCTCTGATCGACCGGGATGTGCAGCACGTGCGTTTCCTCAACGACATCCAGCCCGCCCACGACCTGACCTACGACGACGTCTTCATGGTGCCGAGCCGCAGCGCCGTGGGCTCGCGGCAGGGCGTGGACCTCAGCTCACCGGACGGCACGGGTACCACGATCCCGCTGGTCGTCGCCAACATGACCGCCGTCGCCGGCCGCCGTATGGCCGAGACCGTGGCCCGGCGCGGCGGACTCGTCGTCATACCGCAGGACATCCCCCTCGACGTCGTCACCGACGTCATCTCCTGGGTGAAGAGCCGCCACCTGGTCCTGGACACCCCCATCGTGCTCGCGCCCCACCAGACCGTCGCCGACGCGCTGGCCCTGCTGCCCAAGCGCGCCCACAACGCGGGCGTCGTCGTCGACGCGGACGGCCGCCCCGTCGGCGTCGTCACCGACGCGGACCTCACCGGCGTGGACCGCTTCACGCAGCTCAGCGAGGTCATGTCCAAGGACCTGCTGCTGCTCGACGCGGACATCGACCCGCGCGAGGCCTTCAACACCCTCGACCGCCGCAACCGGCGCTACGCCCCCGCCGTGGACTCCGAGGGCCGGCTCGCCGGCATCCTCACCCGCAAGGGCGCCCTGCGCGCCACGCTGTACACGCCGGCCACCGACGCCGAGGGCAGGCTGCGGATCGCCGCCGCCGTCGGGATCAACGGCGACTTCGCCGAGAAGGCCAAGCTGCTGCTCGACGCGGGCGTGGACACGCTCGTCATCGACACCGCGCACGGCCACCAGGAGTCGATGATCAACGCCGTCCGGCTGGTCCGCGACCTGGACCCCCGGGTCCCGATCGCCGCGGGCAACATCGTCTCCGCCGAGGGCGTCAGGGACCTGATCGAGGCGGGCGCCGACATCGTCAAGGTCGGCGTCGGACCCGGCGCCATGTGCACCACCCGCATGATGACCGGCGTCGGCCGGCCGCAGTTCTCCGCCGTCCTGGAGTGCGCGGCCGAGGCGCGCCGGCACGGCAAGCACGTGTGGGCCGACGGCGGCGTCCGCCACCCGCGCGACGTGGCGATGGCCCTCGCGGCCGGCGCGTCCAACGTGATGGTCGGCTCCTGGTTCGCCGGCACCTACGAGTCCCCCGGCGACCTCCAGCACGACGCGGACGGCCGCGCCTACAAGGAGTCCTTCGGGATGGCCTCCGCGCGCGCGGTCCGCAACCGCACCGCCGAGGAGTCGGCCTACGACCGCGCCCGCAAGGCGCTGTTCGAGGAGGGCATCTCCACCTCCCGCATGTTCCTCGACCCGGCCCGCCCGGGCGTCGAGGACCTGATCGACTCGATCATCGCGGGCGTCCGCTCCTCCTGCACCTACGCCGGCGCGGGCTCCCTGGCGGAGTTCGCCGAGAACGCCGTCGTCGGCGTCCAGAGCGCTGCGGGCTACGCGGAGGGCAAGCCGCTGCACGCCAGCTGGTAGCTCCGCAGGTGGGGCCGGAAGCCGGGTACGGGGCGATCGTGGCTGGTCGCGCGGTTCCCCGTGCCCCCTCGGGCGTGCGTCCCGCAATGAATGCGCATCCTGCCGCCGTGAACGCAACGAACTTGCGTGTGTGCGCATGGTTGCTGCATTACACCTGCGACGTCCCTGGTCATAGTGTCGTGCGCTGTACGTGGCGTGGCGGGGACCCCGCTCGGTGGGTTCCTGCCCGGTGCAGGTGTGCCCGCCCGTCCCCCTCGCGTCGAGAGGCAGCGACGAAGGAGTCAGAGCGTGCTCGACCATGGCGCACCCCCCGACGACCGCACCCAGGCCGCACCGCCGCCCCCGGGTCCGGCCGCCCGCCTGATGCGGCGCAAGCCCGTGGAACGCCTGGTGGCCGAGGGTGGCCAGGGCGAGGGAGGGGCCCTGCGGCGCTCCCTCGGCCTCTGGCAGCTGACCATGATCAGCATCGGCGCCACGCTCGGCACCGGCATCTTCGTGGTCCTCGGCGAGGCCGTCCCCAAGGCCGGCCCGGCCGTCACCCTCTCCTTCGTGATCGCCGGCCTCACCGCCCTGTTCTCGGCCCTGTCCTACGCCGAACTCGCGGGCGCCATCCCGGTCGCCGGCTCCTCGTACTCGTACGCGTACGCAACGATGGGCGAACTGATCGCCTGGGTCTGCGGCTGGTGCCTGGTCCTGGAGTACGGCGTGTCGGTGGCCGCCGTCGCCGTCGGCTGGGGCGAGTACCTCAACGAACTGCTCGACGGGACCCTCGGCGTCACCATCCCTGCCGCGCTGTCCGCCCCGCCCGGCGACGGCGGCGTGTTCAACCTGCCCGCCCTGATCGTCGTCCTGCTCGCCATGGCGTTCCTGCTCGGCGGGGCCCGGGAGTCCGCCCGCGCCAACACCGTCATGGTCGTGGTGAAGATCGCCGCGCTGGTGCTGTTCTGCGCGATCGGAGTCCAGGGCTTCCGCTCCGGGAACTACGAGAACTTCATGCCGCTCGGCATGACGGGCGTCAGCGCGGCCGGGGCGACGCTGTTCTTCTCGTACATCGGCTTCGACGCCGCCTCCACCGCCGGCGAGGAGGCGAAGAACGCCCAGCGCGACCTGCCCCGCGCGATCATGCTCTCCCTGGTCATCGTGACGACGCTGTACGTCCTCGTCGCCGCCGTCGCCGTCGGCGCCCGGCCCTGGCGGAGCTTCACCGACTCCGAGGCCGCGCTCGCCCAGATCATGCGCGACGTCACCGGGCAGACCTTCTGGGGCACCCTGCTGGCGTTCTGCGCCGTCGTCGCCATCGCCAGCGTCGTCCTGACCGTGCTCTACGGCCAGACCCGGGTCCTCTTCGCGATGTCCCGCGACGGGCTCGTGCCCAAGGTGTTCTCCCGCGTCCACCCGAGGACCGGCGCGCCCCGCGCCAACACGCTGATCGTCTCCCTGTTCTGCGGTGTCCTCGCGGCGGCCGTCCCGCTCGGGCAGCTCGCCGACGCCACCAGCATCGGCACCCTGTTCGCCTTCGCGCTGGTCAACGTCGCCGTCGTCGTCCTGCGCCGGACGCGCCCGCAGATGCCCCGTACCTTCCGCGTCCCGCTGTCGCCGCTGCTGCCCGCGCTGGGCTTCGCCCTCTGCGTCTGGATGATGGGCAGCCTGTCCGCCGTCACCTGGGTGGTCTTCGGGGTCTGGATGGCCGTCGGGCTCGTGTTCTACTTCCTCTACGGCTACCGCCGCTCCCGTCTCGCACCGCCAGCAGCGTCAGCTGCGTCAGAAGTGAAGTGAACCAACCGCCGTGCTGAACGATCTCGACGAACGCATCGTGCACGCCCTCGCCGAGGACGCCCGCCGCTCCTACGCGGACATCGGCCAGCTGGTCGGCCTCTCGGCCCCCGCCGTGAAACGGCGCGTGGACCGGCTGCGCGCCACCGGGGCCATCACCGGCTTCACCGTCCGCGTCGACCCGGCGGCGCTCGGCTGGGAGACCGAGGGGTTCGTCGAGATCTACTGCCGGCGCAACACCTCCCCGGAGACCATCCAGCGGGGCCTGGAGCGCTACCAGGAGGTGGTGGCCGCCTCCACCGTCACCGGGGAGGCGGACGCGGTCGCCCAGGTCTTCGCGGCCGACATGCGCCACTTCGAACGCGTGCTGGAGCGCATCGCGGGCGAGCCCTTCGTGGAACGCACCAAGTCGGTGCTGGTCCTGTCCCCGCTGCTGAGACGCTTCTCGTCGGGGTCGCCCGCCTGAACGCCGGACCGCCGGGCGGGGGCGTCGGGCCGAAACGGCGGCGCCGGCCGCCGGGCCGGATCGCCGGCGAGGCCGGAGCCGGAGTGCCGGGCGCCGGCGTCGGTGCGGGGCGCCTGAGGAAACTCGCTCGGCCGCCGGGCCGGACGGGGCTAGCATCGGTGCCATGACCTGGCGACATTGATCCACCGCTCAAGCCTCCCGAGGGCCGCCTCGGACGCCGTGCCCACGACGTCCGAACCGCTCCCACGGGAAGGCCCCATGACACTCACTTCCGCGCGCGTGCCCGCAGCCGGCGTCCGCCGTCTCACCACCACGCTCTACGGTTACGCGTTCCTCGACGAGTTCGTCCTGCTCTACCCGGTGTACGCGCTGCTGTTCGCCGACACCGGGCTGTCCGTCTGGCAGATGTCCTCGCTGTTCGTCCTGTGGTCGGCGACCGGTGTGCTGTTGGAGGTCCCCTCCGGCGCCTGGGCGGACGCTGTCTCCCGCCGGACCCTGCTGTGGCTCGGCCCGCTGCTCGGCGGGGCCGGTTTCGCCCTGTGGGTGCTCTTCCCCTCGTACTGGGCCTTCGCGCTCGGCTTCGTCCTGTGGGGCGCGCGCGGCGCGCTGGCCTCCGGGGCGCTGGAGGCCCTGGTCTACGAGGAGTTGGAGCGGCTCGGCGCGGCGGACCGGTACGCCCGGGTCATGGGCCGGGCCCATGCGGCCGGACAGGCCGCCGCGATGACGGCCATGGCGGCGGCCGGCCCGGTCTTCGCGGCCCACGGCTACCCGGCCGTCGGCGCGGCCAGCGTCCTGGCCTGCCTGCTCTGCGCCGCGACGGCGACACGCTTCCCCGAACACCGCGTCCCCGGCCCCGGACCGGACGCGGGACGTCCGGCCTCCGGTCCGGCCTCCGGTCCGGGCTTCCGGGCGGGCGACGCGCCGGAGACCGGCTGGTCCGCCGCCCTGCGGGCCGGGCTCGGCGAGGTGCGTCGTGACCGCTCCGTGCGCGGGGCGCTGCTGCTCGTCCCGGCCGCCGGGGCGGTCTGGGGCGCGCTCGACGAGTACACCCCCCTGCTGGCCAGGGACACGGGCGTGGCGGACGCGACCGTCCCCTACGTGCTCGTGGTGATCTGGGCGGGTGTCACGGCGGGCAGCCTGCTCGCCGGGCCGGCCGAACGCCTGGGCAGCGCGCCCAAGGGGCTCGCCGCGCTGCTCGCGGTCTCCGCGCTCGCCCTCGCCGTCGGCGCGGCCGCCGGGACGCCGGCCGGGATCGCCCTGGTGGCCGCGGCCTTCGGCGGCTTCCAGTTGGCGACGGTGCTCGCCGACGCCCGTCTCCAGCGGCGTATCGAGAGCACCGGCCGGGCCACCGTCACCTCGCTGGCGGGCCTGGCCACCGAGCTGACCACCATCGCCGTCTACGCCGCGTACGCGACCGCCCTCACCTCCACCGGTGCCCACACCACGACGTTCGCGCTGTTCGCGGTGCCGTACCTGTTGACGGCGGCGGTGCTCGCCACACGGCGGTGAGGCCGGCCCGAGGGCGCTGCAGGTCACGCCTCCCGCCGCGCGTGCAACGAATCGCCGCGCGGCCGGTGGTCGACGCAACGAACCGCTGGTCGGCGCGCAACGGGTGCTTCTTGTTCCGCCGCGGGCGACGCCCGTACCTTCTACGTGGCCCCCACAATCACCCCTGCCCCCGGTGAGGATCACGCATGCGCACCGCCCTGCTCCAGAGCTCCGGCCGGCCCGGTTCGGTCGCCGAGAACCTCAAGGTCCTCGACGAGGCCGCCGGCCGGGCCGCCGACGCGGGCGCGGGGCTGCTCGTCACACCGGAGATGTTCCTCACCGGGTACGCGATCGGCGACGACATCGCGCGTCTCGCCGAGCCCGCCGACGGCGACTCGGCCGACGCGGTCGCCGAGATCGCCGGCCGGCACGGGCTGGCCGTCGCGTACGGCTACCCGGAGCGCGAGGGCACGACGGTCCACAACTCCGTCCAGCTGATCTCCGCCGACGGCGCCCGTCTCGCCGGCTACCGCAAGACCCACCTCTTCGGCTGCTTCGAGCGCGACCACTTCGCCCCCGGCGGGCGGCAGGTCGTCCAGGCCGAGCTGAACGGCCTCACCGTCGGCCTCCTGGTCTGCTACGACGTCGAGTTCCCGGAGAACGTCCGCGCCCACGCCCTGGCCGGCACCGACCTCCTGGTGGTGCCGACGGCGCAGATGCACCCCTTCCAGTTCGTCGCCGAGTCGATGATCCCGGTGCGTGCCTTCGAGAACCAGATGTACGTCGCGTACGTCAACCGCGTCGGTGTGGAAGGGGAGTTCGAGTTCGTCGGGCTGTCCACGCTGGCCGGCCCCGACGGCGTCGCCCGCACCCGCGCCGGACGCGAGGAGCAACTGGTGTTCGCCGACGTGGACCCCGCCTTCCTCGCCGCCTCCCGCGAGGCGAACCCCTACCTCCAAGACCGCCGCCCCGGTCTCTACGGCTCCCTGGTCTGACCCGGCCCCCGGCCGCCCCCGCCCCTCCGCTCTTCCCCGCCGCAAGGAGTCCGCACCCCATGACGTCCACGGTGCCCAACGCCGTCGAGCACACCGACGCGCAGCAGCCGCCGATCACCATGTTCGGCCCGGACTTCCCGTACGCCTACGACGACTTCCTCGCCCATCCGGCGGGGCTCGGCCAGATACCGGCGACCGAGCACGGCGGCGAGGTCGCGGTCATCGGCGGCGGACTGTCCGGCATCGTGGCCGCGTACGAGCTGATGAAGATGGGCCTCAAGCCCGTCGTCTACGAGGCCGACCGCATCGGCGGCCGGCTGCGCACCGTCGGCTTCGAGGGCTGCGACCCCTCGCTCACCGCCGAGATGGGAGCGATGCGCTTCCCGCCGTCCTCCACGGCGCTCCAGCACTACATCGACCTGGTGGGTCTGCAGACCCGCCCGTTCCCCAACCCCCTCGCGGAGGTGACGCCTTCGACCGTCGTCGACCTCAAGGGCGAGTCCCACTACGCCGAGACGATCGACGACCTCCCGCAGGTCTACCGGGACGTGGCGGACGCCTGGGCGAAGTGCCTCGAGGAGGGCGCCGATTTCAGCGACATGAACCGCGCCCTGCGCGAGCGGGACGTGCCGCGCATCCGCGAGATCTGGTCGAAGCTGGTCGAGAAGCTCGACAACCAGACGTTCTACGGCTTCCTCTGCGACTCCGAGGCGTTCAAGTCCTTCCGCCACCGCGAGATCTTCGGCCAGGTCGGCTTCGGCACCGGCGGCTGGGACACCGACTTCCCCAACTCCATCCTGGAGATCCTTCGCGTCGTCTACACCGAGGCCGACGACCACCACCGCGGCATCGTCGGGGGCAGCCAGCAGCTTCCGCTGCGGCTGTGGGAGCGCGAGCCGGAGAAGATCGTCCACTGGCCGTACGGCACCTCGCTGGCGAGCCTGCACGAGGGCGGCGAGCCCCGTCCCGCCGTGACCCGGCTGCACCGCACCGCCGGCAACCGGATCACGGTGACGGACGCCGGCGGCGACATCCGCACCTACCGGGCGGCGATCTTCACCGCCCAGTCCTGGATGCTGCTGTCGAAGATCGCCTGCGACGACTCGCTGTTCCCGATCGACCACTGGACGGCGATCGAGCGCACCCACTACATGGAGTCCAGCAAGCTGTTCGTGCCCGTCGACCGGCCGTTCTGGCTGGACAAGGACGCGAGCACCGGGCGTGACGTCATGTCGATGACGCTCACCGACCGTATGACGCGCGGGACCTACCTCCTCGACGACGGCCCCGACAAGCCCGCCGTGATCTGCCTGTCGTACACCTGGTGCGACGACAGCCTGAAGTGGCTGCCGTTGTCCGCGAACGAGCGGATGGAGGTCATGCTGAAGTCGCTCGGCGAGATCTACCCGAACGTCGACATCAGGAAGCACGTCATCGGCAACCCGGCGACGGTGTCCTGGGAGAACGAGCCCTACTTCATGGGCGCGTTCAAGGCCAACCTGCCGGGCCACTACCGCTACCAGCGGCGCCTGTTCACCCACTTCATGCAGGACCGGCTCCCCGAGGACAAGCGGGGCATCTTCCTCGCCGGCGACGACATCTCCTGGACCGCGGGCTGGGCCGAGGGCGCCGTGCAGACCGCGCTGAACGCGGTCTGGGGTGTGATGCACCACTTCGGCGGGGCGACCGACGCGACCAACCCGGGCCCGGGCGACCTGTACGACGAGATCGCCCCGGTGGAACTCCCCGAGGACTGAGGAGTGTTGTCGGTCGGGCTCACAGCGGGGTGAGCAGCATCCGGCCGGCGAAGCCGACCGCCGCGTCGAGGCGGTCGGTCAACTCCCCGGCGACGTCCGGGAGCCGGCGCAGGGCCCACAGGGCGCGGGCCGTGGACCAGGTGGCGTCCCGCGCGCGCTCCAGGCTCCATGAGCCCAGGAGATGGGTGAGCGGATCGGCGATCCGCAGAAGATCGGGGCCCGGAGTCAGCTCCTCGCCGATGCGCTCCTCCAGCGTGACGAGGAGATCGCCCACGCGGTCGAACTCGTCCTCCAGGTCCGCCGGTTCGCAGCCGAGGCTACGACAGGCGTCCACGACGGCGAGCGCGAGGTCGTGGCCGACGTGCGCGTTGATGCCCGCGAGCGCGAACTGCAGGGGCCGTACGCCGGGATGGCGACGGAACTGCAACAGCGGGCGCCAGCAGGCCGGCGGGCGGCGGCCGCGGACGTCCGCGTCGACCGCCGTGAGGTAGCGCTCGGCGAACCGGACGTCCAGCGTGTCGGCGGTGCCGGGGGTCGTGAAGAGGCCTGTGCCGGCGCGCCGTTCGGCCTCCTGTGTGACGGCCAGGTAGACCCGGTTGAAGACCGCTACCCCGTCCCGTGGTGGCAGGGTCGCGTCAAGGTCGCGGATCCGGGCGAGCACCCCGTCGAGAGCGGCGGCGGCCGGGGGGACGAGTGGGGCGAACTGTTCCGAGTGCGGCATGGGGGAAGGGTCGCAGCCCTAGGGTGACTCGGGCGCCGGCGGGCCCGGGGCTTCCCCGGAACGGGGGACGCGCCCGCCGCGCGGGAGGGGGAGCAGCACCGTGCGAGTACCGCGTCAGCGGCGGGCCGTCCGGCGGCGCGTCATGGTCGCCGTCGCCTCGGGGGCCGTCGCTCTGGCCGCGGCGGCCGCGATGGTGGCGTCGTCCGGCGAGGGAGACGACACCGACGACGGACGCCGGGGCAGGGCGAGCGAGCCGTTGCGGCAGGAGGCGAGCGGCCCCCGGGCTCCCGCGTCCGCGTCCGCGTCCCCGTCCCCGACCACGTCGCCTTCCCCGTCAGCCTCCGGGAGGACTCCCGCGGCCGGCGCGAGCGCCTCGCCCGCGCCCTCCGCCACGGCAGGCCGCGGCGGACGCGGGCCGGCCGCGTCGGGCCGGCTCTACCGCCACCCCGAGTCCCAGGTCGCGGACTGGGTCCGGGCCAACCCGGGCGACGAGCGCCGCGCGGTCATCGAGTCGCGCATCGCCGCCCGCCCGGCCGCCGTGTGGTTCGCCGACCACACGCCGGCCACGATCACCTCCCGGGTCCGCGCCGTCACCGCGGGCGCCGCCGCGCAGGGCCGGGTGCCGGTCCTCGTGCCCTACGTCATCCCCGAACGGGACTGCGGCGGGGCCTCCGGGGGCGGCGCGCCCGACCTCGACGCCTATGACGCCTGGATCGACCGCTTCGCCGCCGGCCTCGGCTCGGGGGAGGTCATCGTCATCCTGGAGCCCGACGCGATCGCCTACGCCGACTGCCTCCCGGCACAGCGCCGGGCCGCCCGTTTCGCCTCGCTGGCCCGCGCCGGCCGGGTCCTCACGGCGGCCGACCCCAGGGCGCGCGTCTACTACGACGCCGGCCACTCCCACTGGAACGGCCCGGCGCGGCAGGCTGAACTGCTCAGGCAGGCGGGCGCGGCCTCCGCGTCGTCCGCCGGGATCTTCAGCAACGTCTCCAACTACCAGCGCACCGCCGACGAGGTCGCCTACGCCCGCCAGGTCCTCGCCGCACTCGGCGGCCCTGCGGGCCTCGGCGCGGTCGTCGACACCAGCCGCAACGGCAACGGCGCGCCCGCCGGCGGCCAATGGTGCGACCCGGACGGCCGGGCGGTGGGCCGAGCACCCACCCTCGACACCGGCGAGGCCCGCGTCGACGCCTACCTGTGGGTGAAACTGCCGGGCGAATCCGACGGCTGCAAGGGCGAGGCGGGGTCGTTCAGCCCGTCGTACGCCTACGAGCTGGCGCGCTCGGCGCCGTCGCCGTAGGAACTGGTGCCCTCGTCCAGGAGGGGCTGCTGGGTCTTGAGGTGGGCGGGGGCGAAGGCGCGCAGCGCGTGGTAGCCGACGATGACGACGAGGGTGCCGAGCGCGATGCCGCTGAGGGAGAAGGTGTCGGTGAACTCCATGGTGACGTTGCCGACGCCGATGATGATGCCGGCGGCGGCCGGGACCAGGTTCAGCGGGTTGCGCAGATCGACGCCCGCGTTGGTCCAGATCTGCGCGCCGAGCAGGCCGATCATGCCGTACAGGATGACGGTGATCCCGCCGAGGACGCCGCCCGGGACGGCCGCCACCACCGCGCCGAACTTGGGGCACAGGCCGAACAGCAGCGCGAAACCGGCGGCGGCCCAATAGGCGGCGGTCGAGTAGACGCGGGTCGCGGCCATCACGCCGATGTTCTCGGAGTAGGTGGTGTTGGGCGGACCGCCGACGGCGGTGGACAGCACCGAGCCGAGGCCGTCGGCCGAGATCGCCGTGCCGAGCTTGTCGTCGAGCGGGTCGCCGGTCATCTCGCCGACCGCCTTGACGTGCCCGGCGTTCTCCGCGACCAGCGCGATGACGACCGGCAGCGCGACCAGGATGGCCGACCACTGGAAACTCGGCCCGTGGAAGGAGGGCAGGCCGATCCAGTCCGCCCGGCCGACCCCGGAGAGGTCCAGCCGCCAGTGGTCGGTGACCTTGCCGCTCGCGTCCGCCGAGTGGATCCGGCCGAAGATCCGGTCGAACGCCCAGGAGACGGCGTAGCCGAAGACCAGGCCCAGGAAGATCGCGACGCGGGACCAGAAGCCGCGCAGGCAGACCACGGCCAGCGCGGTGAACGCCATGACCAGCAGCGCGGTCCACTGGTCCTGCGGCCAGTAGGTGGAGGCGGTCACCGGTGCGAGGTTGAAGCCGATCAGCATCACGACCGCGCCGGTCACGATCGGCGGCATCGCGGCGTGGATGATCCGCGCGCCGAACCGCTGCACGGCCAGCCCCACCAGGAACAGCGCCACGCCCACGACGAGCACCGCCCCGGTGACCGTGGCGCTCGTGCCGCCCTGGGCGCGGATGACGGCCGCCACGCCCACGAAGGACAGTGAGCAGCCGAGGTAGCTGGGCACCCGGCCGCGGGTGGCGAGCAGGAAGATCACGGTCGCGACGCCCGACATCATGATCGCCAGGTTCGGGTCGAGCCCCATCAGGACGGGCGCGACGAAGGACGCGCCGAACATCGCGACCACGTGCTGCGCGCCCAGCCCCACCGTGCGGGGCCAGGAGAGCCGCTCGTCGGGGCGGACCACCGCGCCCGGCGCGGGGGTGCGGCCGTCGCCGTGCAGTTTCCAGCCGACGCCAAGATCCATGGTGCGGTATCGCTTTCGTGCGGGTGCGGATGTCCGGCCCATTCTCACGTGAAACCGGAAGGCGATCGACCGCTTGCCCGCCCGCCCCTCGTCGAGGCCCTCAGGAGCGGGGCCCGGGCACCGTCTCGCTCCGTGCGGCAGCCCGCTCGGGCATCCGATCGCCGCCGCGCAGCACACCGGCGAACGCCACCAGTCCGCAGGCCAGCAAGGTCACCACGCCGAACGACACCACCAGGCTCGTCATCTGCGCCACCCCGCCGATCAGACTCGGCGCGATCAGGCCGGAGGTGTACGTGATGGTGGCGACGCCCGCGATGGCCTGGCTCGGGTTCGGCCCGCTGTGCCCGGCCGCCGCGAAGCAGAGCGGGACGACGACGGCGATGCCCAGGCCCATCAGCCCGAACCCGCCGGTGGCCACCGCCGGATGCCGTCCGAACACGATCAGCAGGCCGCCCAGTGCCGCCAGCACGCCGCCCACCCGAACCGTGCGCACCGCGCCGAAACGGTTCACGACCGCGTCACCCGCGATCCGGGCCACCGCCATGGTGAACATGAAGCCCGTCGTGCAGGCCGCCGCGACACCGGCCGAGGACTCCAGCTCATCGCGCAGATAGACGGCCGACCAGTCCAGCGCGGCGCCCTCCGCGAACACCGCGCAGAACCCGACCGCGCCGATCAGCAGCGCCGAGCGGGGCGGCAGCGCGAACCGCGGCGGCGGCTCCTCTTCCTCGGTGGCCCGCACGTCGAGCACCCAGCGGCAGGCCAGCAGACCGAGCGCCGTCAGGACGGCCGCCGCCAGCGCGTGGTGCACGCGCGCGTCCGCGCCGAAGTGCGCCGCGAGTGTTCCGCCCGCCGAACCGATCAGCGCGCCCGCGCTCCACATGCCGTGCAGCCCGGACATGATCGACTTGTCGAGCAGCCGCTCCACCTCCACGCCCAGCGCGTTCATGGCGACGTCGGCCATGCCCGCCGTGGCGCCGTAGACGAACATCGCCAGGCACAGGGTGAGCAGGTTCGGCGCCAGCGAGGGCAGGACCAGGGCCAGCGTCCACGACGCGATCAGTCCGCGCAGTGCGGCCCGGCTGCCGAACGTGTGGGAGATCCAGCCGGCCAGCGGCATGGCGCAGGACGCGCCGAACGCCGTGAAGGCGAGGGCGAACCCGAGCTGTCCGGCGCTCACCGAGGCATGGTCCTGGATCCAGGGGACCCGGGTGGCGAAGGAGCCGGTGACCGCGCCGTGCACGGCGAAGACGGCGGCCACGGCGTACCGGGCCCGCCGTACCTCCGCGGGTGCGCAGATCACTTCGCTCATGCTCCCCGTCCCCTTTCCGGACCGTCGTACGGTGCGCGCCGTAAACTATCAGGAAGCCTGCCTGATAAATAGGGGGCCGTCAGGAGCCGGACGCAGGCTCCCCATGGGAGGATTCCCCGCATGCCCGCATCCCCGAGCACCGCCCGGGCCATCAACGACCGGCTCGCCCTGCGGCTGCTGCAGGACGAAGGCCCGCTGACGGCCGGGCAGCTGAAGGAGCTCACCGGCCTGTCCCGGCCGACGGTCGCCGACCTCGTCGAACGCCTCGCCGTCTCCGGGCTGATCGAGGTCGTCGGCGAGACCGGCGCGCAGCGACGCGGCCCCAACGCCAGGCTGTACGGCATCGTCGCCGGCCGGGCCCAGCTCGCGGCGCTGGACGTGCGCACCGAGGGCGTCACCGTCGTGGTGTCCGACCTGCTCGGCCGGGTCCTCGCCGAGGCGTCCGCGCCGATCGGGGACGACGCCGGCACCGGTCCCGCCGTGGAGCAGGCGGTCACGCTGGTCGAGCGCGCGGTGAAGGACGCCGGCGCCGACCGGCTGCACACCGTCGGCATCGGCGCGCCCGGCCTGATCGACCCCGCGAGCGGCGAACTGCGTGTCTCCTCCGGCCTGCCCGCCTGGCACCGCCGACTGGTCGCCGCCCTCCAGGAACGGCTGCCGGAGGCCCGCGTCAGCGTCGAGAACGAGACCAACCTCGCCGCCCTGGCGGAACAGCACGCGGGCGCGGCCCGGGACCGCGACACCTTCGTCCTGCTCTGGCTGGGCCACGGCACCGGCGCGGCCGTCGTCCTGGACGGCGCGCTGCGCCGGGGGGCCTCCGGCGGCACGGGCGAGATCGGCTTCCTCCCGGTGCCGGGCACCGGCGCCCTTCCGTCGGCGAGGGACTGCGAGGGCGGCTTCCACAGCCTGGCGGGCTCGGCGGCGATCGTGCAGCTTGCGGGGGAGTGCGGGGTGTCGGCGGCGGCGGCGTCCGGCCGGGCGGGGGCGGTGGCTGAGCCGGGGACGGCGGCCGGTGAGCCGGATGCCGCCGCTCTGGTGCGGTGGGCCGTGGCCGTGGCCGCGGCGGGGGAGGGGGCCGGTGGAGCGGAGGACGGGGCACCGGAGGCGGCGGGCGTCGCGGTGAGCCGGTTCCTCGATGTGCTGGCCGACCGGGTCGCCATCGGGGTGGCGTCGGTCGTCGCCGTCCTCGATCCGGGGTGCGTGGTGCTCGGCGGCGAGGTCGGTCAGGCGGGCGGGGAGGCGCTCGCCGCCCGGGTGGCGGAGCGGCTGCGGCGGATGGCGCCCCTGCCGACGGATGTGCGGCCCGGCGCCCTGGGCGGCGGCGCGGTGCTGCACGGCGCTTTGCTGACGGCACGTCAGTCCGCTCAGGGCGAGTTGTTCGGGGCGACGCCCGAAGCGCGCTGAGGCGTTCGCGCACGAGGTCAGGGGTCCCGGCGGCGGGCAAGGGCCGTCGTCACCGCCGCCGGGTCCGTGTTCGCTGACCTTAAGAGGACTAGACCAATACGTCAACAGGTACGGACCAATTCCTGTGAGGCACCCCACATTCTTCACCCGTATGGACGCGGATCCGGCGTGGCAGACTGGCTCTGTACCTAAAGCAGCGCACTCCGGGGTCGGTGAAAGTCCGAACCGGCGGTTATAGTCCGCGACCCGGTCGCTTCCAGCGACCGGTTGACCAGGTGGAATTCCTGGACCGACGGTTAAAGTCCGGATGGGAGGCAGTGCGCGGCGGGCGGGCATTCGTGCGCGCCGCCGTATACGTACCCGTCCGTGGACGGGTCTGTCCGGCGTCGCCCCAAGTGTCCTTGCCCGTACTTCTGTCGTCTCGACAGCCCCGGAGTCCGTGCCCGAAGAGGCAGGAGGACCCGGGAAGTGTTCACCGGAATCGTCGAAGAGCTGGGTGAGGTCACCGCCGTCGAGAATCTCGGCGACGCCTCCCGCTTCCGGCTGCGCGGCCCCGTCGTCACCGATGGCGCGAAGCACGGCGACTCCATCGCCGTGAACGGGGTCTGTCTCACCGTCGTCGAACACGAGGGCGACGAGTTCACCGCGGACGTCATGGCGGAGACCCTCGACCGCTCCAGCCTCGGTGCCCTGACCGTCGGCTCCCGCGTCAACCTGGAACGGCCCACCGCCGTCGGGGCGCGCCTCGGCGGGCACATCGTGCAGGGCCATGTCGACGGCACCGGCGCGGTGCTGGAGCGCAAGCCGTCCGAGCACTGGGAGATCGTCAAGGTCTCGCTCCCCGCCGGTCTCTCCCGGTACGTCGTGGAGAAGGGCTCCATCACCGTCGACGGCATCAGCCTCACCGTCGTCGACGCCGGCCCCGACTACTTCACCGTCAGCCTCATCCCCACCACCCTCGCCCTGACCACGCTCGGTCGCAAGCAGCCCGGCGACCCGGTCAACCTGGAAGTCGACATCGTGGCCAAGTACGTCGAGCGGCTGATGGCCGGTCAGGGAGGCACCCGGTGAACTGGCTCAACTCCGAGGCGTTCACCCTTCTCGATCAGCGCATCCTCTGGTCGGACATGATCGGGAACATCTTCGGTCTGGTCGCCCTCGCCCTCGGCTGGCGCCGCTCCATCTGGAGCTGGCCCGTCCAGTTCCTCTCCGGCCTCATCCTCTTCGGCGCCTTCTTCGGCCACCTCACCGGCAGCGCCGGCAAGCAGGCCGTCGTCATGGTCGTCGCCCTGTACGGCTGGTGGCAGTGGAACCGCGACAAGGGCCGCACCGACGACGGCCACATCGCCCCCCGCTTCGCCACCTGGACCGAGCGCGCGGCCATGCTCGCCGCCGCGGCCGCCGGCACCGTCGCCGTCGCCCTCCTCTTCAAGGCCTACCCGGCCCTGTCCTGGGACCCCTGGCCCGACGCCTACATCTTCGTCGGCACCATCGTCGCCATGTACGCCCAGGCCCGCGGCATGGTCGAGTTCTGGTTCGCCTGGCTCCTGGTCGACCTCGTCGGCGTCCCCCTGAACTTCGCCAACGGCTACGCCTTCTCCGGCTTCGTCTACGTCATCTACGGCGCGCTCGTCCTGTGGGGCATGCGCGACTGGTGGCTGCGCTCCCGCAAGGGACCGCGGCCCACCCTGGAAGGAGCGCCGGCATGAACACGGCACAGATCACCTACCCCGCCGACGGGGTCGAGGACTTCGCTCTCGACCCCGTGGAGCAGGCCGTCGCCGACATCGCGGCCGGCCGCCCCGTGGTGGTCGTCGACGACGAGGACCGGGAGAACGAGGGCGACCTCGTCATCGCCGCCGAGAAGGCCACCCCGGAGATCGTCGCCTTCATGATGAGCGAGTGCCGCGGCCTGATCTGCGCGCCCATGGAGGGCGACGAGCTCGACCGTCTCGACCTGCCGCAGATGGTCGCCGACAACACCGAGTCGATGAAGACCGCCTTCACCGTCTCCGTCGACGCCTCCGCCGCGCACGGCGTGAGCACCGGCATCTCCGCCTCCGACCGCGCCACCACCCTCCAGCTCCTCGCGGGCGGCGTCGCCGGACCCGGCGACTTCGTCCGGCCCGGCCACGTCTTCCCGCTGCGCGCCAAGCCCGGCGGCGTCCTGGTCCGCGACGGCCACACCGAGGCCGCCGTCGACCTCGCCCGGCTCGCGGGACTGCGCCCGGCCGGCGCGATCGTCGAGATCGCCGGCGAGGACGGCCGGATGCTCCGGCTGCCCGAACTCATCCCCTTCGCCCGCAAGCACGGCCTGACGATCATCTCCATCAAGGACCTGATCGCCTACCGCCGCTCCGCCGAGCCCACCGTCCGCCGCGAGGCCGCGACCCGGCTGCCCACCGTCCACGGCACGTTCACCGCGTACGGCTACCGCTCCACCGTCGACGGCGTCGAGCACATCGCCCTCGTCCACGGCGACATCGGCGACGGCGAGGACGTGCTCGTCCGCGTCCACTCCGAATGCCTCACCGGCGACGTGTTCGGATCCGCCCGCTGCGACTGCGGCCCCCAGCTCGACGCCTCCCTCGAGCGCATCCAGGCCGAGGGCCGGGGAGTCGTCGTCTACCTGCGCGGACACGAGGGCCGCGGCATCGGCCTGCTGTCCAAACTACGGGCCTACGAACTCCAGGAGCAGGGCCACGACACCCTCGACGCCAACCTGGAGCTCGGCCTGCCCGCCGACGCCCGGGACTACGCGGCCGGCGCGCGGATCCTGGAGGACCTCGGGGTGCGCGGCGTCCGCCTGATGACGAACAACCCCGAGAAGACCGAAGCGCTCGTCCGGCACGGACTCAAGGTCAGCGCCCGCGAGCCGATGCCCGTACAGGCGGGTGAGCACAACATCCGCTACCTGCGCACCAAGCGCGACCGGATGGGACACGACCTGCCCTGGCTGGACACGGCCCCTGTGTCCCCCTGCGGCAACCAGTAGGACGAGCAGAAGCGTGCAAGACGCGCCGCGACCCGTCAGGACGAGCGGCAACCAGCAACACGAGCACCGAGGAGAGACGAGAACGTGAGCGGCAAGGGCGCACCCGAACTGTCCGTACGCAATGTGGGCGACCTCAGGGTCGCCGTGATCGCGGCCCAGTGGCACGAGAAGGTGATGGACGGTCTGGTCGACGGCGCCCTGCGCGCCCTGCACGACCTGGGCATCGACGAGCCGACCCTGCTCCGGGTCCCCGGCAGCTGGGAACTCCCGGTCGTCGCCAAGGTGCTCGCCGGCCGCGGCTACGACGCGATCGTCGCCCTCGGCGTCGTCATCCGCGGCGGCACCCCCCACTTCGAGTACGTGTGCCAAGGCGTCACCCAGGGCCTCACCCAGGTCTCCGTCGAGACCGGCGTCCCCGTCGGCTTCGGCGTCCTCACCTGCGACACCGAGGAACAGGCCCTGGACCGGGCCGGCATCGAGGGCTCCAACGAGGACAAGGGACACGAGGCGGTGACGGCGGCGGTGGCCACGGCGGCCACCCTGCGCTCAGTATCCGAACCGTGGCGTTAGGCCGGTCGGCGCAGCGCGTACAGTGGGCGGCACCATGTCCAAGAAGACGTTCGAGGAGCTCTTCACCGAGCTCCAGCAGAAGGCCGCCACCGGCGACCCCGCCACCTCCCGCACCGCCGAACTCGTCGACAAGGGCGTCCACGCCATCGGCAAGAAGGTCGTCGAAGAGGCCGCCGAGGTCTGGATGGCCGCCGAGTACGAGAGCAAGGACGCGGCCGCCGAGGAGATCTCGCAACTGCTGTACCACGTCCAGGTGATGATGGTCGCCCGCGGGATCTCCCTCGACGACGTCTACGCCCACCTGTAAACCGCGTCCGTCACCACCACGCCGACACACCACGCGAAGGAAGCCGACCTCATGCTGCGCATCGCCATCCCCAACAAGGGTTCCCTGTCCGGCCCTGCGGGGGAGATGCTGCATGAGGCCGGCTACCAGCAGCGCCGCGAGTCCAAGGAACTGCGGATCGTCGACCCGGGCAACGAGGTCGAGTTCTTCTACCTCCGCCCCCGCGACATCGCCATCTACGTCTCCTCCGGCCGCCTCGACATCGGCATCACCGGCCGCGACCTGCTGATCGACTCCGGCGCCGAAGCCGAGGAGATCCTCCCCCTCGGTTTCGCCCGCTCCACCTTCCGCTACGCCACCAAGCCGGGCACCGCGAGCACCCTCGGCGACCTCAAGGGCAAGACCGTCGCCACCTCCTACGAGGGCATCGTCGCCAAGCACCTCGCCCAGGAGGGCATCGACGCCTCCGTCGTCCACCTCGACGGCGCCGTCGAGACCGCGATCGAACTGGGCGTCGCCGAGGTCATCGCCGACGTCGTCGAGACCGGTACCTCGCTGCGCAACGCGGGCCTCGAGGTCTTCGGCGAGCCCATCATGCAGTCCGAGGCCGTCGTGATCCGCCGCACCGGCGCCGAGCCCGACGAGGCCGAGCCCAAGGTGCAGCAGTTCCTGCGCCGCCTCCAGGGCGTCCTCGTCGCCCGGACGTACGTGATGATGGACTACGACTGCCGCGTCGAGCAGCTGGAGAAGGCCGTCGCGCTCACCCCGGGCCTGGAGTCGCCCACCGTCTCCCCGCTGCACAACGAGGGCTGGGTCGCCGTCCGCGCCATGGTCCCCGCCAAGGAGGCCCAGCGGATCATGGACGATCTCTACGAGATCGGCGCCCGCGCCATCCTCACCACGGCCATCCACGCCTGCCGCCTCTGACCCCGGGGAATACGCAGCGATGTCCGACCTGCCCGCCCTCCCCGTCACCTTCCGGCCCGGACGCACCCGTGTGGTGCTTCTCACGGCCGGAGCGGTGATCTTCGTCGTCATCTCCGGAATCGCGCTGCTCCTGGAGCAGCTCGGCCCCGGCGAGCGGCTCAGCTTCATCGTCACCGGCGGCCTCATCTTCTGGGTGCTGGCCCAGCTCGCCCGGGTGCGGGTCGTCGCCGAGGACGCAGGCGTCACGGTGGTCAACATCGCGAGCAGGCGGCGTCTGGACTGGGCCGAGATCCTCCGGGTGAACCTCCGGCCGGGCGACCCCTGGGTGTTCCTCGACCTCAGCGACGGCACCAGCCTGCCCGCGCTCGGCATTCAGCCCGGCATCGCCAAACAGCAGGCCATCGCCGACGCGCGCACCTTGCGCGCCCTCGTGGAGAACCGCTCCGTCCGCGACCCCGAGCAGGACCCGGGGAAGGATCAGGGCTGACTCGGGGCCGCCCGCCCTGCCGCAAATGCGCCTGTCTTGATTAATCTGGTGACGGAGGCGTTCCCTTTTCGCCTCCACCCCTGTGGCGCCCGGCCGGGTGCACGGGGGTTCCTGCTAACCGAGGAGTGACCCTCTCCGGCGATGGACGGTTCGTCCTGTAGTACCTGCGCCGCCCCCTCCGACGTGGAGGCGGCGGCATCATGACAACCCCCCTGCTGCTCCTGGCAGCCGCGTTCCTGCTCATTCTCGCCAACGGGTTCTTCGTGGCCGCCGAGTTCGGCCTGGTCACCGTGGAGCGCCCGGACGCCGAGAAGGCCGCCGCCGAAGGCGACCGACGGGCCCGCACGGTCGTCGAGTCGCTCAAGGAGCTGTCCTTCCAGCTCTCCGGCACCCAACTCGGCATCACCATCACCTCGCTCGTGGTCGGCATGCTCGCCGAACCCGCGCTCGCCGAGCTGCTCGACGCCCCCGTCACCGCCGTCGGCGTCCCCGAGGGCGCCGTCTCCGGTGTCGCCGTCGCCGTCGGCATGCTGCTGGCGTCCGCCGTGCAGATGGTGATCGGCGAACTCGTGCCGAAGAACTGGGCGGTGTCCAAACCGCTGCAGGTCGCGCGTTTCGTCGCGGGCCCGCAGCATGTCTTCGCCCGGCTCTTCCGCCCGGTCATCGCCGCCCTCAACGCGGTCGCCAACCGGCTGGTGCGGGCCCTGGGCGTAGAGCCCGCCGAGGAACTGGCCTCCGCGCGCACCCCCGGCGAGCTGGTCTCCCTGGCCCGCCACTCCGCCCGGGCCGGCGCCCTCGAACAGGACACCGCCGACCTCTTCGTGCGGACCCTGTCCCTGGCCGAGCTGACCGCGCAGCACGTGATGACCCCGCGCGTGAAGGTCAGCGCCCTCCAGGCGTCGGCCACCGCCGAGGACGTGGTCAACCTGACCCGTGCCACCGGCCTGTCCCGCTTCCCCGTCTACCGCGAGAAGATCGACGAGATCGTCGGCATGGCCCACCTCAAGGACGCCCTGGCCGTCCCCGTCCAGGACCGGCTGCGCACCCCCGTGGGCCGTATCGCCCGCCCGGCGCTGCTCGTCCCCGAAACCCTCCCCGTCCAGCCGCTGCTGGCCCGGCTGCGCAGCGAGCAGCCCATCGCCGTCGTCGTCGACGAGTACGGCGGCACGGCCGGCGTGGTGACCCTGGAGGACATCGTCGAGGAGATCGTCGGCGAGGTCCGCGACGAGCATGACGGGCTGGACACGCCCGAACTCGCCCCCGTGCCGCCCGAGGACGGCAGGCCCGCCTGGGACGTCGACGGCAGCTGCCGCGTCGACACCCTGCGGCGCATAGGCCTGGACGCGCCCGAGGGACCGTACGAGACGGTCGCCGGGCTCGTCGCCGACCTGCTCGGCCGGATCCCCGCCGTCGGCGACCGGGCGGAACTGCCCGGCTGGCGGCTGTCGGTGCGCCGCGTCGGCCACTACCGGGCCGAGCGGGTCCGCCTGGTGCGCACCGGCGTGGTCGCGGAGGTCGCCCGATGAGCGTCCTCCAACTCGTCTTCGCGGGCCTCCTCGTGCTCGCGAACGGCTTCTTCGTCGGCGCCGAGTTCGCGCTCGTCTCGGTGCGCCGCAGCCAGATCGAACCCCTCGGCACCGCCCGCTCCCGTCAGGTCCTCCACGGCCTGGAGAGCCTGCCGCAGATGATGGCCGCCGCCCAGTTCGGCATCACCGTCTGCTCCCTCACCCTGGGCGCGGTCGCCGAACCGACCGTCGCGCACCTGCTGGAGCCCGTCTTCGAGTGGATCCACCTGCCGCAGGGCGTGATCCACCCGCTGACGTACGTCATCGCCCTCGCGGCCGTGGTCTTCTTCCACCTCGTCATCGGCGAGATGGTCCCGAAGAACCTCGCCATGGCCGCCCCGGAGAAGACCGCGCTCTGGCTCAGCCCCGGCCTGGTCTGGTTCGCGCGTCTGTGCCGGCCCATCACCGTCGCCCTCGGCGCCTGCGCCCAGGCCGTGCTGCGGCTCTTCCGCGTGGAGCCGAAGGACGAGATCGAGGCCGTCTTCACCAGCGAGCAGCTCAACCGGCTGGTGGAGGACGCCGGCCAGGCGGGTCTGCTCGACCCGGAGGAGCAGGAGCGGCTGGAGGACGCCCTGGAGCTGGGCTCCCGCCCGGTGACGGACGTGCTGCTGAAGCGCGAGTCCCTGGTGACGGTCAGCCCGTCGGTCACCCCCGGCGAGATCGTCCGGCTGACCGCCCGCACGGGCTACTCCCGCTTCCCCGTCGGCGCGGGCAACGGCGCCTTCATGGGCTACCTGCACGTGAAGGACGTCCTCGACCTGGAGGAGTCCGACCGGGCGGTGCCCCAGCAGGTGTGGCGCCCGATGACGACGCTCCGCCCGGACCTGCCCCTCGACGACGCGCTGACCGTCATGCGCCGGGCGGCCACGCACCTGGCGCAGGTGGCGGACGGCTCGGGCAAAGTCCTGGGCCTGGTGGCCCTGGAGGACGTGCTCGAACTGCTGGTCGGCGAGGTACGCGACCCGGCCCACCGGTCCGCCCCCGGCGTCCCCGAAGTGGTGATGGCGACCTAGGGCGTGTTTCGAAAGTCCCGTCTGGCTCGCGGCGTCTGGCACGCGCGCTCGCCGCGTTGTCGGGATCGCCCTCGTACGCCCAGTACGAGGGCGACCCTCCGCCTTGCGATCGCACGCACCAGACGCCGCGAGCCCCGCCCTCCGGGCGGACGACGCTACTTTCGAAACACGACCTAGGGCGAAAACACACCTCAGGCGTGTCGCCCTGAGAGGCGGCTGCCCGCAGGGCCCTTCCGGGTCACATCCCCGAAGGGTCCTGCGGGCCCCGCCCCGACAGCACCTCTCCGTACGCCTGCATCAGGTCCGGCAGCCGCAGAGTCGACAAGTCGTCCCGCGACAGCATCCCCGGGTAGACCGACAGCCGCAGATCCCGGTAGGCGCAGCTCTTCTCGTACAGCGTGCGCAGGAACCGGCCGTTCCCCAACTCGTCGATCCACCCCTGGTCGACGACATGCCCCGCGATGGACCGCAGCTCGTCCAGCGCCTCCTCGTCCCACACGTCACCGTTCTCCGCCGCGAGCACCTCACCGATCGAGGTCAGCTCCAGCGGCCGGTACGACGGGAAGTCGACCCGCGTCGTGAACCGGGACGACAGGCCCGGGTTCGCGGCCAGCAGCCGGTCCATCCCCTCCGGGTAGCCGGCCAGGATCACCACCAGGTGGTCCCGGTTGTCCTCCGCCCGCTTCAGCAGCACCTGCAGCGCCTCGTCCCCGTACGCGTCGCCCTTGCCGTAACCGGAGTTGGACAGCGAGTACGCCTCGTCGACGAAGAGCACCCCGCCGAGCGCGGAGTCGATCAGCTCGTTGGCCTTCACCGCCGTCTGCCCGAGGTACTCGCCGACCAGATCGGCCCGCTGCGCCTCCACGAGATGGTCGCCGCCCAGCAGGCCGAGCGCGTAGAAGACCCGGCCGAGGATGCGGGCCACCGTGGTCTTGCCGGTGCCGGACGGGCCGGAGAAGACGAAGTGCCGTTTCGGGGGCTGCACCGGAAGCCCCTGCCCGGCCCGCAGCCGCGCCATGTTGAGCTGCGCCGACAGTGCCTTGACCTGACGTTTCACCGGCTCCAGGCCCACCATGCGCTCCAGCTCGGCCAGCGCCTCCTCCAGCAGGCCCGGATCGGTGGGGCCGGCGGGCAGGGTCGTGGCCCCGAGCGTCCTGGCGCGCACCGCCGGGTCGATCGCCGACGGCAGCGGTCCGACGGGCGGCAGATCGGCGGTCTCGGGAAGCCGCAGGTCCCGGCCCTCCGTGCCGAACAGCGGGTCCAGGCCGTCCGGTCCGTCCGCGGCGTCCTGGCCGGCGCCGGCCAGCGCGATCGCGGCGAAGTCGGCGGGATCGTCGTAGCCGTCGCCCTCGGCGATCGCGGCGAGCCGGGCCGAGGTGTCCATGAACGCGGGGTCCACCCGGTGCACGGCCCGGTAGAGGGGCAGGGCGGCCGCGGAACGGCCGGTGCCCTCATGGGCGCGGGCCAGCCAGTACCGCAGCTCCTTGCGCTGGGGCTGCTCGCTGCGGCACCGCATCAGCGCCGCCGAGAGCAGGGGCTCCGCCTGCCCGTACATCTCCAGGCGGACCCGGGCCATACCGCCGAACAGGCCCGCCTCGATGCCCAGCAGCGGGTCGTCGATCAGCGGGTCGGTGTGCCGGGCGAGCTGCTCCCAGTCCTTGACCAGATAGGCGCGGCAGGCGTGCAGGAAGCGGACCTGGTGGTCGGTGTCGACGGGCGGGAGCCCGGCGAGCGCCCGGTCCAGCTCGGGCACATGGCGGCCGTCCAGCCAGTGCGAGGCGTGCGCCAGGAGCAGGTCGCGGGGGCTTTCCAGCACCGGTTGCACCCACCAGCCCAGCCAGTACCAGGAGTTGAGCGGCCGACGGTGCCGGGTGCGCTGTTCGCCGAAGCGGTCGCGGTGGCGGAACATCCGCAGCAGCGCGGTGGTGGTGTCGACGCGCAGCGCGTGCAGGCCCAGCCAGCCGTCGGCCATGCCGGGGTCCATCCGCACGGCGGCCCTGAACTCCTCCTCCGCCTGCGGATACGCGCCCATCGTGTAGGCGTCCACGCCGCGCAGCCAGGCCAGGTCGGCCGGGGCGTCGGGGCCTTGCGTGCCGAAGTCCATCACGTCCCCCACAGACCCTGCCCCCGTCGGTGTGCCGCCGGACCGTCGCCCGTCGGCTGCCATGGTCGAACCGCTGTGCCGCGGACCGGAGTTGGAAGGTGCGCAGCGGCTGTCCCAGGTCGCACCGAGGGCATCGTACCCGCGCGGGCGTGGCCCGCCGTAGGGTGCCGCACGGGCCGTCCGGCCTGGTGGGAGCAGAGGGGGCGCATGACAGCACGGTGACGCTGAGTGAGAGTCCGGCTTCACATCGCGCTCGAAAAGGGGCGCGGAAACGGGGTGCGGACAGAACGAAGCCCCCGATCACGGGGGAACAACCGGGGGCTTCGCGTCTTCTGGGCGGCTTCGATTGCCGCACATTGAGAACGTAAGTCCTGCCCGCGCCACCGGTCAAGCGCCGTCGGAGCACTTGGCGAAGTTCGAGCGCAAGTCCCTTCACAAGTTCACCACATCGAAGGCGGGTCCTCACGGTGCGTGACACCGTGGTCCGGACCAGACCGTGCGGCGGGCCCCGGCAGCACCTCGTATCCCTCGCCCAACTGCCGTACCAGCGCGTCGGCATGGGGGCGCGAAGGGTCCTCGGCGACATGGCGCAGTTCGGCCTGGACCCAGCCGTCCCAGAACTCCCGCTGCTCCTCTCCGTCACGCGCCCGGCCGCGCGCCCAGGCCTCCTCGGGCGGCATCTCCATCCACAGCAGCCGCGCCAGGTACGGCCGCAGGGCGCGCCGGCCCGCGCCGACGCCCTCCATCAGGACCACCGGGGCCGGCGGCAGCGGCCGGGGCGGGGCGAAGCGGCGGGTGCGCCAGTCGTAGGGGGAGTAGTGCGCCGTCTCGCCTCGGCGGAGCGGCTCGATCACCTCGGCCATCAGACGCGGCGTCCATGCGAACAGCTCGTCATGGCTGGCGATGTCGTCGAGGTGCAGGACCGGCGCACCGCCGAGGGCCTGGGCCAGCCGCTCGGCGAAGGTGGACTTCCCCGATCCGGCGTGCCCGTCGACGCCCACGAGGCGGACCGGACCGCAGGACGGCGGCAGTCGGCGGAGCCGGGCGGCGAGCTGGTGGATGACGGCTCCAGGAAGGGCTTGTCCGGTGGCGTGCCTGGGGGCGTGTGCCCTGGGCGGGCTGGTCCGGTGGCGTACGAGTCTATTCGGTCTCTCCTCGCCGGGCCGGGCGGCGTGGCACGGGTGAGGGTGCTGGCGGGCCCGGGCGTCCGCGTCCATAGTGGGCGCACTACCGTCGTACCGGACCCGTCCCGCACCCCTGGGGAGTCTTCCGTCCATGAGCAGAGCCGAACAGCCGTTCAGCGGGACCGACCAGGACCCCGGCGGGACCGACCAGCTCTCCCACGCCGCCGACCGGTGCGCGTCCGCCACCGACAGGCCCTCCCGCAGGTCCGTCCTCACCGCCGCGGTCGTCGCCGCCGTGGCGGGCGGCTCCGGGTCCGCGGCGGCCGTCGACCCGGCCGAACCGGCCACCGTGACGGCCGACGCGGCGGCGGCCCCCGCCCGCCCCGTCGACTACCGGGCCTGGACCACGTACGACGACTGGCGCTCCGGCGTCGCCCAGGGCGTCCGGGCGGTCGCGGGCGACCGGCCCGGAACCGTGTTCGACACGCCGCTCGGGGTCGTGGACCACACCGACCCGCACACCGGGGCCACCGCCCGCTGGGAGTACGCGACCTGGACGTCCCCGGTGCACCGGCTCCCGACCCCGGCGACCGAGGCGATCGCCTCCTGGAACGCGAGCACCCCCGCCGGCACCTGGATCGCCGTCGAGTTCGAGGGCACGTACTCCGACGGCACGGAGACCCCCTGGTACGTGATGGGCCGATGGGCGTCCGGCGACCAGGACGTCAAGCGGGCCTCGGTGGACGGGCAGAGCGACGGCAAGAGCACCGTCTGGACGGACACCGTCGCGATCGACGACGCCTCCGGCGGTCTGCGCCTCGTCTCGTACCGGCTGCGCCTGACCCTCTACCGCCGGCCCGGCGCGCAGAGCACCCCGACGGTGTGGCGGCTCGGCGCGATGGGCTCCGGCGTCCCCGACCGCTTCACCGTCCCCGCCTCCGTGCCGGGCGTCGCCCAAGAGCTGGAGGTGCCCCGCTACTCGCAGGAGACGCACGAGGGCCAGTACCCGGAGTACGACGACGGCGGCGAGGCCTGGTGCAGCCCCACCTCCTCGCAGATGATCATCGAGTACTGGGGCGGCCGCCTCACCCCCGGCCAGCTGGCCTGGGTCGACCCCTCCTACGCGGACCCCCAGGTCTGCCACGCGGCCCGGTACACCTACGACCACCAGTACGCCGGCTGCGGCAACTGGCCGTTCAACGCCGCCTACGCGGCCACCTTCGAGGGCCTCCAGGGCGTGGTGACCCGGCTCGACTCCCTCACCGACCTCGAGACGCTGATCGCGGCCGGCATCCCGGCCATGACGTCGCAGTCCTTCATCAAGGAGGAGCTGACCGGCGCGGGTTACGGCACCGCCGGCCATCTGATGACCGTGATCGGCTTCACCGCGGACGGCGACGTGATCGCCAACGACCCGGCCTCGCCGACCAACGCGGCGGTGCGGCGCGTCTACCGGCGGCGGGAGTTCGAGAACGTGTGGCTGCGGACCAAGCGTCTCAACGCCGGCGGCAAGGTCGTCTCCGGCAGCGGAGGCGTCTGCTACCTCTACTTCCCGGCCCGCCCGACGGCGGCGCAGCGTACGGCGCTGGCGGCGGTCGGCGTGCGCTGACCTCGCGCGGCGGCTCCCGGCGCATGGCCGGGGGCCGTTCGCATGTGAGCCGAGCGGGCCATGTGAGCAAGCTCTCGGCCGCAAAAGCCGTTTTCGGTGGCAAGGTGGGCAGATCGAGTCGGACATCCGCCCGCACCGCCAGCAGAGAGCCAGCGAAGAGACGCCATGACCGCACACATCGCGACCGCCCCCGCCCGAGCCCGTACCGGCGGCCCGCAGGACGACGGCCCCAAGATCATCGAACACGTCCTGGGGTGGACCCTCGTCGTGGTCGTCGCGATGCTCGTGGCCCAGCTCCAACTGGTCTGACGCCGACGCGGAGCACCGTCCTCCGGTCGGTGGCCGGTGTGACCTGACCCACGCTTCGACCTGACATACTGACGTCGTCCCGCCGACCGTTGGAGACCAGGGTCGAGTTGAATATCAGTCACCAGCGCGACGCCGCCCGTCCCCGAGCGCGCGGTACCGAGCGCTCACTCGCGCGTCGTGCCGAACTCATAGCCATCGGGCGGAAGTTGTTCGCCGACACGTCCTACGACGCACTCTCGATGGACGACATCGCCCGGCAGGCGCACGTCGCCAAGGGGCTGATCTACTACTACTTCCAGTCCAAGCGCGGCTATTACCTGGCGATCATCAAGGACTCCGTCGCCGAACTGGTCTCCTTCGCGGCGAGCGGCCTGGAGCTGCCCCAGCTCGACCGGGTGCACCGCACGATCGACGGCTATCTGCGCTTCGCCGAGGACCACCAGGCCTCCTACCGCACGATCGTGAGCGGCGGCGTCGGCTTCGACGCCGAGGTGCACGGCATCCGGGACGGCGTGCGCGAGGCCTTCGTGGTCACCATCGCCGAGGGCGCGTACGGCCGCGGCGACATCCCCTCGCTGCCCCGGATGGGCCTGCTCTCCTGGGTGTGCAGCGTGGAGGGGGCCACCCTCGACTGGATCGACCGCCCCCAGGGGCTGTCCCGCGACACCATGCGCGAACTCCTCGTGCGGACCCTGGGCGGCGCCCTGCGCGCGATCGAGGAACTCGACCCCGCCTTCCCCGCCCCGAAGGAGGCCCAGAGGGAGGACGCGTGAGACCGGGCCGCGCGGCCCGTGTGCGCTGACCGCCGACGCCCCTTAGCCCGTGCGGCGGCGACCGCCCGCGGGCATACTCACAGCGCGAGGCCTTCGGCCGGCCGGCGAGGAGAGGAGTCACCATGCCCGATCGCTCCCCGCCGCCGGTGGACCGTCCGCTGCCCACCGACGAGGCCCGTGACCTGCTCGCAGTCGTCCGTGACATCGCGCGCCGCGAGATCGTCCCGACGGCCGCCGAGGACGAGGAGGCCGGCCGCTTCCCGCGCGAGCTGTTCACCCTGCTGTCCGAAGCGGGCCTGCTGGGTCTGCCGTACGACTCGGCCCATGGCGGCGGCGACCAGCCCTACGAGGTCTACCTCCAGGTCCTGGAGGAGCTCGCCGCCGCTCGCCTCACCGTCGGTCTCGGCATCAGCGTCCACACCCTGGCCGCCTACCCGCTCGCCGCCCACGGCACCGAGGAGCAGCGGGCCGCGCACCTGCCCGCGATGCTCGGCGGCGGGCTCCTCGGCGCGTACTGCCTCTCCGAGCCCGCCTCCGGTTCGGACGCCGCCTCCCTGCGCACCCGTGCGGTGCGCGACGGCGACTCCTGGGTGATCACCGGCGTCAAGGCCTGGACGACGCACGGCGGCATCGCCGACTTCTACACGGTCATGGCGCGCACCGGCGGCGAGGGACCGCGCGGGATCACCGTGTTCCTGGTGCCGGGCGACGCCGAAGGGCTGAGCGCCGCGCCGCCCGAGCGGAAGATGGGGCTCAAGGGCTCACCCACCGCCCAGATCCACTTCGACGGCGTGCGCGTCCCGGACGCGCGGCGCGTCGGGGAGGTCGGTCAGGGCTTCGCGATCGCCCTGGCCGCTCTCGACTCCGGGCGGCTCGGCATCGCCGCCTGTGCGGTCGGGGTGGCTCAGGCGGCGCTCGACGAGGCGGTCGCCCACGCCCGGGACCGGCGGCAGTTCGGCCGGCCTCTCGCCGACTTCCAGGGGCTGCGCTTCCTGCTCGCCGACATGGCGACCCGGATCGAGGCCGGCCGCGCCCTGTACCTGGCGGCGGCGCGGCTGCGGGACGCCGGCCGGCCGTTCGCGGCGCAGGCGGCGATGGCCAAGCTGCACTGCACCGACGCCGCGATGCGGGTCACCACCGACGCCGTCCAGGTCCTCGGGGGTTACGGCTACACCGCCGACTTCCCCGTCGAACGCTATCTGCGCGAGGCCAAGGCGCTGCAGATCGTGGAGGGCACGAACCAGGTCCAGCGCATGGTCATCGCCCGTCACCTAGTGGGTCCGGAGACCCGCTGAACTGCCCCGGCCGCACCAGCGGGGCCACCAGCCGCACCCACTCCGGATCGTGCCGCCCGGGCAGTGTGCGGCCCCGGTCGGCCCACGCCCGGATCAGGTCACGGTAGATCGGGGGGTCCTGCACGGCCGGCGGAGCCGGCGGGACCGCTCCTGCCGGCGCGGGGACGAACAGCTGGCGGTGCCGCCCGGGTGCCGCCGTGTAGGTGGGGGTCATACCAGGCCAACGCGCGCCCTCGGTTCCAGGTCACGGCTCGTCAGCCGGGGGAGGCCCGCTTTCCCCCGGGAGCCGGGGCCCCTCACCGGGCCGCCGTCTCGGACGGGCGCGGGCATGCCGGTCCCGCACCACGGCGGTCTGCGGATGCCGTGGCTCGGGGCGTGGGCGGGAGTCGAGGCGGCCGGACGGGTCGCGGGGCTCAGGCGGCCTGGCGGCGCAGCACCTGTACGCGCATGGGGCGCGAACCCGGGCCGCCGACGTGCGAGAAGGGCTGCGTACGCCAGTCGAGTCCCTGAGGGAGCGTCAACAGCAGCGCGGCGTCCTGCTCCTGGGGCTCCGCCGACTCGTCCGCCTGGCGGGCCTCGGCCGCCGCGCGTCCGGTGCCGGCGCAGACCGTGAGCCCGAAGGGGTTCCACGGCGAGGCGCACAGCGCGTGCTCCGGCAGGACCTCCTCCTCCGCCAGCAGCGCGATGGGCTGCGCGCAGTCCGGGCAGATCACCCGGTACATCTCGAAGGTGTCGTAGGCGTCGAACTCGTCGGCGAGGTCGTCGGGTTCGACGCCCTCCGGCTCGGGTTCGACGACGACCGGCTGGAGCCGCTTGGGCGCGGTGCGACCAGGGCGCTTAAGACTCTGCATGGGATTCTCCCCCTAGGGCTGGGCCGTGACGGCACTGCGGCCTCGACCACAGCAAGCACTTCCCTGCCTGTCTCGGCGGTAACCACGAGGAACTCACGTACCCCCGGCGTACGCTGTGGCGTTCGTCACATGCCATGCGCAGATGCCCGCACCCGTGTCTCCCCGCATACCCCGCCGTCGCCTCCCGGACACCCCGCGTTCCGTCCCCGAACCGCGTATGACCTGGGCTGCATAGGTATACGCGGAGATCGGGCGCACTGTAGGTTCTTGCGCCATGGAGGAGCTGGACCGACAGATCGTGCAGCTGCTCGTCAAGGACGGGCGGATGAGTTACACCGACCTGGGCAAGGCCACGGGCCTGTCCACGTCGGCCGTGCACCAGCGGGTGCGCCGACTGGAGCAGCGCGGCGTGATCCGCGGCTACGCGGCCGTGGTGGACCCGGAGGCCGTCGGACTGCCTCTGACGGCCTTCATCTCGGTGAAACCGTTCGACCCCAGCGCGCCCGACGACATCGCCGACCGCCTCTCCGGCGTGCCCGAGATCGAGGCCTGCCACAGCGTGGCCGGCGACGAGAACTACATCCTCAAGGTCCGGGTGGCCACTCCGCACGAACTGGAGGAGCTGCTGAGCCGGCTGCGCGCCCTCGCGGGCGTCTCCACCCGCACGACGGTCGTCCTGTCCACGCCGTACGAGGCCCGGCCGCCGCGGATATGACGACGCCCGGCCGCGGGGCCCCGGCGCGACCGGCGGACGGACCGGCGGGGCGCGCCTGAGGGGGCCTGTGTGCGGGGCCGGTCCGGCAAGGCGCGAGACTGGTGCCCATGAGTGAGCGCACCCCCGAGCCGAAGACCGTCCTGCTCCGCCGTGGCGAGGTCCACAGCCCCGCCGACCCCTTCGCGACCGCGATGGTCGTAGAGCGCGGCCAGGTCGCCTGGGTCGGCTCCGAGGGGGCGGCCGACGCCTTCGCCGACGGCGTCGACGAGGTGGTCGACCTGGACGGCGCCCTCGTCACCCCGGCCTTCACCGACGCCCATGTGCACACCACCGCCACGGGCCTCTCCCTGACCGGCCTGGACCTCTCGACCGCTCCCGACCTGACGGCGGCCCTCGCCCGGGTACGGGACTTCGCCGCGGCCAGGCCGGGTGACAAGGTGCTGCTCGGTCACGGCTGGGACGCCTCCCGCTGGCCCGAAGGCCGCCCCCCGACGCGCGCGGAGCTCGACGAGGCGACCGGCGGCCGCCCCCTCTACCTGTCCCGCATCGACGTCCACTCGGCCGTCGTCACCACGACCCTGCTGGACCTGGTCCCGAGCTTCGCCGCCCGTCCCGGCGACGGCCCGCTCACCGCCGACGCCCACCACGCCGTACGCGCCGCCGCGTTCGCGGCCGTGACGGACGGGCAGCGCACCGAGGCCCAGCGCGCCGCCCTCGCCCACGCCGCCTCCCTCGGCATCGGCTCGGTGCACGAGTGCGCCGGACCGGAGATCTCCTCCGAGGACGACCTCGCCGGCCTGCTGCGGCTCGCCGCCGAGGAGACGGGCCCTCGGATCGTCGGCTACTGGGCCGAACAGGGCACGGACGGAGTGGCGAAGGCGCGCGCGCTCGGCGCCCTCGGCGCGGCCGGCGACCTCTTCGTCGACGGCGCGCTCGGCTCCCACACCGCCTGCCTGCACGCCTCCTACACCGACGCCGCCCACACCGGCAAGGCCTACCTCGACGCAGGCCAGGTCGCGGAGCACGTCGCGGCCTGCACCGAGGCCGGGCTCCAGGCCGGCTTCCACGCCATCGGCGACGCGGCCGTCACCTCTGTCGTGGAGGGCGTGCGGGCCGCCGCGGAGAAGGTGGGCCTCGCTCGGATCCGCGCCGCCCGGCACCGCGTCGAGCACGCCGAGATGCTCACCCCCGAAACCATCGCCGCGTTCGCCGAACTCGGCCTCACCGCCTCCGTGCAGCCCGCCTTCGACGCCCTGTGGGGCGGCGAGGACGGCATGTACGCCCAGCGCCTCGGCGCCGAGCGGGCCCGCTCGCTGAACCCCTTCGCGGCTCTGCTGCGCGCCGGGGTGCCGCTCGCCTTCGGTTCCGACAGCCCCGTCACCCCGCTCGACCCCTGGGGCACGGTCCGGGCCGCCGCCTTCCACCGCACCCCCGAGCACCGCGTCTCGGTGCGCGCCGCGTTCACCGCCCACACCCGCGGCGGCTGGCGGGCGATCGGGCGGGACGACGCCGGCGTCCTGGTGCCCGGCGCGCCCGCGGACTACGCGGTGTGGCGCACGGACCACCTGGTCGTGCAGGCGCCCGACGACCGGGTCGCCCGCTGGTCCACCGACCCCCGCTCGGGAACGCCCGGCCTGCCCGACCTCACCCCGGGGGCCGACCTGCCCGTATGCCTGCGTACGGTGGTCGCGGGACGGACGGTGTTCGTACGGCCGGGCGAGTGATCCGGCCGCGCGGAGCGGCGAAGATCACCCGTCCGCGCGCCGCCGCGCGCATCCCGCCTTCTCCGCGCTGACCAGCGCTTTGACCAAAGATCCGCAGGTAGGGCGGCTGTTGACAGCTGACGGCGGGGGGCCGGTAGGTTCGGCCGGGTCCACCACCGGACACCCCGCCGGCGAACGTTCGCGCACTCGCCGCGGCGCCGCTGGGTCAGGGACGGTGCGCCCCGCCGGGCCGCCGTCACTGGGAGCCAGGCTCAGCGCCCGCGCCGCGCGCGAGGGAACTTTCCGGCCGGTCGGGGAGGTGTGACCCGGGTGGGGCCCGGGCGCTCAGTAGACAACGGCTTTAGGTCGACCCGCAGCCAGCGGGCCCCAGGTCGGCCCGAAGGGCGCCGGGCCCCCATCCGCAGCGACGCGGCACAGCGGACTCACCCGTACGCAGTACGCTCGGCGCGCGCCTGCGAAGAAGCCGAAAAGACCCTACTTACCCCGATCTTCGGATAACGACACCACCTTGTGAAAGGTCCCGCCATGTCATCGCAGGCGGCGGCCACTATGGTGGTCCCCTGCGTACGGACTCGAAGGGGCAGCAGTGAACGACGGCGACGGGACTCTCGCGGCACAGGACCGGGGGAGGAAGTTCGGCCCGCTCGGCCTGGCCTTGGTGATCATCCCGACCTACAACGAGGCGGAGAACATCAAGGCCATCGTCGGCCGGGTGCGCAAGGCCGTCCCCGAGGCCCACGTCCTCGTGGCCGACGACAACAGCCCCGACGGCACCGGCAAGCTGGCCGACGAGCTGGCCGCCGCGGACGGCCAGGTGCGCGTGCTGCACCGCAAGGGCAAGGAAGGCCTCGGCGCCGCCTACCTGGCGGGCTTCCGCTGGGGCCTGGAGCACGGCTACGGCGTACTGATCGAGATGGACGCCGACGGCTCCCACCAGCCCGAGGAACTGCCCCGGCTGCTCACCGCGCTCAAGGGCGCCGACCTGGTCCTGGGCTCCCGCTGGGTGCCGGGGGGCCGGGTCGTGAACTGGCCGAAGTCCCGCGAGATGATCTCCCGCGGCGGCAGCCTGTACTCGCGCCTCGCGCTGGACCTCCCGCTGCGCGACATCACCGGCGGCTACCGCGCGTTCCGCCGGGAGACCCTGGAGGGACTCGGCCTCGACGGGGTCGCCTCCCAGGGCTACTGCTTCCAGGTCGACCTCGCCCGGCGCGCGGTCAAGGCCGGCTTCCATGTGGTCGAGGTGCCCATCACCTTCGTCGAGCGCGAACTCGGCGACTCCAAGATGAGCCGCGACATCCTCGTCGAGGCGCTGTGGCGCGTCACGGCGTGGGGAGTGGGCGAACGCGTCGGCAAGATCGCCGGCAAGTCCGCCAAGTCCGCAAGACCCGCCGTCCCGCAGCGTCCGCAGTCGCCGGCGCGCGACGAGACGAAGGACCCGGCGGCGCCCGAGAAGCCGCACAGCGACAGCTGATCGTCCCCTTATGCCGCTCTGAGCCGCATCCAGGCACACTGGAACCATGACGACTGGCGCTCCGACCCCCGCGTACTCCGTTCAGCAGCCCGTTCCGCAGCCCCGGCCCCGACGCTCCCGGCTGCGGACGTTCCTGCCCCTGGGGTTCGCCGCGTGGCTGGTGCTGGAGATCTGGCTGCTGTCAGTGGTCGCGGGCGCGGCCGGCGGGTTCGCGCTCTTCGTGCTGCTCCTGGCCGGGCTCGTCCTCGGCGCGGTGGTCATCAAGCGGGCCGGCCGGCGCGCCTTCCGGAACCTGAACGAGGCGATCCAGCGAGGCACGGCCCCCACTCGGGGCGGCGGCAACGGTCTGATGATGCTCGGCGGCCTGCTTCTGATGATCCCGGGCCTGGTGTCCGACGCGGTGGGTCTGCTCCTGCTGCTCCCGCCGGTCCAGAAGGCCGTCGGGAGCTACACACAGCGCACCGTGGACCGCAAGCTGCGCGACGCCGGCTCGGGCGTCCTGGGCGACGCCTTCCAGCAGGCGCGCATCCACCGCCCGGACGGCAAGGTGGTCCAGGGCGAGGTCGTCCGGGATGAGAACCTCTGAATCCGGAGGTCCGACCTCCGACCGGAACGCACATACGACGACAGCGGGCGCCGCACATCCGAAAGATGTGCGGCGCCCGCTGTCGTTGTGTTCAGCCGCGCAGGATCACGCGGACTTGCGGCTGTCGCGGGGATGAACCGCCAGGTTCATCGCCCCGGACCGCAGAACGGCCAGCCGCTCCTCGAGGACCTCTTCGAGTTCCTCGCGGGTCCGCCGCTCCATCAGCATGTCCCAGTGCGTACGCGCGGGCTTGGCCTTCTTCTCCTCAGGGCCGTCGCCGTCCACGAGGAGTGCTGGGGCACCGCAGACCTTGCACTCCCACTCCGGCGGGATCTCCGCCTCGACCGAGAAGGGCATCTCGAAGCGGTGCCCCTTCTCGCATGCGTACTCCACGGCCTGGCGCGGGGCCAGGTCGATGCCGCGGTCCGTCTCGTAGCTGGTCACCACGAGGCGCGTGCCGCGAAGAGCTCGCTCACTCATGAATCGTGCCTCCCGGGCTTGTCGCCCACAGGACAGGTGTCGCTGTCGTCGTCATCCGGTCAACGTCCGGTCGGCGGTAAAGATTCCCGTTCCGTGTCCCGTTCCGGGTCATGCGTCGCCGTCGTAGCCGCAGCCTTGTCAACCATTGCAGTACCCACAGGCGCCCGGTTTGTCACATCTGAAAGCAGATGTCACCCAGCGTTTCGGCATCTTTGACGCGCAGTAACGGTACGCCGTGCAGGCCAAACGCGTACACTACCGCCCTTTGGCGTTGAGCGCTAAATCTTCTCGGGTACCGGATTCCCACGACTCGATCCGCCGGACGGGCCCCTTGCGGGATCCGGGAATCAGGCCCACACGCCCCGCTCCCGCATGACCTCGCGCAGCATGTCGATGTGATCGGTCATGATGCCGTCGACGCCGAGATCCAGGAGCCGGTGCATCCGATCCGGTTCGTTGACCGTCCACACGTGCACGTGCAGTCCGCGCGCGTGGGCGGCACGCACGAAACGGCGGTCCACGACCGGGATGCCCGACCGGGCCTCGGGCACCTGTGCGGCCACCGCCGAGCGGCGCGGCGCCGCGGGCACGCCCCAGGACCGCAGCCGCAGGCCGAGCACGCCCCAGGTGCCGTACGAGGTCGCCAGGCGGGGTCCGCCCAGCCGCTGCGCGCGCACCACGCGCGCTTCGGAGAAGGAGCCCACGCATACCCGGTCCCAGGCGTCGGTCCGTGCGATCAGATCGAGCAGAGGGCGCAGTGCGGTCTCCGCCTTGAGGTCGACGTTCCAGCGCACCTCGGGGAAGGTCTCCAGGAGCTCCTCGAAGAGGGGGACCGGTTCCGCGCCGCCCACGCGCGCGTGCCGCACCTCGGTCCACGGCAGCTCGGCGATGCGGCCCGCTCCGTCGGTGACCCGGTCCAGCGTCGCGTCGTGGAAGGCGACCAGCCTGCCGTCACGCGTGGCGTGCACGTCGGTCTCCATATAGCGGTAGCCCGCCTCGGCCGCGCGCCGGAACTGCGCCACGGTGTTCTCCAGGCCGTCCGCGGCCCCGCCGCGGTGGGCGAAGGGGATGGGCCCCGGATGGTCGAGGTACGGGTGGCGCAGGAGGACGGTCACGGACGCAGTATCGCTCCCCTGGGTGACCCCGCGGCAACGACCGTGCTGCCGCCCGATGCCGTGGGCACGTCGAACACCCGCAGGAAGAACTGCGCGAGGGGACCGATCGACAGCGCGTACAGCAGGGTGCCGACGCCCACGGTGCCGCCGAGGAGGAAACCGGTCGCCACGACGCCGATCTCGACGGCCGTGCGGATCATCCGGATCGAGTGGCCCGTCCGCCGGTGCAGCCCCGTCATCAGCCCGTCGCGCGGCCCCGGCCCGAAACGCGCCGCGATGTAGCTGCCCGTCGCCGCGCCGTTCAGGACGACCCCCGCCACCAGCACGGGCACGCGCACGGCCAGACCGTGCGCCTCGGGGATGACGGCGAGCGCCCCGTCCATCACGATCCCGATGACGATCACGTTGGACACCGTGCCGAGCCCCGGGCGCTGCCGCATCGGAATCCAGATGAGCAGCACGATGACGCCCACGATGATCAGGACGGTGCCGATGGACAGGCCGGTGTGTGCGGCGAGCCCCTGGTGGAGCACGTTCCACGGCTCCAGCCCCAGGCCGGACCGGACGAGCATGGCCGAGCTGATGCCGTAGAGGGCGAGGCCGGCGTACAGCTGGACCAGTCGTCGGACGAGATGGTGGCCGTTGGCGAACAAGTGGTCCCCCTGGTGGTGGTAGTGGCCTGACTCATGACACTCTGTGGCGGGGGAGGAAACTCCATCCATGGCCAATTCGGGGAAGGTGGACTGGTAATCATGGCGCAGTGGACCTCCGCGGTAGGGGCCGCGCAGCTGGCGCGGCTGCTCAACTCCCAGCAGGACCGTCCGGCGGGCCCCGGCACGCGCCGCCCGCCCGCCTACCGCGCCCTCGCCGACGGCGTCCGGCTGCTGGTCCTCGAAGGCCGCGTCCCGGTGGCGGCCCGGCTGCCCGCCGAGCGGGAGCTCGCCCTGGCGCTGTCCGTCAGCCGTACGACCGTCGCCGCCGCCTACGAGGCGCTGCGCGCGGAGGGGTTCCTGGAGTCCCGGCGCGGAGCGGGCAGCTGGACGGCCGTCCCGGCGGGGAACCCCGTCCCCGCGCGCGGGCTCGAACCGCTGCCGCCGGAGACCCTGGGCTCGATGATCGACCTGGGCTGTGCCGCCCTCCCGGCCCCCGAGCCGTGGCTCACCCGCGCCGTGCAGGGCGCGCTGGAGGAGCTGCCCCCCTACGCCCACACGCACGGCGACTACCCGGCGGGGCTGCCCGCCCTGCGGGCGATGATCGCCGAACGCTACACCGCGCGCGGGATCCCGACGATGCCCGAGCAGATCATGGTGACGACCGGCGCCATGGGCGCCATCGACGCGATCTGCCATCTGTTCGGCGGGCGGGGCGAACGTATCGCCGTCGAGTCGCCGTCGTACGCCAACATCCTCCAGCTGATGCGGGAGGCGGGGGCCCGGCTGGTCCCGGTCGCCATGGCGGAGGGGCTCACCGGGTGGGACTTGGACCGCTGGCGGCAGGTCCTGCGCGAGGCCGCGCCGCGCATCGCGTACGTCGTCGCCGACTTCCACAACCCCACCGGCGCCCTCGCCGACGAGGACCAGCGGCGGCGGCTGGTGGAGGCGGCCCGGTCGGCGGGCACGGTGCTGGTCGCCGACGAGACGATGAGCGAGCTGTGGCTCGACGAGGAGGCGGCCGCCGCCATGCCGCGCCCGGTGTGCGGCTTCGACCCGGCCGGGTCCACGGTGATCACCGTCGGCTCGGCCAGCAAGGCCTTCTGGGCCGGGATGCGCATCGGCTGGGTGCGGGCGGCTCCGGACGTCATCCGCAGCCTGGTCGCCGCGCGCGCCTACGCCGACCTGGGCACTCCGGTGCTGGAGCAGCTGGCGGTGAACTGGCTGTTCAGCACCGGGGGCTGGGAGCAGGCCGTTCATCTGCGGCGCGGTCAGGCCCGGGAGAACCGGGACGCGCTGGTCGCCGCGGTGCGGCGGGAGCTGCCGGACTGGGAGTTCGAGGTGCCCCGGGGCGGGCTGACGCTGTGGGTGCGGGCCGGCGGGCTGTCCGGGTCGCGGCTCGCCGAGGCGGGGGAGCGGGTCGGGGTCCGGGTGCCGTCCGGACCGCGCTTCGGAGTGGACGGCGCCTTCGAGGGCTATGTGCGGCTGCCGTTCACCGTGGGGGGCGCGGTGGCCGACGAGGCGGCGGGGCGGCTGGCCGCGGCGGCCCGGATCGTCGAGAGCGGGGGGACGGCGGGCGGCGAGGGCCCGCGCACGTTCGTCGCGTAGACGGGGCCTGGCCGGGCCGGTGCGGCTAAGGGCTGTCCCGTAATCCCTGGCGGGCGTGCGACGACAGCTACGGCACCTCGCCGCGTTGTCGGGACGTCCGCATACATCCAGTATGCGGACGTTCCTCCGCCTTGCGATGCACCGCATCCGACGCCGCACGCTGATCCACCAGGGATTACGGGACAGCCCTCAGGGTGCGGGCGGGCCCCGTCCGTGTCCTTACGAGCTCTCCAGAGCCACGGCCTCCGCCGGGACCGGCAGGGTCTCGGAGTCCGCCGGGGTCGAGCGGGGCGGCAGCAGGTCGAGGACCGCCTGCCGGTGGGCCTCGCTCGTCGCGTCGTCGTAGGGGTCCGGGGTCGCCGGGACCTGGAGGCGGTGCACCGGTCCCGCGCCGAGCCGGGCGTACCCGCGCCCTGGTGGGACGTGGTCGACGGGAGTGGTGTGCGCGGGCGCGCCGAGGATCGCCTCCACCTGCCTGCCCGAGGCCGGGCCGAGGACGACCCGCGCGCGCGTGTGCTGCCGTACCGCTTCGCTCAGGGCGTCCAGGTTGTCGAACTGCTCGGCCACGACCACCGTCACCGAGGCCGCGCGGCCGTGCCGCAGCGGGATCCGGAGGAGGGACTGCGGGTCCTCGCGGCCGTCCGCCTCGGCGAGGTGGGTGAACGCGGTGGGGCGGTCGAGGAGGATCCACAGCGGGCGTTTGACGTCGTCGGGCGGGGCGTGGCCCTCCTGGCGGGCCTGGTTCGCGGCGATCAGCCGGCGCTCCGTCTCCTGTGCGGCCCATTCCAGGCCGGCCAGCGCTCCGGCGAGTCCCACCTCGACGCCCAGGACGCCGTCCCGGCCGGCGAGACAGGCGTACTCGCCGGTGCCGCCGCCCTCGACGATCAGGACGTCGCCGTGCTGGAGGGCCTGCAGGGCGAGGGAGCGCAGCAGGGTCGAGGTGCCGCTGCCGGGCTGGCCGACGGCCAGGAGGTGGGGCTCGGTGGAGCGGACGCCGGTGCGCCAGACGACGGGCGGCACGTCCCGCCGCTCCTCGCCGTGGTCGAGGGGCAGGGTGCGCAGGACGTGGGAGGGGTCGGTGAAGCCCAGGACCGTCTCACCGGGGGCGGTGACGAAACGCTGGGCGGCGATGTCGGTGGGGAGCGGGGCGAGGACGCGCAGGGTGAGTGCGTTGCCCTCCTCGTCCCAGTCGAAGAGGTACTCGCGGCCGCGGCCCGACTTGGCCGCGAGGAGGTGCTCCACGCGCGCGCGTGGCTCGGCCTCGCCGTCCGGGAAGTACGCCGGGTAATGGACCGCGAGGTGGGCGACGCGGCCGGACCCGTCGAACTCGTACTCCGGGAAGGCCTTCTCCCAGTCGCCGCCGTGGGCGTACAGGGGAGCGGGGTCGTCGGCCGTCGAGAAGTACGGGACGAGGGCCTCGTACAGCGACTGGAGTCGCTGGGTCTGCGACTCGTCGGGGCCTTCGGGGACCGGTGGGGTGCGGTCCCTGCCCTGCCAGGCTGCCGCCGCCATCAGGGCGATGACGGCGAGCAGCGGGCCGTACGGGACGAGGGCCACGACCAGGACCACCGAGGCCGCCAGGAACAGCAGCGGACCGCGCCGGTCCTTGGGGGTCTCGGCCCATTTGAGCCGGCCGACCGCGGCCAGCCGGCGCAGACCGCGGGCGACGGTGATCAGCGGATGCAGGATGTCGGTGGCGCTGTCCGCCGCCGTCCGGGCCAGCTCCCGGCTCCGGGCGATCTGCGCGCTGCCTGTGCTCAGGATGCGGGGGAGGGGGCGCCGGGCCACTGCGGTCTCCTGGAGGTGCGTACGGACGGATCGGACGGCGGGGACGGGACGGCGGAGCCGGGCGGCGTCAGAACTTGATGCCGCCCAGCAGTCCGGCCAGGCTCTCGCCGCCCGCCTTGATGCTGGGGGCGATGGCGGTGCTGGCCAGGTAGAAGCCGAACAGGGCCGAGACCAGGGCGTGCGACGCCTTGAGCCCGTCCTTGCGGAAGAACAGGAAGACGATGATGCCGAGCAGGACCACACCTGAGATGGACAGGATCATTTGGGCTCTCCTGGTTCGTGGGGACAGTCACCATGAGTACTTCCAGGATCACAGGATGTATCTATACGATTAAAGGTGCAACTGGGTGAATTCCGGGAGATTTCGCCCGGTCGGCGGAAGCCCCGAAGAGGGGTCTGAGCAGCGGAGTTGCGTCGAACGGGTCTCGCCGTGATCTTTGCCTCTCGCGCGGCCCGTCATGTGCCGGGCGAGCCAGTACCCTGGCGATTCACCTGAACGGCTGTGACGAGAGGCGGTCCGACGATGACCGAAGCCCCCGACCCCGAGGTCGTGGAGCTGGCGAGCAAGATCTTCGAGCTGGCCCGGCAGGGACAGACCGAGGCGCTTGTGGCCTACGTCGACGCGGGCGTTCCGGCCAACCTCACCAACGACCGCGGCGACTCGCTCGTGATGCTCGCCGCGTACCACGGCCACGCCGAGGCGGTACGGGCCCTGCTGGCCCGCGGCGCCGAGGCCGACCGGATCAACGACCGAGGCCAGACCCCCCTCGCCGGAGCCGTCTTCAAGGGTGAGACGGAGGTCGTCAAGGCCCTGGTCGAGGCCGGGGCCGACCCGTCCGCGGGCACCCCCTCGGCCGTCGACACGGCCAGGATGTTCGACCGGGCCGAGCTGCTCGAACTGTTCGGGGGGCACCGCACCGGCAGTTCCTGAGCAGCCGGAACGAAGTTCCCGACCGGACAGAACGACGAACACGGGGGAGGCGGTACGAAGCCGCCGGAAATATCGGTCGCGGCAGGCAGAACAGCCGGGTCATCATGACGTCGTGATTCACGGACGCGACGGATGGGCAGGTGTTGCCGCACCGCGCGGGCCGTGACACGGTCCGCATGGGCCACCGACGAGAGGCAGAGAGAGATGGTCTACAACAAGCAAGAGACGGCGGGCGCCCCGACGTGTTGTCACGTGGCCAGGTAACGCGTGTTCCCCGGTTGCGTCGACGCTTGATGTGAGGCTGTTTCCCATGTTCGATCCGGTCATAGCGCCCAGCGGTACGCTGCTCGGCCTGCTGCAGCGGGGCCGCGGCGACGGCACCCTGCACGCGCTCACCGCGCCCCGCCGAGAGGCGCTCGCGGCCCTCAACCACTGTGTGCTGCGCGATCCCCGCCACGACTGGCAGGTGGAGAACCGCTCCCTCTACTACGCCCGGCTCTTCCTCGACCTCGGCGGCGAGCTGGACGAGATCGAGGCGCACCTCTTCGACGTCGAGGACGCCTTCGACACCGAGGAGTCCCGCACCGGCCTCGCCTTGGCCGTCCTCGGCCATCTCGCCTCCTACGGCAGGCGGGACGCCCTGGAACTGCTGCGCCGGTACGCCGCCTCGGGCTCCAACTGGGCCTGGGCCCTGGACGAGCTCGCCCTGCGCGACGACGACGCCGGCCTGCGCGCCCTGGCCGCCCCGGTGCTCGCGAGGTTCGCCACCGACGCCGAGGGCGAGGCCGAACTGGTCGTCGCCGTACGCGACGCCTTCGAGCCACGGCCGTGGCGGCTGTGGGCGGAGGACCCGCGCGAGTACGTCTCCACACGTGTGCGTGCCGCCCAGGAAGCCGGTTCCTTCGACCGGTGGCAGCGGCAGATGAGGCCCACCGGGCCCCGGCCCGGCTGGAGCGTCCAGGCCGTCTTCGACTGGGCCCAGCAGGGCCTGGACCGGGGCGCCGCGCTCCATGTCCCCGCGGCCCGATGTCTGGCCGCCGTGGCCGGCCCCGATGACCGGCCGGAGATCGTGCGGGCCGCACGGGACGGCGGCGACGGCGCCCGGTGCACCGCCCTGCGCTATCTCGCCGACAGCGACGATCCCGGCGCCCTCGACCTGATCGAACAGGCCGTCGTGACGGGCTCGACGGCCGTGGTGGAGGCGGCCGTCGACGCCTTCGAACGCATGCGGGTGGCGGCCGCCGTCGACCGCGCCCGCGGCTGGGTCCAGCGGCCCGACGCCCTCGGCGCCGCCGCCGGCCGTGTGCTCGCCTGCCGGGGCGGCGCCCACGACGGCGACCTCGTCCTCGGCGCCCTGCGCGAGGCCGTCCGCGGCGAGGGCTGCGACGCCCCGACCCTGTGGACCCTCGTCGACGGCGCCGGGCGGCTCGGCATCGTGTGCGCGGCCCCCGTGCTGCGGCACATCTACCGCGAGACCGGCTCGTCCCATCTGCGGGGCCGCTGCGCCCGCGCCCTCGCCGCCACCGACCCCTCCTTCGCCGCCGGCTTCGCCGTCGAATGCCTGTGGGACTGCGAGGAGACCACCCGCGAGATCGCCGCCCGGCACGCCGAGACCGGCGACGCACGGGTCGTCGAGCGGCTGCGTCGGCTCGCCGCCGATCCGGCCGAGGAGGCCGAGGTCCAGACGGCCGTACGCAGCAGGATCGGACCGGACGCGGCCTCGGCGATGTGACGACGGCCCCGGCGACAGGGCCGATCGGCGGACGTCCGTCCGCCGGGTGAACGGGCGGTGACCGGCAGGCCGGGCGGAGATGGACGCCGCCCGGCCTGCCGGGCGCTCCGCGCTCTATCGGGCCCCGGTCGTCCGGCGGGCGGTGAGACGGGGGCGCACCGCCACGAAGCGGGTCGGCGTTCCCGGGACCGCCTGGGCGGCACGGGCCAGATCAGGGCGATGGACGACACCGATGACCGGGTAGCCCCCCGTGGTCGGATGGTCGGCCAGGAAGACCACGGGCCTGCCGTCCGGCGGCACCTGGACCGCACCCAGCACCATGCCCTCGCTGGGAAGCTCGCCGGCCCTCGCGCGCTCCAGCGCCGGCCCCTCCGTGCGCAGCCCGATCCGGTTGCTCGACGCCGACACGCGGTATACGCGCGTGGTGAACGCGCGCACCGCATCCGAAGTGAACCAGTCGTCGCGCGGGCCCAATGTCACCCGCAGGACGAGTTCGGCCGGCGGCGCCGGCTGCGGGGCGACGTCCACGCGTGTGTACGGGGCGGGCGGCCGTCCCAAGGGCAGCACCGCGCCGTCCGTGAGAGGTGCGGGGCCCAGGCCCGAGAGCAGGTCCGTCGAACGGCTGCCGAGGACGCGTTCCACGGTGACGCCGCCGGCCACCGCCAGGTAGCCGCGCACCCCGGTGAGGGCGGGTCCGACGTCCAGCAGCGCCCCGGACGGCACCTGCACCGGCGCGCCCCAGGCGACGGGCCGGCCGTCCACCGTGACGGCGCAGGGCGCGCCGCCGACGGCCACGGTGACCGGGCAACGGGGGCGCACCGCGCAGCCGTCGAGCGTCGTCTCCAGCACGGCCGCGTCCGGTGGGTTGCCGACCAGCCGGTTGACGAGCGCCGCCGCCGGCGCGTCCAGCGCGCCCGAGCGGGGCACGCCCAGATGCGCGTGTCCGGGACGGCCGCGGTCCTGGACGGTGGTGAGCGCCCCCGCGCGGACGACGGCGAGCGCGCGAACGGTCATACGACGCCCTCCCGTCCCGTCGGGACGAAACGCACGCGTGCGCCCGGTGTGAGCAGCGCCGCGGGCACGCGTGTGTGGTCCCACAGCACCGCGTCCGTGGTGCCGATCAGCTGCCAGCCGCCCGGCGACGAGCGCGGGTACACGCCCGTGTACGGCCCGGCCAGCGCCACCGAACCCGCCGGGACGGCTGTACGCGGAGTGACCCGGCGCGGTACGTCGTAGCGCGCCGGAAGGCCGGTGAGATAGCCGAAGCCGGGGGCGAAGCCGCAGAACGCGACCCGGAACTCGGTGGCGGCGTGGACCCGCGCCACCTCGCGCTCCGGGACGCCCCAGTGGGCGGCCACGTCGGCGAGGTCGGGGCCGTCGTAGCGCACCGGCAGCTCGATCACCGTCCCCGAGCGCGGGGGAGCGGGCGGGACGGCGGCCGAGGTCAGTTCGCGGGCCCAGCGGACCGGGTCGGCCAGGCCGTCGAGGAGGACCGTGCGCGCGGCGGGGACGATCTCGCGGACGACGAGCGAGCCCTCCGCGCGGCGCCGCAGCAGCTCCGCGTGCAGGGCCTGGGCCTCCTCGCCCGAGGCCGCCTCGACGAGCAGGGCGTCCACGCCGACGGCCAGCGCCCTCATACGAACGCCTCCACCCGCACGCCCGCCTCCTCCAGCCGCAGCCTGACGCGCCGGGCCAGCTCCACAGCGCCGGGTGTGTCGCCGTGCACGCACAGGGAACGCGCGCGTACGTCGATGCGCGGCCCCGCGAGGGAGGCGACGGTGCCGGACCGGGCCAGCTCCACCGACCGCTCCACCACGGCGTCCGGGTCAGCGACCACGGCCCCCGCGAGTCCGCGCGGCACGAGCGTGCCCTCCTCGGTGTACGCGCGGTCCGCGAACGCCTCCGTGACGGCCGGCAGGCCCGCCTCCGCGGCGAGCTCCAGCAGACGGGAGCCGGGCAGCCCCAGCACGGGCAGCGCGGAGCCGGCGAGGAGCACTCCGGCGACCACCGCCGCGGCCTGCTCAGCGTCGCGCACGACCCGGTTGTAGAGCGCGCCGTGCGGCTTGACGTACGCCACGCGCGCGCCCGCAGCCCGCGCGAAGACCTCCAGGGCGCCGATCTGGTAGGCCACCTCGGCGGTCAGCTCGGCCGACGGCACGTCCATCGCACGCCGCCCGAACCCGGCGAGGTCCCGGTAGGAGACCTGCGCGCCGATCGTCACGCCCCGCTCGGCCGCCAGCTCGCACACCCGCCGCATGGTGGGCGCGTCCCCCGCGTGGAAGCCGCAGGCCACGTTGGCGCTGGTCACCACGGACAGCAGGCGTTCGTCGTCGGTGAGCTGCCAGCGGCCGAAGCCCTCTCCGAGGTCGGCGTTCAGATCGATCGCGGTCATACCTACGAAGCTAGAGGATCGTTGAACGATCCTTCAATACCCCTGTTGTCTCGTTCACCCCCCTGCGATTGAATTCCGGGCATGGCAGAGCAGCTGGCGGGACTGGCCGACGACCGCGCCCTCCTGGGGCGCACCAGCACGGCCGAGCGGGTCGCGGACATCCTCAGGAGCCGCGTCGCCGAGGGCTACTTCCCGCCCGGCACCCGGCTGTCCGAGGACAGCATCGGCGGAGCGCTCGGCGTCTCCCGCAACACGCTGCGCGAGGCGTTCCGCCTGCTCACCCATGAACGCCTGCTCGTCCACGAGCTCAACCGGGGCGTCTTCGTCCGCGTCCTGACCGTGGAGGACGTGGAGGACATCTACCGCACGCGCGCCCTCGTCGAGTGCGCCGTCGTACGTGGTCTGGGGGAGCCGCCGTACGGGCTGGACCGCCTGAGGGCGGCCGTCACCGAGGGGCAGGGCTCCGCCGCCGGGAACGACTGGAAGGGTCTGGGCACCGCCAACATCCACTTCCACCAGGAGCTGGTGGCGCTGGCCGGCAGTGCCCGCACGGACGAACTCATGCGCGGCGTCTTCGCCGAACTGCGGCTCGCCTTCCACGTCGTCGACGACCCGCACCGGCTGCACGAGCCGTACCTCGCGCGCAACCGCCGGATCCTCCAGGCGCTCGAGTCCGGGGACAAGGCCGCGGCGGAGGAACTGCTCGCGGTCTATCTCCAGGACTCGCTGCGGCGGATCGTGGAGGTGTACCGGCGCAGAGTCGGCGACGAAGGACGAGCCGCCGGCTGAGCGCCCTTGACGGCATCCCGTCGTTTGGGTCGTTGTCAGACCGAGGACCTAGTCTGTGCACCGTGACTTCGCCTGCACCGACGGACTCGACGGACCGTGTTCCGCCCCAGCTCAGCGCGGGACCGCGCCCGGCGCCGGGCCCGGCCGCCGACGAGGGGCTGGCGCGGCGGCTGCGCGCGCTCGCCTGCACCGCCCCGATCCACGACCTCGACGCGCGCAAGGCGAACCTGGCCGGCGAGTACTCGGTGTACGGCATGGCGGAGATCGCCCTCGCCGCCATCGACCTCGTCACCCTCAACATGGACTTCGACACCGGCGCCGACCACGACCAGATCGTCGCCCGCCTGGTTCCGCGCGTGGCCGCGCAGGCCCCGCCGCGGCCCGCCGAGGAACACGAGCGCGTGGCCCGCTGGGTCCTGGAGAACCTGATCAACGTCGGCAGCGTCGACCGCGGCTTCCGCGCCGTGTACGGCACCTTCACGGCCGACGGCGCCTATGTGCGCCGCGACTACGACTTCAAGCTGATCGAGGAGGTCCCCGGCTACGGCGGCGCGGTCTACCTCCGCACGACCGACGAGGCGGTCAACGTCCTGGTCGGCGCCCTCGACACCGACGTCACCAGCGCCCAGATCGCCGCCGAGGTCAAGCTGGAGGTCCTCATCCGGCGCGGGCGTCTCGCCGACGCCCAGCTCGCCGCCGAACAGGCCCGCTACCGCACCGTGCAGTACTCCGAGACGCTGCGCAGGGCCCTGGAGGCGACCCGGCGCAACGTACGCGCGGTGGACTGGCTCCACACCGTCCCCGACATGATCGCCGAAGCCCTCGACCACGTGGCCGACCGGTACCGCCACGAGAACGCGATCCTCACCAACATCCGCAAAGCGCGTGACGAGATCGAGGACGCCGACAACAAGCGGCGGGCAGCCGAGCTCGTCGACATCGTCAAGGACTGCATCCGGCGGCACACCCAGCTCCAGTCCCGGCTGCTGGAGGCGGGCCCCCTCTTCCGCGCCGAGCAGGACCGGCAGGCCTTCGCCACACCGATGACCTCCTCCGGCACGGACCTGTACGGCCATCTCCTCGCCCCCCTGCTGCCGCTGCCCCTGGAAGAGGCCGTCCGCGTCACCGACGCGTTCTTCGCGCGCGGCACGGGACTGCGCACCCCCGTGTCCGTGCGCGTGGGCGACCTGGTCGACCTGCTGCTGACGCCGCCCGTGGAGCGGGAGCACCTGGGCGCCGAGATGCCCGAACCCGACCTCATCGCCACCCCGGACGACAGCCGGTTCAGCGAGGAACAGCTCGCCGCCGCCAGGGAACTGCTCGACCTGCCCGCCGACGCGCCGCGCAGACTGTCGGGACTGCTGGCCGAGGCGCGGCGCACCGGTGACCTCGATCTGCCCTACCTGGTCGCGCTGCTGGCGGTGCACGCGGCGAGCCCCGCGGTCGGCACCGCCTACCGGCAGGGCGAGGAGAAGCTGCTGTTCGCCGTGGACGACGGCGCCGAGCTCGACGACCCCGAGTTCGGCGGGGCCGACCTGATAGTGGGCACGGCGCTGCTCGACGCGGCGGGCATGGCCGCCGACCGGACGGAAGCGGCATGAGCAGGGCCGAGACCCGGACGCCGGGCCGGGAACCGTATGGACGAACACCAGCGCAAGGAGCCGAGACCGTGACCGAGCACGTCGAGTGGAGCGACACGGAAGCGCCCGCCCCGTCGGCGCCCGCCGCCGTCACCCCCGCCGACGCCGCCGACGCCGCTCGGCTCGTCGCCTTCGGACTGCAGCCCAAGACGCAGCCCGCGCGGGACCAGGAGTACACCGAACTGCTGCGGCGCTATCGGGAGGACCCGGCGTTCGCCCGGCTCGCCGACGCGGTGGCCACCGGGCTCGGACTCATCGTGCTGGAGGTGTCCCCGCGCGCGGGCATGGCCGTGACCGCGGCCGAGGACTCCGTGTTCGCGGTGCGGATGGGCGACTACGCGCGGCGGACGTCCGCCGACGGCTCGGACCGCTTCCTGCACGGGCTCGCCCATCTCGCCGTCGCCGCGATGGCCTTCCCGCGTCCCGAGGACCTCGCCGACGACGGCTACATCGGCCGCGTCAGCGTCAACGGCGTCGACGCCTTCGTCCGGCAGGCCTGCCGCCGGCTGGAGGAACGGGCGGCGGAAGCGGGCGAGAACACCGACCCGGCCACCGACGCGCCCGGCCTGGAGGCCGCCTGGCGGATCTGGGTGCGGCGCAGCGCCACCGGCGCCACCAAGGACGCCCGTCGGCTGGCGGGTTCGACGACCGGGATCGTCGGCAAGGCCGTCGCCTTCCTCACCGACTCCGGATTCCTCCAGCGCACCGGCGACGACAACGGCGGCACCTACCGCACGACCGCCCGCTACCAGCTCCAAGTACGGGACATGGCCGGGAGCGCCGCCCTGGCCGAGCTGCTGGAGCTGGGCGTCGTCCCGATCACCGACGGCTCGCCGACGCTGCTGCCCGCCGAGGAGAGCGACGACCTGGAGCTGGTGGCCGACGCAGGACTGCCGTTCCACTCCTGAAGCACCCGGGCCCGAAACCCGTTGGCCCGCCCCCCCCCACCGATCTGCCGAAGACCTACGAGAGTCCGCCATGTACGAGCTGTCCCGCGTCCGCCTCTACTCCATCGGGCCCGCAGGTGCGCGCTACGCCGACACCGTGCTCGACCTGAGGGGCGTGGGCGACGTCGTGCCCGAACCCGCCCCGACACAGGCGGAGTTCTTCGAGGAAGAGCCGGTCGGTCCGCCCCGCCGGCCCGCGCCCGCCGGAGTGCTCTTCCTGGAGAACGGCGGCGGCAAGTCCGTCCTGCTCAAGCTGATCTTCTCCGTGATGCTCCCGGGCCACCGCAACACCCTCGGCGGCGCCAGCTCCGGCGTGCTGCGCAAGTTCCTGCTCGCCGACGACTGCGGCCACGTCGCCCTGGAGTGGCAGCACGTGCTGACCGGCGAGTGCGTCGTCGTCGGCAAGGCGAGCGAGTGGCGCGGCCGCCAGGTGTCCAACGACCCGCGCAAGTTCGCCGAGGCCTGGTACTCCTTCCGGCCCGGCCCCGGACTCACCCTGGACAGCCTGCCCGTCGCCGAGTCCACCGCCGTACGGCCGTCCGTCGAGGGGCAGTCGGGGGCGCAGGGACGCCGGCGCACGATGAAGGGCTTCCGGGACGCCCTCACCGACGCCGGCAAGGCGTACCCGCACCTGGAGGTGCACTGGGAGGAGATCCACGACCGGTGGATCGAACACCTCGGCGACCTCGGCCTCGACCCCGAACTCTTCCGCTACCAGCGTGAGATGAACGCCGACGAGGGCGAGGCCGCAGGCCTGTTCGCGGTCAAGAAGGACTCCGACTTCACCGACCTGCTGCTGCGGGCGGTCACCGACACCCGCGACACCGACGGACTCGCCGACCTCGTCAGCGGCTTCGGCAACAAACTCGGCCGGCGCGCCGAACTGATCGCCGAACGGGACTTCACCGCCGGGTCGGTGGACCTCCTCGGGCGGATCGTCGAGGCCGCCGACGCGCGGACACGCGCGCGTGACGTCCACAGCGGCGCCGAGCGGCGCACCCGCACCCTGGCGCGGCGACTGTCCGCGCGGGGCGTACGGGAGCGGGCGCGCGCCGCCGACCTCGCCCAGCGCGTCACCGCAGCCGCCTACGCCGTCACGCACTCCGAGGGCGCCCGCGAGCGCAGCGCCCTGATCGCCGCCGAACTGGCCTACCGGCACGCCTCCTTGGCGCTGGCCGGTGCCGAGAAGTCCGCCGCGGCGCAGAAACGCGAACTCGCCGACGCGCGCACCCTGCACTCCGCCTGGCAGGCCGCCGAGGCCGTCCTGCGCCACCGCGCCGCCGCCGACCGCGTCGCACGGGTGTCCGCCGCGATCCAGGAAGCCGAACGCGACGCCGCCCCCGCCCTCGCCGCCCGCGCCCGCGCCGCCGTCGACCTGGTCCGCGCCCTGCACGCCGCCGCCGAGAGCGCCGAAACCCTCGCCAACGAGGAGGAGGAGCGCTCCGCCGCCCTCCAGGAAGCAGGCGAGACCGCCTACCGGGACTCCACCTCCGCCGCCACCGACGCCCAGCGCGCCCGCAGCGAGATCGGGCACCTGCGCCAGCGCCTCACCGAGGTCGAGCAGGAGACCGCCGAAGCCGTGCGCGCCGGCTGGCTGGACGACAGCGCCCCCGACGCCGACCCCGCACGCGCCGCCCTCGCCGCCAGCGACGCGGAGAAGACGACGGTCGCCGCCTGGGACACCGCCCGGGAGGAGGCCCGCAGGACTTCCGAGCACGCCCGCGAGGCCGCCTCCGCCGAGTCCCGCGCCGAACTGACCGCGGCCCGCGCGGCCGACGCCGCCACCGCCGCCCAGCGCTCCCACGACGCCGAACGCCGGCTCGCCGAGGCCCTCGCGGCCGAGGAACGCCTCGCGGAACTGCTGGGCGTCACCGGCACCCCCGAGCGCCGCGCCATCCCGCAGCCGCGGTCGGCAGAGGAGCAGGCCGGCACCGGACTCACCCCGGAGGACCTGGACCGCTACGCCGACGAACTGCGCGAACTCCTCGACGACGCCGTCTCCTCCGCCGAACGCCAGCTCTTCGAGCTGCGCACCGCCGCCGCCGACGACTCCCGCATCCTCGGCGCGCTCGGCGACGGCGGACTGCTGCCGCCCGGCCCCGACGTCCTGGCCACCGTGGAGTTCCTCGGCGAGCACGGCATCCCCGCCCTGCCCGGCTGGCGCTACCTCGCCCAGGCCGTCGACCCCGCCGACCACGCGCGTGTGCTCGCCGCCCGGCCCGAACTGGTCGACGGCGTGATCATCACCGACCCCGCCTCGCACGCCCGCGCGCGTGAGGCGCTCGGCGACGCCGCCCTGCTGCCCCGCTCCGCCGTCGCGGTCGGCACCGCCGCCGCCCTTCTCGCCCCCACCCCCGAGCCCGACGCCGACACCGGCCGCCAGGACGTGTTCCTCGTGCCGCCGAACCCGGCCATGCACGACGAGCACGCCGCCGACGAGGAACGGCAGGCGCTGCGCGCCCGGGCCACCGAGCGCGACGAGGAGATCCGTCGGCTCGCCGCCCGGCTCGGCAAGGACCGCGAACTGGCCGCACGCCTCGCCTCCTGGCGCACCGGATGCCCGGCAGGGCGGCTCACCGAACTGGCGCGGGCCGCGGAAGAGGCGCGCGCGTTCGCCGAGGAGTCCGAAGCCGAGCTGGCCGAGGCGCGGACCGCGCGCGCGGAGTGCGAGGAGGCCGCCGCCGAGGCGGCGCAGGTCCGCGACGAACGCCAGGAAGCCGCGCAGAAGGCCCGGCGCGCCGCCGACGCCCTCGCCGGACTCGCCTTCCGGCTGCGCGAACGCGCCGGCTGGCAGGTCAAACTGCGTGAACTCGCCGACGACGCCGCCGAGTCCGAGGCACGCGCCCAGACGTGCCTGGAGCGCGCCCGCGCCGCCGACGAGGACCGCCGCGCCGCCCAGCGCGCCGCCGACGACGCCCGCCGCACCGCGCGTGCGCTGCGCGCCGAGCGCTCCGAGATCGCCGGCGCCCCCGACGACGTACCGGAAGACGCCGACGCGACGCCCAGGTCGTCCCTGCCCGCCCTGCGTGAGGCCTACCGGGCCGCCTCGCAGCTGTACGAGAAGGTCGGCGTCGGCGCCGACCTGCGCGCCGAGCAGGCCCGCGCGGAGAGCGACGAGAGCGCGGCACGCGCCGAACTGGACCGGCTGAGCAACAAGGTCCGCACCCGTGCGGAGCAGCTGCTCCAGTCGCCCGACGGCTCCGACGGGCCGTCCCGGCAGGCCGCCGCCGCCCGCGCCGAGGAGCTGGTGCAGCTCCTGGAGACCCGTATGTCCACCGCGAGCGAGCAGCTCGGACGGCTGCGCGGCGAGGCCGAGCGGCTCGCCCCCGAGGAAGGCGAGGCCCACACCGAGCTGTCCGAGGAGCTCCAGCCGCGCGACGCCGAGCACGCCCAGGCGCTGCTGCGCACCGCGACCGCCGAACTCTCCTCCCGCGTCGAGGCGCTGGACCAGGCCCGCGCGGCGCACGCCGAGCTGCTGGAGGCCCACCGGGCCGCCGAGGACGCGGCCGGCGGCTTCGACGAGATCGCCGCGATGCTGCGCGACCTGCTGCGCGAGCACACCCCCGAAGACGACCAGCAGACGCCGGAGCCCTACCCCGGCACCCTGGAGGAGGCCCGTCACTCCGCCGCCGAGACCCGCCGCTCCCTGCGCGGCTGCGCCGCCGACCTCTCGGCCGCCGAGTCCGCCGTGCGGGAGGCGAGCGACATCCTCGTCCGGCACGCCAACTCCACGCGCTACGAGCAGGTCCGCACCCCCGCCCGGCAGCAGATCCGCGAACTGCCGGCCGCCGCGCTGCCGGAGCACGCCAAGAAGTGGGCCGACGCCTTCGCGCCCCGCCTGCGCGTCCTCACCGACGAGTTGGAGCAGCTGGAACGCAATCGGGACTCGATCGTCGACCGTCTGCGGGGTCTGGTCGAGTCGGCGCTCGCCACACTGCGCTCCGCCCAGCGGCTGTCCCGGCTGCCCGAGGGTCTCGGCGAGTGGTCCGGACAGGAGTTCCTGCGCATCCGCTTCGACGAGCCCGACCAGGCCACCCTCGTCGAGCGGCTCGGCGAGGTCATCGACGAGGCGACCCGCGCGGCCGTGAAGAAGAACTCCGACCTGCGGCGCGACGGCATGTCCCTGCTGCTGCGGGGGGTGGCCGCCGCGCTCCAGCCGAAGGGCGTCGCCGTCGAGATCCTCAAGCCGGACGCCGTGCTGCGGGCCGAGCGGGTGCCCGTCGGGCAGATGGGCGACGTGTTCTCCGGCGGTCAGCTGCTCACCGCCGCGATCGCTCTGTACTGCACGATGGCCGCGCTCAGGTCGAACGACCGTGGCCGGGACAAGCACCGGCACGCCGGCACGCTGTTCCTCGACAACCCCATCGGCCGCGCCAACGCGACCTATCTGCTGGAACTCCAGCGAGCCGTCTCCGACGCCCTGGGCGTCCAGCTGCTCTACACCACCGGACTGTTCGACACGACGGCGCTGGCGGAGTTCCCGCTGGTCATCAGGCTGCGCAACGACGCCGACCTGAGGGCGGGACTGAAGTACATCAGCGTCGAGGAACACCTCCGCCCGGGTCTGCCCCAGCAGCCGCAGGCGGGGGAGACGGTGCGCAGCGAGATCACGGCGACCCGGATGTACAAGCGGCCCGCCGCCACCGCCTGATCAGGTGCGGCTCAAGGGTGGGACAACTGTCCCGCCCTGCCGCCCCGCCGGCGTATCCGCTCCTGACCCCGCTCGGTGCGCGCGGCGGCCCGAGCCTGCCGGCGCGCACGGCGACGCTCCTGGCGCAGCGCCCGCGCGGTGCTGCTCGGCGCCGACACCACGCCGTAGCGCTGGTTCCACACCTGACGGGTCACCCAGACGTCCAGCGCGCCCCATGTCGCCACCACCGTGCTCACCACGCTGCTGATCACCATGGGGAAGGCCAGCCAGGATCCGGCCAAGGTGCACAGGAAGGCCACCATCGCCTGAAACAGCGTCACAGCGATGATGATCACCGCCCGTACGGCGGCCGTACGGACCGGGTCGGGAAGACGACGCCGACGCGCCGGTTCCTCGACCCACAACGGCCGGTGGACGGGCCGCTCCCGCTTCTCGGCTGTCACACCACCGCCCCCCGATCTCCCGCTGCCGCTCCCCGCCCGCACGAAAGCACCGGACCGCGCCGTGTCCTCGCTCGCCGTGCGCCGCTCCGCCGTGCCCATCACCGTGTCACTCCCCACCGCCGGCAGACAGCTTGCCCCGGCCCGAAAAGACCGGCTCCCCAGTTGGCTGCCCGGCTTGCGCTCTTTTACGCCGCCCAGGTACGGCGTGCGGCTCGTGTGGCCGATTTCGCCCCCGATCATCAAGACGAAGAACACGCGGCGAAGATTCCCCGGTTTGGAAAAATTCTGGCCAACCCGCCCACCCCGCCCGCTGGTTCCCGCTTCACCCTGATACCGGCCCCCTCGGCGCCCAACTCCCGCGATACCAGGACAACCCATCACGCCTCGACTTCCATACGGACGTTCAGGTTCCGGACACGTCTTCGAGTTAACTGTGTGTCGGTAGTAGGCTCGCGCCGTTTGTTGACGCACGAGCGAACCCCCTGACCGGAGGGGGGTCCGAGCTGGGGGAGGCCATGCGCTTTCGCGGGAAGTCCATCCGCCGGAAGATCGTGGCGCTGCTCCTCGTGCCGCTGCTCTCCCTGACGGCGATCTGGGGCTTCGCCACGGTGCTGACGGGACGTGAGGCGAGTCGCCTGTTCACCGTGTCGCACCTCGTGGAGAAGGTCGGCTACCCGATCGAGGACACGGTCCGCTACGTCCAGCAGGAACGCCGCCAGACCCTCGTCTACCTCGCCGACCCCCGCGCCTCCGACGCGCTCTCGGCACTCCGGCGCACCCGCAACGCCACCGACCGCGCCCTCGCCGAGATCCGCTCCAACGCCGACGACGACGAGGTGCGCGACGTCCTCGACCAGGACGACGGCGACGGCCTGACCGCGGTGCTCGACGCCTTCGACGGCATGGAGTCCCTGCGCCGCAGCGTCGAGGAGGGCAGCCTCACCCGCGCCCAGGCCCTGGACCTCTACAACCGGCTGATCGACCCCTGCTACGTCCTGCTGGCCAAGCTCGACGTGGTCGACAGCGTGGAGATGGACAAGCAGTACCGGGCCCTCATCAGCGTCGCCCGCGCCCGCGAACTGCTCTCCCGCGAGGACGCCCTGCTGGGCTCCGCGCTGGTCGTCGGCCGGCTCAGCCGCCAGGAGATCCGAGACGTCTCCGACCTGGAGGCTAAGCGCGACATCGTCTACGACATCAGCCTCGCCCAGCTGCCCGCCGCGGAACGCGCCCGCTACGACAGCTTCTGGAAGAACGCCACCACCGCGCCCCTGCGCTCCGCCGAGCAGGCCGTCGTCTCCGCCACGCCCGGCGAGATGCCGCGCGGCGTCACCGCCAGGAGCTGGGACACCGCCGCCGCAAACGTCCTCGACGAACTCGGCACCCTCGACGAGCAGGCGGGCGACCGCTACCAGGACCGCGTCCGCCCCGTGGCGACCCAGGTCATCGTCAAGGCCGTCGTCGCCGGCGTCTTCGGACTGATCGCGCTGCTCCTCTCCCTCTACCTGTCGGTGCGCATCGGCCGCGGCCACATCCGCGACCTGCGCCAGCTGCGGCTGGACGCGCACGACGCGTCCGGCGTGCGCCTGCCCAGCGTGATGCGCCGCCTCTCCGCGGGCGAACAGGTCGACGTCGAGACCGAGGTCCCGCGCCTCGAATACGACAAGAACGAGATCGGCGAGGTCGGCCAGGCCCTCAACACCCTCCAGCGCGCCGCCGTCGAGGCCGCCGTCAAACAGGCGGAACTGCGCGCCGGCGTCTCCGAGGTGTTCGTCAACCTGGCCCGCCGCAGCCAGGTTCTGCTGCACAAGCAGCTCACCCTGCTCGACACCATGGAGCGCCGCACCGAGGACACCGAGGAACTCGCCGACCTCTTCCGCCTCGACCACCTCACCACCCGGATGCGCCGGCACGCCGAGGGTCTGGTGATCCTCTCCGGTGCCGCACCCTCGCGGCAGTGGCGCAAGCCCATCCAGCTGATGGACATCGTGCGCGCCTCAGTCGCCGAGGTGGAGGACTACGAACGCATCGAGGTCCGCCGGCTGCCGCGCGTCGCCGTGACCGGCCCGGCCGTCGCCGACCTCACCCACCTCGTGGCCGAACTGCTGGAGAACGCCACCGTGTTCTCCCCGCCGCACACCGCCGTGCAGGTCCTGGGCGACCGGGTGGCCAACGGATTCACCCTGGAGATCCACGACCGGGGCCTCGGCATGGCGCCCGAAGCGCTCCTGGAGGCCAACCTCCGGCTCGCCGAGACCCCCGAGTTCGAACTCTCCGACACCGACCGGCTCGGCCTGTTCGTCGTCAGCCGGCTCGCCCAGCGGCAGAACGTCCGCGTCTCCCTCCAGCCCTCCCCGTACGGCGGCACCACCGCCGTCATCTTCATCCCCGACGCGCTGCTCACCGACGACGTCCCCGACACCAACGGCATCGGCTTCCGCCTCGACCGCCCCCGCCCCGCCAAGGAGGCCGAACCCGCGGACGCCCGCCGGGTCGCGCTCTCGCGGACCCCGGTCCAACTGCCGGGCGTGCCCGCCGCGCTGATGGACGGCCCCGTCGAACTGGAAGCGCCCGTCGACCTGGACGCCCTCGACGGCTTCCCGATCCGCCTGGACGGCAACGACGCGGCGCACAGCGCCCTGTTCGGCCCCCGCCGCTCCCTGCCCCGAGCGGAGGACGGACCGGCCCCCGACGTCTCCGACCAGCGCAGCGGCGGCGGCACCCAGCCGGCCGACGCCGGTGACCCCGCCGTCGCCCCGCTGCCCCTGCCGAGCCGCCGCACGCCCAAACTGGTCAGTTCCCACGGCCGCCCCGTCACCGGCCAGCGCTCCCGGCGCGCGGACGTCGAGGAGTTCCCGCCCCGGCCGGGCGCACGACCGCAGGACGACGCCCCGGCCCCCCTGCCCTCGCGCCGCCGAGGCGCCTCCCCCCAGATCCCCCGGAGCACCGGCCCGGCCGACCACCCCGGCCGGACCGCCGACGAGCCGTCCCAGCCCCCCGCCCTTCCCCGGCGGGACCGGCAGCAGACCGAGACGCCCACCGGTGGCGCCGACGGCCCGGCAGCCGGCGCGGACGGCCTCCAGGGAGCCCTGCCGCGACGCGTACGGCAGGCCAGCCTGGCCCCGCAGCTGCGGCAGGGCCCGGCGCCCCGCACCGCCGACCGCACGACGGACCCGGCGGACCGGGACGCCGACGAGGTACGCAGCCGTATGGCCTCGCTCCAGCGGGGCTGGCAGCGTGGCCGCGCAGAGAACGCCGCGGGCGACGAGGCCCACAGCGGCACAGCACCACGAGGAACGACAAAGGGGGACGGTCGATGACCGCACCGAAGGCGACCGGCCACACCACCGGCAACGGCGAACTGAACTGGCTCCTCGACGAACTCGTCGACCGCGTCGGCAGCATCCGCAAGGCCGTCGTGCTCTCCGGCGACGGCCTCGCGACCGGCGTGTCCAAGGACCTGACGCGGGAGGACGGCGAACACCTGGCCGCCGTCGCCTCCGGCTTCCACAGCCTCGCCAAGGGCGTCGGCCGTCACTTCGACGCCGGCAGCGTCCGCCAGACCGTCGTCGAACTCGACGAGGCGTTCCTGTTCGTCACCGCCGCCGGCGACGGCAGCTGCCTCGCCGTCCTCGCGGACGCCGACTCCGACGTCGGCCTGGTGGCGTACGAGATGACGCTCCTGGTGAAGCGGGTCGGCGCACATCTGGCGACCGCTCCGCGCACCGATCTGCCCTCGGGCGGGTAGTGGGACGGCATGAGCACAGACGGTCAGGGAAGCAGCCGCTGGTTCGACGACGAGGCCGGGCCGGTCGTCCGCCCGTACGCCATGACGCGCGGGCGCACCACCAGCGCGGTCCAGCACCGCCTCGACCTGATCGCGGTCGTCGTCGCCGAGCCGCACGCCGACGAGGCGGAGGACGACCCCTCACTGTCCCCGGAGCATGTGCACATCGTGGAACTGTGCCAGGAGGCGCCGCAGTCCGTGGCCGAGCTGTCCGCCGGACTCGATCTGCCCATCGGCGTGGTCCGCGTCCTCGTCGGAGACCTGGTGCACGCGGAGCTCGTCCATGTGAACCGCCCCGTGCCCCCGGCCGAACTACCGGACGAGGGCATCCTCCGCGACGTGATCAACGGCCTCAGGGCACTGTGACCCCCTCGAGCAGGAGAAGCAATCGATGATCCTCGGGCGCTCCGAGCGCGGCAGGCCCCCGGTCGAGCCCGTCACGCTCAAGATCCTTGTCGCCGGCGGCTTCGGCGTGGGCAAGACCACGCTGGTCGGCTCGGTCAGCGAGATCAGACCGCTGCGGACGGAGGAGTCCCTCACCGAGGCCGGCCGTCCGGTCGACGACACCACCGGCGTCGAACGCAAGCACACCACCACCGTGGCCATGGACTTCGGCCGCATCACCCTGCGCGAGGACCTCGTGCTCTACCTGTTCGGCACCCCCGGGCAGGAGCGGTTCTGGTTCATGTGGGACGAGCTGTCCGAGGGTGCGCTCGGCGCCGTCGTGCTCGCCGACACCCGCCGCCTGGAGGACTGCTTCGCCGCCGTCGACTACTTCGAGCGCCGGGACATCCCCTTCATCGTCGGCGTCAACTGCTTCGAGGGCGCCGTCCGCCACTCCGTCGAGGACGTACGCCGCGCCCTCGACCTCGAGGACGACGTGCCCGTGCTGCTCTGCGACGCCCGCGAACGCGAATCGGCCAAGGACATCCTGGTGGGCGTCGTCCAGCACGCCATGGAGTACGGCGCCGAGCGCCGCAGCCCCGTCACCACGGCGTAGCCGGGCGGCGTCCGCGTGGCCGGCGCCCGACCCTCGAGGCGGTGCCGCTCACCGTACGGCGACCACCGCCGACCCGTGCCCGAACAGCCCCTGGTTCGCCGTGATCCCCACGCGCGCGCCGTCGATCTGGCGAGCGCCCGCCTGTCCCCGCAACTGCCAGGTCAGCTCGCAGACCTGGGCGATGGCCTGCGCCGGCACGGCCTCCCCGAAGGAGGCGAGCCCCCCGCTCGGGTTCACCGGTATGCGCCCGCCGGGCGCCGTCACGCCCTCCCGCAGCAGTTTGGCCCCCTCGCCCTCACCGCACAGCGCGAGGTCCTCGTACCACTGGAGCTCCAGGGCCGTCGACAGGTCGTAGACCTCGGCCAGCGACAGGTCCTCGGGTCCGAGGCCCGCCTCCTCGTAGGCGGCCGCGGCGATCGACGCCCTGAACGAGGCGCCGGCCGGGTACACCGCCGCCGAGGAGTCGGTCGCGATGTCCGGCAGGTCGAGCACCGTGCTCGGGTAGCGGGGCGTCACGGTGGACACGGCCCGTATCCGCACCGGATCCGCCGAGCCGTGCCGCCGGGCGAACTCCAGGCCGGACAGCACCAGGGCCGCACCGCCGTCCGAGGTCGCGCAGATGTCCAGCAGTCGCAGCGGATCGGCCACCACCGCCGAGGCTGCGACCTCCTGAGCGGTGACCCGCTTGCGGTAGCGCGCGTTCGGATTCAGCGCCCCCATGGCGGCGTTCTTCACCTTGACCTGGGCGAAGTCATCGGGCGTGTCCCCGTGCACCGCCATCCGCCGGCGCGCGTACAGCCCGAAGTACGCCGGATTGGTCGCGCCGAGCACACGGAACCGCAACCAGTCGGGATCGTCCGGCCGGTCTCCTCCGGCCGGACGGAAGAACCCCTTGGGCGCGGCGTCGGCCCCCACCACGAGCACCGTGTCCGCCAGTCCCGCGAGGATCCGCGTACGCGCCGCGTCGATCGCCTGCGCCCCCGACGCGCACGCCGCGTACACGCTGGTGACCCGGGCTCCCTGCCAGCCCAGCGCCCTGGCGAAGGTCGCGCCCGCCACATACCCCGGATAGCCGCCACGCACCGTGTCCGCGCCGACGACGGCGTCGACGTCCCGCCAGTCCAGGCCGGCGTCGGCGAGCGCCGCCCGGGCCGCCGCCACCCCGTACTCGACGAAGCCGCGGCCCCATTTGCCCCAGGGGTGCATGCCCACTCCGAGCACCGCCACGTCCGCGGTCATCGCCTCACCCCCGTGGGCCGCCACTGCCAGGTCGTCCAGGTCGTGTCGCCGTCCTCCCCGAGCACGCCGGGGACGACCTCCACCTCCATGCCCACCGTCAGCTCGGCGACGGTGACCCCGGGAGCCGCCTGTCCCAGCACCACCATCCGCTCGGACTCCAGCTCCACAGCGATCAACGCGTACGGCTCCCATGGGAGTTCCGGATCGCTCACATAGGGTGACGGAGGCCGGTAGCGGCTGTCCGTGTACGACCAGACGCGCCCCCTCCGCGACAGCGGAACCTCGCTCAGCTCCCCGCCCGAGCAGCCGGGATTGCGGCAGAACGCGTCCTCACGCGGGAAGAACACCGAGCCGCACGCCGAGCACCGCGTTCCCAGGAGCGCGAAGTCCTCGCCCTCCCCGGTGAACCACCCGGCGACCACAGGTCTGCGCCTACGAGCCACAACACCTCCCGGAGACAAGCGATCTGACGGGACGTCAGAAGTGTGCCACGGTCGACCCGGAACGGACAGCCCCGCCCGCGGCCCTGTCCGCCGGTGCGCCGGGACCGCCGCAGACGTCACCCGCGCGCGACGGCGTCCCTCGATCGGATACAGTCCGCCGCGTGTCCGAAACTCAGCACTCCAGTTCCAACTCCCCGCGTGACTCCCACTGTTCGAGCTGTGGAGCGCCCTACGGGGAAGGCGTCACCGGCTGGCCCCGCACCTGCCCGGCCTGCGCCCGCGTGGCCTACCGCAACCCCCTCCCGGTCGCCGTCGCGCTCCAGCCCGTGTACGACACCAAGGGCACCGCCCTGGTCGTCGTCACCCGAACCATCGCCCCCGCCGACGGAGGCATCGCCCTGCCCGGCGGCTACATCGACGACCGCGAGGACTGGAAGCACGCCGTCGTCCGGGAACTCAGGGAGGAGACCGGCATCGAAGCCGCGAGCCGCGACGTACGCCTCGCCGACGCCATGAGCTCGCCCGACGGCCACCTCCTGCTCTTCGGCCTGCTGCCGGAACGACCCGCGGACCGCCTCCCCGCCTCGGCCGCCACCGACGAGACAGAAGGCTGGCACCTCCTGCGCGGGCCGGAGGAACTGGCCTTCCCCCTGCACACCCTGGCGGCCCGGGCCTTCTTCGAGGGCCGCTACATCTAGCACCGAGGCAGTGGAGCGCGTCAGGTCGGTCCGGCCAGGCCACGCACGCGTACCGGGTGGGACGGCTCGCACACGCCGTCCACGCCTGCCCGGCCCTCCCGCTCCACCACGACCCCCCGACCGCCCTCCCAGCGGGCGACGTACCGCTCGATCTCGGGCGCCTCCCAGCCGTCGCCCGCATCCCGCACCACCAGACCGCCGCCCGTCCGCCCCCGGGCCGGCGCCCACACCTCCAGCTCCATCCCCCCGTCCTCCCCACGCACCGGTATGACGGCCCCCGCGCGCGCGAACACCGGCACACGCCCCACAGGAGCGTCCACCACCACCCGCCCCGGCCCCGTGTACGCCGCCCCGGTCGCCGTGTCGTACCAGCGCCCCCGCGGCAGCCGCACCGCCCGCCGCTGCACACCCGGGTCGAGCACCGGCGCCACCAGCAGGGAATCGCCCAGCAAGAACGCGTCCTCGCAGTCCCGCAGCGCCCGGTCCTCGGGCGCCCCCCACCACAGCGGACGCACATAGGGCGCCCCCGTACGCCGCGCCAGATGCGCCAGCGTCACGAAGTACGGCAGCAGCCGGCGCCGCTCCGCGAGCACAGCACGCGCATGCTCCAGCACCTCCGCGCCGAACTCCCACGCCTCCCCGCCGGCCGGCGGCCGCCCGCCCGCACGGGTACGCAACAGCGGCAGATACGCGCCCAACTGCAACCACCGCAGATACAGCTCGGGCGACGCCGCCCCGTCGACACCGCCCACGTCCGGCCCCGCGTACGGCACCCCGCACAGCCCGAGCCCCATGACCGACGACAGGGACGCCCGCAACCCCGCCCAGCCGGTGGCGACGCCCCCGCACCAGACGCCCCCGTAGCGCTGCAGGCCCACCCAGCCCGACCGTGAGACGACCAACGGCCGCTCCTCGGGCAGCAGCTCCCGCAGCCCCTCGTAGCCCGCCCGGGCCATGCACAGGCCATAGACGTTGTGCGCCTCCCGGTGATCGCCGCCCCGCCCCTCCAGCGCATGCCGAGCCGACCGCGGCAGCGTCGCCTCCCCGAACGCGGTGAACGACGTCGGCTCGTTCATGTCGTGCCAGAACCCGGCGAACCCCCGCGCCAGCCGCTCCGCGTACAGCCCGCCCCACCACCGCCGCACACGCGCGTGCGTGAAGTCCGGGAACACCGCCTCACCCGGCCACCCCAGCCCCTCGACGACCCGCCCCGAGGCGTCCCGCACGAACGCGTCCGCCGCCGCGCCCTCGTCATGGACGGCATCGCCCGCCGCCGCCTTCACCGCAGGACCGACCACCGACACCAGACGGATCCCGTCCCGGCGCAGTTCCTCCGCGAGCACCGGCAGCTTGGGGAAACGCTCCTCGTCGACCGTGAACACCCGCCGCCCGTCGAGGTGGCCCACGCCCAGGTGGACCGCCTCGAGCGGCAGCCGATGCTCCACATGCCCCGCCACCACCCGCCGCACCTCCTGCTCGCCGCCGGAGCCCCGCGTCGCGTGATGGTGGCCGAACGCCCAGGCGGGCGGCACCGCCGGCGCCCCCGTGAGCGAAGCCCAGGCGAGCAGCACGCGCGCGGGAGTGCCCACCATCACCCAGCAGCGCAACGGCCCGCCGTCCATCCGCAGCTCGCACACCCCGGGCCGGTCATGCCCCGATCCGGCCCCCTCCGCGCCCTCCCGCAGCACCACCGTGCCGTCCCACGACGAGTCGTGGAAGGCCAGATGGCACGCCGCGTCCGCCACCACCAACTGCACCGGCATCGTGACGTGCAGCGGATCCTCCCCCTGATCGAAAGCGTGGCCCGGATCGGTGTTCCACAGCCGGTACGTCCCCTCACGCAGACGCGGCCCGGACGCTCGGCCGCCCAGCCCGAAGAACCGCGCGTCCGCCGCCACCTCCGACCGCTGCATCCACCGCCCAGGCCCCCCGCCCACCGGCTCCCACCAACGCGGCGGCAGATCACGCCGCAACGTCACCCCGCCCGGCGTGCACACCTCCACCGCCCCGTGCCGCGACACCACGACCGTCACCCGTTCGGCCACGACCCGCCAGCCGCCGTCCTTGTCCGGCTCCAGCTCCGCCCGGGGATCGGCCTGCGGACACCCCCCGGCCAGCGCGTACGACGGCTCGGGGCCGGCCCCGTCCCAGCCCCAGAACACCGCCCCGTTCACCGCCACATGGATCCGCAGCTCGGAGCGGCTGAACCGGATCGTCCCACCGCCCGGCCCCGGCACCGCCTCCACCACCTGCCCGGGCACCCTCGCCCGCTCGGCGCCCCGCGTCGGCAACCCGCCGGCGTCGGCGCGCCGCCTGCGCCACGCCGCCCGCACGGCGGCCATCCCGTGGGCCGCCCCCACGGAACCGACCGCCTTCATCGAACGCACCAGGTCACGACCGTTCATGCTGCTCACCCTGTCACTGACCGCCCCACGCACGAGCCGCGTTCAACTGCCGTTCACCCGTGTTCAGAGCACATGTTCACGACCGGGACTGTGTGGGGCACACCCTGGTGCAGAAGTCGATCACATGGCATCGTCCGTGTCAGCCGCGTCACGCGCACACCCCAGCCCGTGCGCGGTCGACGCACACGACGCGCACAGTCCCGGGAGCCGCCCCATGCCGACAGTGAACCCCGAGCCGCTGTGGCGGCCCGATCCGCAGCGCATCGCCGAAGCACAGGTCACCCGATTCCAGACCTGGGCCGCCGAGCACCACGGAGCCCCCTCCGAAGGCGGCTACCCGGCCCTGCACCGCTGGTCCGTGGACGAGCTGGAGACCTTCTGGGAAGCAGTCACCCAATGGTTCGACGTACGGTTCTCCACCCCCTACACGCGCGTGCTCGGCGACCGCACCATGCCCGGCGCCCGGTGGTTCCCCGGAGCGACCCTCAACTACGCCGAGCACGCCCTGCGCGCCGGCGCCACCCGTGCGGACGAACCCGCCCTCCTGCATGTCGACGAGACGCATGAACCCCGCCCCGTGACCTGGTCCGAGCTGAGCCGCCAGGTCGGCTCCCTCGCCGCCGAACTGCGCGCCCTCGGCGTCCGCCCCGGGGACCGGATCAGCGGCTACCTGCCCAACATCCCGCAAGCCGTCGTCGCCCTCCTCGCCACAGCCGCCGTCGGCGGAGTCTGGACCTCTTGCGCCCCCGACTTCGGCGCCCGCAGCGTCCTCGACCGCTTCCAGCAGGTCGAACCCGTCGTCCTGTTCACCGTCGACGGCTACCGCTACGGCGGCAAGGAGCACGACCGCCGCGACACCGTCGCCGAACTCCGCCGCGAACTGCCCACCCTGCGAGCCGTCGTCCACATCCCCCTCCTCGGCACCGACGCGCCCGAAGGAGCCCTGGAGTGGTCGGCCCTGACCGCCGGGGACACCGAACCCCTCTTCGAACAGGTGCCCTTCGACCACCCCCTGTGGGTGCTCTACTCCTCCGGCACCACCGGCCTGCCCAAGGCCATCGTCCAGTCCCAGGGCGGCATCCTCGTCGAACACCTCAAGCAGCTCGGCCTGCACTGCGACCTCGGTCCCGAGGACCGCTTCTTCTGGTACACCTCCACCGGCTGGATGATGTGGAACTTCCTCGTCTCCGGCCTCCTGACCGGCACCACCGTCGTCCTCTACGACGGCAGCCCCGGCCACCCCGACACCGCCGCCCAGTGGCGCATCGCCGAACGCACACGGGCCACCCTCTACGGCACCTCGGCCGCCTACGTCATGGCCTGCCGAAAAGCCGGCGTCCACCCCGCCCGCGACTTCGACCTCTCCACCGTCCGCTGCGTCGCCACCACGGGCTCCCCCCTCCCGCCCGACGGCTTCCGCTGGCTCCACGACGAGGTCAGGACCGACCTCTGGATCGCTTCCGTCAGCGGTGGCACGGACGTGTGCTCCTGCTTCGCCGGAGCCGTCCCCACCCTCCCCGTCCACACCGGCGAACTCCAGGCCCCCGGCCTCGGCACCGACCTCCAGTCCTGGGACCCCGTCGGCCGACCCGTCGTCGACGAGGTCGGCGAACTCGTCGTCACCAACCCCATGCCGTCCATGCCCGTCCGCTTCTGGAACGACCCCGACGGCAGCCGCTACCACGACAGCTACTTCGACACCTACCCCGGCGTATGGCGCCACGGCGACTGGATCACCGTCACCTCACACGGCTCCGTCGTCATCCACGGCCGCTCCGACTCCACCCTCAACCGCCAGGGCGTCCGCATGGGCTCCGCCGACATCTACGAAGCCGTCGAACGACTTCCCGAGATCAAGGAATCCCTGGTCATCGGAATCGAACAACCCGACGGCGGCTACTGGATGCCCCTGTTCGTCCACCTCGCCCCCGGCGCCGTCCTCGACGAGGCGCTCCTGGACCGCGTCAAGCGGACCATCCGCGAACAGCTCTCCCCACGCCACATCCCCGACGAGGTCATCGAGGTCCCCGGAATCCCGCACACCCTCACCGGAAAGCGCATCGAGGTCCCGGTCAAGCGTCTCCTCCAAGGCACCCCGCTCGACAAGGCGGTCAACCCCGGTTCCATCGACAACCTCGACCTGCTGCACTTCTACGAGGACCTCGCCCGCAAGCGAGCCTGACGCCCGCACCCCCGCGCAGGACCCGTTGTCAGTGCCGTCGATTACTGTGAGTGAGCATTGATCGACTGTGCGCAACAGGGGGAACCATGGCACACACCGACCGCCAGACCATGCGACGCGTCCTGCGCCGCGAGATCGCCGGCACCATCGGCCTGCTCACCGACGACCACGACTTCCACGCCATGCGGCACTACCGCAGCTTCACCTTCGACGACCACGTCACCTACCTACGAGAGGTGGAGTCCCTCCTCAAAACCCGCGCCCTCCAAGGCATCCACACGACCGTCGCCCTCTTCGACCCCCAGGAGTACGCCGAGTTCTGCGCGATCCAGGGCCTGGACCCCGACGTCCCGGCCCACCGCGGCCTCTTCACCGCAGAACTCGCCACCACCGGGCCCACCCTTCCCTACGAGGGCCAGCCTCTCGCCGACCTCGTCCCCGCCCTCGTCGACGAAGCCGTCCGCCAGGCGACCTGGGAGTACGCGGCAACCCTCCTGGCCCGCCTCGGAACCTGCGCCACCTGCGGCGAGGACCTCGGCCGGACCGCCTTCCACCGCGCCTCCGACCTGCTCGCCCGCATCCTCGACACCGCGCCGCCGGGCGACCGGCACCTCGTCTGCAGCGTCACCGGAACACCCGAAACCCTCGTCGCCGCACTCCACGCCGACCGGACGGCACAGGGCCCCACCCCCCTCGACGACGCAGAAGCCCTCGAATTCACCACCGTCCTCGCCGTCGGCCTCGCCACCCACAGCCCCGGCGGCCTCGTCATGCGCACCACCGCCCCAGACAGCCCCGACCGCGTCTACGGCTGGCGCATGCGCGACAACGGACTCCAACCCCTGACCGCCGGCGAGGTCTTCGACGCCTACTGCACCGACGCCGAGTCCGGCGACCTCATCGCACCCGAGCCGGGCGTCGACTACTGCGCACCGCCCGACCTCGGGGACCACGAAGACACCGGACGGCAGGGACCGACGCCGGACCACCGCCATTGAGACACAGCAGGGGCGCTCCCCCCGAAGGCGGAGCGCCCCTCCTCACCGACAGACGCGGCGCCGGCCGCGCCGACGGCCCTGCCCGTTACTCGCCGGACAGCACGGCCTGAGCGGCGGCGCGCGCCTCCTCGGCACTGTCCGCCGTCCGGGCCGCCGCCGCGGCCCGCTCGCACTGCGCCACCGTGTACTTCGCCAGCGTCGCCCGCACATACGGAATCGACGCCGCACCCATGGACAGGGAGGTGACACCCAGACCGGTCAGCACACAGGCCAGCAGCGGATCCGACGCGGCCTCACCGCAGACACCACAGCTCTTGCCCTCGGCCCTGGCCGCCTCAGCGGACAGCGCCACCAGGTCGAGCAGCGCGGGCTGCCACGGATCCTGGAGCCGGGAGACCGCACCCACCTGCCGGTCCGCGGCGAACGTGTACTGCGCCAGGTCGTTCGTCCCCAGCGACAGGAACTCGACCTCCTGCAGAATCGAACGCGCCCGCAGCGCGGCCGACGGAATCTCCACCATCGCGCCGAACTTCGCCCGCAGCCCCGCCTCACGGCACGCGTCCGCGAACGCCTTGGCGTCAGCACGGTCCGCCACCATCGGTGCCATGACCTCGAGGTAGACGGGCAGCCCCTCGGCGGCCTTCGCCAGCGCCGTCAGCTGCGTCCGCAGCACCTCCGGGTGGTCCAGCAGCGTCCGCAGACCCCGCACGCCCAGCGCCGGGTTCGGCTCGTCCGAAGGAGTCAGGAACTCCAGCGGTTTGTCCGCACCCGCGTCCAGCACACGCACGACGACGCGGCCCTCAGGGAACGCCTCCAGCACCTGCCGATAGGCCTCGACCTGCTTCTCCTCGGACGGCGCGTTCTTGCTGTCGTCCAGGAACAGGAACTCGGTGCGGAACAGACCCACACCCTCCGCACCCGCCTCGACGGCGGCCGGCACGTCCGCCGGCCCACCGACGTTCGCCAGCAGCGGCACCTTGTGACCGTCAGCCGTCGCGCCCGGACCCGTCGACGCCGCGAGCGCGGCCTTGCGCTCCGCCGCCGAGGCCTCCAGCCGCGCCTTCTTCTCGGCGCTCGGGTTCACGAAGATCTCACCCGTGCTGCCGTCGACGGCGATCATCGTCCCCTCGACCAGCTCACCGGCCCCGGGCAGCGCCACCACGGCCGGCACCCCGAGGGCGCGGGCCAGGATGGCGCTGTGGCTGGTCGGCCCGCCCTCCTCGGTGACGAAGCCGAGCACCAGCGTCGGGTCCAGCAGAGCGGTGTCCGCCGGCGCCAGGTCCCGGGCGACCAGGACGTACGGCTCGTCGCTGTCCGGAACGCCCGGCATCGGTACGCCCAGCAGCCGGGCGACGATGCGGTTCCGCACGTCATCGAGGTCGGCCACCCGCCCGGCGAGGTACTCGCCGGCGCCGGCGAGCAGCTCCCGATAGGCGGCGAACGCGTCGTAGACGGCACGCTCGGCAGTGCTGCCGACGGCGACGCGCCGGTCCACGTCCGCCATCAGCTCGGGGTCCTGAGCCATCATCGCCTGCGCCTCGAGCACGGCCTGTGCCTCGCCGCCGGCCAGATTGCCGCGCGCGATGAGATCGGCGGCCACCGCCTCCACGGCCTTGCGGGCACGCCCCTGCTCGCGCTCCGCGTCCTCCGCGGGGATCTGCTTGGCAGGCGGTTCCAGCACCGCCGTTCCCATGTGCCGTACCTCGCCGATGGCCACACCGTGGCTCACGCCGACGCCTCGCAGCGTTGTCTCCATCTCACCCGTCTCCGATAGTGCGGCGGGTCCCGCCGCCGCGATGGTTGTCCTACGTGGCCGGCGCCGTCGTGGGGACGGCTTCGGCGTCAGTGCCGGGAGCCGGCGTCAGCGCCAGGAGAAGAGGACGTCACCGGTCTTCACGTCGCCGTCCTCACGGAGCTCGGCCAGCGAGCCCGCCGTGGCTTCCAGCGCCACGACCGGGCACACCGCCGACTTGCCGGCCTCCTCGACCGCGGCCGGGTTCCAGCGCACGATGCCCTGCCCCCGGGTCACGGTGTCCCCCTTGTTCACAAGGAGTTCGAAGCCCTCGCCGTTGAGCTGCACGGTGTCGATGCCGAGGTGGGTGAGCACACCGTGCCCGTCGGCGTCGACCACGACGAAGGCGTGCGGGTGAAGGGAGACGATGACGCCGTCCACGGGGGCGACGGCCTCGGAAGGCTCGCGCACCGGGTCGATCGCCGTCCCCGGGCCGACCATGGCCCCGGAGAAGACCGGATCCGGCACCGACGCCAGTCCGATGGCGCGTCCTGCCAGAGGGGACGTCACGGTGGTCATGGGAAGCCTCCCAGGGGTGGAGATGTACAGGGGCCGTCATTGCCAGACCCGGACGGCGCACTGTCCAGCAGGGTATGTCACATGAACTACCGGTTCCGCATGACAGTACGACGGTGGTCTAGACCACTAGCTTACGGGATTTGCCCCGGCTCCGCCGCCCGCTGTACAGTCGTAGACCTGCCTGGGGGTGAGTGACGCCGACGAGCGCGCTTGACCGGGCGGCATCCAACTTGTCAGTGGATCCTTACTTCGGATCATCTTCTGCATGCCTGCGGGAGAGTGGTCAGGGGGCCGGAAAAACCCTGATAGAGTCGGAAACGCAAGACCGAAGGGAAGCGCCCGGAGGAAAGCCTGAGAGAGTCTCTCGGGTGAGTACAAAGGAAGCGTCCGTTCCTTGAGAACTCAACAGCGTGCCAAAAATCAACGCCAGATATGTTGATACCCCGTCTGCGGCAGTGATAGCCGT
>NZ_JBIWPF010000006.1:0-60447 GCF_044768125.1 Streptomyces sp. NPDC101166
TTTGCGGTGGTGGGGGGGGGGGGGGGGGGGGGGGGGGGGGGGGGGGGGGGGGGCGGGGGGGGGGGCGGGCGGGGGCCCACCCCCCCGGCCCGCCCCGCCCGTTCACCGACAGCTCACGCTGTCGAGGCTGCTCAGAAGGTCAGCTGCCAGCTGTTCAGCCGGCCCGTGTCCTGCGCCGCCACGTCCTGGACGCGCAGCTTCCAGGTGCCGTTGGCGACCTCGCTGGAGGCGTTCACCGAGTAGGTGGTGACGACGTCGTCCGCCGAGTCGGAGCCGGACGACTTCAGGCGGTACGCCGTGCCGTCCGGGGCGATGAGGTCGATGACCAGGTCGCCGCGGTAGGTGTGGGTGATGTTCACGCCGACCTGGAGGCTGGCGGGCGCGTTCCCGGTGCGGCCGGTGACCGCGATGGCGGACTCGATCGCCGCGCCGTTGTCCGGGACGGCGACGGCGGTGGTGTTGGAGAAGGTGGCGCCCGTGGTGGAGCCGCCACTGGTGCCGGTCACGGCCGCCACCGTCTTGGCCGCGTCCGCGAGACCCGCGCCGCAGCCGCCCGAGCAGGCACCCGGCAGAGGACGGGCGTTGGCCTTGATGGCCGACTCGATCTGGGCCGGGGTCAGCGAGGACTTCGCCGACTTCACCAGCGCGGCGAGGCCCGCGATGTGCGGGGTGGCCATGCTGGTGCCCTGGTAGTAGGCGTAGTTCTCGCCCGACGGCGTCTTGGTGCCGGAGTTCAGCGTGGACAGGATGCCGTTGGCGGTGCCGGTGCTGGTCTGGCCGCCGGGCGCGGAGATGTCCACCAGGGAGCCGAAGTTGGAGTAGGACGCCCTGGCGCCGGTGCGGCTGGTCGCGGCGACCGAGATGACGTTGTTGCAGTTGCCCGGCGAGTGGTTCGCGACGTTGTCGTTCTCGTTGCCCGCGGCCACGACGACGGTGGTGCCCCGGTTCACGGCGTTGTTGATCGCGGTCTGGGTCGCCGAGGTGCAGGCGCCGTCGCCGCCGAGGCTCATGTTGATGACCTTGGCGACGTTGGAGTTGGCGGGCACGCCGGAGACGGCGCCGCCGGACGCCCAGGTGATGGCGTCGATGATGTCGGAGTCGTAGCCGCCGCACTTGCCGAGCACCCGGAGCGGGGAGATCTTCGCGCCGTGGGCGATGCCCGCGATGCCCTTGCCGTTGTTGGTGACGGCGGCGATGGTGCCGGCTACGTGGGTGCCGTGCCAGGAGGAGGTGGAAGCGGGGATGCCGGCGCCGCAGTCGTTCGCGTTGTACCAGTCGCCCGGGTCGGCCGGGTTGCTGTCGCGGCCGTCGCCGTCCACCGAGACGGCGGTGTCGGAGATGAAGTCGTAGCCGCCGACGATGTTCGCGGCGAGGTCGGAGTGCGCGACGTAACCGGTGTCGATGACGGCGACCGTGACGCCGGCGCCGGTGGCGGTGTTCCAGGCGGCCGGGACGTTCATGCCGGCGGTGGGCTCGAACAGGTCCCACTGCTTGGCGTACTCGGTGTCGTTCGGGTCGGCCTTCGGGGTGTTCAGGCGGTCCGGGACGACGTAGGCGACCTGCGGGTCGGCCCGGTACTCGGCGACGACGTCGGCGACGTCGGCGCTGCTGAGGTTCTCGCCCAGGTCGACCAGGGCGGCGCCGGTGCCAAGGCGGCGCTGGAAGTCGACGTCCTCGCCGGTCTCCTTGCCCTTGGCCGCGGCGTCGGCCTCGGCGGCCGGGTTCGACTTCGCCTCGGCGGCGTCCGACTTGTAGCCGACGATGAGGCGCTCGGCGGGGGCGCCGGGCGCGGCCTCGGTCTGGGCGGCGGGGACGGCGGCGGCCTGCGGGTCGCCTTCCGGGGCGGCGGAGACCGACGCGGTGGAGGCGGCGGTGAGGAGGGCCGCGGAGACCGCGGCGACGGATATCAGCTTCCGTCTCAAAGCGGGGGAGGTGCGCAACGGCGTGCCTTTCGTGGCCTGCTCCGGACAGGACGGAGCGGCAGTCGATTCGCTTCGTCATCGAAGCGGCGGGGGTCAATCGAGGAGCGACGCATTGGCCGGCCAGGCGGGGAAACCGCTCCCTGTAGGGGTTACCTGTGGGTCGGTTGTGCGTGAACGATAGGCAAAGGGATCGGCGGCCGGATAGCGGGGAAACCCTCGATCGGGCCGGAAACACACCCTTGACGCTCTCAACAGGCTTGCGAATGAGCCGGTTTGCTCAGGTGACACCCGGTGCGTGGGCGTAGTGAACGCGTCGCACCGGTTTCCCGTACTGCACGGCAGAACCGTATCCGCGCCGGCCGAGGAGACGTCCCCGATGCCCCGCACGACCGCACACCGCACCGCCGCCCTGGCCGTCACCGCCCTCGGCCCGCTCACGCTCGGCCTGTGGGCCTCGGCTCCCGCACAGGCGCACGGAGCACCCACGGACCCGGCGAGCCGGGTGTACGCCTGCTCTCCCGACGGCGGCACGGCGTCGCGCTCGGCCGCGTGCCGGGCCGCCGCGCGGGCGAGCGGCGGGCAGCTGGGCGCCTGGGACAACCTGCGGGTCGCGAACGTGAACGGCCGTGACCGGCAGACGATCCCCGACGGCGAGCTGTGCAGCGGGGGTCTGTCCGCCTACAAGGGGCTGGACCTCGCGCGCGCCGACTGGCCGTCGACGCGGGTCGCACCGGGCGGGACGCTGCGGATGACGTACGTCTCGACGATCCCGCACAAGGGCACGTTCAAGCTGTATCTGACGAAGCCGGGCTACGATCCCGCCAAGCCTCTGACCTGGGCAGATCTCCCGCAGCGCCCGTTCGCCGAGGTCAAGGACCCGGCGCTGACCGGCGGCGCCTACCGCTTCTCGGCGAAGCTGCCCGCCGACCGGACGGGGCGTCAGGTGCTGTACACGGTCTGGCAGAACAGCAGCACGCCGGACACGTACTACTCGTGCTCGGACGTGGTGTTCCCGGGGGCCGGGGCCTCCTCGCCGGCCGCGCCCACGTCCGCCGCTTCGTCGGCCGCGCCCACGCCGACCGCGTCGGCCCCAGCGGCGGGCCGGGCCTCCGGACGGCCCTCGGCGAGCCCCTCGGCGAGCGGCGTCCCCTCGACGGCGGCCGCGCCGGCACGCGGGGGCGTCGGCGCGGGGAACCCCGCGGCCCGGGCCGCGGACACGGCGAGCACCCCGGTGGCGGATGCCACCGGGGCCGGTTCGGGACCGTCCACGCCGCTCGTCGCGGGCGGCGCCGCGGCGGCACTGCTGCTCACCGGCGGCGTCGCCCTGGTACTGCGGCTACGGCGGCGCTGACGTGGACAGGCTCTGTGAACTTGCTTTTCTCGCCTACTAGTTGACGATGACCGGGCCGCCGGCGGCGCTCACCGGGGCGTACTTGGCGCTGAAGAAGGCGTTGGCGAAACACAGCGACGAGCCGGACACCTTGGCGAACGGCTGGTTGACGAATCCGATGCTGCTGTCGGCGTTGTCCGCCGTGCCGACCAGGCTGGCGCCCTCGTAGACGCAGCTGACGCTGCCCAGCAGGGTGCGCAGGCTGACGGTCGTGCGGATGTGGGCGCCGGGCGCCGCGGTGACGTTGACGCCGCCGCCTGAGGTGACCGCCGCGGTGTACGGGAGGTTGTTGACGGTGATGCTGTTGACGCCGAGCACGCCCAGGACGTTCGAGGTGCAGCCGGTGAAGGTCTGCTGCGTGAGCGACTCGGAGGCGGTGCCGGGGGCGGCCGGGTTGTCGGTGACGGTGGCGGAGAAGCTGGACGTCGTGCAGGAGATGCCGCTGGTGCCGGTGGCGTTGGAGTAGAACGTGGCGTTGGTGCCGGCGGCCAGGGACGCGGTGACGACCTCACCGACGGCGATGTCGCCGCCCGCGGTGGAAAGGACCGCGGGGCCGGCCGCCGAGGCGGGGCTGACAGCCGTCAGCGAGAGGGCGGCGACGGAACCGACGGCGGCGAGGAGGGTACGGACGCGCATGCGGGTGCCTCATTTCTGAAGTGGGGGGTCGTTCGGGGGAGTCGGCCGAACGAGGGGAATGGGGTGGGGGGTTGGGCGAACACGCTGGTCGTGGGAACAGAGGGGACGCGAGTCCGCGTCGGCCGGAACCGGCCCGTCACGCCTTCTCCGTACGTGACGGACCGGCAGCGGTGAGAGGCGTCGGACCCCACGGACAGGGGGGTGGTGGCCGTGGGCGGCGCCGGTGAACGAATCGGACTCGGGGCGCAGAAAGCCCGTGCTGGATGCCCGGGCGGAGATACCGGTACTGACAGGAGGTCCGGCCGCCGGCTGACGGCGGCCGGACCCGTGTCCGGGAGCGCGGCCGAAGTCGCCGCGCTGCGGATCCGGCGCCACGGATCCAGGCTGAGCCACGAGAGTTGTAGACCTGAGGGTCAGTCAACGTCAAGCATTTGAAGCCAAGTTGATGATCCATTCGACATAAACGCGCACCTGGGTGACAGTGTGGATCACAGCCGATACACAATGGACACCGTTTTTCCACATCTCCCTTGACCCCTCGGTGTAACCATCGGTAACTTCCGAGGAGGCTACTGACGCGTAACGAGTAAGCCCTTGCAACAACATCCGGGAGTTGTGAGGAGCGGTGCGCGACAGTCCGCTGTCCGCGCCAGGACAACGACGCCACTGAAGCCCAACCCGCATGACTATGCCCATGGGAGCAGACATGGCCTCGTCCCCGGACGTCACGTCGTCCGCCGACAACACCCCCGAGAACCCCGAGAGCGGTTCGGCCGTAAGACGCGGCCGGGTCCGGCTGCGCCGGGCCGCCGTGATGGCGGTGCCCGCGACCTTCGTCGCGGCCGGCCTCGCGGTCCTGACCGCCCAGGGAGCGCTGGGTGTGCAGTTCGCTATTTCCGGTATGCCGTTCGTGGTCACCGCCGACAAGCTCGAGGGCGACGGCTTCGCCCAGTTCGGCGCGCTGGACCACATGATCGAGAACAGCCCCAACGAAGGCGACACCGGCGGCCAGGTGCTGGTCGTCACCTCGGTCGTGAAGAAGGGCAAGCTGACCAACCTGTGTCAGAGCGTCGACCTCGGCGGCATCCAGCTCGTCCTCACCGCGGGCGACAAGGGCACCAAGGTCGACGTGGAGAACCTGGCCATCGACTCCGATGACATCACCGGTGACGCCGCGTTCAACAACATCGAGATCGGGCGTGACTCCAGCACCTTCGACAAGGTCGGCAAGCAGGGCCCGGCCGGCGTCTACGGCCAGCAGGCCGACAAGGTCGTCATCACCGACCTCTACCAGCACAACTACGCCGCCACCGCGGCCGTGTTCAAGCTTCCCGACCTCCACATGAGGTTCGGGGGCAAGGGCTGCCCGCAGTGAACCGCTTCCAGGACTGGAAGAGGCACCGGCCCTTCGCCGGCGGAGTGATGCTCGTCCTGGGCGGCGCGGAGATCCTGCTGACCATGAAGGCTCCGCTGCCGGTCCTCCTGCGCATCGGCATGCAGGGACTGGCGGGCTATCTCCTGCCGTCCGTGATGCTGCTGTGCGGGCTGCTGATCCTTTTCAACCCCTCGCAGCGCCTCTTCTATTCGATCATCGGCGTTCTGTGCTCGCTGGGCTCGTGGGTCACCTCGAACATCGGGGGCTTCGTCATCGGCCTGCTCCTCGGCGTCACGGGAAGCTGCCTGGCCTTCGGGTGGCTGCCCGACCAGGAACCCCGGCGCAGCCGCCGCCAGCGGCGCAAGGACGCCCTGGCGGACAAGGCCATGGCCTTCCCCCACCACGGGGAACCGGCCTGACCCCGTACGGCACGGCCACCGTTGTCGTCCCCTGTGCCGGCGTCGGCGACGGCGCCGGCACAGGCATGCGCCGCCCGCCCTCCCCTTCTGATTGACAGTCGGTCGATTCGCCTGCCGTGAAGTCTGCGTGCGGGCCCATGGGTCCGTTCCACATCACGATGCGGCAGCAGCACCTCACCCCGAGTGGTTGTTCACTTGACTACCGGCGGTCACACGCGGTTGGCTCCGAGCCAGCGAAACCTTTCGCCGGTACGTGCCCCGTCGTTCCGGCAGCGCTCGCACGTCCTCCTGCTCTGCCGCACAGCGAGGTACAGCCCCCCATGAACACTCCCCTCCCCGCTCACCCACCCTCCGCTTCCCCCGGAGCCGCGCGGGCGACCGCCTCCGCCGCCGTCTGTCTCCTCCTCGTCGCCGGCTGTTCCGGCGCGACGGCCTCCGGCCCGGACCCGGCCGGACGCCCCGGCGACCGGATCAGGGTCGCCCTGGTCACCCACGGCGCACCGGGCGACGCCTTCTGGGAGTCGGTGCGCAGGGGCGCGGAGACGGCCGCCGCCAAGGACGGCGTCGAGCTGACCTACGCGAGCGACGCCGACGCCGCCGGACAGGCCGCGCTGGTGCGGGACGCGGTCCGCGACAGGGTCGACGGCATCGCGGTGACCCTGGCCAAGCCCCGGGCGATGAAACGCCCGGTGTCGGAGGCCAGGGCGGCGGGCATTGCCGTGGTCGGCCTCAACTCCGGGATCGACGCCTGGCGTTCCGCCGGGCTGCTGGCGTACTTCGGCCAGGACGAGAGCGTCGCCGGCCGTGCCGTCGGCGACCGGCTCGACGGCCTCGGCAGGAAGCACGCGCTGTGCGTCATCCACGAGCGGGGCAACGTCGCCCTGGAGGCCCGCTGCGCCGGGGTGAAGAAGTCGTTCGCCGGTGAGACCGAGATGCTCTACGTCGACGGCACGGACCTGGACGCCATGACCGCCGCGGTGGCGGCCCGCCTCGGGCAGGAGCCCGCCGTCGACCAAGTCATCGCCAACGGAGCGCAGTTCGCGCTCGCCTCGGTGAAGGCGGCGAAGGACGCCGGCAGCGACGCCGAGGTCGCCACCTTCGACCTGGACAAGGACCTGGTCGCCGCCGTCCGCGACGGCAGGGTCCGGTTCGCCGTGGACCAGCAGCCGTGGCTCCAGGGCTACCTCGCCGTGGACGCGCTCTGGCTCCACGAGACGAACGGAGGCGTCAGCGGCGGCGGCACGGCCCCGGTCCTGACCGGCCCGGCCTTCGTCACGAAGGCCGACGTCGCCGACGCGGCCCGGCTCGCCGCCGCCGGAACCCGCTGACCGACCGCTGACCGGCCCCCGACCGGTCCGCACACCCCGCCCCGCTCCCCCACTCCCCCGCCGCTCGCCCAAGGACGACCATGTCACCACGGACAGGTGCCCGGCGCCGCCGTCTCGGCTCCATACGTCTCTCCCTGATCCTCCTGGCGCTGGTGCCCGGCGTCACCCTCGCCGCCATGTGGAGCGTGACGACGATCCAGATGTTCTCCGAGGGCATGCGGCTGCGCGCGCAGACCGAACTGAGCCGCTCCACCGGCGCCATGGGCACCGAGGCCACGCTCGCGCTGCAACAGGAACGCAGCCTGTCGGCCGTGTGGCTGGCCGCGCCCCACGGCTCCCGCGCGGCGCTGGAGGCGCAGCGCGCGCAGACGGACGCGGTGGTCGCGAAGCTGGTCGCCCGCGCGAACGACATCCAGCGGGCGCCCGACCGCGTCCGCGAGCGGATGTTCTCGGTGATCGCCTCCGTCAGCAGCCTGGAGTACTACCGGGGCCAGGTGGACGACCCCACCGACATCACCGCCGCGCAGGCGCTGGACCAGTACACGTCGATCATCGACGACCAGGTCCACGCCTTCCAGGAGCTGTCCCAGGTCGACGACGGCGACCTCACCTCGCAGGCCGGCCCGCTCGTCGCCCTGGAGCACGCCGCCGAGCTGGTCTCCGAGGAGGACCTGTACCTCACGCTCGCCGGTCCGAAGGGGCGCATGGCCGAGAAGGAGTGGGCCGCGTTCGCGCAGACGGTGAACGCGCGCCGCTGGCTGGTCCAGGACCAGATCGTGCCCTCCCTCACCGGCTCGACGAAGACGCAGGCCGAGAAGATCCTGCGCAGCCCGCAGTGGCGCACCCTGGAGTCCGTCGAGGACAGGGTGCTCGCCGCCCGGTCCGACCAACGCGAGAACGGCGACGTCCCCCTGCCCGACGTGCGCCGGCAGTGGCGGGCCGCTCTCATCGACGTCTCCGGCCAGTATTCGGCGCTGATCCGGGAGCGGACCGAGGCGCTGCTCGAGAACAGCGCGGTGGAGGCGCGCGACCTGCTGGTCAAGGCCGCCGCGCTGAGCACCGCCGGGCTCGTGGCGCTGCTGCTGTGCGTCGGGATGTCCTGGCGGATCACCCGTTCGCTGTTCCGGCGGCTGCGCGGGCTGCGGATGGCCACGCTGAGTCTGGCGCGGGTGAGGCTCCCCGACGTGGTGGCCCGGCTCGACCGGGGAGAGACTGTCGACGTGGACTCGGCGGCCCCGCCCCTGGACTACGGCGGCGACGAACTCGGCCAGGTGGCCGAGGCGTTCAACACCGCGCAGCGCACGGCCGTGCACACCGCCGTCGAACTCGCCGACACACGGCGCGGGTTCCAGAAGGTCATCCTGGGCATCGCACGCCAGAGTCAGAACCTCGTCAACCTCCAGCTGAGCAAGCTGGACGCGCTGGAACGCGCCCACCAGGACCCGGACGTCCTCAAGGGTCTGTACGAACTGGACTCCACAGCGAGCCAGTTGCGCCGCTACGAGGAGAACCTCGTCATCATCAGCGGCGGCCGGCCCGGGCGCAGCTGGTCGGAGCCGGTCGCGTTGGTCGACATCCTGCGCAGCGCCGTCGGCGAGGTCGCCGAGTACGCGCGGGTGGAGGTGCACACGGAGGAGGAGGCGTGCGTCGCCCCTCCGGCCGTGGCGGACGTGATCCATCTGCTGGCCGAGCTCATCGACAACGCGACGTCCTACTCCCCGGCGCCGAGCCCGGTCGCGGTGCGGGCGACGACGGTGGCCAAGGGCCTGGCGATCGAGGTGGAGGACCGCGGTCTGGGGCTGTCCGAGGAGGACTACGCGTCGTTCAACGCGCAGTTGGCGGTGGAGCCGCAGTTCGACGTGGTGGCGCTCGCCGACGACCTGCGGCTGGGCATGTTCGTGATCGCCCGGCTGGCCACCCGGCACGGCATCGCCGTCACCCTGCGCCCCTCGCCGTACGGCGGCACCACGGCGATCGTGCTGCTGCCGAAGGACATCGTGGTGCGGGAGAGGGCGGACGGCGAGCGCCCTGAGCCCGAGGGGTCCGAGGGGTCCGAGGAGTCCGAGGCCGAGAGGTCCGAGGGGTCCGAGGCCGAGAGGTCCGAGGGGTCCGAGGCCGAGAGGTCCGAGGGGTCCGAGGCCGAGAGGTCCGAGGGGTCCGAGTCCGAGGGGTCCGAGGGGTCCGGAGCGACCGGGGCGACCGTCGCGCCGGACACCCCGACCTCCGCCCGCCCCTCGCCCGCGCCGGGCGTGCTGGAAGCGGTGCGCGAGGCGCTCACCGCACCGCCGCCCGCCGCAACCGCGAGGGACGCCGACTCCCCGGCCCGCGACGAGGCGCACGCGTCGCACCCGCCGGACGAGGCGCGAGCGCCGAGCGCGCCGGACGCCCCGGACGGTCCTGCTGCCTCCGCGCCGGCTCCCTCCACCGGCCTGCCCGTCAGGACGCCCGGCGCCGCGGGGGTGCGGACGCGCAAGGAGACGGCGACGGCCACGAGCCCGCGCGCGCACGGTGCGGCGGGCTCCGGCCGCTCGCCCGGGGCCTCGCCGCTGCCCCGCCGGGTCCCGCAGACCAGCCTCGTCGCCGAGTTGCGCGAGGAGCCGGCACGCGGCGGGGAAGGCGGTCCCACCGCCGACGGCGACGCGTTCGAGGAGTTCACCGCGGAGCGCGCCGCCTCCTCCCTCGCCGGTTTCCAGCGCGGCACCCTGCGCGCACGCGACGACGCCGACGCGCCGCCCTCCGGACCCGAGGAGACGGCCGCCGCGCCGTTCTCCGGCCCGCCGGCCGCCGCCGCGGGCGCCGCCCCGACCCCGACACCCCCCGCCGACCGCTCATGAAGGACACCGCGATGACATACTCCGCTCCCGCCACCGACACCAAGCTCGACCAGTTGCTCACCGGACTGGTGGAGAAGGTCGCCGATGTGAACCAGGCCGTCGTGCTCTCCGAGGACGGACTGGTGGTCAGCAAGTCCCTCGGCTTCATGCGCGAGGACGCCGAGCGGCTGGCGGCCACCGCGTCGGGTCTGATGAGCCTCAGCAAGGGCGTCAGCATGGACTTCCGCGGCGGCCCGGTGCGCCAGGCGCTCATAGAGATGGCGAACAGCTATCTGATCCTCACCTCGGCCGGCCCGGGGACCCACCTGGTCGTGCTGGCCGGCTCGCACGCGGACGTCGGCGTGGTGGCGTACCAGATGAACATGCTGGTGAAGAAGATCGGCGAGCACCTCAGCGCGGCGCCGCGGACCGGTGTCGGTCCCGCCTCGCGCCCCCTCGGCGGGTGAGGTGAGCGGAGGCGACGAAGCGGGCCGGCTGGTACGGCCGTTCGCCCTCACCGGCGGGCGGACCCGGCCCAGCCGCGCCGACTTCACGCTCATCACGACGGTGACCGCGGTGGACCCACCGCCGGAGCGGGCGGCCCGGCCCCAGCCCGAGCATGCGCGGATCGTGCGGATGTGCGCCCGGCCGGTCGCCGTGGCGGAGCTCGCGGCGCTGCTGGACCTGCCGGTGAGCGTGGTCGTCATCATGCTCTGCGATCTGCTGGAGGCGGGGCTGATCACGGCCCGGCCGCCCCGTCCCGTGACCGGTGACGACGGCCGGGACCTGGAGCTGCTGCAGAAAGTGAGGGACGGCCTTGACCGCATCTGACCCCACCGCCGCCGGGGCCCCCACAGCGCCCGACGCGGTGAAGATCCTCGTCGCCGGCGGCTTCGGCGTCGGCAAGACCACGATGGTCGGCTCGGTCAGCGAGATCGCGCCCCTGCGCACCGAGGAGCCGCTGACCGTCGTGGGGCTGGACGTCGACGACCTGAAGGGCATCGAGGAGAAGCGGTCCACCACCGTGGCCCTCGACTTCGGGCGGATCACCATCGGCGACGACCTGGTGCTGTATCTGTTCGGCACACCGGGACAGCAGCGGTTCTGGTTCATGTGGAACGACCTGGCCGTCGGCGCGCTGGGGGCGGTGGTGCTGATCGACGTGCGCCGGCCGGACACCAGTTTCGCGGCGATCGACTTCTTCGAGCGGCGAAAGATCCCGTTCGTCGTCGGGGTCAACGGCTTCCACGGGCTGCACCCCTATCCGCCGGACGAGATCCGGGAGGCGCTGGCGCTGCCGGCGGGCGTTCCGGTGCTGCTGTGCGACGCCCGCGAGCGGGAGTCGTGCCGGGACGTGCTGATCGCGCTGCTCGATCTGCTGATCGCCGACGCGGATCGGACGACCCGGCATTGACGTCCCGTCAGGCGGTTGCTCCTGCCGCGCGCAGTACGGCGATCGTCTCCGGGTACGGCCCTGTCGTCGCCCATTCCAGCGGGGTGTGGCCGGTGCCGTGGTCCTCGCGGCGGGCGGGGTCGGCGCCGTGGGCCAGGATGACGCGGACGGTGTCGGTGTGTCCCCAACAGGCGGCCGCGCACAGGGGCGTTCCCTCGGAGCCGAGGCCGCCGCTCTCCGCGTCGGGCGGGGCTCCGGCGGCCAGAAGGAGCCGGGCGGTCTCCGCCGCTCCGTGCACGGAGGCCGCGTAGAGGGGCGTGCGGCCGTCGGTGTCGGCCTCGGCCGGATCGGCGCCTGCGCGCAACAGCGCGGCCACGCCCTGACGGTCGCCGGACCCGGCCGCCCTCACCAGGCGGGCCGTCAGCTTCTTCTGCCGTCTTCTGTTCACGGCCTCCGAGGATAGCGGGGGCCGCGTGCGGCCGCCTCCGGTTTTCCGACGGCCCGGCAGCAGGTCACAACTCGGCTGGCCCTGGCAGCAGTTCGAACCGCCGACCGCAGGCCCTCGGTGGGCGGGCGGTCGTCCGGGTACCGCCACACCGTCGGCGAGCGCCATCAACTCGGCCGACACTGGCAGCAGTTCGGCCGCCGACCACACGTCCTCCCCGGACGGCCGTCCCGGCACCGCCACCCCTCGGCCAGCGCCATCAACTCAGCTGGCCCTGCGAACAGTTCGGCTGCCGGCCGCACGTCCTCGCGGGCGGGCGGTCGTCCGGGTACCGCCACACCGTCGGTGAGCGCCATCAACTCGGCCGACACTGGCAGCAGTTCGGCCGCCGACCACACGTCCTCCGGGGGCGGGCGGTCGTCCCGCAACCGCCACACCTCGGCCAGCGTCATCAACTCAGCTGTCCCTGCGCATAGTTCGGCCGCCGGCCGCACGTCCTCCGCGGCCGGACGGTCGTCCCGGCACCGCCACACCGTCGGCCAGCGCCATCAACTCGGCTGGTCAGGGCGCCCAGGGCGACCGCCGGGGCGGACTTGGCCCGGTTCCGGTGGGTCCGGGGGCGGTCGAGTCCGAGGCCGGTCAGGTCGTCGCCGCTTGCGGCCCGGACGCCATGGACCTCAGGACAGGCCGGCCGACTTCAGCCACGCCTTGGCGACGTCCAGCGGGTCCTTGCTCTGGAGCTGCACCTGATAGTCCAGGTCGAGCAGCGTCTTGGTGTCGAGCTTGGCCGAGACCGCGTTGAGCGCGTCGACACCCTCCTTCGAGAGCCCGCTCTTGTAGACCAGCGGGGTCACGTTGGCGAAGCCGAAGAGGTTCTTCGGGTCCTTGAGGAGGACGAACTTCTCCTTGGTGATGGTCGGGTCGGTGGTGAAGATGTCCGCCGCCTGCACGGTGTCCTTCTTCAGTGCGGCCTGGGTCAGCGGGCCGCCGGCGTCGAGCGCCTTGAAGGACTTGAACTTCAGGCCGTACACCGCTTCGAGGCCGACCATGCCCTGCTGCCGGGTCTGGAACTCGGGCGAGCCGCCGAGGACCAGCTGCGGGGCGATGTCCTTGATGTCGTCGAGGGTGGACTGCGCGGTGAGGTTGTGCTTCTTCGCGGTCTCCTGGTTGAGCGCGACGGAGTCCTTGTTCTCGGCCGAGGAGGACTCCAGCAGCGTCAGCTTGGGGTCGAGCTTGCCCTTCACGGCGGCGTTGACCGTCTCCGGCGACTTCTGCCCGGCCTTGGGGTCGAAGTAGGCGAGCAGGGAGCCGTTGTACTCCGGCAGAACGGTGATGGAACCGTTCTTGAGCAGGCCGTACGTGGTCTCGCGGCTGCCGATGTTGGGCTTGTAGGACACCTTGATGCCCTTGGCCTTGAGGGCCTCGCCGTAGATGTCCGCGAGCAGGATGCTCTCGGCGAAGTTGTTGGAGCCGACGACGACGGTGTTGCCGTCCGCCTTCCCCTCGGCGAGCGGGTCGGAGGGGTCGTCGGAGGAGGAACATCCCGCCAGCAGGGCCGTCGTCGCGACGAGGGCGACGGCTGCCGCGCCGGGATGGTGCCGGAGGGACCTGCTGCTGTGGGCGTTGGAAGTCACGGTTGCCGTTCCGGGCTCGGGGGTTCGGTGAGATGGAACTGAAGCACGCTGCAACTGATCCAATCCATCCGCTTCTCCATCAGTCAAGTGCCCCCGGGTCACCGATCGGCTTCGATTCGTGACCGATCGTGTCCGCGGAAGGGGGCGCTTCGTAATGGATTCTTGACGTAGGGCGACACACTCGACCGCACAAAGGCGCGATAGTGTCACGGAGGTCGACGTCGGTCACAACGGCGTGCGCCTGCGAGTCCTTGGAGGAGGCCTGGTGTCCACGAAACCGGTGGACGCGCCTGCCCGGCCATCCGGGGCCGTCTCACCGGTCCGCCGGGGGCGGCGGGGCTTCGCCGACAGGTGGCCTTTCCAGCGCAAGCTCACCGTCCTCGTCGGCGTACCGATGACGGTGATCGCGCTGCTGCTGACGTACCTCATCGTCAACCTGGTCGAGGAGTCCGACCGCGCCGAGTCGGCGGCCCGGCTGGTCCGCGACAGCGCCGAGGTCGCCCAACTCGTCACCGCCGTACAGGCGGAGCATCAGCAGGCCATCCTGCTCTCGGTGCGGCACGAGGCGGCCTTCGACGGTGGCACCCCCTCCACCAGCGCCTACCGGATCGCCCAACTCGCCGTGGACTCCCAGGTGCAGAAGGTGCGCGACGCGTTCGGCGGCCGGCTGCCGGCCGGCGAGGCGCAGGCCCTCAAGGAGATCGAGGGGCTGGCCGGCCTGCGCGCCACCATCGAGCAGGGCTACCTCCCCGCCGACAACATCGACCCCGCGTACACGGGCGCCGCCGAAGGCCTCATCGACGGACTCGGCCTGGACCGCAGCTCCGACCTCGCGACGACCTTCACCGGCAACCTGCTCGACTCGCTGCTGCGCGCCGACGCCGCGCACGGCGCTTTCGAGACCGGCGTCTTCTCCGCCCGCACCGGCGACAGCAACGCCCTCATCGAGTTCATGAGCGCGGTCGGCTCCGCCGAGTCGTACGCCTACCAGTCCGAGCGGTTCGCCCGGTTCGCCACCGAGGCGCAGACCGACGAGCTCGGCGGCATCGAGCACAACTCCTCGATGGCCGAGATCGGCCGGCACTACGCCGAACTGGCCGTCGACCCCAGCGTGTTGCAGGCCGGCTCCAAGGACGAGCTGCGCACGGCGTTCCGGCAGGCGCTCGACTCCTACCACCTCTACAACCAGCAGGCCTCTACACGGATCGAGATCACCGGCTCGCTCATCGGCCAGATCGCCGACCGGGCCGAGGACGCCTCGGTCAACGCCCAGTGGCGCGCCGGTCTGCTGCTCAGCCTGGCGCTGCTCGGCTTCGCCCTGTGGCTCGCCCTCGCGGTCCTGGTGCGCCGTTCCGTGATCCGTCCGGTGCTGGCCCTGACGGGGGCGGCGCAGGAGGTCGCCGACGTCGCCGGGCGCGAACTCGCGCGGGTGGCGGACGACGACGCCGAGGAGAGCGGGCCGCCCAGGCTGCGCGAGCTGCCGGTCACCGCGGACGACGAGATCGGCGAACTCGCCGAGGCCTTCAACGCCGTTCAGACCACCGCGGCCGCGCTGCTGGAGCGCCAGGTGCTCAGCCGGCGCAACGTCGCCGAGATGTTCGGCAACGTGGGCCGCCGCGTCAGCAACCTGACCACTCGTCAACTCGCGCTGATCGACGCGGTGGAGCGGGGCGAGACGGACCCCGCGCTGCTCGAACGGCTCTACTCCATCGACCACATCGCGGTCCGGTTGCGCCGCAACGCCGACAGCCTGATGCTGCTGGCCGGCATCCGTGAGACCGTCCTGGACTCCGGCCCCAGCGCGCTGACGAACGTGGTGCGTGCGGCGCTCGGCCAGATCGAGGGCTTCCAGCGGGTACGGCTGCACGCCGGGACCGAGGTCATGGTGGAGCCCGACATCATCGGCGACCTGACGCTGATGGTCGCCGAACTCCTGGAGAACGCCGTGTCGTTCTCGCCGGAGGGAAGTCCCGTCGAGGTGGCCGTCGACTCCGTCGACGGCGGTGCGACGATCACCGTCGCCGACCACGGTCTGGGCATGAGCACGGAACGCCTCACCGAGGAGAACGCCCGTCTGGTGCGCCGCGAGCGCCTCGACGTGGTGCCGACGAAGGTGCTCGGCCTGTTCGTGGTGGGCGCGCTGGCGCGCCGCTGGGACATCACCGTCACCCTCTCCCGAACGCCCGGCGGGGGTGTGACGGCGGAAGCGGTGATCCCGTCCTCCCTGCTGCTGGAACCGAGCGGCACGGGGACGCCGGAACCGCGTGCGAGCGACGCCAGGACCTCGCGATCGCTCACGAGGGCGCACTCGGACGCAGGGCCGGACTCGGACACGGAGCCGCCCGGTTCGCCGCCCGCCCCCTCGGCGCCCGCGTCCGGCCCCTCCCGCGCCCTCTCCGTCCCCGCCTGGGCCGTCGGCGACGACGGTGAGCCCGCCCCGCTCCCGCGCCGCGTCCCCCGGCGCGACACCGCGTCGGCCGACGAGACGCGGCCCGCGGCCCCGGACCCCACCGCCGTGGAGGAGGAGCAGCCGCCGGCCCACTCGAGAACGGCCGACACGGATCTCCCCGGCGGCACCGGAACGCACGGCGACGAGCCGGCCCCGGCTCCCGCCTCGGCCCACGACGGCGCGCCCTCCCCCGCCCACACGGGAACCGCGACCCACCAGGCCGCCCCGGGCCCCCGCACCGAGGCCGCCCGGCCCCAGGCCCGCGACGCCGCCCCGGTCCCTCACCCCCGTACCGAGGACAGCACCTGCGGCCGTGCCACCGCGGCGGACCGCCCGGTGGACGCGTCCGGCGGCCCCCGCCCACTGCGGCGCCGGGTCCGCGGCGCCACGCTGCGCACGACCGCCGACGCCGCCCAGCAGGCCGCGCGCGGGCCCGCACGGCCCGCGGACGCGGACGCCGTCCGCAGCGCGCTGGAGGAGTTCGAGGCGGCCGTGGAACGCGCCCACCGCGACACCGGCGAGCACCCCCGCCCCGCGGCCCCCCGGGCCGGCCACCACTCCCCCGACACCGTAGACGCCGAAGACACCGACCACCGGAACTCCGCGCACCGCCAGAACCACCTTCCGGAAGGAGCCGAGCAGTGAGCACGTCGACAGGTGAGACTCCCTCGGGAGACGCCACGCCGACCGACCTGCGGGCCGCCGCAGCCGACTTCACCTGGCTGCTCAACCGCTTCGCCACCGAGACCGCCGGGGTGGTGGACGCCATCGCGGTGTCCTCCGACGGTCTGCTGATCACCGTGTCGGAGCTGCGCGAGCACGCCGACTCCGAGCGGCTGGCCGCGATCGTCTCGGGCATCACCAGCCTGGCCGCGGGCGCCTCCGGCAACTACGGCCTGGGCGGCCTGAACAAGGTCATCATCGACCTCGAAGGCGGCCACGTCCTGGTCTCCGCGATCGGCAGCGGCGCCGTCCTCGGCGTGGTCACCGACAAGGAGGCCAAGCTGGGCAACATCGCCTACGAGATGACGGTGTTCGCCAACCGCGCCGGCGCCGCGCTGAGTCCGCAGCTCGTCCTGGAGCTGAAGAACAGCGTCGGCGCCGTCAGGTCGCGCTGACCGGCCGTCGGCGCCCGGCCCGCCGGTCCAGAGAGGGAGCGAACCAGCGATGGGGGACGGCCGCACTGCGCGCGACGCCGGCGAGGACGGCGCCGCACCGGTCGGTCCCGCGTCCGCCGTGCGGCCCTTCCTGGTCACCGCCGGGCGGGTCGCGGGCGCGGGCGCGGCGTCGTCCGGGCGGACGATGCCCGTCGAGACCCAGTTGGTGGCCACCGCCGACGGGCTCGGCGCCCTCGACCGGCTCTCCTTCGAACAGCACGACATCGTCGCCGCCTGCCGGGTGCCGCAGTCGATCGCGGAGATCGCGGCCCGTCTGCGGCTGCACCTGAACGTGGTGCGGGTCCTCGCCGAGGACCTGCGCGCGGCGGGGCAGCTGTCGGTGCACGTGCCGGACGCCGGCGTCGCCCACGACGCGTCCGTCCTGCGCAGGCTCATCGATGGCCTCCGTGCCATCCCCGACTCCCGGGGGGTACTCCGTGACTCCGACTGAACCGCTCGTACGGCACGGCGCCGGCCAGGCCGCCGTACGGCCCCCGCTACCGGTGAAGCTGGTGATCGCGGGCGGCTTCGGCGTGGGCAAGACCACCGCCGTCGGCGCGATCTCCGAGATCGAGCCGCTGACCACCGAGGCGGCCATCACCGAGGTCGCGGCGGGCGTGGACGACCTCAGCCACACCCCGCGCAAGACGACGACCACCGTCGCGATGGACTTCGGCTGCATCACCATCGACCCCACCCTGAAGCTCTACCTGTTCGGCACGCCCGGGCAGGAGCGGTTCGGGTTCATGTGGGACGACATCGTGGAGGGCGCGGTCGGCGGGCTCGTCATCGTCGACACACGCCGGCTGGACGACTGTTACGCCGCCGTCGACTACTTCGAGCACCGGCGGATCCCGTTCGCGGTGGCCGTGAACGCCTTCGACGGCCAGGTGGCGCACACCCTGGAGGAGGTCCGCTGGGCGCTCGACGTCTCCGAGGGCGTGCCGCTGCTGGTCTTCGACGCCCGCGAGCGCGGCTCGGTCCGCGACGCGCTGCTGGTGGTGCTGGAACAGGCGCTGGCGCGGACGGAGGGCTGAGCGCGCCTCCGCGGGCGGAGCGGTGGCGCGCTCTCCGGCGGGGCGTCAGGCCTTCGGGTCGGCGCGGCGCACTCCCGGCGACACCGCCACCCGGGCCACCGCCCAGAACACCGCGAGGGTCGCCAGGGCCATCACGGCGGTCAGGGTGGCGCCGCCCACGACCTTCTCGTAGTCGCGCTGGTAGAGGCCGTCGACGATGTAGCGGCCGAGGCCGCCGAGGCTGACGTAGGCGGCGATCGTGGCGGTGGAGACGATCTGGATGGCGGCGGAGCGCAGACCGCCGAGGATCAGCGGGAGCGCGACCGGCAGCTCCACCCGGAAGAGGATTCCGCTCTCCCGCATGCCCATGCCCCGGGCGGCGTCGACCGGGGAGGGGTCGACGGAGCGCACGGCCTCGTAGGTCGTGACCAGGATGGGCGGGACGGCGAGGACGACCAGGGGGATCATGACCGGCAGCATGCCGAAGCCGAGCAGCATGGTCATCAGCACCAGCAGGCCGAAGGTGGGCAGCGCCCGCCCCGCGGTGGCAACCATGGAGAGCGCGTTGCCGCCGCGGCCGTAGTGCCCGGTGAGCAGACCGACCGGCAGTCCGATGGCGGCGGCCAGGGCGAGCGCTTCGAGGGTGTACCCGGTGTGCTCCCCCAGGCGGGTGGGGATGCCGTTGTAGCCCTGCCAGTGGGCGCCGTCGCTGAAGAAGGCGTGGACGAAGTCGAGGACGTTCACCGGGCCGCGGCCGCCTTCCGGGAGGTACGGGCGCCGCTCGGCATCCACGGCGTGAGCAGGACGCGCAGGAACACCAGCAGGCCGTCGGCGAGGATGGCGAGGACGGCCATGGTGAGCACGGCGTTCCAGGCGAGTTCCGGCCGGTTGTAGATGGTGGCGTCGTGCAGCAGGTTGCCGAGGGCGCCCTGGTTGCCGATGAGGGTGCCGACGCTGACGAGGCTGATGCTCGACACGGTCGCCACCCGCAGCCCGGCGATGATCGCGGGCACGGCGATCGGCAACTGCACCTGGAGGTAGCGGCGTACGGGCCCGAAGCCCATGGCGGTGGCGGCGGCGAGCGTCTCCCGCGGCACCGAGCGCACCCCGTCGACGATCGCGGGGACGAGGACGACCAGCGTGTAGACGGTCAGCGGGATCATCACGGTCAGCTCGGTCTGGCCGGTGTAGTCGATGAGGACGACGAAGAAGGCCAGCGAGGGGATCGCGTACAGCACGGTCGTCACCCACAGCACCGGCGGGTACAACCAACGCAGCCGCACGCAGAGTTGGGCGAGCGGCAGAGCGAGCAGCAGACCGGCCAGGACCGGCAGCAGGGCCTCACGCAGATGCAGCCCGATGAGACCGGCCCAACTGTGCTGGAGATCGCTCGGGATGTCGAAGAACCGGTTCACCGGACGGCCTTCACCGCGGTGTCCGCCGCGTCGCCGCGGCCTTCGGCGTGGGCGCCTCGGATCGCCTCGCCGATGCTCTGCTGGGAGACCACGCCGGCCGCCCGGCCCTCCTCGTCCACGGCGACGGCCCAGCCCGTGGGCGAGAGCACGGCGCAGTCCAGGGCGGCCCGCAGCGAGTCCGTGCCCGCGGTGAACGGCCTGCCGCAGGAGAGCAGTCGGGCGGGGTCGACGGGCCCGGCGGTCAACTCTTCCGGCGCTCCCCAGCCCAGCGGCTTGCCCGCGACGTCGGTGACGAGGAGGTAGGGGGTTCCGGCGCCGGCGCGGGCGGCGATCTTCTCGGCGCTCGCGTCGACGGCGACGATCGGCGCGGTGAGCAGGTCGAGTCCGGCACAGCTGAAGAAGGACAGGCGCCGCACGCCGCGGTCGGCGCCGAGGAAGTCCTCGACGAACTCGTCGGCCGGATGGCTCAACAGCTCGGCCGGCGGCGCGAACTGGGCGAGCCGGCCGCCGGTGCGCAGCACCGCCACCATGGTGCCGATCTTCACCGCCTCGTCGATGTCGTGCGTGACGAAGACGATCGTCTTCCCCAACTCGTCCTGCAAGCGCAGAAGTTCGTCCTGCAGTCCTTTGCGGACGACGGGGTCGACGGCGGAGAACGGCTCGTCCATCAGCAGGACCGGCGGATCGGCGGCGAGCGCCCGTGCGACGCCCACGCGTTGCTGCTGGCCGCCGGAGAGCTGGTAGGGGTACCGCTTGGCGAGCGAGGCGTCGAGACCGACCCGCTCCATCAACTCCCTCGCCCGCGAGCGGGCCTTGTCCTTGCTCCAGCCGAGGAGACGGGGCACGGTGGCGATGTTGTCGACGATCGTGCGGTGCTGGAAGAGACCCGCGTTCTGGATGACGTATCCCATGGACCGGCGCAGGGTGTCGACGGGTTGCCGCTGGATGTCCTCGCCGTCGAGGAGGATGGCGCCCTCGCTGGGCTCGACCATCCGGTTGATCATGCGCAGGGTCGTCGTCTTGCCGCATCCGGAGGGGCCGACGAGGACGGTGATGGAGCGGTCCGGTATGTCGAGGGAGAGCCGGTCGACCGCCACGGTGCCGTCCGGGTATCGCTTCGTGACTGAATCTATCCGTATCAAAACGCCGAATGCCCTTCGGGTCTGACAGTCTCCGCCCGCTCTCGACCTTTTGAGGTCGGGCCGTTGCGGAGAGAGTCTAAGGGCTGTCGTTTTTCGGCAGGGTGCGAGGCCGCGGCCGTCAGGCGGTCCTCGCGTCGATGGCGGCCTGGAGGGACTCCTTGTAGCCCTCGCTCGTCACCGTCGCCCCCGACACCGTGTCGATGTCGGCGCTCTGCGCCTCCAGCGTCCCCGCGATCAGCTTCGGCACCGCCGCCGTCGTCTGCGGGTGGTCCGGCTGCTTCAGCATCCTGACGGCCGTGATCCGGTCGCCCTGATAGGTCACCTCGACCTGCACGTCCCCCTTGTCGGTGCCCACGACCGTGCCCTTGACGACGATGGACGAGCCGGACGCCGGGCCGGAGGCGGACCCGGCGGAAGACCCGGCCGGCGAAGCCGTCGGCGCCGGCGCCGCGACCGCGCCGGACGACGACGCCCCCGTGGACGGCTCGTAACGCCACACCGGGATGAGCCCGGCGATGCTGAGGACCAGGACAGGCAGTGCTCGCTTCACGATCTCCCTCTCATCCCGCCAAGCTGAAACGCTCGAAGTGGACTTGCGTCCGGGGCACGTCCAGCGCACGCAGGCTGCCCAGCACCGCGTTCATCATCGGGGGCGGCCCGCACAGGAACACGTCCCGCTCGGCGATGTCCGGCACCAGCCGGATCAGCTCGCCGGGAGCCAGCTTGTCGGGGACGGGCGGGCCGGTCACGAGGTGCAGCTCGGCGCCCTTGGCGCGGGCGAGGTCGCGCAGCTCGTCGTGGAGGACGGCGTCCCGGTCGGCGCCGACGCGGTAGATCACGACGGCGTGGCCGTGCAGTTCCTCCAGCAGCGCCCGGATGGGCGTGACCCCGACGCCGCCGGCGATGAGGACGGACTCCGGCCGGGTGCGGTGCATCGCGGTGAAGGCGCCGTAGGGGCCCTCGGCGAAGACCCGGGTACCGGGCTCGAGGTGACGCAGCCCGGCGGAGCCGTCGCCCGCGGCCTTGACGGTCAGGCGCAGGGTGCGCCCGTCGGGCGCCGCCGACAGCGAGAACGGGTTGGCCTGCCACCAGCGGTCCTTGGTGAGGAACCGCCACAGGAAGAACTGCCCCGCGCGGGCCGGCAACCGGTCCAGGTCACGTCCGGTGATGTAGACGGAGACGACGTCGTCCGACTCGGGGACGACCGCTTCGACGCGCAGCCGGTGACGCCGGTTGCGCCACAGCGGCAGGACGATCCGGCCAGCGAACACCGAGCCGAGGGCGACGCCCCACACGCCGTACCAGTACGCCGTCGCGGCGGACGACGCGGTGAAGGTGGTGCCGGCGGCGACCTGGTGGGTGAAGGCGAGCACCACGGCGACGTAGGCGTACAGATGGACGAAGTGCCAGGTCTCGTAGGCCAGTCGGCGGCGGGCCCAGCGGGCGGAGGCCCCGCCGACGACCAGCAGGAGGCCCGTCGCCACGACCGCGCGGAAGACGCCCTCGACGGTCTCGGCGAGGTCCACGACCTGGCTGACCGGGTCCAGGGAGGACGACTCGGCGTACCCGAAGGCGATGAACACGACGTGCCCGACGAGCGTCCACAGCAGGCCGAAACCCGTCCAGCGGTGCCAGTTCGTCAGCCGGTCCATGCCGATGCGGCGGTCCAGCCAGGGCAGCCGGGCGACCAGCAGCAGCTGGAACGCCATCAGCAGCGCGGCGTAGAGGCCGGCGAACCGGCCCAGCACGACCAGGGCGTTGGAGGCGAAGCCCGCCTGGACGGCGAAGAGGGTCACGACGGCCGCGTTGGCGGCCAGCACCGTGTACAGCCCGGCGCGGGCCACGGCTCGGGGCCGTATCGTCGCGGTGCGCGCGGGAGGCGACTGGAGGGTCGTCACCAACGGGAACTCCTCGATCGGGTCTCAGGGGCCCTGGGCCCCCCTCTCAGGACACCGAGCCTGGCCGCCGGAGCTGTCGATCACCTGTCGTACAACTTTCAAGTGTGTATCGATCTGCGCACGGGTGCGAAACCGGGCTCCGGTCCGGCCGGGTCGGTGACGCAGTATGAACCCGTGGACAAAGTGCGACTCCTCGTGGTGGACGACGACCCCCCGATCGCCGATCTCGTGGCGACCGTCGCCCGTTACGAGGGCTGGGAAGCGGTCACCGCGAACACGGGCGAGGAGGCGCTGCGCCGCGCCGCCGGGTTCCGCCCCGACATCGTGGTGCTCGACCTGATGCTGCCGGACGTCGACGGCTTCGGCGTCCTGGACCGTCTGCGGCGGTCCGGGACCATGGTGCCGGTGGTGTTCCTGACCGCCCGCGACGGCGTCGCCGACCGGGTCGCGGGGCTGACCCGCGGCGGTGACGACTACCTGGTCAAACCGTTCGCGGTGGAGGAGCTGATGGCCCGGCTGCGCACCGTGCTGCGGCGCAGCGCGGGACCCGCCTTCCAGCGGTCCGTGCTGCGGGTGAGCGACCTGACGATGGACGAGGACACCCGTGAGGTGCGGCGCGGCGAGCGGCTGCTGACGCTGACGCCGACGGAGTACGAGGTGCTGCGCTATCTGATGCGCAAGTCGCCCACCGTGCTGACCAAGGCGCAGATCCTGGACCATGTGTGGGAGTACGGCTTCGGCGGCCGCTCCAACGTCGTGGAGCTGGTGGTGAGCCGGCTGCGGCGCAAGCTCGACGCGACGGGCGCGCCACTGATCCACACCGTGCGCGGCTTCGGGTACGTCGTCCGGCAGGCGGCTCAGTGATCCGCAGGGTCCGGCGGGCGTACCGCAGGCTGCGGCTCGGCACCCGGCTGGCACTGGGCCTGGGCGCGCTGGCGCTGGTGGTGTTCGCCATCGTCGGCACGGCCCTGACGACCTATATGCGCGACTACCTGTCGGCGCAGCTCAACGACCAGCTGAAGCTCGCCCAGGTCGCGCAGTCCAAGAGCATCGCGGACTCCGGCACGCTGACCGGCAAGAAGTACTACCGCTGGTACTACGCGGTGTACGACGTGTCGGCCGACGGCACGCCGGTGCTGCGCAGGCCCGAGGACGCCGGCGACCTGCCCGGCAACCCGGCCGGCGTCGCCGACTTCACCGCCCTGGCGAAGGCGCAGACGTCCACGGGCACGGAGGTCCTGCGCACGGAGCACCTCGAGGGCGAGGGCGTGTACCGGCTGCGGGCCTGTTCGGTGGAGCCCGGCGTCGTCCTGGTCAGCGGCGCGCCGATGGACGCCATCGAGGGCACCGTACGGCAGCTGGTCACCGTCCAGGTCGTCACCTTCGGCCTCGCGCTGCTGGCCCTCGTGGTGTGCGGCCGGGCGATGCTGCGGCGCGGGCTGAAGCCGCTGAGCGACATGGCGCACACAGCGCACGGGATCGCCTCGCACGACCTGACGGAGTCGGCGTCACGGCTGCACCTGCGCGCGCACGCGCCGGGCGGCGGCCCGGAGGTGGAGGAGCTGCGCACCGCGTTCAACACGATGCTGGAGCACATCGACGACTCCCTCGCGGTCCGCGCCCGCGCCGAGCAACGGCTGCGCAGCTTCGTCGCCGACGCCTCGCACGAGCTGCGCACCCCGCTGATGTCGGTGCGCGGCTACGCGGACCTCTTCCAGTACGCGGCGGCCAACGCCCCCGAGGAGCGCGACCGGCATCTGGCCCGGCTGCGCGCAGAGGCCGCGCGGATGGGCGTCCTCCTCGACGACCTGCTGCTGCTCGCCCGGCTGGACGCCGCGGAGGTGGAGACCCCGCTGCGGATGGCGGACGCGGACCTGGTGGCGCTGGTGGAGCAGGCGGCCGACGCGTTCCGCGCGAGTCGTCCCGGCCATCCGCTGACCGTGCGCCCCGGGCCGGGGTCGGTACGGCTGCGGCTGGACGCGCACCGGGTCCGCCAGGTGCTGGACAACCTCCTCACCAACGCGGCCGTGCACACCCCGCCCGGCACCCCGGTGTCCGTCGCGGTGTCCGTGACGGGGGACTCGGCGCTGGTGCGGATCGCCGACGAGGGGCCCGGAATCCCGCCCGGCGACCAGGAACGGGTCTTCGACCGGTTCTACCGCGTCGACAAGGCCCGCAGCCGCGACCGGGGCGGCAGCGGGCTCGGGCTGGCGGTGGCCCGTTCCCTGGCCGACGCCCACGGCGGCTCCCTCACCCTGGCCGGCGCGGCCGGCCGGACGGTCTTCACCCTCGTCCTGCCGGCGACGTCGTCCCGAGGACGCCGCCGGGGGACCTTTGAGCCGTGCGGGGCGCGGGCAGAACTCTCCCAGCCCCCGCCCGCGGACGTGACGCGAAAGGACGCCGTGCGCCGTGCCCCCGCTGCCGCTCGACGGTCCCGCCTCCCCGCTCCCCCGCGCGGACGACCGCCCCCCGCCGCCCGTCACACCCGCCCGCCGCTCGGCGGCCCGCGCCTCCGGCTCACCCGGCGGGCGCCGGGTCCTCGTCCTGCTGCCGCTGCTGATGCTCGGCGGGTGGGCCGCCCTCGACCGGCACTCCCTGCGCGAGGGCGCCGCCAGGCTCGCCGCCGCCGACCCCTGGTGGCTGCTGGCCGGGTGCCTGTTCACCGGCCTGGGCTGGATCGCCGCCGCCTGCGCCCGCCAGGGCGCGATCGCCGACCGGCTGCCCAAGGGCCTGCTGCTGGCCTCCCAGATCGCCGCGGGCGCCGCGAACAACCTGCTGCCCGCCGGCATCGGCGCCCACGCGGTCACCGTCCGCTTCCTCCAGCGCCGGGGCGTCCCCCTCCCGCGCGCCACCGCGTCCATCGCCCTGTACTCCCTGGTCAGGGCGGTGGCGAAGATGTCCGTGCTCCTGGTGCTGCTGCTGGCCGCGCCGGCCGCGGCACCCCCGGTCGAGCTTCTGCCCGAAGGACGGACGATGCTGACGGCCGCCGCGGGGGCGGTCCTGATCCTCGCCGCGGCCGCGGCGCTCCTGGTTCTCCTACGCCCCCTGCGCCGGCCCGCCGTGGACTTCGTCCGCACGGCGCTCACCGACGCCCGCCGGCTGCACTCCCGCCCCGCCCGCTTCCTCCCCCTGTGGGGCGGAGCTGCGGCGGCCCCACTGCTCCAGGCCTGCGTCCTCGCCTCGGTCGGCACGGCACTGGACGTGCCGCTGACCTGGCCGCAACTGCTGTTCGCGTTCCTCGCGGCGAGCACCGCCGCCGGCGCGGTCCCGGCCCCGGGCGGCATCGGGCCCGTCGACGCGGCCCTGGTCCTCACCCTGGCCGGCTACGGGGCCCCGCTCCCCCTGGCCACCGCCACCGTGATCGGCTACCGCGTCCTGACGGTCTGGCTGCCCGTGCCGCCGGGCATGCTGGCGCTCTCGGCCCTGCTGCAGCGCGAGGCGCTGTGAGCGCCCGGCCCGTCGGACCGGGCGCTCCTCCTCACTTCCGCGCCGGCGTCAGCTCTCCGTCGGCGTCAGCCGCAGCGACACGCTGTTGATGCAGTACCGCTGATCGGTCGGGGTGGGGTAGCCCTCGCCCTCGAAGACATGGCCGAGGTGCGAACCGCAGCGGGCGCAGCGCACCTCGGTGCGCACCATGCCGTGCGAGCGGTCCTCGATCAGCTCGACCGCGTCGCTGTCCTTCGGGTCGAAGAACGACGGCCAGCCGCAGTGGGACTCGAACTTGGCGTCCGAGGTGAACAGTTCGGAGCCACAGGCCCGGCAGGAGTACACGCCCCGCGTCTTGGTGTCGGTGTACTCACCGGTGAAGGCGGGCTCGGTGCCCGCCTGGCGCAGCACGGCGTACTCGGCCGGGGTGAGCTCCGCCCGCCACTGCTCGTCGGGCTTTTCGACGTCGTACGACATGAAGGCCAACCCCTCTGCTTCTCTCTACCGCTGTGCGAGACGGTCCAGGATCTTCGGGCCCAGGTCGGTCACGTCTCCCGCGCCCATGGTGAGAACGAGATCACCGGGCTTGGCCATTCCCGCGACGAGGGCCGGCGTCTCCTCCTTGTCGTGGACCGGCGTCACGTCCGCGCCCGCCGCGCGGCCCGCGGCGATGATCAGCTCGCTGGTCACACCCGGGATCGGGTCCTCGCGGGCCGGGTAGATGTCGAGGACCAGGGAGGTGTCGGCCAGGGCCAGCGCCTCGCCCATCTCCTTGCCCAGCTCCTGCGTCCGCGAGAACAGGTGGGGCTGGTAGACGACGAGGATGCGGCCGTCGCCGGCCGCCCCGCGCATCGCCTCCAGGTCGGCGGTCATCTCGGTGGGGTGGTGCGCGTAGGAGTCGATGACCTGGACGCCCGCCGCCTCGCCCTTGAGCTGGAGGCGGCGCTTGACGCCGGTGTACGCGCCGAGCGCCGTCGCCAGCGCGGTGGCCGGGACGCCGAGGGCCACGCCGGCGGCGAGCGCGGCGACCGCGTTGTGCGCGTAGTGGCGGCCGGGCACGGAGACCGTGAAGGTGATCTCCTGGCCGTCCAGGGCGACGGTCACGCTGCTCTTCAGGCCCTGGGCCGTCACGGACAGGATCCGCACGTCGGCGTCGGCGGACTCGCCGTACGTCACCACCCGCAGACCGCCCTCGATCCGCCGCGTCAGCTCGCGCGCGCCCTCGTGGTCGGCGGAGATCACCAGCGTGCCGCCGGGGACGATCTTGCGGACGAAGGTCTCGAAGGACTCGTAGATCTCGTCCATCGAGGCGTAGTTGGCGTGGTGGTCCAGCTCCACGTTGAGGACGATGGCGACCTCGGGCGCGTAGGTGTGGAAGCTGCGGTCGGACTCGTCCGCCTCGGCGACGAAGATCTCGCCCTCGCCGTGCTCCGCGTTGGAGCCGGGGACGTCCAGGTCGCCGCCGATCGCGTACGAGGGGTGCAGGGCCAGCTCGGTCAGCGCGACCGCCAGCATGGACGTGGTGGTGGTCTTCCCGTGGGTGCCGGCGACCGCGATGGGACGCAGACCGTCCATCAGCCGGGCAAGAGCATCCGAACGGTGGACGACCGGAATGCCCAGCTCAGCCGCACGGGTGAGCTCGGGGTTGTCCGCGCGGATCGCCGACGACACCACGACACAGCTCGCGTCGTCGGCCAGGTGCCCGGCCGCGTGCCCGATGTGCACGGTGACGCCGAGCGCGCGCAGCGCCTCGGCGGTCGCGGTCTCCTTGGCGTCGCTGCCCGCCACCCGGGCCCCGCGCCGAGCGAGGATCTTGGCGATGCCCGACATCCCGGCGCCGCCGATGCCGATGAAGTGCGGTCGGTCCATGGCGGTAGGAAGGCCAGGTGCCATGCGTGTTCTCCCAAGTTCCGTACGACACTGAACGCGCCCCCCGGACGGGAGCGCGCCCCCCAGACTATTGCGTACAGAACCGACGAGCCCCGCTAGGTGCGCGGACCGCGCCCGCGTGCCGGGTCACGTCTTGCTGTGTGAGAACAGTTTGAGCACGGGCACGCCGACCTTGTGGCGGGCGCGGGAGGCCCAGTCGCGGTGGAAGAACTCCTCCACGTAGTGCGGATCGGTCAGGACGATCACCTCGTCCGCGTTCACCTCGTCGACGAGGGACTTCAGCGCGTCCAGCGGGTGATCCTCCACCAGGCGCCCCGCCGCCTGGCTCCCGGCCCCGTGCAGCGCCTGCAGGGACACCTCCAGGGCCCGCTCCCCGAATCCCTTCGCCTCGTCGCCCTCCGGCGTCTCCCCTTCGCGCGCGGCCTCGTCGAGCTCGCCGAGCGCCACGTCGTCGATGGCCCGCAGCAGCCGGTCCGCCTGGTCGCCGCGCGGCTGGAGCAGCACGTGGAAGGCGACCTGCTCGTCGCCGTGCAAGGTGGTGACGAACTCCACGTCGGCGGACGTCAGGGCTTTCTCGATCATCAAAACGCTTGTGAACACCAGCGCCCCATTCTCCTTCGAGGGCCCCCGTGGCCCTCAGTCCTCCGTGAGCCGTGCCCGGCCCTGCCGAAACCATCCTTCCCCGTGCGCGCACGGGAAGCGCGCGTCGTGGTCCACCCGCGCGCCGTGCCCGCCTGCCCCGGATCCGGCCCGCCACACCAGGGTGCGTCCGGCTGGGACCGGCATGTCAGTCGCCCCGCTCCCGGCGGTAGCTGCCGTACAGGAAGCCGTCCTCCTCCAGGAGCGAGGCCAGCGCGTACCGCTGCGGCACGGCGATGGCGGGGCCGCCCGCGATCCGCTGCGCGTCGCCCGCCGTGAGCAGCGGCGAGAGGGTCACGCACAGCTCGTCCAGCACGCCGGCGGCGACGAGCTGCCCCAGCAGCCGGGGGCCGCCCTCGGTCAGCAGCCGGGTGTGCCCGAGACCGGCGAGGGCCGGCACGACCCGGCCCGGCTCGACGCCCGTGCCGTCACCGGCGACGACCACCCGGGCGCCGGCCTTCTCGGCGGCCGCGACCCGGTCGGGGGCGGCCGCCGCGCCGGTCAGGACGAGGGTGGGGACGAGCGGGGAGGTGAACAGCGGGAGGGAGAAGTCGAGGTCCAGGCTCGCGGAGACGACGGCGATGGCCGGCGCGGGCCCCTGCCCGGCGGCTTCCCGCCGTCGGGCGAACTCCGCACGCGCGCGTGCGGGGCGGTACCCCTCCTGGCGTACGGTCTCCGCGCCGACGACCACCACGTCGGCGAGGGCCCGCAGGGTGCCGAAGATCCGCATGTCAGTGGCGTTGGAGATGGGCTGGGAGCGCCCGTCGTGCTGGGCGGCGCCGTCGAGCGTGGACACCATGTTGGCCCGCAGCCAGGGCGCGGCGCCGCCCGGGCCGGGCCGGGGATAGGCGTAGGCCTCGGCGATGTCGTCGAGACCCCACTCCCGGGCCTCGGTCGCTGTCTGGTCGGTCACAGGGAACAGCCGTCGCATGCCAGGCAGTCTGGCACGCCACGTACGATGGGGAACCGTGTCGTCCTCCACCCCCGCCTCCGCCCAGACCTCCCCTCACGGGCCGATAGCCGACGCCGCGCCGGTGTCCCTGTGCGCTCGTGAGCCGCGGGTTCCCGCGGACCGGCTGGTCGCCGAGATGGTTCCGCCGCCGCGGTTCGACTCGGTCCGGTTCAGCACGTACATCCCGGACCCGAACCAGCCCAGCCAGACCGAGGCGGTCGGCGTGCTGGAGGGCTTCGCGGCGGGGCTCGGCGCGCGGGCGGCCGGTTCCGCCAAGCGGGGGTTCTTCGGCTTCGGCAGGGCGAAGGCGCCCAGGGCCGCGGCCGGCCCGCGCGGCGTCTACCTCGACGGCGGCTACGGCGTCGGCAAGACGCATCTGCTGGCCTCGCTGTGGCACGCCACCGAGGCCGAGCCCGAGCTCAAGGCGTTCGGCACGTTCGTGGAGCTGACCAACCTGGTCGGCGCGCTCGGCTTCCAGCAGACCGTGCGCACGCTCTCCGGTCACCGGCTGCTGTGCATCGACGAGTTCGAGCTGGACGACCCCGGCGACACCGTCCTCGTCTCCACCCTGCTGGGCAAGCTGGTCGACGCGGGCGTGGCGCTCGCCGCCACCTCCAACACCCTGCCGGGCAAGCTCGGCGAGGGCCGCTTCGCGGCGGCCGACTTCCTGCGCGAGATCCAGGGCCTGTCGGCCCACTTCCGCGCCCTGCGCATCGACGGCGAGGACTACCGCCACCGCGGCCTGCCCGAGGCGCCGGCGCCGTACTCCGACGAGCAGGTGAAGAAGGCGGCGTACGACGTCGAGGGCGCCTCGCTCGACGACTTCCCCCAGCTGCTGGAACACCTCGCCAAGGTCCACCCCAGCCGCTACGGAGCACTGACCGACGGCCTGCAGGCGGTCTGCCTCACCGGTGTGCGGCCGGTTCCCGACCAGTCGACGGCGCTGCGTCTGGTCGTCCTCGCCGACCGGCTCTACGACCGCGAGGTGCCGGTGCTGGCCTCCGGGCTCCCCTTCGACCGGCTGTTCAGCGAGGAGATGCTGAACGGCGGCTACCGGAAGAAGTACTTCCGGGCGATCTCGCGGCTCACCGCACTCGCCCGTGACGCGGGACGCCTCGTCGAAGGCGGCTGACACTCCCGGCCTACAGCCCCGCTACCCCATGGACCGACGCGGATCAAGAGGCTTTTCCAGCCGTCCACCCCGCACGCTTCAGCCTGTCTTCAGCTCGAAACGTTAAGTTAACCCTGCAAACGACTTTGCAGGGTTAATGTGTTTCTTGACCATCCGTTGACCAATCGTTGGTCCGGACTAGAGGCGTGAACTGCCGGGAGGGGGGCGCGTGTTCCGAGGTACGACCGTCAGGGCCCTGGTGGCCCTCCTCGCGGCCGCCCTGCTCGCCCTCCCGTTCCTCACGCCCGCCGACTGCTTCGCAACCGCGCACACGGCCCGTCATGTCGAGGCCAAGGCCCAGTCCGGAACCAACCTCTCCGGCAAGGCGCTCCGCGACAAGAGCACGTCGCCCCGCCCCTGCGACCCCTCCGGGGACCCGACCGGTCCCCTGCGCGCCCGCGACCGGCATCGCGCCGCCGACATCCCCCCACAGGGACTCGAGCGGCCCCTGCCGGCCCAGGACCGGACGGACCCACCCCCACCCTCCGCCCGCGCCGCGCTCACCCTGTCGAGACCGTCGGCAGCGCACTCCCCGGCCGCACTCCAGGTCTTCCGCTGCTGACGACGCAGAGCGGTTCCCCCCACCTCTGTCACGCAAGCCCGACGCGCCGTTCGGCGCGCCAGGAGGAGTCAACACGCCATGCAGCCCCTCATCGACAACGCCCGCACGCACGGACAGCGCCCTGAGGAGTTCGCCCCGCTGGCCCAAGGCCAGTCACCGCAGGTCCTGTTCATCACCTGCTCCGATTCCAGGGTCGTCCCGGCCCTCATCACGGGCGCCCGGCCCGGCGAGCTCTTCGAGCTGCGCACCGCGGGCAACATCGTCCCGCCGTACACCTCCGAGCACCCCACCAGCGAGGCGGCCACCATCGAGTACGCCGTGGAGGTCCTAGGCGTCAGCGACATCGTGGTCTGCGGCCACTCCCACTGCGGCGCCGTCGGCGCGCTGGTCCGCGGCGACGACCTGACCGCCGTACCGGCCGTTCGGGAGTGGCTCACGCGGGCCGAGCCGCGCCCCATCGGGGCGGTCGAGGACCCGTGCGTGGCCGAGGGCGTGCAGAACCACGTCCTGGCCCAGGTGCTGCGGCTGCGCTCGTACCCGTTCATCGACAAGAAGCTGTCGGCCGGTGATCTCACCGTGCACGCCTGGTACTACGAGGTGCACACCGGCTCGGTGCTGACCCACGACACCGCCACCGACGCCTTCCGCGCGCTGTGAGGGGCCCCGTGAACATAGCCGAGACATCCAAGTTCCCCCATCTCAAGCAGGACTTCGCCGCCTCCCTCGTGGTCTTCCTGGTCGCGCTCCCGCTGTGCGTGGGCGTGGCCGTGGCCTCCGGCGTGCCGGCCGAGCTCGGGCTCGTCACCGGCATCGTCGGCGGCATCGTCACCGGTCTGATGCGGGGCAGCAGCCTTCAGGTGTCCGGTCCGGCGGCCGGTCTGACCGTGCTGGTCTTCGAGGCGGTGCAGGAGTTCGGGCTGCCCGCGCTCGGCGTGATCGTGCTCGCCTCCGGGGTGCTGCAGATCGCCATGGGCGCGCTGAAGCTCGGGCGGTACTTCCGGGCCATCTCGGTCTCCGTCGTCGAGGGCATGCTGGCCGGGATCGGCCTGGTGCTGATCGCCGGGCAGCTCTACTCGATGGCCGGCGCCAAGGCGCCGGAGTCCGGGCTCGCGAAGATCGCCGGGCTGCCGGAGGCCCTCGTCACGTCCCTCGGCGACACCGGCGCGCTGGCCTCGCTGGGGCTCGGCGCCGCCACCATCGCCGTGCTGGTGCTGTGGAAGCGGATGCCGGCCAAGGTGCGCACGGTGCCCGGACCGCTGGCCGCGGTCGGTCTCGCGACGCTGGCCGTGCTGGTCTTCTCGATGCCGGTGGCCACCGTCGAGGTGCAGGGGCTGCTCGGCTCGATCCAGCCGCCGCCGCTCGGCGCGTTCGGCGAGCTCGCGGGCGTCGGTCTGCTCGGCACCGTCATCGCCTTCACGCTGATCGCGTCCGCGGAGTCGCTGTTCAGCGCGGCGGCGGTGGACCGGCTGCACGACGGGCCGCGCACCGAGTACGACAAGGAACTGATGGCGCAGGGCGCCGGCAACGCGGTGTGCGGGGTGCTCGGCGCGCTGCCGATGACCGCGGTGATCGTGCGCAGCTCGGCCAACGTCGCGGCGGGGGCCCGCACCAAGGCCTCCCGGGTGATGCACGGCGTCTGGCTGCTGCTGTTCGCGGCGCTGCTGCCGAGCGTGCTGGCCTACATCCCGCTGCCGGCCCTCGCGGGCATCCTCGTGCACGCCGGCGCCAAGCTGGTGCCGCTGCGCACCATCGCCACGATGTGGCGCGAGCACCGGGGCGAGGCGCTGATCCTCGTGGTCACGGCCGTGTCGATCGTCGCGGTCAGCATGTTCGAGGGCGTCCTGATCGGCCTCGCGCTCGCCGTCGTCAAGACGGCCTGGGAGGCCTCGCACATCAGGGTCCAGGTGATCGACAAGGGCGCGGGCCCGGTCCGGGTGTACCTGTCGGGCAACGCGACCTTCCTGCGACTGCCCAAGATCCTCGACGACCTGGAGGCCCTCCCCCAGGACCGCCCCGTCGAACTGGACCTCACCGGCCTCCACCACCTCGACCACGCCTGCCGAACCGCCCTGGAAACCTGGGCGGAACGCCACAGCGCGGTGGGCCCGGAGCCGGTGAAGGTCCGAGAACCCCGACCGGAACCGGCCCCAGCGGCCTGACAACCACGCCGACCACCCCGCCCCTCCGCCTGCCCCGGCTGGTTCCGCCGGTTCCGCCGGGCCGGCCGGCCCGGGCGGCCCGGGCCGTTCTCACCGCTCCCCCGGCCTCGCCGTCCGCTCGGGCCCGCTGTTCGCCTTCGCGCGGGCCGGGGGTGCATGGCTCGGGGGATACTTCGGGGCATATCGTGGCAGAGCAGGCTTGTGGGCGGGGGGTGGGGTGAGGAGGTCGTCATGCTGGAGGATCTGCTGGCGGCGGGCGCGGCGGTCGGGATCGCCGGGCTGGCGTATCTCATGGCGGGCGCGCGGGTGGTCAAGCAGTACGAGCGCGGGGTGGTCTTCCGGCTGGGCAGGGTCGTCGGCGACATCCGCAAGCCCGGCTTCACGCTGGTGATCCCCGCCGTCGACAAACTGCGCAAGGTCAACCTGCAGATCGTGACGATGCCCGTGCCCGCCCAGGAGGGCATCACCCGGGACAACGTGACCGTGCGGGTGGACGCCGTCGTGTACTTCAAGGTCGTGGACCCCGAGGCGGCGATCGTCAACGTCGAGGACTACCGCTTCGCCGTCTCGCAGATGGCCCAGACCTCCCTGCGGTCGATCATCGGCAAGAGCGAGCTGGACGACCTGCTGTCCGACCGGGAGAAGCTCAACCAGGGCCTGGAGCTGATGATCGACAGCCCGGCGGTGGGCTGGGGCGTGCAGATCGACCGGGTCGAGATCAAGGACGTCTCCCTGCCGGACACGATGAAGCGCTCGATGGCCCGGCAGGCCGAGGCCGACCGGGAGCGGCGGGCCCGGATCATCAACGCCGACGCCGAACTCCAGGCGTCGAGGAAGCTCGCCGAGGCGGCACAGCAGATGGAGGACACGCCCTCCGCGCTCCAACTGCGGTTGCTCCAGACGGTGGTGGCCGTGGCCGCCGAGAAGAACTCGACGCTGGTGCTGCCCTTCCCGGTGGAACTGCTGAGGTTCCTGGAGAAGGCCCAGCAGCCGGCGCCGGCGACGCTCCCTCCGTCGAACAGCCCGTCGAACAGCCCACCGCGTCCTGAACGCGCCACGCCGTGACACGTGCTACACGCGTGGTTCCCGGGGCGCGCGGCGAGTGATAGACACGGGCGGGTCAGTGTGTTCCTGTCCGCCAGCAGGAAGGTGACTGCCCGTGCCGGAAATCCCTCGTCCCGCCATCCCCCCCACGTCCCCCGCGACCGCAGCGACTTCAGCGCCCGCCAACGACCCCGCGCCGGAGACCTCCTCCACCACCCGCCGTCAACTCCTGTCCCGTACCGGCGCGTTGGGCGCGGGCATCGTCTTCTCCGGGGCCCTGTCCGAGCTGTTCCCGGCCACCGCCGCCGCCCAGGACCTCGGCCACAGCGGCTACGGCCCCCTCGTCCCCGACCCCGACGGCCTGCTCGACCTGCCGAAGGGCTTCCGCTACCGGGTCCTCTCCCGCGAGGGCGATCCGCTGCGCTCCGGTGAGGGCCCGGTGCCCTCCAACCATGACGGCATGACGGCCCTCCCCGCCCGAGGCGGCCGCGTCCATCTCGTCCGCAATCACGAGAACCGCCCCGCCGCGAAGATCGGCGTCCCCACCGTCAAGGGCCTGACCTACGACCCCGCCGGCAAGGGCGGCTGCACGGCCCTGACCCTCGACCCCGGCGACAGGGTGCTCTCGGAGCGCGTCGCGATCGCCGGCACCGCCGTCAACTGCGCGGGCGGACCTACGCCTTGGCGCACCTGGCTGACGTGCGAGGAGACCGAGGACAAGGCCGGGGTGAACGGCTACACGAAGGACCACGGCTTCATCTTCGAGGTGGACCCGGCGGACCCGCATCGCACCGGCGCCGTCCCGCTGACCGCGATGGGCCGCTTCCAGCACGAGGCGATCGCCGTCGACCCGGTGCGCGGCATCGTCTACGAGACGGAGGACGCGTTCCAGAAACCCTTCGGCCTGTTCTACCGGTTCCTGCCGAGGAAACCGCTGGGCGGCGTCGGCTCGCTGCGCGCGGGCGGCCGGCTCCAGGCGATGCGGGTCCCCGGCGTGCCCGACCTGTCGGCGGTGAAGGAGACGGGCGCGTCCTTCGACGGCGTCGAGTGGGTCGACGTGCCGGACCCGCTGGCCGTCGAGACGCCCGTCCGGCTCCAGGACTTCGGGCCGCGGGGCATCACGCACGCGCAGAAGCTGGAGGGCTGCTACTGGGGCGGCCGGTGCGTGTACTTCGTGTCCTCGTTCGCGCGCGGCGCGGACGGCTCGGCGGCCGACCACTTCGGCCAGATCTGGCGCTACGACCCGGAGCGCCGCCGGCTGACCCTGGTGATCGTCTTCGGCCCCGACACGGACGTGCAGCTGCCCGGCGAGTCCCCCGACAACATCTGTCTCGCGCCCAGCGGCGGTCTGATGGTCTGCGAGGACGGCAACGGCGCCCAGCACGTCTACGGGGTGACCCGCGGCGGCGAGGTGTACGCGATGGCCCGCGGCCGACAGAACATCGGCACGCCCGAGGAGCCCGAGTGGGGCGAGTTCGCCGGCGTCACCTTCTCCCCCGACGGCCGCACGATGTACGTCAACTGCTACACCCCGGGCACGACGTTCGCGGTGACGGGCCCCTGGCGCCGGTAGCTCCGCGGGCCCGGTGATCCGGGCGGGTGACGGAACCGACGGCGCGAACATATTTACACACGAGTGATCGCTCGTTTCTCGTACTTTCATCGGGTGATCACTTCTGTACGCCGTCTCGCCGTGGTCTGTGCCCTGGGCGCCGCGCTGGCCGCCTGCGGCCAGGCCCCGGCGCCGCCGGCGGCCCGCCCGGCCCCCGACCGCCCCAGCCCGTCCGGCTCCCCCACGGCGGTGCCGCCCAGCGCACCGCCGTCCAGCGCACCGCCCACCACGGAGCGCCCGTCCCCCGCAGGGCCCTCCCCCGCGCCCACGCTGGCCCCGGGGCCGGCCGGTCTGACCCCCGTCTTCGAGCACGGCCCCCGCACCGGCGGCAAGACCGTCGCCCTGACCTTCGACGCCGACATGACCGCCGACCAGGGGCCGCGGGCGGCGGACGGGGAGCGTTTCGACCACCCGCAGCTGATCGCCGCGCTGCGCGAGCTGAAGGTGCCGTCCACCGTGTTCATGACGGGCCGGTGGGCCGAGGAGTACCCGGACCAGGCCCGTTCCGTGGGCCGCGACCCGCTGTTCGAGGTCGCCAACCACTCCTACAGCCACTACGCCTTCACCGACGACTGCTACGGCCTGCCCACGGTGCCGAAGGAACGGATGCGGGCCGACGTGGAACGGGCGTACGCGGCCTTCCGCGAGGCCGGGGTGCCGAACGCGATGCCCTACTTCCGCTTCCCCGGCGGCTGCTACGACCGGCGCGCGCTGCGCGAGGTGAGCGGCGCGGGCGTCACCGCCGTGCAGTGGGACGTGGTGAGCGGCGACGCGTTCGCGACGGACGCGGACGCCGTGGCCCGGCAGGTGCTGGAGGGGGTGCGACCCGGGTCGGTGGTCGTCATGCACTGCACCCGCAGCGCCGCCCCCACGACCGAGCGCGCGATCCGCGCGATCGTCCCCGAACTGCGCCGCCGGGGCTACCGTTTCGTCAAGGTCTCCGAACTGATCCGGGCGGCCGGCGAGCGGCGCTGAGACACACCGCGCGCGGCGCGTTCGTACCCTTGGAGGTATGAGCGAGGAGAGCGACAACGCCTACTGCCTGATCGACGACGCCCGGCCGCCCCGGGCCGACGGGCCGCCGTACGCGGCCTGCGTGCTCTGCCAGGAGCCGACGGAGCACCCCGAGTCGTACAAGGGCATCACCCTGTGCCCCGTCTGCGAATGGCAGGAGGCCCAGCGCACGGCCTGCTCGGGCTGAACGGCCGCTCGGCGCCGGCGGCTTCAGGCCGACCGCCGGGACGTGAGCGCGCACGCCACCGCGGTGGCCGCCGCGGAGATCAGCGCCGCCGCGGCCAGCGGCAGCAGCGGTGGATGCACCGTCGCCGACCGCGACCCGCTGACCAGGCCCTGAACCGCGGCCTGGGCCGGAGAACCGGTCGCCACCAGCGCGAGCAGCGCCGCGAGAAGCAGCGAGGGCACCGCGCGGCCGGGCGTGCGCAGGACGGGCCAGGCGGTGAGCGCGCCCACGGCCGTGCCGAGCAGCGCGCAGGTCAGGGCCGCGAGCAGCCCCGCCGCGGCGGCCTCCGGCAGGGGGATCCGCTGCTGGTGGTCGGCGCTCACCGGGTCGCTGATCAGTGCCAGGACCGCCGTCGCCGCCGTTCCGAGCACAGCGGCGGCCGTCAGCGCCACCAGCACGGCGGCCAGGTGCGCCCGCGCGGGTCCGGCCGCCGCCGCGACGACGGTACGGGCCGCCGGGGGCTCGTCGGTCACGCAGATTCGCACCAGCCAGGCGGCGACGGGCAGCAGGGCCGCGGCCGCGTAGCCGAGCGAGTCCAGCACGGGCTGGCCGCTCTGGACGCCGACGCCCAGGAACACGGCGTACAGCAGGAACGGTGGCAGCCAGCGCTGGGAGCGCACGAGCAGGGCGGCCTGGTAACGCAGCAGGGCTTTCACGAGGCGCCTTCACGGTCGGGTCCGGCCGCCGCTGCCGGGCCGACGCCGATCACGTGCCACGGCGGGCGGGCGGTGAGCAGGGCGCGGAGCAGGACGTCGGAGCGGGAGGCGGGGACGGTGAGGCGGTGGATGCCGGGGGCCGTCTCCTCGGCGGTGAGGGCCAGGCGTCGCGCCTGAGCCGGCAGCGGCCCGGCGGGCGGCCCCTGCGCCTCGACGGCCACGTGCGGTCCGGAGGCGGTGAGGGGCGGTTCCGTACGGCGGTGCAGGCCCCCGCCATGGACCGTGTACTCGGCGTCGGTGGTCCCGGCGAGCCGGAGCGGATCGTGGTCGACGAAGACCACGGCCGTGCCGGCCGCCGTCCTCTCGGCGACCGCCCGCTCCAGTTCGGCCCGCGCGTCGGCGTCCAGCCCGGTCCACGCCTCGTCCAGGACGAGCAGCTCCGGCTCGGCGAGAAGCGCCTGCGCCACGGCGACCTTCTGGCTGGTCCCCTTGGACAGCCGGGCCATCGGCACGCGCGCGTGGACGGCGACGCCGAAGCGGTCCAGCCACTCCTCGGCGGCCCGCCCCGCGGCGGCGCGGGTGAGGCCGTGCACGGTCCCGAGGTGGGTGAGGTAGCCGACGGCGGTGAAGGGCAGGGCGGTGGGAAAGCGTTCGGGGACGTACGCGGTGCGGGGGCGGCCGGTGAGCCGTCCCTCCGTCGGAGCGTCGACGCGCGCCAGGAGGCGGAGCAGGGTGGACTTGCCGGTGCCGTTGGCCCCCTGGACGCGGGTGAGGGTGCCGGGCGCCAACCCCAGGCTCGTGTCGCGGAGCACCCAGGGACCGCGCACGCCGTAGCGGCGGCCCACCCTGTCCAGATGTAACACGTGTGTCATCGCGACATCCTCCCGTACGCGGCCCCCGCGGACGAGGAGGGCGACCCCTCGCCAGGAGGACTGACCGGGGCCCCTTAGGGTTGGCCGGTGTGAGCTCCGATCATGCGTCCGCCGGTGACAGTCCCTTCCGGTCCGAGGTGAGCGCGCGCGACGCCGCGCCGCAGTTCGTACTGCCTCTCGTGCTCCGCCTGGAGAAGGCGGCTCCCCCCGCCCGTACCGACGCGCTTCAGACGGCCGCCCGGGCGGTGCTCGTGCTGCTGAGCGACGAGCGGGCCGCCGGGGACGGGGAGTGGGCGCAGGCCGTGCGGGACTGGCAGGACGCCCGGATCCGGAAGGTCGTACGGCGGGCCCGGGGCGCCGAGTGGCGGCGGGCCGAGGCGCTGCAGGGGATCACCGTCACGGGAAAGGCGGCCGAGGTGCGGGTGTTCCCGCCGGTGCCGCTGGACGGGTGGCCGAAGGAGCTCGCGAAGCTCCAGGTGTCCGGCACCGAGCTGGACGACCCCGAGGCCCCGGCGAAGCCGGATCCGGACGCGCCGGTGCTGTGGATGAGCCCGGAGGTGGAGATGTCCGCGGGCAAGGCGATGGCGCAGGCCGGACACGGGGCGCAGCTCGCCTGGTGGGAGCTGGCGGACGACGAGCGGTCGGCGTGGCGGGAGTCGGGATTCGCGCTCTCGGTGCGGACAGCGGAGCCCGCCCGCTGGCGCGAACTGACCGCGAGCGGGCTGCCGTTGGTGCGGGACGCCGGTTTCACCGAGATCGCTCCCGGCAGCTGCACGGTGGTCGCGGACCACCCGGCCCTGCGGGCGCGGTGAGCGCGGAGCGCACCCCGTCGGCTCCTCCGGCGTGACGTGCACGCCGTCGATTGCTCAGCGCTGCTTTGAACCCGCCGCGCCCGGCGCGCGTACCAGACGGGGACGGGGACCGGCGGGCGCGGCCCGCAGGACCCCGGGCCGAACCTCAAATGTTGCTCTGAAGGACGGCGGCGGGCGGTTCGGGGGGCGGCGGGCGGGTCATATCCCCGTCACCGCGGAGGGGGCCGGACGGAGGAGGGGACCATGACGCGACTCGGGACGGGAATCGGCTGGCGGCCGGAGATCGCGGACGCGGTCGAGCGGATGCCGGGCATCGACTGGGTCGAGGCGGTGGCGGAGAACGTCTGCCCCGGCCACCTCCCCGACTCCCTGCTGCGGCTGCGCGAGCGCGGCGTCACCGTCGTACCGCACGGCGTCTCGCTCGGGCTCGGCGGAGCGGACCGGCCCGACGAAGGGCGGCTCACGGCGCTGGCCGAGCGGGCCGAGGCGCTGGGATCGCCGCTGGTCACCGAGCACATCGCGTTCGTCCGCGCGGGCGGTCCGCTGACGGCCTCCCCGCGCCTGGAGGCGGGGCACCTGCTGCCCGTGCCCCGCACCCGCGACGCCCTCGACGTGCTGTGCGAGAACGTGCGCATCGCGCAGGAGGCGCTGCCCGTGCCGCTCGCCGTGGAGAACATCGCCGCGCTCCTCTCCTGGCCGGGCGAGGAGATGACCGAGGGCCAGTTCCTCTACGAGCTCGCCGACCGCACCGGCGTGCGGCTGCTGATCGACGTCGCCAACCTGCACACCAACCACGTCAACCGCGGCGAGGACCCGGCCGAGGCGCTCGCCGAACTGCCCCTGGAGGCCATCGCGTACGTCCACGTCGCGGGCGGCTTCGAGCGGGACGGCGTCTGGCACGACAGCCACGCCCACCCGGTGCCGCGTCCCGTCCTCGACATCCTGACCGACCTCACCTCCCGCGTCTCCCCGCCCGGGGTGCTGCTGGAGCGCGATGAGAACTTCCCCGAACCGGCCGAGCTCGAAGGGGAGTTGACCGCGATCCGGGAGGCGGTGGAGCGAGGCGCGCGTACCCGTCCGCGGACGGAGGGCGGACAGGCGCAGGGGCGTCCGAAGCAGCAGGCTCAGGAGCACGCCGCTCCGGTGCCCGCCGACGTCCGAGCGGCCCGGCAGCGTCTCGCCCTCGCCGAGGCCGCGCTGCTGTCCGCGCTGGTCGCCGGGACGCCCGTCCCGGAGGGGTTCGACCGGGTGCGGCTCGGGGTGCAGTCGCGGGCTCTGGCGGCCAAGCGGGCGGACGTGGTGGCGAAGGTCGCCCCGGAGCTGCCGTCGATCCTCGGCACGGAGTACCGGTCCGCCTTCGTCGGCTACGCCCAGCGCCACCCGATGCGCGGCGGCTACCGCCAGGACGCCCTGGACTTCGCGGAGTCGCTGCTGCTGGGCGACAAGCTGACGGAGGGCCGCGCCCGGCGGGAGCTGCGCCGGTGGTGGCTGGACCGGTCGGGACCCGCCCCGCGGCCGCTGTCGCGGCTGGCCCGGGTGGGGCAGGTCGGCCGGTCGCTGATCGGACGCTGAGGCGGCGCCGAGACGGCCGCCGGCCCGGCGCCCGAAACCGCGCAGTAAGATGCCTTTCCCGCACGCGCCCCGAAGCGCACTGGCGTGCGGTGCGTGTGCAGGAGGCTTCATGCGACCGCGACCCCCGGTCAGGGGCAGAGGCATGTTCACCGGCACCGGGCTCATCATCACGGGCCTGGTGGCGACCCTGGCGGCGTTGATCCTCCCGCTCTGGTCCTACGAGAACCGGTCCTCGCCGGGGACGAGCGTGGACACGCTGAACGCCGACACCGTGCCGACGCTGTACGGGCCGCTGTCCGCTCTCGACCGGGACTTCCTCGTCAAGGTCCGGCTGGCCGGGCTCTGGGAGCTGCCGGCCGGGCGGCAGGCGCAGCAGAAGGGTGTCGGCGAGGCCGTACGGACGGCGGGCCGGCATCTCGTCGAGGGGCACACCGTCCTCGACGAGCGGGTGCGCACCGTCGCGGCGGAGCTGAACATCGCGCTGCCCGACGAGCCGAACGACCAGCAGAAGGCCTGGCTGTCCCAGCTGGACTCGGCTCAAGGCACGGACTACGACCGCGAGTTCGCCAACATCCTGCGGCTGGCGCACGGCCGGGTCTTCCCGCTCGTCGCCCAGGTGCGGGCGAGCACCCAGAACGCGCTGGTGCGCGGTCTCGCCGACGACGCCAACAGCACCGTCCTGGACCACATCAGGGTCCTGGAGGCGACCGGTTACGTCGATTTCGCCGCTCTGGCCCGCGAGATGGCGGCCACCGGCGCGTCGCCGTCCGCGGCGCCCACCGTCCCCGGTACCGCGGCGCCCGCCGCCCCCACCGTCCCCGCCGATCCCGCCGCCCCCGCCGTGTCCGCCCCGGCCGCCCAGTCCGTGCCGGCGGATCCCGGTCCCGGCCCCGGGCAGGTCGTCCCGGCCACGCCGTGACCGCGGGCCCGAAACGGAACGTCACATACCCGCAACGCTCTGGGTCCGGGCAGTGAAAAGGCATGGCGTTTCGGTGTGCGTCCGGCATAGAAACACGGCATGTTCTGGCTTCTTCTCCTGCTCCTGGCCTGGGCCGGCGCCGGTGTGGCGTGCACCCGGCTGTGCCTGGCCGCCGTCCGGGCGGCGGCCCTCGACGCGGACGCGGGACGAACACATGATCTGACCCTGTACGAGGCGGCGTTCCTGTCCGGCGGACCCGCCCGGGTCGCCGACCTCACGCTGGTGGCCATGGCCCGGCAGCGGCGGCTGCTGCTCGCCCACACCGGCTGGGCGACCGTCGTCGACCCGTGCGGGCGCGACGAGATGGAGCGGTCGGTCATCGGCGCCATCGGACCGGCCGGACAGTCCCGCATAGCCCCGGTGCGCGCCGCCGCGGCCGCGGCCGACGCCGTGCGCGGGCTGGCGGACCGGCTGGTCGACGCGGGCCTGGCCGTGCCCGACGGAGCCCGGACGACGGTCGCCGCCGGGGTGCGCCAGGTGCGGGCGGCCGCCGTCGCCGTCGTAGCGCTGGGCGCCGTCGCGCTGCTGACGCCCGTCGCCGGGGACGTGCCGCGCGCCCATGTGGCCCTGTGGTTCGCGCTGCCCTTGGCGCTCACCCTGAGCTGCCTGGCGATCGCCCGGGTCGAGGCGCACCCGTACTCCCGCTGGGCCTCCCCGGCCGGGATGCGCCTCCTGGGCGCACTGGCCGTGCGCACGGCCGGCGAGGGCGACGACGGGACCTACCTGGCCTCGTTCGCCGTCCACGGCGTGCACGCCGTGGACGAGCCCGGTCTGCGCGCCGCCCTGACCCACCGTCACGGCTGAAGGAAGCGCTCGAATTCATCGGGGGCGCGCCGACAAAGAAGGGGCGCACCGGGGGCATCGGGTGCGACACCCGGGCGCGGTGCTTGCCTTCGCCCACGGCCGAACCAAGCATCCCTTCTGTCGCCGCCGTGCACCGAAGGGACACCGATGAGAGCCGCCGTCCTCTACCCGGCCGCCGGAGCCCTGCTCCTGTCGACCCTGACCGCCGCACCGGCCGGCGGCGCCCCGCACACCGCGGGCGCCTCCGGCGTCGCGCTCGCCGCGGCCCGGGCCGCCGCCACGGGCATCGCGTTCGGGGCGTGCTCCGACGCGCAGGACCTGCCGGGCGACCTGCAGTGCGGCAAGGTCGCCGTCCCGCTGGACTACTCCCGGCCGGACGGCAGGCAGATCGAGCTGACGGTCAGCCGGGTGCCGGCCACCCACCGCGACCCGCACAACAGCAAGCGCCGGGTGCCCCGGCAGGGCGCGCTCGTCTTCAACCCGGGCGGGCCCGGCGCCTCCGGACTGTACTTCCCGCTGGTCGGGCTGATGCCCGAGTGGAAGCGCATCGGGGCCGCCTACGACCTCGTCGGTTACGACCCGCGCGGTGTCGGCCGCTCCGCGCCGCTGTCCTGCCGGAAGCCCGAGGACTTCTTCAAGGGCCCCTCGCCCGCCCCGACCCACCCCTCGGAGGCGTACAAGCGTGAACGCGTCACGCGGGCCAAGGCCCTGGCGCGCGGCTGCGCCGAGCGGACGGGCAGCGCGCTGCGGCACTACAACTCGCTCAACAACGCGCGCGACCTGGACGTGCTGCGGGCCGCGCTCGGCGAGGAGCGTCTGACCTTCATGGGGGCGTCGTACGGCACCTACTTCGGCGCGCTGTACGCGACGATGTTCCCCTCGCACGTGCGCCGCATGGTGTTCGACGCCCCGGTGAACCCGGACCCCGCGCAGGTCTGGTACCGCAACAACCTCGACCAGTCGGTGGCGTTCGAGAGCCGCTGGACCGATTTGCGCGAGTGGATCGCCGCCAACGACGGCGTCTACGGGCTGGGCGGGACCGCCGAGGCGGTGCGGCTGAGCTACGAGCGAGCGCTAGACCGGCTGGCCGGGGAGCCGGCCGGCGGCGCCGTGGGCCCCGGCCAGTTGCAGGGCGCGTTCCTCCAGGCGGGCTACTACGACGAGCTGTGGCCCTCGCGGGCCGAGGCGCTGTCGGCGTATCTGAAGGGCGATCCGAAGCCGCTCGTCGCACTGGCCTCGCCGGTCCGGGAGGCCGCCGCGGAGGCGGAGAACGCGAGTGCCGTCTACACGGCCGTGGAGTGCAACGACGCGCCCTGGCCGACCGACTTCCGGGTGTGGGACCGCGACAACACGCGGCTCGCGCGGGTGGCGCCGTTCGAGACCTGGGACAACGTGTGGGCGAACCTGCCGTGCGCTTACTGGACAGCGCCCCGGCAGCGGCCGCTGGACGTGCGGACGGGGCCGGGCGAGCTGCCGCCGACGCTGATCCTCGCCGCCGAGCGGGACGCCGCCGCACCGTACGACGGGGCGCTGGAGATGCACCGGCGGCTGTCGGACTCGGTGCTGGTGACCGAGCGCGACGCCGGCACGCACGGCATCGCGGGCGGGCCCAACCGGTGCGTCAACGGGCATCTCGACGCTTACCTGCTGGAGGGCCGGCTGCCCTCGCGGCGGGCCGCCTGCGCGGGACACGCGGCGCCCACGGCGACGGCCCCGGGGCCGGAAGCGGCGGCAAAGTGAGCCCGTGAGCGGCCTGTGCCCCGCTCACGCGCGCGGAGCCGCACGGCGATGCGGCTCCGCGTGCGGTCGGGGCGCCCTAGGCGAGGCCCGCGATCAGGTCGGCGACCGACTTGCGGCGGCCCGTGTAGAACGGGACCTCCTCGCGGACGTGCATGCGGGCCTCGGAGGCGCGCAGGTGGCGCATGAGGTCGACGATGCGGTACAGCTCGTCGGCCTCGAAGGCCAGGATCCACTCGTAGTCGCCCAGCGAGAACGAGGCGACCGTGTTGGCGCGCACGTCCGGGTAGCCGCGGGCCATCTTGCCGTGGTCGGCGAGCATGCGGCGGCGGTCCTCGTCGGGCAGCAGGTACCAGTCGTAGGAGCGCACGAAGGGGTAGACGCTGACGTAGTCGCGGGGCGTCTCGTCGGCGAGGAACGCCGGGATGTGCGAGCGGTTGAACTCGGCGGGGCGGTGCAGCGCCATGTTCGACCACACGGGCTCCAGCGCGCGGCCGAGCCTGGTGCGGCGGAAGAGGTTGTACGCCTCCTGGAGCTGGTCGGCGGTCTCGGCGTGCCACCAGATCATGACGTCGGCGTCGGCGCGCAGCCCGGACACGTCGTACGTGCCGCGGATCGTGACGTCCTTGGCGGCGAGCTGGTCGAACAGCTCCTGGACCTCGTCGGCGTAGCCGGTGCGGTCCTCGGGCAGCACGTCCTTCAGCCGGAAGACGGACCACAGGGTGTAGCGGATGACCTCGTTGAGGTCCTTGGCCAGCTTGCCCTTGTTGGGGATCCTGCCGGGCTCGGTGGTGGAGGCGTCGTCACTCATGGTCCTCATTCTCCCGCTCCGCCGTGCAGGCTCTGCACCGGGTGGGCCGTGAGCTCCTGCACGGCGCGCAGGTCGCCGTGGATCTGGTCGACCGCCGCGTGGGCGCTCGCGACGCACGCGGGGATGCCGACTCCGTCGTACTGCGCGCCGCACACGGCGAGGCCGGGCAGCTCGGCCACATGGGCGCGGACACGGGCCACGCGCGCGTGGTGGCCGACCGGGTACTGGGGCAGGCCGTCGGTCCAGCGGGTGACGCGGGTCTCCACCGGGGCGGCGGCGAGACCGGTGGCCGCCTCCAGGTCGCCGCGGGACACGGCCACCAGGTCGGCGTCGGAGCGGTTGAGGATCGCCGTCTCGCCGTAGCGCCCCACGGAGGTGCGCAGCACGACGACGTCCGGGTCCTGGTCGGCGATCCAGCCCCACTTCTGCGAGGCGAACGTCGACGCCTTGATGGTGCGTCCGTCGACGGGCGGCACCAGGAAGCCGCTGCCGTCGGGCAGCGCGGCGGCCTCGGAGCGGCGGTAGGCGAGGGTGATCAGGGCCATGGAGGCGTACTCGACGGCACGCAGTTCGGCGGCCGCCCCCGGCGACTCGGCGGCCAGCAGCGCGGCGGCGGCGGGCGCGGGCACGGCGACGATCACGGCGTCGGCGTGCAGCACCCGGTCGCCGGCGGCGACCCGCCAGCGCTCCGCGTGCGCGGAGCCGGCCGCGCCCTCGGCCGGCCCGGTCGTCCTGCGCAGCTCGGTGACCGGTGCGCCGGTGACGATCTCGCCGCCCCGCGCGCGGACCGACTCGGCGACCGCGAGCGGCAGGGAGCCCACTCCGCCCTCGATGCCCATGAACACGGGCCCGGTCTGCCGGGCGGCGGCGGCCTGGGCCTGGATCTCGCGGACGGCCTCGGTGAGCGAGGTGTGCGTGCGCGCCGCCTGGAAGAGCTGGGGGACGGCCGAGCGCATGGAGAGGCGGTAGGCGTCACCGGCGTAGACGCCTCCCAGCAGCGGCTCCACGAGACGGTCGACGACCTCACGGCCGAGGCGGGCCGCCACGTACTCCCCGACCGCCACGTCCTCGCCGACCTCCGTGCGGGGCAGATCGGCGTCGCGCTCGACGCGCGCGAGGCCCTCGTCGGAGAGGACGCCGGCCAGGGCGGAGGCGGCGCCGGGGACGCCCATGACGTGGCCCTTGGGCATGGGGCGCAGGGCGCCGCGGGTCCACAGGGAGGCGGTGGCGGTGGCCGGCGGCCGGAGGCGGTCGGCGAGGCCCGCCTCGCGTGCGAGGGCGACCGCCTCGGGCCGGCGCGCCAGCATCGACTCCGCGCCGAGGTCGACGCGGACGCCCGCGACCTCGCCGGGCATCAGCTTGCCGCCGACCCGGTCCGACGCCTCCAGCACGGTCACACGCGCGCCGCGCTCCAGCAGCCGGTGGGCCGCGGCCAGGCCCGCGACACCGGCTCCCACGACGACGACATGCCCCCTGCTCGTGCCCGTTGCGCTCATGCCCCCCACTCTCTCAGACCTCACTGACACTCCCTCCGCGCCCGGGTGTCCCGACCGTGACCTGTTCGGAACCGTTTGCCGCCAACGGTCCGGGCCGTCCCGGCGTCGAAGGAACGTCAGTCCACGGAACGCCGGCCGTTCCACGACCCTCGGGGGTACGACGCATGCGCACACGACGATCCGTACGACCGGTCCGGGCCCTGTCCGGGCTCCTGCTCGCCGCCGCCGTCGCGCTCACCGGCTGCGGCGCCGGGGGCGACTCTGGCGACGCCCCTTCGGCGATGAAGGACACGGCCGCCGCGCCGGGCGAGGCCGACGGCGCGCAAGCGGACGCCAAGGAGGGCGCGGACGCGGCGGCGAGCGGGGCGCGGCCGGGCGCGGCGTCGGGCGCCGGCTCCGCGCCGAAGCTCCCCGTCGATCACGTCATCCGCACCGCCACCCTGACCGTGCAGGTCAAGGATGTCCCCAAGGCCCTCGACACGGCCCGCACGGCCACCGAGAACGCCGGCGGCTACATCGGCGACGAGACCACGACCCGCGATGTGGACAGCGCCGAGCAGACGCGCGTCGTCCTGCGCGTGCCGGTCGAGAAGTACGACGCCGTCCTCACCGCCCTTCAGGGCACGGGCAGGCTCCTGGAGCGCACGGCGAAGGCCCAGGACGTCGGCGACCAGGTCGTCGACGTGGACAGCCGCGTCGCCTCCCAGCGGGCCAGCGTCGCCCGGGTCCGGGCGCTGATGGACCGGGCCACCAAGCTGACCGACGTGGTCGCCCTGGAGGGCGAGCTGAGCCGCCGCGAGGCCGATCTGGAGGCGCTGCTCGCCCGGCAGGCGTCCCTGAAGGACCGCACGAGCATGGCCACCGTGACGCTGACGCTGAGCGAGACGCCGGTGACGAAGGCCGCCGAGGACGACGACCCCGGGTTCCTGGACGCGCTGGCCGGCGGCTGGCACGCGCTGGTGACGACACTGCGCTGGGTCGCCGTGGCGATCGGCGCGGTCCTGCCGTTCGCCGTGCCGGCCCTGGTGATCTGGCTGGTGTGGCGGCGACTGCTGCGGGCCCGGCGCGCGACGCGGACGGCTGGACCCGCCGGGGACCGGCCCGGGCCGGAGTGAAATGCCGTGCGGCCGTAGCGTGTTCGCATGAGCATGAGCGAGAGCGCGCGTGGTGGGGACAGTGGGCGGGAGCGTCTGGTCGTGATCGGCGGGGACGCAGCGGGCATGTCCGCGGCGTCCCGGGCCCGTCGGCTCAAAGGGCCCGGGGAGCTGGAGATCGTGGCCTTCGAACGCGGGCACTTCACGTCCTACTCGGCGTGCGGCATCCCGTACTGGGTGGGCGGTGACGTCCCCGACCGGGACGACCTGGTCGCCCGCACGCCCGAGGAGCACCGCGCCCGCGGGATCGACCTGCGGCTGCGCACGGAGGTCACCGAGATCGACGTGGCCGGACAGCGCGTACGCGCGCGTGACGTCGACTCCGGCGCCGAGTCCTGGACGTCGTACGACAAGCTCGTCATCGCGACCGGGGCCCGGCCGATCCGGCCGGACATGCCGGGCGCGGACGCCGACGGGGTGCACGGGGTGCAGACCCTGGACGACGGCCAGGAGCTGATCGACACGCTCACGCGTGCGCGTGGCCGGCGCGCGGTGGTGGTCGGCGCGGGCTACATCGGCGTGGAGATGGCCGAGGCGCTCATCAACCGCGGGTACGAGGTGACGGTCGTCAACCGGGGCAGCGAGCCGATGTCGACGCTGGACGCGGACATGGGCCGGCTGGTGCACGAGGCCATGGAGGGCCTCGGCATCACCATGGTGAACGACGCCGAGGTCACGAAGCTGCTCACCGGCGAGGACGGCCGGGTGCGGGCCGTCGTCACGGACGACGCCGAGTACCCGGCGGACGTGGTGGTCCTCGGTCTCGGCGTCCGTCCGGAGACCGGCCTGGCGGAGGCCGCCGGCCTGCCCCTGGGCGCCCACCGCGGTTTGCTCACCGACCTGGCGATGCGGGTGCGCGGCCACGAGAACATCTGGGCCGGCGGCGACTGCGTGGAGGTCCTCGACCTGGTGTCCGGGCGGGAGCGCCACATCGCCCTGGGCACCCACGCCAACAAGCACGGCCAGGTCATCGGCACCAACGTCGGCGGCGGCTACGCCACCTTCCCCGGCGTCGTCGGCACCGCCGTCAGCAAGGTGTGCGACCTGGAGATCGCCCGCACGGGCCTGCGGGAGAAGGATGCGCGCCGGGCCGGACTCCGGTTCGAGACGGTCACCGTGGAGTCCACCAGCCGCGCCGGCTACTACCCCGGCGCCTCCCCCATGACGGTCAAGATGCTCGCCGAGCGGCGGACGGGCCGCCTGCTCGGCGTGCAGATCGTGGGCAGGGAGGGCGCGGCCAAGCGCGTCGACATCGCCGCAGTGGCCCTCACGGCCGGCATGACGGTGGAGCAGATGACAGCCTTGGACCTGGGCTACGCCCCGCCGTTCAGCCCCGTGTGGGACCCGGTGCTGGTGGCGGCGAGAAAGGCAGCGGCGAAGGTACGGGGCGATTGATCCGCCGGACACGCCCTGAGCCGTCCCGGACGGGCGTCGAGCCGTCCCGGGCAGGCTCTAAGCCGTCCCTGACAGCCTCGGCAGCGTGGAGACCGGCGAGCCGGCCGTGGGCGGCTGCTCCGCGGGCTTGGCGTGCGCGGCGGTCGCGGGCCGGGAGCGCAGCCGGTGGCTCACGGCCTCGTCCAGCGTGACCGGCCGCTGCGTCTGGGAGGCGAGCCGCGCCGCCTCCTGGCCGAGCCTGGCCACGTCCTCCCAGGGGAGCCTGATCACGAGCGCGATCTCCGCCTCGCCGTCGGGCAGGGCGTGCATCGGGGGAGTAACCCGGTCGTTCATCGCCTGTTCCTCACGTCGTCCCCGCGGCCCGCATCCCCGTGCCGCGGACGGTTGACGCTTCATACGCGGTCACGGGAGGGCGCGTTCACCGATTCACCGAACGGATCGGGGGCAGTACTTCCTTGTGGTCATCCCCGTCCATGACGTGAACCCCGTGCGCCGTACTCCGGTGGTGACGTACGCGCTGATCGGCGTGAACGTCTTCGTGTTCTTCTTCATGCCCGGCCTGTCGGGCTCCGTGGCCGGCGACAGCACCCTGGTGCAGACGTGCAACCTGCACGCGTTCCTGGAGCAGTACGCGGCCGTGCCGACCGAGTTGATCCACCATCAGCTGCCGCAGCTCGTCCCCACGGGCGACGCGCGCGACGGCGGCTGTGTGCTGGGCCCGCCCGGCTACGACAAGTCCCCGGCGCTGAGCGTCCTCACCGCGATGTTCCTGCACGGCGGATGGCTGCATCTGCTGGGCAACATGCTGTTCCTGCTGATCTTCGGCAACAACATCGAGGACCGCATGGGCCACATCCGCTTCGCGCTGTTCTACGTCGCCTGCGGTTACGCGGCGTCGTACGGCTTCGCGCTGCTGAACGCCGACTCCACCGATCCGCTGATCGGCGCGTCGGGGGCGATCGCGGGAGTGCTGGGCGCCTATCTGGTGCTGTATCCGAAGGCCAGGGTGTGGGTGCTGGTGCCGTTCCTGGTCTTCCTGCCGCTGCGGCTGCCGGCCTGGCTGGTGCTCGGCTTCTGGTTCGTGCTGCAGGCGGTGTACTCCTCCGGCGAGGGCGTCTCCGAGGCGGGCACCGTGGCCTACGCGGCGCACATCGTCGGCTTCCTCGCCGGCATGCTGCTCGCCTGGCCCCTCAAGCCGGGCACGCCCCCGCCGCCGGAGCCGGGCGGCCTGCTCTTCGGCAGGCGGGCCCGGCCCCGGCAGACGTGGTGAGCGAGTCGCCCTAACCGGCGGTCTGCGTGTGGACGTAGTCCACGAGGCGGGTGAGGGCGTCCGGGTCGGTGGACGGCATGACGCCGTGGCCGAGGTTGAAGACGTGGCCCTCCAGGCCCGCGGCGGAGTCGAGGACCTCGCGGGTCTTGGTCTCGACGGCCTCGGGGGTGGCGAAGAGGACGGTCGGGTCCAGGTTGCCCTGCAGCGCCTTGCCGGGGCCGACGCGCCGGGCCGCCTCGTCGAGCGGGACGCGCCAGTCGACGCCGACGACGTCCGCGCCGGCCTCGCCCATGAGCGTCAGCAGCTCGCCGGTGCCGACGCCGAAGTGGATGCGCGGTACGCCGTACCCGGCGACGGCGTCGAAGACCTTCGCGGAGGCCGGCATCACCGAGCGGCGGTAGTCGGACGGGGCGAGGGCGCCGGCCCAGGAGTCGAACAGCTGGACGGCGGAGGCGCCCGCCTCGATCTGCACCTTCAGGAACGTGGCCGTGATGCCGGCGAGGCGGTCGAGCAGGTCGGCCCAGAGCTCGGGGTCGCCGTACATCATCGCCTTGGCGTTCTCGTAGGTGCGCGAGGGGCCGCCCTCGACGAGGTAGCTCGCGAGGGTGAAGGGCGCGCCGGCGAAGCCGATGAGGGGGGTGGCGCCGAGCTCCCGGGTGAGCAGGCCGATCGCCTCGGTGACGTAGGAGACGTCCTCGGGGGTGAGCTCGCGCAGCCGGTCGAGGTCGGCGCGGGTGCGGACCGGCTGTTCGACGACCGGGCCGACGCCGGGCTTGATGTCGAGGTCGATGCCGATGGCCTTGAGCGGGACGACGATGTCGCTGAAGTAGATCGCCGCGTCCACGTTGTGCCGGCGCACCGGCTGGAGGGTGATCTCGGTGACCAGTTCGGGCCGCATGCAGGACTCGAGCATCGGGATGCCCTCGCGGACCTTGCGGTACTCCGGCAGCGAGCGCCCGGCCTGCCGCATGAACCACACGGGCGTGTGCGGCACGGGTTCCCGCCTGCACGCCTTCAGGAAGGGGCTGTCGTACGTCGCTGTCGGCTGCCGGCCCGCGGGGCCCTCGTTCACGCTCACGACGGCAAGTCTCGCACGGCCCCGGAACCGGTGCGGCCGCCCTCTTGCGGGCCCCCTCCCCCGGTCCCGCCCCGTCCGCCGCCCGCGCGCTTGTTCGCCCAGCGCGCATCCGCCCGCGGCCCGCGCACGGGTGTCTTGCCCTGCGCGACGGCCCCGTTCCCTTTAATCTTCCCCGCATGGCTGCGGCTCAGGGACGACTGTCGGACGGCACGGACGGAATGGACGACGGGAACGAGGAGGACCGGAATGGGACCAGTTCGGCTCCGCCGCCCTTCCGGGCCGCCGTCGACGCGCTGAGGGCCGCCCGGCTGCGACCACAGATCGAGGTCGAACCGACGCCCGCCCCGCAGCGGCTCGCGCCGCACGCGTACGCGTTGGAGGCGACCGTCGTGGACGGCGATCTGGACCTGGCGGACGGCCGGCTGGTGCTGCTGCACGACCCGGCCGGGCACGACGCGTGGCGCGGCACGTTCCGGCTGGTGACGCTGATCCGGGCCGAACTGGAGCAGGAGATGGCCGTCGACCCGCTGCTGCCGGAGGTGTGCTGGTCGTGGCTGACGGGCGCGCTCCAGGCCCGCGGGCTGACCTACGGCGAGCCGAGCGGGACCGTGACGCGCGCCAGTTCGCACTACTTCGGCGGGCTGTCGGAGCGTCCGGCGGCCTCGCAGATCGAGATCCGGGCCTCCTGGACGCCCCGGGAGGGACTGGGCGGGGTGCCGGACACGGGGGCGCATCTGGCGTCCTGGTGCGATCTGCTGGCGCAGGTGGCGGGGCTGCCGCCGGCCGGGCCCGGGGACGCCTCGGTGGTGACGCTCCCTCAGCGACGGGACCCCCAGGCACGCTGACCCACCGGCGGGACCCCCAGGCGCGCTGCCCTCGTGGCGGCGCGCTCTCGCGTTCCGTACCCCAGTCCGGGGAACCCCTGTGCTGCCCGGAAACCCCGTGCCGCCCTCATTGACCATCTCTTTGTCGATACGACCACTTTCGATCTCGTACGACACGCACTCAAACCGACTCGATCTTCGGATGATCGATCGCGTGTCCGAATTGCACAGATTGTTACTCACTAGATCGTGATCATCCCCTAAAGGACACCGGGCCGGGTGCCGAAGACGACTGTGACCTTGAAAGCACGGTTCGCCCCGGCTCCACTCCCCACGAGCCGGCCCGTCCCGCAACCCAGGAGGCCTGGTGTCCGTTCTCCTCGAGCAGCCCGCAAGCCTGGTCGCCTACCGCCCGAACAAGCCCACCGCCATGGTGGTCGTGGCCGACCCGCGCGTCCGCTCCACCGTCACCCGCCATCTGTGGGCGCTCGGTGTGCGTGATGTCATCGAGGCCTCGTCCGTCGCGGAGGCTCGTCCCCGCATCGGCAACCCCCGCGACATCTGCGTCGCCGACGTCCACCTTCCCGACGGCTCCGGCCTGACCCTGCTGTCGGAGACCCGTGCCGCCGGCTGGCCCAACGGGCTCGCCCTGTCCGCCGCCGACGACATCGGAGCCGTGCGCAACGCCCTCGCGGGCGGCGTCAAGGGCTACGTCGTCACCGGCACCCGCACCAACGTCGGGCTCCCCACCCGGCCCGGCGCCGCCCCCATCGGCGCGGCCGCCGCCCGCCTGCACCGCCGCCCCCCGGGCGCCCCGAGCCACCCGGGCGGCTACCGCGAGCTGTCCGGCCGCGAGGTTGAGGTGCTCAGACTCGTCGCCGAAGGCCAGTCCAACAAGGCCATCGGCGTCTCCATGGGTCTGTCCGCGCTGACCGTCAAGAGCCACCTGGCCCGCATCGCCCGCAAGCTCGGCACGGGCGACCGCGCCGGCATGGTCGCGGTCGCCCTGCGGACCGGCATCATCCACTGACCCCCGCTCCCGCCCTGACCACTCACTGACCGCTTCGCCTTGCGACCCTTGCCCTGAACCGACCGGCCGCCGTCCCGGCCCTTACGGGACCCGCCCGATCGATCCCCGATCTGACCGGTTTACGACCCCGCGAAGCCCGCCGACGGAACGTTCCCTCGGCGGGCGACGCCCCCACACGGATACCCTTGACAGGTGACCGACGCCCAAGAAACCGCAGCAGCCAGCTCACTGCGAACCACCGGAGGCGCCCCTCCGGACGACGGCGGATCGACTGCTTCCGGGGCGCCGACACCTCTCCTCGAACCGCGCGAGGGCATCCCCGAGGTGATCGCCGACGAAGCCTCGCTCGCCGAGGCGATCGCCGCGTTCGCCGCCGGCTCCGGCCCCGTCGCCGTCGACGCCGAGCGCGCCTCCGGCTACCGCTACGGACAGCGCGCCTATCTGGTGCAGCTGCGCCGCCAGGGCGCCGGCACCGCGCTGATCGACCCCGTCGCCTGCCCCGACCTCTCCGCGCTGGGCGAGGCGCTCTCGGGCGTCGAGTGGGTGCTGCACGCCGCCACCCAGGACCTGCCCTGCCTGCGCGAGATAGGCATGGTGCCGACGCGGCTGTTCGACACCGAGCTGGCCGGACGGCTGGCCGGGTTCCCGCGGGTCGGCCTCGGCGCGATGGTCGAGGGTGTCCTCGGCTTCGTACTGGAGAAGGGGCATTCCGCCGTCGACTGGTCGACCCGCCCGCTGCCCGAGCCGTGGCTGCGCTACGCCGCTCTGGACGTCGAGCTGCTCGTCGACCTGCGCGACGCACTGGAGAAGGAGCTCGACCGGCAGGGCAAGCTGGAGTGGGCCCGCCAGGAGTTCGACGCGATCGCCTCCGCTCCCCCGCCGGAGCCCCGCAAGGACCCCTGGCGCCGTACGTCCGGCATGCACAAGGTGCGCCGCCGCCGGCAGCTCGGCGTGGTGCGGGAGCTGTGGCAGACCCGGGACCGGATCGCGCAGCGGCGGGACGTCTCGCCGGGCAAGGTGCTGTCGGACGCGGCCATCGTGGAGGCGGCCCTCGCCCTTCCCACCACGGTGCAGGCGCTCGCGGCGCTGAACGGCTTCGGGCACCGGACGGGCCGGCGTCAGCTGGAGCAGTGGCAGGCCGCCGTCGACCGGGTGAGGTCGCTGACGGAGGCGCAGTTGCCGCTGCCGGGGCAGCCGGTCGCCGGGCCGCCCCCGCCCCGGGCGTGGGCCGACAAGGACCCGGCGGCCGCCGCGCGGCTGTCCGCCGCGCGGGCCGCGGTGTCGGCGCTCGCCGAGGAGCTGAACATGCCCCAGGAGAACCTGATCGCGCCGGACAGCGTGCGCCGGGTCTGCTGGGAGCCGCCCGCGCAGGCCGACGAGAGCGCGGTCGCGGCCGCCCTCACGGGATTCGGCGCGCGTCCGTGGCAGGTGGAGCAGGTGACACCGGCCCTGACCGCCGCCCTGACCGCCAAGCCGGCCTAGGGAGCTCGCGCCGGCCCGCCGGCGGGCTCGTGGGGACGCTCGCAGAGGAACAGGGACGTCGAGATCACGCCAAGATCGGCGACGGCCGCACCTGTCAGGTGTGACCTTCGCCGCTCGCCACGTGAGGACTGGGCAGCTACGTTACTCAGAAGTAGCATGGTCTGAGCAAGCGCTCAGCGTCCCGCACCTGGAGGAGAGCCATCGTGCCTCGTACCGTCAGGGACGTCGTCTTCGTCGACGGCGTCCGTACCCCGTTCGGCAAGGCGGGCCCGAAGGGCATCTACCACGAGACCCGGGCCGACGACCTCGTCGTGAAGGCGATCCGGGAGCTGCTGCGCCGCAACCCCGGGCTCGACCCCGCGAAGATCGACGAGGTCGCCATCGCCGCGACCACGCAGATCGGCGACCAGGGCCTCACCATCGGTCGCACGGCCGGGATCCTGGCCGGTCTCCCCCAGTCGGTCCCCGGCTACTCCATCGACCGCATGTGCGCCGGCGCCCTGACCGCCGTCACCTCGGTCGCCGGCTCCGTCGCCTTCGGCGCCTACGACATCGCCGTCGCCGGCGGTGTCGAGCACATGGGCCGCCACCCGATGGGCGAGGGCGTCGACCCCAACCCGCGTTTCGTCAGCGAGAAGCTGGTCGACGAGTCCGCGCTGTTCATGGGCATGACCGCGGAGAACCTGCACGACCGCTACCCGCAGATCACCAAGCAGCGCGCCGACGAGTACGCCGTGCGCTCCCAGGAGAAGGCCGCCAAGGCGTACGCCAACGGCAAGATCCAGGCCGACCTGGTGCCGATCTCGGTGCGCCGCACCAACGCCGACGCCGGTGAGACGGGCTGGGGCCTGGTCACCGCCGACGAGCCGATGCGTCCGGGCACGACCCTGGAGAACCTCCAGGGCCTGAAGACCCCGTTCCGCGTCCACGGCCGGGTCACCGCCGGCAACGCGGCCGGTCTGAACGACGGCGCCACCGCCTCGCTCATCGCCTCCGAGGACTTCGCCCGCGCCAACGACCTGCCGGTCAAGATGCGCCTGGTGTCCTACTCCTTCGTGGGCGTCGAGCCCGAGGTCATGGGCTACGGCCCGATCCCGGCCACGGAGAAGGCGCTGGCCCAGGCGGGCCTGTCCATCTCCGACATCGGCCTGTTCGAGATCAACGAGGCCTTCGCCGTCCAGGTCCTGGCCTTCCTGGACCACTACGGCATCGCCGACGACGACGAGCGCGTCAACCAGTACGGCGGCGCCATCGCCTTCGGCCACCCGCTCGCCTCCTCCGGCGTCCGTCTCATGACGCAGCTGGCCCGCCAGTTCGAGGAGCAGCCGCAGGTCCGTTACGGCCTCACCACCATGTGCGTCGGCTTCGGCATGGGCGCGACGGTCATCTGGGAGAACCCGCACTTCGAGGGGGACAAGTGAGCACCACCGCTGAGCTGTTGAAGGGTGCGGCCGAGCTGTTCCCGGACGAGGTCGTCACCCAGGCGCACGTACGCCACCTGGACCTTCCGTTCGGCGCCGGGCGCTTCGCCCTGATCACGCTGGACAACGGTTTCGACCACACCAAGCCGACCACCTTCGGCCCCGCGTCGCTGGCGAACCTCAACACAGCCGTCGACCAGGTCGAGAAGGAGGCCGCGGCCGGCGACATCGTCGGTGTCGGCATCACGGGCAAGCCGTTCATCTTCGCCGTCGGCGCGGACCTGAAGGGCGTCGAGCTCCTCAAGGAGTACGAGAACGCGCTCGCCATCGGCAAGGGCGGCCACGAGGTGTTCAAGCGCCTCGCGGGCCTCGGTGTGCCGACCTTCGCGTACTACAACGGCGCGGCCATGGGCGGCGGCGTCGAGGTCGGCCTGCACTGCACCTACCGCACGGTGTCCGCGGCGCTGCCCGCCTTCTCGCTCCCCGAGGTCTTCCTCGGCCTGGTCCCCGGCTGGGGCGGCTGCACGCTGCTGCCGAACCTGATCGGCGCCGACAAGGCCGTCTCGGTGATCATCGAGAACTCGCTCAACCAGAACAAGCAGCTCAAGGGCGCCCAGGTCTACGAACTGGGCATCGCCGACGCGCTGTTCGAGGGCGCGGACTTCCTGGAGCAGTCGCTGCTGTGGACGGCGTCCGTCCTCAAGGGCGAGATCGTCGTCGACCGTCCGGTGATCGACCGCGGCGAGGCCTGGGACCAGGCCGTCGCCAAGGGCCGTTTCATCGCGGACTCCAAGGTGCACGGCGCGGCCCCGGCCGCCTACCGCGCCCTGGACATCATCGCCGCCGCCAAGAACGGCGACCTCCAGCAGGGCTACGACGCCGAGGACAAGGCGCTCGCCGACCTGATCATGGGCGGTGAACTGCGCGCCGGCATCTACGCGTTCAACCTGGTGCAGAAGCGCGGCAAGCGTCCCGCGGGCGCCCCGGACAAGAACCTGGCCCGTCCGGTCACCAAGGTCGGCGTCGTGGGCGCGGGCCTCATGGCCTCCCAGCTCGCGCTGCTGTTCCTGCGCCGCCTGGAGGTGCCGGTCGTGCTGACCGACATCGACCAGGAGCGCGTCGACAAGGGTGTGGGCTACGTCCACGCCGAGATCGAGAAGCTGCTCGGCAAGGGCCGTATCAACCAGGACAAGGCCAACCGCCTCAAGGCGCTGGTGTCCGGCGTCCTGGACAAGGCCGAGGGATTCTCCGACGCGGACTTCGTGATCGAGGCCGTGTTCGAGGAGATCGGCGTCAAGCAGCAGGTGTTCGCGGAGGTCGAGGCGGTCGCCCCGGCGCACGCGATCTTCGCCACCAACACCTCCTCGCTGTCGGTCAGCGAGATGGCGTCGAAGCTGAAGCACCCCGAGCGGGTCGTCGGCTTCCACTTCTTCAACCCGGTCGCCGTCCTGCCGCTGCTGGAGATCGTCCGCGGCGAGCAGACCGACGACGCGTCCCTGGCCACGGCGTTCGCCGTCGCCAAGAAGCTGAAGAAGACCGCGGTGCTGACGAAGGACGCCCCGGCGTTCGTCGTGAACCGCATCCTGACCCGCTTCATGGGCGAGGTGCAGAACGTCATCGACGAGGGCACCCCGGTCGACATCGCGGAGAAGGCGGTGGAGCCGCTGGGCCTGCCGATGTCCCCGCTGGTGCTGCTGGAGCTGGTCGGCCCGGCGATCGGTCTGCACGTCTCCCAGACGCTCAACCGCGCGTTCCCGGACCGCTTCACGGTCTCCCCGAACCTCAAGGCGGTCGTCGAGGCGGGCAAGCGCGGCTTCTACGTCTACGACAGCGGCAAGCCGGAGCTGGACCCGGAGGTCGCCGCGCTGCTGAAGCAGGGCGACGTGGTCCTCACCGAGGAGCAGGTGCGCGCCCGCGTGCTGGAGGCCGTGGCGCAGGAGATCGGGCTCATGCTCGACGAGGGCGTCGTCGCCGAGGCCCAGGACATCGACCTGTGCCTGATCACCGGCGCGGGCTGGCCCTTCCACCTGGGCGGCATCACGCCGTACCTGGACCGCGAGGGCGTGTCGGAGCGGGTGAACGGCAAGCGTTTCCTGGCTCCGGGCGTGGCGTCCGTCCCGGCGTAAGCGCCGTACGGCACACGGGAGTACGACCGTGAAGAGGGCCTCCGCCGGTTCGGCGGAGGCCCTCTTCCGTACTCGTCCGTCCCCTCAGACCTCCTGCCAGGACGCCGGCGCGGGGCTCAGCTCGCCGGCGTGGAGGCGGGAGACGAGGAGGCGGCCGGTCGACGGGGACAGGGCCGCCGCGACCACCCGGCCCTCGTCGTCCTTCGCGAGGGCCACCTCGGTGTCGTCGGGCAGTGCCGGCCCGGACTCGGTCCAGCCGCCGGCCGCTTCCTCCCCGGCGCGGTACGAGGTGAAGGCGACACGGCCGTCCGTCGAGCGCTGGGCGAGCAACGCGACGTCCCGGCCGTCGAGTTCGCACCGCACGGCGGCCACCGGGCCGGGGCCCGCCACCGGCGCCACCGTGACCGGCTCGCTGCCCGGACGCCAGGCGCGCAGGTCGCCGGATTCGTCGGCGTAGAAGAGCGTGGTCTCCTCGGAGGAGGTGGCCAGTGCGCGGAGGGTGCCGGGCCGGACCGGCGCGCGGAGGAACTCGGCGGCCGCCACCCGCTTGGCCGGCTCGTCCTGCCGTCGGCGCAGGATTCCGCCGTCGACCACGGTGTACGCCTCCACGCACCCCGACTCCCCCACCATGGCGACCGGCGGCCCCAGTGTCTTGGCCCCCTCCGTCTCCGGCCGCTCCTCCAGCTCGCGCCAGGGCCCCCAGCCGCCCTTCTCCTTCTGGGCGATCATGCGCAGCCGGCCGTCGCCGTCGCGCACGAAGACGTGCGCCCGCCCCTGGTGGTCCACGGCCACCGCGGGCGGGCCCGTACGGTCGCCCTTGCCGTCCGGGTGGCCGAGGGGGGTCCAGTCCATCGGGGAGAGCAGCGGACGGAAGTGGGTGGAGTGCACCACGCCCGCGTTGCCCTCTCCGAGCGGTCGCCAGGAGACCAGGTGGGCGTAGCCGTCGACGCCGTGGCCGGCGGCGAGGACCGGGTACACCTTCTGGTCGCCGCCGACTTTGCGGGGTGCCTGCCAAGAGCCGCCCGGGGCCTGCTCGGCCCGGCACAGGACGCCGTCGTCCGACGTGAGGTAGACACAGAGCCGTCCGTCACGGCCGCGTATGAGCCAGTCGCCGTTCATCGGTTCACTGTAAGCCGCGGGCATCAGGCGCCGTGCGCCGCCCGTGCGACCCTGGGCTCATGGACGACGACAATCCCCCTCTCCTGGTGATCGTGGACGCCGCGAACGTGGTCGGGTCGGTGCCCGACGGCTGGTGGCGCGACCGGCGGGGCGCAGCCGAACGACTGCGGGACCGGCTGGCGGCGGACGGGCTGCCGGGGCTCTGCGGGCCCGCGGAGATCGTCCTCGTCGTGGAGGGCGCGGCCCGCGGGGTGCCGGCGGTGCCCGGTGTACGGGTGGAGTCGGCGCCCGGCAGCGGGGACGACCACATCGTCGCCCTGGTGGCCGACGCGGGCGACCGCCGACGCCTGGTGGTCACGGCCGACCGGGAACTGCGCCGCCGGGTGAAGGAACTGGGCGCGGAGGTGACGGGCCCGCACACAGCCCGCGGCTGACCCCCCGCACGCAACACAGCCCGCCCAACGGACCTCGGCCCCACCGGAGTGACCTCCCGCCCAGCGAGCATCCAGCGACCCCGAGGCGCGCAGCCCGCCCAACGGACCTCGAGCCCGCCGGAGTGACCTCCCGCCCAGCAGACTCCCGCCCCCCATGGACGCAGCCCACTCAACGGGCTCCCAGCCGCCCCGGGTCGCATCCCGCCCAGCGGGCCTCCAGCCACCCCAGGGACGACCCCCGCAGGGCG
>NZ_JBIWPF010000006.1:60544-106351 GCF_044768125.1 Streptomyces sp. NPDC101166
GCGGGGGTCCAGCCGCTGCGGGGGCGCAGCCCACCCAACGGGCCTCGGGCCAGCCGGAGTCACGCCCCGCCCAGCGGGCTCCCCGCCACCCATGGACACAGCCCCCTCAACGCTCTTCCAGCCGCCCCGGGTCGCATCCCGCCCAGCGGGCCTCCAGCCACCCCAGGGACGACCCCCGCAGGGCGGGGGTCCAGCCGCTGCGGGGGCGCAGCCCACCCAACGGGCCTCGGGCCAGCCGGAGTCACGCCCCGCCCAGCGGGCTCCCCGCCACCCATGGACGCAGCCCACTCAATGGGCTCCCAGCCGCCCCGGGTCGCATCGCACCCAGCGGGCTCCGCCACCCCAGGGACGCACCCACCCAACGAGCCCACGATCCCACCGGGGCACGGCCCGCCCAGCGAGCACCCAGCCACTCCGAGGGGCGCAGCCCGCCCGGCGGGGGTTCAGCCGCTGCGGGGGCGGAGCCCGGTCGGCGGCTTCCAGCCGCGGCGGGAGCGCCTGGCGTCCCGCCCCGCCCGGGGCGCACGCCGCCCAGCCGACCTCCAACCGCTCCGGGGGCAGCAGGCTGAGCTTGGCATCCGGCCGCCCCGGGTGGGGCAGCGCACTCAGCGGGCCCCGGCCCCGCCGGGGGCGGAGCCCGGTCGGCGGGATTCAGTCGCGCCGGGGCCGCGCAGCGGTCAGCGGGGTTCCGGGGTCGGCGGGGGCGGCTCCTGGCTCGACGGGGTTTCGGCGCGGGCCAGGCGGCTGTGGGAGCGGCCGTACAGGAAGTAGACGACGATGCCGATGACCATCCAGACGGCGAAGCGGACCCAGGTCTCGGCGGGCAGGTTGAGCATGAGCCACAGGGAGGCGGCCACCGACAGGATCGGGATGGCCGGCACCCACGGAGTGCGGAAGGCCCGGTGCAGGTCGGGGCGGGTCCGGCGGAGGATGATCACGCCGATCGCGACGACCACGAAGGCGAAGAGCGTGCCGATGTTGACCAGTTCGGCCAGCTCGCTCAGCGGCGTGAAGCCGGCCAGGACCGCGATGAGCACCCCGAGCAGGATGGTCGGCCGGTGCGGGGTCTTGAACCGCGGGTGGACCCGCGAGAAGAAGCGGGGCAGCAGTCCGTCGCGGCTCATCGCGAAGAAGACCCGGGTCTGTCCGAGCAGCAGGATCATGCAGACCGTGGTGAGGCCGACGGCGGCGCCGAAGCTGATGAACCCGGCGAACCAGGGGTGCCCGGTGGCCTTGAAGGCGTCGGCGAGCGGCGCGGTGACGGACAGCTTGCTGTAGTGCTGCATGCCGGTCACGACGATCGACACCAGCACGTACAGCGTGGTGCAGATGACGAGCGAGCCGAGGATGCCGCGGGGCATGTCCCGCTGCGGGTTCCTGGTCTCCTCGGCGGCCGTGGCGACGACGTCGAAGCCGATGAAGGCGAAGAAGACGACCGAGGCGGCCGTGAAGATGCCCAGCACGCCGAAGTTGGACGGCGCCCAGCCGAACATCAGCTGGATCAACGGGGACTGCAGGCTGTCGCCCGCCGGCACCGGCTGCGACTTCGGGATGAACGGCTTGTAGTTCTCACCCTCGATCAGGAAGGCGCCGGCGACGATCACGGTGAGCACGACGGTCACCTTGATGGCGACCACGACGGAGGTCACGCGCGCGGAGAGCTTGGTGCCGACCACCAGGATGGCGGTGAGCACCAGCACCAGCAGCGCGGCGAGGATGTCGAAGCCGAAGCCCTCCGCGCCGTCCCGGACGCCGAGCGCGGCCGGCAGGTGCACACCCACGTTGTCCAGCAGCGAGTGGATGTACCCGGACCAGCCGACGGCGACCACCGCCGTGCCGAGCGCGAACTCCAGGACGAGGTCCCAGCCGATGATCCAGGCGGGCAGTTCCCCCAGGGAGGCGTACGAGAACGTGTACGCGGAGCCCGCCACCGGGACGGTGGAGGCGAACTCGGCGTAGCAGAGCGCGGCGAGCGCGCAGACGACGCCGGACACCACGAAGGCCAGCGCGACGGAGGGACCGGCGTTGTTCTTGGCCACGGTGCCGGTGAGGACGAAGATGCCGGTGCCGATGATGACGCCGACGCCGAAGACGGTCAGGTCCAGCGCGGACAAGGACTTCTTGAGCGCGTGCTCTGGCTCCTCGGTATCGAGGATGGACTGCTCGACCTTCTTCGTCCGGAAGAGGGTGCTGCTCACGGGGTACCTCCCACGCTGTGTCGTCCTCGACATGATCGAGAGGGGGCGTATTGCGTATGCCCCGGCGCGGGCGCGTTAACGCGAATGGGCCGGTACGACCACTCTTCACAGTGGTCGTACCGGCCCATCCGGGTGGGTCGGGTGGCGTCAGTCGCGCGCGGACTCCACCGCGTCGGCCGCCGCCGTGGTCCCGCCGTACCGGCCGTCGAGCCGGGATACCAGGCCGGTGACCTGGCGGGCGATGTCGGGGGCGGTCAGGCCGATCTCCGCCATGACCTCGGCACGGGAGGCGTGGTCGAGGAAGCGCGGCGGGATGCCGAAGTCGCGCAGCGGGACGTCGACGCCGGCGTCGCGCAGGGCCTGGGAGATCGCGGAGCCGACGCCGCCGACGCGGGAGTTGTCCTCGACGGTGACGACGACGCGGTGGCGGTCGGCGAGCGGGGCCATCGCCTCGTCGACGGGCTTGACCCAGCGGGGGTCGACGACGGTGGTGGTGATGCCCTGCCGGTCGAGCAGCGCGGCGATCTCCAGGCACATGGGGGCGAGGGCGCCCACGGAGACGAGCAGCACGTCGGGCCGGTCGGTGCCGGGCTCGCGCAGCACGTCCATGCCGCCCACACGGCCCACGGCGGGCACGGCGGGGCCGACGGCGCCCTTGGAGAAGCGGACGACGGTCGGGGCGTCGTCGACGGCGACGGCCTCGCGCAGCTGGGCGCGCACCTGGTCTGCGTCGCGCGGGGCGGCCAGCCGCAGGCCGGGAACGACCTGGAGGATCGACATGTCCCACATGCCGTTGTGGGAGGCGCCGTCGGTGCCGGTGACGCCGGCCCGGTCCAGGACGAAGGTGACGCCGCACTTGTGCAGGGCGACGTCCATCAGCACCTGGTCGAAGGCGCGGTTGAGGAAGGTGGCGTAGACGGCGAAGACGGGGTGCACGCCCGCGTGCGCGAGGCCCGCCGCGGAGACCGCGCCGTGCTGCTCGGCGATGCCGACGTCGTAGACGCGCTCGGGGAAGGCCTTGGCGAACTTGTCGAGGCCGACGGGCTGGAGCATCGCGGCGGTGATGGCGACGATGTCCTCGCGCTCCTTGCCGAGCTCGACCATCTCGTCGCCGAAGACGGAGGTCCAGTCGGCGCCGGAGGTGGAGATCGGCAGGCCGGTGTCCGGGTGGATCTTGCCGACGGCGTGGAAGCGGTCGGCCTCGTCCTGGAGGGCGGGCTGGTAGCCGCGGCCCTTCTCGGTGAGGCAGTGCACGATGACGGGGCCGCCGAACCGCTTGGCGCGGGCCAGCGCCGATTCCAGGGCCTCCAGGTCGTGCCCGTCGATGGGGCCGACGTACTTCAGGCCGAGGTCCTCGAACATGCCCTGGGGGGCGACCAGGTCCTTCAGGCCCTTCTTGGCGCCGTGCAGCGTCTCGTAGAGGGGCCGTCCGACGACCGGCGTGCGGTCGAGGATCTCCTTGGTGCGGGTGAGGAAGCGCTCGTAGCCGTCGGTCGTGCGCAGCGTGGCCAGGTGGTTGGCGAGGCCGCCGATGGTCGGCGCGTAGGAGCGCTCGTTGTCGTTGACGACGATGACGAGCGGACGGTCCTTGGCCTCGGCGATGTTGTTGAGCGCCTCCCAGGCCATGCCGCCGGTCAGGGCGCCGTCGCCGATGACGGCCACGACGTGGCTGTCGCGCTCCAGCAGCTGGTTGGCCTTGGCGATGCCGTCGGCCCAGCCGAGCACCGTGGAGGCGTGGCTGTTCTCGATGACGTCGTGCTCGGACTCGGCCTGCGAGGGGTAGCCGGACAGGCCGCCCTTCATCTTCAGCCGGGAGAAGTCCTGCCGCCCGGTGAGCAGCTTGTGCACGTAGGACTGGTGGCCGGTGTCCCAGAGCACCTTGTCCTTGGGTGACTCGAAGACGCGGTGCAGGGCGATGGTGAGCTCGACCACGCCGAGGTTGGGGCCGAGGTGGCCGCCGGTCTTGGAGACGGCGTCGACGAGGAAGCTCCGGATCTCCCCGGCCAGCAGGGTCAGCTCCTCCGGGCTGAGCCGGTCCAGATCGCGCGGTCCCCTGATGCGGGTCAGCAGCGGCACCCGTGCCTCCTTGCAGTAGAGCTGATCGAGCTGTTTCCGGGCGCATCGAGTCTAATGTTCCGCCCGGGCGGACGACGCCCACCCCGTGCGTAGTACGTCACGCCGGGTCAGTACCCGTGACGGCGCCCACGTCACACGAGTCGTGCCGGTATCCGCACACGCCTGTGCCCGGCACCGGGGAGCGGTGCCGGGCAGAGGTGCGGGGCTGTACCGACGTGCGGCTCCGCCGTGCGGGCGCGACCAGCCACGACGGCGGGTCGGCCGTGGTGGGACCGCGCCCCGGACGGCGCCGCGCGGACCGCTATCCGCGGCCCGCGGCCTTCTGGCTGCGGCGGGAGACGGAGTCGATGACGACCGCGCCGAGCAGAACGCCACCGGTGATCATGTACTGGATCGAGGTGTTCATGTTCAGCAGGTTCAGTCCGGTCGTGATCGACTGGATGACGAGCATGCCCAGCAGCGCGGACCACACGGAGCCGCGTCCGCCGAAGAGGCTGGTGCCGCCGATGACCGCCGCGGCGATGGCCAGCATCAGGGTGTTGCCGCCGCCCGCGTTCAGCGTCGCGGACGCGGTCTGGCCGGCGAAGAACATGCCGCCGATCGCGGCGAAGCCGCCGGAGATGGCGAACACCGTGATGCGGATCATCGGCACGTTGATGCCGGCGCGGCGCGCGGCCTCGATGCCGCCGCCGACCGCGAACACCTTGCGGCCGTACGTGGTGCGGCGCAGCACGAAGTCCACGATCACCAGCGCCGCGAGGAAGAGCACCAGCGCGTTGGAGACGCCCTGGGCGTTGTTCAGCACGGCGGCGGCGGCGAAGGAGGCGATGGCCAGCAGCCCGACCCGGACGAGGATCTCGCCGGTGGGCCGGAAGGGCACGCCGGCGGCCCTGCGGCGGCGCTGCTCGCCGAAGTTGCCCACGAGGGAGAGCACTACGCCGAGGCCGGCCAGCAGGTAGGCGCCGACGATGGCCTGGTCCATGAAGAACGAGCTCTGGCCGAGGATGTAGACGGGGCCGTCGTCGGAGGGGATGTTGATGGTGCCGGTCGAGCCGAGCAGCCACAGCATCAGGCCGTTCCAGCCGAGGAAGCCGGCGAGGGTCACCACGAACGCCGGTACGCCGATCTTCGCGAAGAACCAGCCGTGCAGCGCGCCGATGCCGAGGCCCGTGACGATGGCGAGGATCAGGGCCAGCCAGCCGTTCATGCCGTGCTCGACGACGAACACGGCGAAGAGCGTGGAGGCCAGACCGCTGACGGAGCCGACGGACAGGTCGATCTCGCCGAGCAGGAGGACGAACACCAGGCCGATGGCGAGCATGCCGGTGGCCGACATGAAGTAGCTGACGTCGGAGAGGTTGTCGGCGCTCAGGAAGCGGTCGTTCTTCGACTGGAAGATGACCCAGATGATGATCAGGCCGAGGACCACCGGGAGCGAGCCGAGCTCGCCGCCCTTGATCTTGCGCTTGAACTCGGTGACGTATCCCTTGAGGCCCTCTTCGCGGACCAGCAGGCGCGGGTCGACGACGGCGACCGGGGCGGCCGTCGGGTCGTCGGCGGGCGCGACCGTGGTCTGGTCCTCCACGACGCCGTCGGACTTGACGGCCCCGGCGGCGCTCTTGACGGTCTTGGACGTGTCGCTCACTTGGCCGCCTCCGTGGTGCGACGTCCGGCACGACGGGTGACGGCGTTGTCCGTGGCACCCGTGATGGCGGCGATGATCTCTTCGTGACTGGTGTCCTTCACGGGGAAGGAACCGTTGTTCTTGCCCAGGCGCAGGACGGCGACGGTGTCCGCGACCGCCTTCACATCGGCCATGTTGTGGCTGATGAGGATGACGCCGAGGTCGCGCTCGCGCAGCCGCTCGACCAGGTCGAGGACCTGCGCGGTCTGCTCGACGCCGAGGGCGGCGGTGGGCTCGTCGAGGATGACGACCTTGGGGTCGCCGATCAGCGCGCGGGCGATGGCGACGACCTGGCGCTGGCCTCCGGAGAGGCTGGCGATCGGGATGCGCACGCTCGGGATGCGGATGGAGAGCGTGGACAGCAGCTCGCGGGCGTTCTTCTCCATCGTCACCTCGTCGATGACGCCGCGGTGCAGCAGCTCACGTCCGAGGTAGAGGTTGCCGACCACGTCGAGGTTGTCGCACAGGGCGAGGTCCTGGTAGACCGTCGCGACGCCGAGGCCCTGGGCGTCGTGCGGCTTGTTGATGCTGACCGGTTTGCCCTGCCACTCGATGACGCCCTCATCGATGGGGTGGACACCCGCGATCGTCTTGACCAGGGTGGACTTTCCTGCGCCGTTGTCGCCGACCAGCGCGACGACCTCTCCGGCGTGGACCTCCAGTTCGACGTCGGTGAGGGCCTGGACCGCACCGAATCGCTTGGAGACTCCGCGCAACGCCAGCACGGGCGTAGCGGACACGTGAACCATCTCCTTCGCCGCCTGACCGGCGGGGATGCCGCGCTGTGGGACAGGCGCGGAGGGATGTGCGGGGCGCTCGCGGGTGGGCGGCGCCGGCGCACGAGGTTTACAGAATGAACATGCGCGAGACCGTCGGCGTCGGCAACGGTTCCGTTCGGTCGTCGTCGGCGACGGTTCCGTCCGACGCCCGCCCCGCAGCGGGGTGTTGGGCGGGGCGGGCGTCGGCGGGGTCTCGCGGGGCCGTACGGCGTGAGGCCGTCGGCGTGGGCCGTGCGGCGCGGGGCCGCGCGGCGGCCGGGGGCCCGGGTCCCTGCTGCGGGGCCCGGGCCGTCGGCGCGTTGCGGGCGCCTACTGCAGGCCGGCGGCCTTGCAGGCGGCGGCGTACTGGGCGGTGCAGATCTCGCTGACGGTGTACACCTTGTCCTTGAGGAGGGCGTCCTTGATGTTGGCCTTGGTGACCGACACCGGGGTCAGCAGCTGGGAGGGCACCTTGTCGCCGGAGCCGCTGGTCTGCTCCGTCGTGGCAAGGGACTTGATGTCCTTGCCCTGGAGCAGGTTGACGGCCATCTGCGCGGCGGCGTCGGCCTCCGGCTTGAAGGCCTTGAAGACCGTGGAGAACTGGGTGCCGGCCACGATCCGCTGGACGGCGGCGAGTTCGGCGTCCTGGCCGGTCAGCGGGATGTTGCCGATGCCGGCGCCCTTGAGGGTGTTGGCGATGCCACCGGCCATGCCGTCGTTGGCGGAGTAGACGCCGGCGATGTTCTTGGCGCCGATCTGGGTGATCGCGGCCGACATCTTCTCGGCGGCGACCGTGTCCTTCCACAGGCCGGACTGCTCGTAGGCGATGGTGACCTTGCCGTCGAGGGCCTTGTGGGCGCCTTCCTTGAACTGCGCGGCGTTCGGGTCCTGGTCGTCGCCGTTGATCATGACGACCTTGGCGGCCGGGGTGGCCTTGGCGCCCAGGGCGTCGAGCAGGGACTGGCCCTGGAGCTCGCCGACCTTGACGTTGTCGAAGGAGACGTAGGCGGAGACCGGGCCCTGCGCGAGGCGGTCGTACGCGACGACCTTGACGCCCTTGGCCACCGCGGCCTTGATGGAGGACTTGATCGCGGCGGAGTCCTGGGCCGAGATCACGATGACCTTGACGCCCTTGGTCACCATGCTGCTGACCTGCTGGGCCTGCTTGGCGGCGTCGGCGGCGGCGTTCGCGTACTCGACGTCGCAGTCGGAGCAGAGCTCCTTGACCTTGGCCGTGAACAGCGGCTTGTCGAACTTCTCGTAGCGCGCGGTGACGCTGTCGGGGAGCAGCAGGGCGATGGACTTGCTGTCCGAGTTGCTGCTGCCGGCGTCCTTGTCGTCGCCCGCCTTGCCACAGGCGGCTATCGACAGCGCCATGGAGACGGCGGTGGCGCCGATCACGACTCTACGCATCGTTGCGTTCATTTGGGGTGTGCCTCCCTGACAGGGCCGCAACGCTGCGGCCGAGGTGGCTCGAAGTCAACTCGGCCGCAAGTTCGACGTCAAGAAGTAAATACTTAACGAGATGGCAACGGCGTCATGCGTTCTCTAAGTGAAGGCGGGTGCCGCGACGGTGAGGGTGCCGTCCAAAAGGGTCGAATCACCCATCTCGCTGAGGGCGAGCGCGAGCGCCCCGAGCACCTCCGCGCGGCCCCCAAGTGCCCCTGGAAGAACGGAGAGCTGCCGTGCCGCACTGGGGATCGCATAGCGGCCCACGGACTCCCTTATCGGCCCGAGCACCAGCTCGCCGGCCTCGGCGAGATCGCCGCCGAGGACGACCCGGCTCGGGTTCAACAGGTTGCAGAGATTGGCGACTCCGCTGCCGACATGGCGGCCCACGTCGGCGATCACCCGACGGCAGCCCGGGTCGCCGTCCCTGGCCAGCCGCACGACGCCCTCCATCGTGAGGTCGGTGCCGTGGCTCCCCTGGAGGAGCGGCAGGACGTACCGCGCGGCCGCGAAGGTCTCCAGGCAGCCGCGGTTGCCGCAGCGGCAGACGGGGCCGGACTCGTCGAGGGTGATGTGCCCGATCTCGCCGGCGGTTCCGCCGGGACCGCGGTAGATCTTGCCGTCTATCACCAGCCCCGCGCCGACGCCGCTCGCGACCTTGATGTAGGCAAGATCACGTACGCCTCGGCCGCTGCCCCAGACCATCTCGCCGAGGGCTCCGAGGTTGGCGTCGTTGTCCACGTGCACGGGCACGCCGAGACGGCCCCGCAGCTCCTCCGCGGGACGGGTGCCGATCCAGCCGGGCAGGATGGCGGAGGAGCCGAGCGTGCCGGACTCCAGCTCGATGGGCCCGGGGACGCCGAGCCCCACCCCGGCGATCTTCGACCGGTCCACGCCGGTCGCCTCGATCAACCGGCTGACCAGCTGTTCTGCCCGGTCGAAGCCCTGCTGGGCGGAGGCGTCCACATCCAGCGGCTCGGCTTCCTCGGCCAGGACCTGATGGGCGAGGTTGCCCACCGCGACCCGCAGATGCGTGTGGCCGAAATCCACCCCGATGACGATGCCGGCGTCCCCGCTCAGCGACACGCTGCGAGCCCTGCGGCCGCCCGCGGAGGTGGGCGTGACCTCGACGGTTCCGCCGTCCTTCAGCTCCCGCACGATGTTGGACACGGTCGCCGCCGACAACCCTGTCGTCCGGGCGATCTCCGCCTGAGTGAGTGACCCGGCCAGACGCACGGCCCGTACGACTCGCTCCAGGTTGGCTCGGTGCAGCGACGACTGCGACCCCGGAGTCTCCACGACGACCTCCTGCGCGCGGGGCCGCTTCGATGAGACCCCGTCCATGTCCAACTAGTGAACTCTAAGCTGAGCTGTTCGGGTCGCCTCCCGTCAAGAGGTTGAACGGTTTCCGCGTGGTCGAACAATCAGGCGCACAGCGACCCGATCGGTGGTCGCGGGGTGTACGGGGGCAGGTGCGCGGTGTCGCCGGATTCGACTCACCCACTGAGCGCGTACATGGACGTATAGGGGCACAGGCGGACATCATGCGATGCCTGCGGGGCCTTGGGAGCAAGTGGTGCGCCTACGCCGCCTGAAGACACGGGGTTCACTTCATCGCTCCCGCGTCGGCCTCCGCGCATCGCCCGGGGAGAGAGCACCGGAAAAAAGCACAAGCCGTGAAGCCCCCTTGGCGGGACAGGCCTTCTTGACACCCTCCGTCGCCGGGCCGCTACTGATGTCGGCGTGTCCTGCGGGACAACGTTGTCCGGCACGGTGAGCGTGCGCGGTTTCCCGAAGGGGAGTTGTCGTCTTGAGTCGACCGGATACGGCGGGCGTCGACCCCGCCTGGCTGCCGCCCGAGGCGTTTCGCGCTCTGGGGACGCGGCGGACCCTGATCCGAGGGGCGGGGCCACTGCCGGACACCGTGCGGAGCGAGGTGGCGGACGCCTGCGAGCGGTTCGGCGGGCGGCTGGTCGAGGACGACGGCCCCCACGACCTGCTGCTCGAAGTGGTCGAATCCGACACCGAGTCGGGGCCCGAGGACTTCGCGTTCGCACGGGACGGCGGCACGACGACGGTCACGGCCCCCGACGGACGCGGGCTGCTGTACGGCCTGTTCCACGTCGTACGGCTCGGTGAGACGGCGTTCGACGGCGAGTCCCCGCGCGAGACGCACCGACCGGCCACGGCGCTGCGCATGCTGGACCACTGGGACAACGTCGCCGTGCACCCGGTCATGGGTCAGGTGGAGCGCGGGTACGCGGGCGGCTCGCTGTTCTGGCGGGACGGACGGGCGCGGGGCGAGAAGGAGCGGATACGGGCGTACGCGCGGCTCCTCGCGGCCTGCGGGATCAACGCCGTCTGCGTGAACAACGTCAACGTGCACGACGTCGAGGCCCGGCTGCTGACCGACCGGATCGGTGAAGTCGCCGAGATCGCGGAGGAGTTGCGGGCGTACGGGATCCGGACACATCTGTCGGTCACCTTCGCCGCGCCGGTCGTGCTCGGCGGGCTGCCCACGGCCGACCCCCTGGACGCGGCCGTGCGCGACTGGTGGGAGCGGGCCGTGCGCGAGGTGTACGCGGTGATCGGGGACTTCGGCGGGTTCGTGGTGAAGGCTGACTCGGAGGGCCGTCCTGGGCCGTTCGCCTACGGCCGCTCGCACGCGGACGGCGCGAACATGCTCGCCGCCGCGCTCGCCCCGTACGGGGGCACGGTGCACTGGCGGGCGTTCGTCTACGACCACCGCCAGGACTGGCGGGACCGCACGACGGACCGGGCGAGGGCGGCGTACGACCACTTCGCGCCGCTGGACGGGGAGTTCGCCGACAACGCGGTGCTCCAGGTGAAGCACGGGCCGATGGACTTCCAGGTGCGCGAGCCCGTCTCGCCCGTGCTGGGGGCGATGCCGCGGACCCGACTCGCGCTGGAGGTGCAGGCCACGCAGGAGTACACCGGTCAGCAGCGGCACGTGTGCTGGCTCGGCCCGATGTGGAGCGAGGTGCTGCGGTTCCGGCCGCTGGAGGAGGCCTGTGTCGGGGAGACGGCGCGGGGCGGGATCGTGGCGGTGTCCAACGTGGGCGACGACCCGTTCTGGACCGGGCATCCGCTGGCGCAGGCGAACCTCTACACCTTCGGGCGGCTCGCCTGGCGGCCGGACGCCGACCCGCTCCGGATCCTGGACGAGTGGATCGCGCTGACCTTCCCCGCCGCCCCGGAGCGCTTGGTGGCCGGCCTGCACCGGGTGCTGGACGGATCCTGGGCGACGTACGAGAAGTACACGGCGCCGCTCGGCGTCGGTTTCATGGTGCAGCCGGGGCACCACTACGGGCCGAGCGTCGACGGCTACGAGTACAGCCCCTGGGGCACCTACCACTTCGCCGACCGCGACGGCGTGGGCGTGGACCGCAGCGCCGCCACCGGGACCGGTTTCGCCGCCCAGTACGCCAAGCCGTGGTCCGAGCTCTACGAGACGCCCGGCTCCTGCCCCGACGAGCTGCTGCTGTTCTTCCACCATGTCCCGTACGGGCATGTGCTGCACAGCGGGAAGACGGTGATCCAGCACATCTACGACACCCACTTCGAGGGCGTCGAGGAGGCCGAGGAGGCCCTCCGGGTGTGGGAGGGCCTCGCGGACCTGGTGGCGCCGGGCCGGCACGTGCGCGTGACCGAGCGGTTCGAGGAGCAGGTGCGCTGTGCGCGGGAGTGGCGGGACCAGGTGAACAGCTACTTCCTGCGCAAGTCGGGGATCCCGGACGAACGGGGCCGGACCGTCTACTGAGGCCGGAGGACCATCACGCCCAGCGGGTCGAGGGCGAGGGGCTGGCCCCGCGCGTACCGCTTGCCGGTGAGCAGGTCGACGGCGGCGGTGTGGGCGGTCAGGTGCGCCGGGGCGGTGGCGTGGTTGAGGAGGAAGAGGAGGTGCTCGCCCGCGGGGGTGACACGGCCGGCGGTCTCGACGGTGCGCAGGTGGGCGTAGGGGCCGACGAGGCCGTGGCGGTCCAGGACGCGCCGGACGACGTCGTCGACGCCGCTCGGGTCCAGGGCGGTGGCCACGTACCAGGCCTCCCCGTCGCCGAACCGGTGGCGGGTCACCGCGGGCGTGCCGGCGTAGAAGTCCGCGCCGTAGGTGGCGACCGGTTCGGCGCCGCGTGGCTGCACGATCTCGAAGACGAGACGGGCGTCGTGGCGGGCGTCCCCCATGTGCACGGGCTGTACGACGTCCTGCGGGCGGGCGTCCCACTCGTCGACGCGGATGCCCAGGAGGCCGGCGAGCGGGCCGGGCACGTCGGTGGGGAACGCCCGGTCGTGCTCGTCGCAGCGGGCGGTGAGGAAGGTCGCGAGGAAGGTGCCGCCGCGCCGGGTCAGCTCCTCCAGACGGGTGGCCAGGTCGCCCCGGATCAGGTGGAGGACGGGGGCGAGGACCACGTCGTAGCGGGTCAGGTCGGCGGTCACGGGGACGACGTCCACGTCGGCGCCCGCCTCCCGGGCGGCCCGGTAGTAGGCGTGGACGACGTCCGGGTAGCGGACCAGCCGGGAGGGGCCGTCGGAGATCTCCAGGGCCCACCAGCTGTCCCAGTCGAAGAGGAGCGCGGTGCGGGCCGGGGTGCGGGCGCCCAGCGTGAGGTCCCCGAGCCGCGCCAGCTCTTCGCCGAGGGCGGCGACCTCGCGGAAGACGCGGGTGTCGGCGCGGCCGGCGTGTCCGATGACCGCCCCGTGGTACTTCTCGCAGGCGCCGAGCGAGGCCCGCAGCTGGAAGTAGAGGGCGGCGTCGGCGCCGTGGGCGACGGCCTGCCAGGTCGCCAGGCGGAGCTCGCCGGGGCGTCTGAGCGGGTTCACGTCGCGGCAGGCGGTCGTGGACGGGGTCTGCTCCATCAGCCAGAAGGGCGCGCCGTCCTTCAGGCCGCGGGTCAGGTCGTGGGCGAGGGCGGGCCGGGTGGGCGGCGCGTCGAGGGGCGGGTAGTTGTCCCAGGAGGCGAAGTCCAGGTGGGGCGCCCAGCGGTGGTAGTCGAGCGGGCGGTAGGCGCCCATGAGGTTGGTGGTGACGGGGGTGTCCGGGTCGTGGACGCGGATCGCCTCCTTCTCGGCCGTGAAGCAGCCGAGCAGGGCGTCGGTCATGAAGCGCTGGTAGTCGAGGGTGATGCCCTGGAAGGCGGTGTGGTCGGGGCCGCGCCAGTGCTCGGTGAGCGCGCTCGGCGCCTCGATCTGGTCCCAGTCGGTGTAGCGGTGCGACCAGAAGGCGGTCCACCAGGCGTCGTTGAGCGCGTCCAGCGTGCCGTGCCGCTCGCGCAGCCAGCCGCGGAAGGCTTCGGCGCACGCGTCGCAGTGACAGGCGCCGCCGTACTCGTTGTTGATGTGCCAGGCGAGCAACGCCTCGTGTCCGGCGTAGCGTTCGGCGAGCCGGCCGGCCAGAGCGGTGGCGAGCCGGCGGTAGGCCGGCGCGCTGGGGCAGAAGTTGTGGCGCTGGCCGTAGCGGTGCCGGCGGCCCTCGAAGTCGGTGCGGTTGACTTCGGGATACCGCTTGGCGAGCCAGGGCGGGACGGCGGCGGTGCCGGTGGCCAGGACGATGTGCCGGCCCCCACGCGCGGCGCGGGCGAGGACGCGGTCCAGGAGGGTGAAGTCGTAGACCTCTTCGGCGGGTTGGGTGAGCGACCAGGAGAAGACGCCGACGGTGAGGGTGTCGACGCCGGCCCGGGAGAACAGGCGGTGGTCATCGTCCCACACCCGCTCCGGCCACTGTTCGGGGTTGTAGTCGCCGCCGTAGGGGATCTTGCCGGTGCGCGGGAGGCGGCCGTCGTTTCCGTTGTCGGGGGCGGTCATGCGGTGAAGTCCTCCTGGGTCTGCGCGATCACCGTGCGGCTCGTGTGCAGCAGGGAGAGCAGCAGCGGGGCGGCGAGCAGGGCGGGCAGGGCCTCGGTGAGCAGGGCGGTGAGCGCGCCGGCCAGCACGAGCAGGGAGGCGGCGGCGAGGGTGGCGCGGCCGTGCCGGAGCAGGAAGTACCCGGCGAGGCGGGCGGTGTCGCGGGCGCGGAACGCGAAGAGCGAGGTGAGGACGAGGGCATGGGCGCCCCACAGCAGCAGCGTCACGCCGATCGCGCCGAGCAGCACCGCCCACCAGCCGGGCAGTCCGGTCGCGGTGAAGTGGGTGAGAGTGAAGGCGATCACGGTCAGCCAGGCCAGCAGGGGTGCGAAGAGCTTCAGCGCGGGCAGGGCGTTGAGGCGCAGGCCGCGCAGGTAGGCGCGGGCCGGGTGGAGGTCGGTGAGGTCGCGGCCGCGGTGGTGCAGGGCGTAGACGGCGGCGGACAGGGCGGGGCCGAGCGGCAGCAGGCAGAGCGCGGCGAGCGGCAGTCCGCCCGGGTCCGTGCCGACGGACAGCAGGGCGGCGAAGCCCGGTGCGGCGGTCAGGAGCAGCAGCGCCTCGACGGTGAGCAGGGTGTGGACGAGGGCGGCGGCGCGGGAGAGGGGGCCGGCGCCGAAGGCGATCGGCGGGGTGCTCATCCGGGGTCCCTTCCGAGCAGCCGGCGCTCGTCCGACCAGGGCGGGGCCTCATCCTCGACGGGGCTGATCTCGACGAGGGTGATCTCGTGGCGAGCCAGCGTGAGGTCGAGGGCGGCCCGGCCGTCCTCGACGGGCAGCCGGAGGTGGCCGCGTGCGGGCTCGGCCGCCTCGTGCAGGACGTCGAGCTGGTGCGGGCGGGGCGAGCGGGGGCTGCCCATCCGCTGCCACGCCGTACGGGCGTTGCCGTGTTCCTCGTCCACGGTGGACCGGCGCACGAACGCCTCCGGCCCGCGCACGGGGACGGACAGCCGCAGGGTGTGCCGCTCCGGGCCGGGCGTCGTGCCGCTCGCGTCGACGGGCGCCCAGGCCAGGACGGTGACCCGGCCGTCCGGGTGCCGGGTCACCAGGTGGTCCGGGCCGCGGGTCAGCAGTTCCTCGCCCATGCGCGCCATGAACGCGTACAGGTGGTAGGCCGGTTTCTTCACCTGCCGGTGGGTGAGAAGCCCGAAGCCGCCGTGGAAGAGCGCGGTGGGGACGCCGGCCTCCTCGAACATGTCGCTGAACGTCCAGTAGGAGAAGGAGTCGGCGTGCTCGTGGCCGCCCGCGAGTACGGGGGCCAGGTACGCGGCGTTGAAGGCGGTGTCGTGGACGGGGTTGTCGGGGCAGTACGAGGAGTTGAACTCGGTGATGTGGATGGGGAGTTCCGCCAGGCGGGTGCCCTTGAGCAGCTCACGGGGCGTGGCGAACTGGTCCAGGAGGCGCCGGGCGGGCTCCAGCGTCTGGTACGACGCGAACGGCACCCGCTGGGCCGGGCCCGAGGTGTACGCGTGCTTCGACACGAAGTCGACCGGCACGTCCCGGCGTTCGGCGAACTCGGCGAAGCGGACCAGCCATTCGTCGGCGCCGGGCGAGATCGCCGGGCCGCCGACCTGGAGCCCGGCGTCCACCTCCTTCACGGCGTGCGCGGTCACCTCGTACAGCCGGTGGTAGGCCTTCTCGTCCGCGTCCTGCCAGAAGTCGGTCAGGTTGGGCTCGTTCCACACCTCGATGGGCCAGGTGCGGACCTCGTCAAGGCCGTAGCGGTCGACCAGGTGGGCGAGGGTGGCGCGGACGAGGGTGGCCCACTCCCGGTGCGAGCGGGGCGGGGTGACGTTGCCCCGCCACCAGAACACCGTCTGCTCTCCCGAGGCCAACTCCTCGGGCATGAAGCCGAGTTCCAGAAAGGGGCGGATACCTAGGGCCAGCAGGGAGTCGACGACCTGGTCGACGTAGGTGAAGCTGTGCCGGACCCGGCGCGCGCCCTCGTGCTCGTAGGGGCGGTACACGCCCATGCCGTCGGAGAGCAGGCCGTGGCCGCGGATGTACCGGAACCCGATGTCTCGCTGGAGCAGGGCGAGGGAGTCCTGGTAGTCGCGCCGCAGGGCGAGCTCGATCCGGCCGGTGCCGACGCAGGCCCGCCAGGCGTCGGGCAGCCGGCCGGCCGCCTCGGCGGGGACGCGGATCACCGGTTCTCCTTCTTGAAGCGCTCATGGGCCTTGTTGTGCAGCTCGACGAGCCGGTCCATGTTCTTGGTCTTCAACTCCTGGACGTAGGAGTCCCATTCGGACAACGGGCGCTTGCCGAGGACGAACTTCAGCGTGTTCTGGGTGACGTGGTCCCTCAGCGGGGTGTCCCACAGGGTGGCCTGTTCCTGCTCGACGGACTGCAGCGGGTGCGCGGGCGCGATCGGCAGTTGCCGCCGCTCGGCCATGGCGTCCTGGAACTTCTTCTCGTCCGGGCCGAAGGAGGAGGAGACGAGGGCCCAGCTGCCGCCGTAGGTGAAGACGCCGTTGAAGAAGCCGTAGTCCTTCTGGAGGTCCTTCGGGGCGTCGGAGTCGGAGCCCATGAGGGAGATGCCGTCCTTGAGCCGGTACCGGCCGCCGGCGCCGGTGTAGGTGAGGCCCTCCACACCCCACTTGGCGAACCGCTGCCCCTCGTCGGAGTACCAGAGCCAGTCCACGAACTGCATCATGGCGACGAAGGTGTCGCTCTCGAGGGCCTTGCTGGAGATCATGACGCCGTTCTCCAGCCGTGCCCCGCCCAGCACCACGGGCCCGGCGGGCCCGAGCGGTACCGGGATCATCTCGATCCGCGCGCCCTTGACCTGTCTCTCCAGGTTGTAGCGGTACTTCTGCACCAGCTCCTGGGGGTTGGCGCTGATCACGAAGGACTTCTCGGACAGCAGCTTCTTCACCGCGTCGTCGTCGGTCTGGGTGAAGCTCTCCGGGTCCAGCAGCTTCTCGGCGACCAGTCTCCTCACGTATTCGATCATCTGGCGGAAGCCGTCGGTGGCGCCGGTGAAGACGAACTTCTTCGTGCCGTCGTCCCAGCTGATGTTGTCGTAGGTCCAGCCCGCCCGGACGCCGTACGCCTGGCCGAGGTAGCTGAAGAAGGCGCCCGCGGGGAAGGGGGTGTTGGTGCTCCAGCGGTCGGTGAAGGGGTAGCGGTCGGGGTACCGGTCCTTGATCGCCTTGAGGACGGTGTACACCTCGTCCCAGGTGGCGGGGGCGGTCAGGCCGAGCCGGTCGAGGACGTCCATGCGCAGCGACAGCGAGTAGCCGGCTTTGACCTTCTCGTGCAGGCCGGGCAGCAGGTAGTACTTGCCGTCGGACTGGCGGATGGAGTCGAGTTCGGGTTCCAGCCGCCACTTCCTCACCTTGTCCTGGAAGTTGGGCATCAGATGGACGTACTCGCTGACCGGGAGGATCGCGCCCGACGACACGAACGCGACCTCGGAGGGGTGGTACGTCTTGGGGATCAGGAACGGGGCGTCGCCGGCGCCGATGAGAAGGCTGCGCTTCTTCTCGTAGTCGCTCAACGGGACCGACACCGGTTTCAGGGTGATCCCGGTGCGCTTGGTGAGCTCCTGCCAGAACGGCCAGCCGCTCTTCATCGGGTAGGCCGGGTTGTCGTTGTGCAGCACCGAGAAGGACAGGGGCTCGGCCGCCTTGAACTGCTGGCCGACTCGGTACTCCTTCATCGCGCCGTTCTGCTTCTTCGACAGGTCCTTGCCGTCGCCGTCTCCGCCGCTGCCGCAGCCGGTGAGGGCGGTGAGACCGACGAATCCGGCGGCCGCGAGGATCTGACGCCGCGACAGGTTTCCTTGGTTCTTCACGAACGCTCCTTGGTCGTCTGGCCGTTGCGGGACTTCGGTGGCGCTCAGCCCTTCACCGCGCCGAGCATCACGCCCGAGACGAAGTAGCGCTGGACGAAGGGGTACACGCTGAGGATGGGCAGGGAGGTCAGCACGATGGTGACCGCCTGGATGTTCGCCGCGACCTGGCTGCCCTGTTCGGTGGTGGCGCCGGCGTTGGTGGCGCCGGTGGCGCCCGCGATGAGGTTGCGCAGATAGACGGTGACCGGCATCAGGTCGGTGCGGTCCATGTAGAGGAAGGCCGAGAACCAGGAGTTCCAGAAGGACACCGAGTAGAACAGCACCATCGTCGCGATGACCGCCTTGGACAACGGCAGCACGACCCTGAGCAGGATGCCGTAGGTGCTCAGTCCGTCGATCTCGGCGGCCTCCTCCAGCTCGGCCGGCAGGCTCTCGAAGAAGGCCTTCATCACCAGCAGGTTGAAGACGCTGATCGCGTTCGGCAGCGCGATCGCCCACACGGAGTTCTTCAGGCCGAGACTGGTGATCAGCACGTAGTTCGGGATGAGCCCGCCGGAGAAGAACATCGTGAACACCGCCACCCCGACGAGGAGTCCACGCCCGCGCAGGTGCTTCTTCGACAGCACGTAGGCGTAACAGGTCGTCAGGATCATCGCCACGACGGTGGAGAGCACCGTGTACAGCACGGTGTTGCCGTAGTTGCGCCAGAACACCCCGTCCCGGACGACGATCTCGTAGGTGGTGAGGTCGAACCCCTTGGGCCACAGGGTCACTTCACCGGCCCGGATCTGGCGCTCGCCGCTGAGGGAGCGGGCCACGATGTTGACGAACGGGTAGAGGGTCACCACCACGACCAGGGTGAGGATGACGCCGTTCACCGACTGGAAGGCGCGCTGGCCGCGCGTCGGCCGGCCGGGGCTCACCACAGGCTGGTCCCCACCGTGCGGCGCGACAGCTGGTTCGCGGAGGTGATCAGCACCAGCCCGATGACCGCCTCGAACAGGCCGATCGCGGCGGCGTAGCTGAAGCTGTTGGACTCCACGCCGGCGCGGTACAGGTAGGTGGAGACCACGTCGGCCGTCGGATAGGTCAGCGGGTTGTAGAGCAGCAGGATCTTCTCGAAGCCGACCGCCATGAACGTGCCGATGTTGAGGATCAGCAGCGTGATCATGGTGGGGCGGATGCCGGGCAGGGTGACGTGCCAGATCTGCCGCAGGCGGCCGGCGCCGTCGATGCGGGCGGCCTCGTAGAGGTCGTCGTCGATGGTGGTGAGCGCGGCGAGGTAGAGGATGGTGCCCCAGCCGGCGGTCTGCCAGATCTCGGAGCCGACGTAGATCGTGCGGAACCACTCCGGTTCCTGGACGAAGCGGATCGGATCGTGACCGAACCAGCCGAGCGCGTGGTTGACCGGCCCGTCCGTCGCCAGCATCTGCATGGTGATGCCGGCGACGATCACGATCGACAGGAAGTGCGGCAGGTACGACACCGTCTGCACGAACCGCTTGAGCGCGGTGCGGCGCACCTCGTTGAGCAGCAGCGCCAACACGACCGGGATCGGGAAGCAGAAGACCAGGGTGAGCGCGCCGAGCCACAGGGTGTTGCGGAACACCTGCCAGAAGGTCGGGTCGGTCAGGAACATCTCCACATAGCGCAGCCCGACCCAGCGCTCCCCCAGGATGGAACCGCCCGGCTCGAAGCGCCGGAAGGCGATCACGTTGCCGATCATCGGCAGGTAGCGGAAGACCAGGAAGAACAGCAGCGGCAGTACGGCCAGCGAGTACAGCTGCCAGTCCCGGCGCACAGACCGCCGCCAGCCGCGCCGGGCGGTCGGGGCCGCCGGTCCGTGCCGGCTCTTCGTCGGCTGCTGCCGGGTGCCCGGCGGTGGGGCCGATGTGGTGGAGGTGCTCATGCTCGGGCCTCCCGGGGCGTCATCAGAAACGCTCGATCTCCAGACGCCCCGACATGGCGCGCCTCGAAACTTTCGTGCCCTTACCGGTAACTGTGCGGAAACGTAAGGGCACTCGGAAAGCCCTGTCAATGGGTGCTGCACGGCGGGCGGTTGGGGCGGGACAGGCGTTGGAAACGCCGCCGGGCGGGGTAGGACCGGTGAGTCGAGTGGTACTGTCCTGGCGCAAATTTCTGGACGACGTACGCAACGATCGATCGCCCACGACCTGCGAGGTGCCGCCCGTGCCCGCGTTCGACCTGCCCCTGCCGGATCTTGAGCGCCACCGCCCCGACATCGACGAGCCCGCCGACTTCGACGCGTTCTGGCACGACACGCTGAAGGACGCCGAGCGGCACGAACCGCTGCTCTCGGTCCGGCCGGTGGAGACCGGCCTGCGTCTGACCCGGACCTGGGACGTGACGTTCCGTGGCTTCGGGGGCGACCCGGTGCGCGCCTGGTACAGCCGGCCCGCGGGGCCGCGCGGCGGGGAGCCCGCCGAGCTTTTGCCGGCGGTCGTCGAGTACGTCGGCTACGGCCGCGGCCGGGGCCTGCCCCATGAACGGCTGACCTGGGTGAACGCAGGCTGTGCGCACCTGCTGATGGACAACCGCGGCCAGGGCGACCAGTACGGCAACGGCGGCGGCACCCCGGATCCGCACGCCGCCGCACCGGGCGGCCCCGGTCCCGCCGTGCGCGGGATCCTCTCCCCGCACGACTACCACTACCGCCGTCTGATCACGGACGCCGTGCGCGCGGTGACGGCGGTGCGGGAGCTGCCGGGGGTGGACGGGACACGGGTCGTCGCCGCCGGCAACAGCCAGGGCGGCGGCCTCGCCCTGGCCGTCGCGGGCCTGGTGCCCGACCTGGCGGCCACTCTGGTCACCGCGCCGCTGCTGTGCGGCGTGCGCCGCGCGCTGGATCTCACCGACGCCGGACCCTACGGCGAGATCGCCGCCTACCTGGGCGTTCACCGGAGGGCCGAGCAGGCCGCGTACCGCACCCTCTCCTACGTCGAGGGGATCTCCTTCGCCCGCCGCGCCCACGCCCCGGCACACTTCGGCACGGGGCTGCGGGACACGGTGTGCCCGCCGAGCGGGGCGTACGGGGCGTTCAACCGGTACGGGGAGCTGAGGGGCGGGGCCGCCCGCAAGGAGATGCACGCCTATCCGTACAACGGGCACGAGGGCGGCGAGGCGGAGCAGGTGCGGCGTCAACTGCTCTGGTTGAGCGAGGTATTGGAGAAGTGACCGTCCTCACCGGTCACCGGTGACGGCAGCCCGCGGGCAGGCCTCGGCCCGCGCATGCGGATCCGGTGGGCGGACAGGCACATCCGCCCACCGGATCCGGGTTCGGTCGTCCGCCGGAGCGGGCCGGCTCAACCCACCCGGCAGGGAAGGCTGGTGGCGCTGTCGCCGCCGGTTCCGGTGACGACGTACCCGAACGTCGCGCTCTGGCCCGGACTCAGCGAGCCGTTCCAGCCGGCGTTGTGGACCATCACCGCCTGGCCGTTGTAGGTGGCGGCGCCGTTCCACAGGCTGTCGACCTTCTGGCCGGCGGGCAGGGTCCAGTCGACCATCCAGCCGAGCATCGGCACGTTGCCGGAGTTGGTGACGGTCACCTCGGACTGGTAGCCGCCGTTCCATGTGCCGGTCGTCCTGCGGGTGGCGGTGCAGGCGCCGGGGACGGGCTCGGTCGGGTTGCCGGGCTCGTGGATGCCGGTGACCTCGCCGTTGCCGCCGTCGAACACGACGTCGGAGCAGGAGTAGAAGGTCTCCTGGCTGTCGGAGCGCTGCCAGACCATGTAGATGATGTGGCGTCCCGACTTGCCGGCCGGAAGCCGGCCGTTCCAGCTGTAGTTGGCCTCCACCGTGCCGGGACTGCCCTTGAGCGGCGGGTGGTCGACGGAGAGGAAGGGGCGGTCCTCGATGTCGTTCCAGGTGAGGGTCCTGGTCGGGTCGAAGCCGTCCTTGGTGACGTAGACGTAGAACCAACCCGGATGGGCGGCCCAGGCGTTGTAGGAGAAGTCGACGGACGCGCCGGCGGTGAGGTGGGTCAACGGCCAGTCGCTGCGGGCGGCGTTGAAGCCGGTGAAGTTGGTGTTGCCGCCGCTGCACAGTTGCCCGTCGGGCACGAAGCCGCGGGTGCGGCCGGCGCCGTCGGAGCGCAGCACCGAGAACCAGTTGTAGAACGGCGTGGTGCCGCTGACCTGTTGGGCGTTCTTGCAGGCCGGGTTGATGGGCTTGATCTCGCCGGTGTCGGTCAGGCCGTCCTGCCAGCACAGGAAGGTGCGGCTGCCGGGCTTCATGGGGGTGCCGTGGGCCTCGGCCTTGCCGCCGATGCTGAGGATCAGGCCGATGGCGGGGACGGCGGCGAGGAGGGAGACGAAGACGAGGAGAAGGGCTCTGGCGCGTAAGCCCGATCCCCTTTTTGCCATGATCATGACACTTCGCATGACGGAGTCCGTCCTTCCGTGTACGGACCGTGCGGGTGGGGGGAGGTGCGGGTGGTACGGCGCGGCGCGAGGGCCGACGCGGGTTCTGCGCATGTGGGGTGCGGAACGAGACGTGAAGCGGGAGCGAACCCGGGGCGGGTTCCGGTCCACCGGATGGGAGCGCTCCCACCTCACCTGAGCCGGAAGATAACGGCAGAGCGCGCGTTTGTAAACGCCCACCGCACGGGCGGGGCGAAGTCCGAGGCGCGCCTGCGCGGGCCGGGGGTGGTGCGGGGACGATGCAGGGCCGGCTCGGAACGGCGCAGGGCCGGCTCGGAACGGCACGGGGCGGGCTTGGAACGGCGCACCGCCGGATCGAAACGGCACACGACCGGCTCGCAACGGCACACGGCCGGACCGGAACAGCACACAGCCGACTTGCAACGACGCAGGGCGGGCTTGGAACGGCGCAGGGCCGCACCCCCGGGGTGGGGGTGCGGCCCTGTGGCGGCTTGAGTCCGCTGCGGCGGGTGTCGCCGCCGCTTACTTGCGGATCAGGCTGCGCAGCACGTACTGCATGATGCCGCCGTTGCGGTAGTAGTCGGCCTCACCGGGGGTGTCGATGCGGACGACCGCGTCGAACTCGACGCCCGTGTCGGTGGTGACCTTCACCGTGCGCGGGGTGGTGCCGTTGTTGAGCTCCTCGACGCCGGTGAAGGAGAAGGTCTCCTCGCCGGTCAGGCCGAGGGACTGCGCGGAGGCGCCCTCCGGGAACTGGAGCGGGAGCACGCCCATGCCGATGAGGTTGGAGCGGTGGATGCGCTCGTAGGACTCGGCGATGACGGCCTTCACGCCGAGCAGCGCGGTGCCCTTGGCGGCCCAGTCGCGGGACGAGCCGGAGCCGTACTCCTTGCCGGCCAGGATGACCAGCGGGATGCCCTGCTCGATGTAGTTGCGCGAGGCGTCGTAGATGAACGCCACCGGCGCGTCCGCCTGGGTGAAGTCGCGGGTGTAGCCGCCCTCGGTGCCCGGCGCGATCTGGTTGCGCAGGCGGATGTTGGCGAACGTGCCGCGGATCATGACCTCGTGGTTGCCTCGGCGGGAGCCGTAGGAGTTGAAGTCACGACGCTCCACACCGTGCTCGGTGAGGTACTTGCCGGCCGGGGTGTCGGCCTTGATGGCGCCGGCCGGGGAGATGTGGTCGGTGGTGACCGAGTCGCCCAGCTTGGCGAGGACGCGCGCGCCGGTGATGTCGGTCACCGGGGACGGCTCGTGCGCCATGCCCTCGAAGTACGGGGGCTTGCGGACGTAGGTCGACTCGGCGTCCCACTCGAAGGTGTTGCCGGTCGGGATCGGCAGCGCCTGCCACTGGGCGTCGCCCGCGAAGACGTCCTGGTAGGACTTGGAGAACATGTCCTCGCCGATGGCGTTGGCGACGACGTCGTTGACCTCGGCCTCGGAGGGCCAGATGTCCTTGAGGTGAACCGGGTTGCCGTCCTGGTCGGTGCCCAGGGCGTCGCGCGTGATGTCGACCTTCATGGAGCCGGCGAGGGCGTAGGCGACGACCAGCGGCGGGGACGCCAGGTAGTTCATCTTGACGTCGGGGTTGATGCGGCCCTCGAAGTTCCGGTTGCCGGAGAGGACCGAGGTGACCGCGAGGTCGTGGTCGTTGACGGCCTTGGAGACCTCCTCCGGCAGCGGGCCGGAGTTGCCGATGCAGGTGGTGCAGCCGTAGCCGACGAGGTTGAAGCCGACCTTGTCGAGGTACGGGGTGAGGCCCGCCTTGTCGAAGTAGTCGGTGACGACCTTCGAGCCGGGCGCGAGGGTGGTCTTGACCCACGGCTTGCGGGTCAGGCCCTTCTCCACGGCCTTCTTCGCGACGAGGGCGGCGGCGACCATGACGTACGGGTTCGAGGTGTTGGTGCAGGAGGTGATGGCCGCGACCGTCACCGCACCGTGGTCGATCTCGTAGGTCGAGCCGTCGGGGGCGGTGACGGTGACCGGGTTGGACGGGGCGCCGTTGGGCGCGACAGCCGGGGAGTCGGAGGCCGGGAAGGACTCCTGGCCAGCCTCGTCGACAGCGTCGACGTAGTTGAGGACGTCCTGCTTGAACTGCTCGGCGGCGTTCGCGAGGACGATGCGGTCCTGCGGGCGCTTCGGGCCGGCGATGGACGGGACGACCGTCGACAGGTCCAGCTCGAGCTTCTCGGAGAAGTCCGGCTCGGCCTTCGGGTCCAGCCAGAGGCCCTGCTGCTTGGCGTACGCCTCGACGAGCGCGACCTGCTGCTCGGAACGGCCGGTCAGCTTCAGGTAGTTCAGGGTCTCGTCGTCGATCGGGAAGATCGCGGCGGTGGAGCCGAACTCCGGGGACATGTTGCCGATGGTGGCGCGGTTCGCCAGGGAGGTGGCGGCGACGCCCTCGCCGTAGAACTCGACGAACTTGCCGACGACGCCGTGCTTGCGCAGCATCTCGGTGATGGTGAGGACGAGGTCGGTGGCGGTGGTGCCGGGCTGGAGCTCACCGGTGAGCTTGAAGCCGACGACGCGCGGGATGAGCATGGAGACCGGCTGGCCGAGCATCGCGGCCTCGGCCTCGATGCCGCCGACGCCCCAGCCGAGGACGCCGAGGCCGTTGACCATGGTGGTGTGCGAGTCGGTGCCGACGAGGGTGTCGGGGTACGCCTGGCCACCGCGGACCATGACCGTGCGCGCCAGGTGCTCGATGTTCACCTGGTGGACGATGCCGGTGCCGGGCGGGACGACCTTGAACTCGTCGAAGGCGGTCTGGCCCCAGCGCAGGAACTGGTAGCGCTCCTTGTTGCGGCCGTACTCCAGCTCCACGTTCTGCGCGAAGGCGTCGTGGCTGCCGAACTTGTCGGCGATGACGGAGTGGTCGATGACCAGCTCGGCCGGGGCCAGCGGGTTGATCTTCGCCGGGTCGCCGCCGAGCTCCTTGACGGCCTCACGCATGGTGGCGAGGTCGACGACACAGGGGACGCCGGTGAAGTCCTGCATGATCACGCGGGCCGGCGTGAACTGGATCTCCTGGGAGGGCTGGGCCTGCGAGTCCCAGTTGCCGAGGGCGCGGATGTGGTCGGCGGTGATGTTCGCGCCGTCCTCCGTGCGGAGCAGGTTCTCCAGCAGGACCTTGAGGCTGTACGGCAGGCGGGCCGAGCCCTCCACCTTGTCCAGCCGGAAGATCTCGTACGACTCGTCGCCCACCTGCAGCGTGCTGCGGGCGTCGAAGCTGTTCGCCGACACGACAGTCTCCTTCATTGATGTGCGCGTACCACCGCATCCTGCCGCCACGCGAGCTTGTCCGATCCGCTGAGGTCAGGCTAAGTTAGGTAACCCTTACTGCCAGACCGGGGATGCGTGCGACTGCGGTGCGCCTCGGCAGATATCTCGATGTCGAGATAACTCTAGTACATGAGGGCTGATTGGTCATGCCCGGGCCCGCGGAGCCCGTGCGGGAGCGCCCGCCGGGGGTCGCGTGGTCATGACAGCGCGGAGTGGGGGTAGACGACGGCGGAGAACGCTTTCCGCTGCACGACCCGTCGAAGGAGGCCCGATGGCCCTCACGTTCCGCAAGAGTTTCCGGATCCTGCCCGGCGTACGTCTGAACATCAACCGGCACTCCTGGTCCATCACCACCGGCGGCGGCTCGCACGGCCCCCGGCACACCCACAGCAGCACCGGCCGCCGTACGACCTCCATGGACCTGCCCGGACCCTTCGGATGGCGTCGCACCCGTACCGCCAAGCGACGCTGACGAACCTTCACCCGAATGGCCCCCTCCGTGAGGTGCAATCTCATATCTGAGATAACCTCAGCCACATGGCAGACGACTACCTCGTACGCATCGGCAAGCTCATCCGTGACGCCCGTCAGCACCGGGGCTGGACACAGGCACAGCTCGCCGACGCGCTAGGAACCAGCCAGAGCGCCGTGAATCGCATCGAGCGCGGAAACCAGAACATCAGCCTTGAGATGATCGCTCGAATCGGCGAGGCGCTGGACAGCGAAATCGTCTCTCTGGGCTACGCGGGACCGATGCATCTGCGCGTCGTGGGGCGCCGGCGGCTGTCCGGCGCCATCGACGTGAAGACCAGCAAGAACGCCTGCGTCGCCCTGCTCTGCGCCTCCCTGCTCAACCGGGGGCGCACGGTGCTGCGGCGGGTGGCCCGCATCGAGGAGGTCTACCGCCTCCTGGAAGTGCTCAACTCCATCGGTGTGCGGACGCGGTGGATCAACGACGGCGTGGACCTGGAGATCGCCCCGCCGGCCCGGCTGGACATGGACGCGATCGACGCCGAGGCCGCCGTGCGCACCCGGTCGATCATCATGTTCTTCGGTCCGCTGCTGCACCGCATGGACCACTTCAAGCTGCCGTACGCCGGCGGCTGCGACCTCGGGACGCGGACCATCGAGCCGCACATGATCGCGCTCCGCCGGTTCGGGCTGGACATCGCCGCGACGGAGGGGCAGTACCACGCCCAGGTCGACCGGACGGCCCGCCCGGACCGGCCGATCGTGCTGACCGAGCGCGGCGACACCGTGACGGAGAACGCGCTGCTGGCCGCCGCCCGGCACGACGGCGTGACCGTCATCCGCAACGCCTCCTCCAACTACATGGTCCAGGACCTGTGCTTCTTCCTGGAGGCGCTCGGCGTGAAGGTCGAGGGCATCGGCACGACCACGCTCACCGTGCACGGCGTTCCGGACATCGACGTCGACGTCGACTACTCCCCCTCCGAGGACCCGGTCGAGGCGATGAGCCTGCTGGCCGCCGCCGTCGTCACCGAGTCGGAGCTGACGGTGCGCCGGGTGCCGATCGAGTTCCTGGAGATCGAGCTGGCCGTCCTGGAGGAGATGGGGCTCGACCACGACCGGACCCCGGAGTACCCGGCCGACAACGGCCGCACCCGCCTGGTGGACCTCACCGTGCGGCCCTCCAAGCTGGAGGCGCCGATCGACAAGATCCACCCGATGCCCTTCCCCGGCCTGAACATCGACAACGTCCCCTTCTTCGCGGCCATCGCCGCCGTCGCCCAGGGCAAGACCCTCATCCACGACTGGGTCTACGACAACCGCGCGATCTACCTCACCGACCTCAACCGCCTGGGCGGACGGCTCCAGTTGCTCGACCCGCACCGCGTCCTGGTCGAGGGCCCCACCCGCTGGCGCGCCGCCGAGATGATGTGCCCGCCCGCGCTGCGTCCCGCGGTGGTCGTCCTGCTGGCGATGATGGCGGCCGAGGGCACGTCCGTCCTGCGCAACGTGTACGTCATCAACCGCGGCTACGAGGACCTGGCGGAGCGGCTGAACTCGATCGGCGCGCAGATCGAGACGTTCCGGGACATCTGAAGGCTCTGGGAAAAAGCAGCGAAAGATCCCTCCTGACCTGCGCAAATGCAGGGAAGGAGGGAACTCGTGGGCGTCTCTGGCGTCCAGACGGAGAGTCCGTCCTGCTCAGGGCTGAGCAGATTGCGGCGACCAGCTCGCCCGGGGATCCGCCCCCTCCGCTCCGGACGCCGGCTCGCGGATCATGACCCTCGCAACGTCTCCCGCCGCCATAGTGGAGTCATGCCCTCCAGCCCACAGCACCCCGCACCCCGCACCCCGCTCCAAGGGACGTCTCGGGCGCGGACGCCGAGGACCTCGCGCGGTACCGGGCGAAGTTCCGCCGCCGTCTACCGGAGTCGCTGGACGAGCTGCACGGGCCGGCCCACGGTGTCGTGGAACTTCCGCTGCACATGGCCTGGTCCGGGATGACCTCATACGACTTGGACAAGCCGCGCCAGCGTATGGGCCTGTACCGCACCGTTCTGCACGAGGGCCTGCACGACGATCTGCCCCGCTACCTCAACCGGGATCTGCTCCTCCACCTGTGGCCGGTGCTGCGCACCCTCGTCGGTCGTACCGTGCGGGCCGTGTGGGAAGACGCCTTCCCCCAGCTCGCCTCCCGCACCCGGGCAGCCGCGTGACGGACATGCCGGAGCGGCACACGCGGCTCCTGGCGGATGTGATCGCGCCCGGTTCCCCGTATCCACTGGTTCTCACCGGTGGATACGCCGTGCGGGCACACCGCCTCGTGGACCGCCCCAGCCAGGACCTCGACGTCGCCACCGAGAACCCGGCGCCCCTGGCCGACATCGCCGCCACGCTCCGCGCCGGCTTGGACGGTGCTCTGCTTCAGCGTGCACGGCGAGTACTGCGAGCAGGACGGTCAGCTGTACTTCCTGACCCGGGAGACCGACCCCGCCGACCTGCCGGGCACGGCCGTACCGGCGGAATTCCCGGAGCGAGCTCCCACAGCCCGTCCGGCACCATCCACTCGACCATCCCCATGTCAGGCCGGCGGGCTACAGCCGATCAAGACACCGTCTGAGCCACGGACAGGAAGGGCGGGTTCCGCGGAGCCTGTCCGACGGCCCGCTCAATCGTCGGGCAGGCTCCGTACGACGTACGTCACTTGCTGGAGATTTCCCGCTCTCAGCCACTCCGCCGGCCCGCCCACACCCTCGCTGCTCGACAGCGGGCCGTTCGCACAGTCGCTCAGCCACTCCTCACCCTGCCCAGCCCCAGACCCCCGGAACTCAGGCAGCTCGATGATCCGGCGGGCCGCGACTCGGTTGACGGCGACACGGTCCGGCCCGCGGGTCAGCGTCTTGACGACGAAGTACGAGCTGTCGATCGTGTAGCGGAGCGCACCCCAGGGCGGGCCGCCCTTCCTCCCCGGCGCCGGGGCCTGCGCGAGGGCGCCAGGGGGCTGCACCCCGTAATCGCCGTAGTAAAGCAGCGGAGCGTAGTCCCGGCCCGTCGCACGCACCTCGTGCCACATACGCCACTCCGCCCGTGACGCCTCGCACGATCCCTCCTCCAGCATGTCGGCGGTGACCAGCGGAAAGCCGCCTCCGAGCAGGGCGGCGCTCCGCCAGACCGTCAAGGGCACCAGCGCATCGAGGGCGCGCACCGCCTCCTTACCCGCCTCGGGCCGGTCGTCGAGAACCGTGCCCATGTCGAGCAGCAGATCCAGGGGCATCTCGGGACCGGTCAGCGCCAGAAGGCCCCTGACGCCTTCACCGAGGCGGCCATCCCACTCCCCCGTGACCCGCACCCGCACGCCCAGGCCACGCAGGCAGCGGCGGGCCGTCTCCACGGCCGCCGCCTGCTGCTCCGCGGTCCTCTCCGGCCCGGTGACCGGTCGCAGCCGTCCCCACTCGCAGTAGCCGGCCAACGCTTCGGCGAGAGCGGCGGTTTGGACGTCCTCACCGAAGGGAGCGTCGATCCAACCGCCGTGACGGCTCACGGCACTCACCCGATCGACGTACGTGCCGACCGCTGTACCCAGCGTCTCCGGCGGCACCCCGGGCAATGGTGGCAGGTTCCACAGCGGCCTGATCGTGGCCCGGACGTCCGGCCAGAGCCGCCGGAAGGCACCGGCCGCGTGCGGCTTCGTCGGCAGAACGGGAACATAGAGCGGTCCGGACATCGCGGCTCCCCCTCGGCACCGTCCGTGCGCATCCCTTCCCGCCAGGGTCCGTTCATCTCGCAGCAGTTGAAAAGAGGGCGATTTCGGCCCGCGTGGCCGATGTGGGCAAGTGCCTGGTGAGGGTGTGCAAGCACGATTCGTGATGTCCGGTGGTGATGGCGGCCCGGACGCACCGGGCAAGTCCGAGGTGCTGCATACGCTGGAGTTGCCGGACCACGATGAACTGAGAGTCTCCCGACATCGACTCCCCGAGCCACGGCACCGTGAGCACTTGTCAGGGAGAACGATGCACGTTCCGGCAGGCGGGACCAACACGACCGTGGGCCACCGCGTGGCGGTGGCCCACGGTTGTCGCGTCGGGTTCACCAGGAGCAGTCGGGCACTCCGGCGATCTTCTCGCCGCCCTGGATGTAGATGTTGTTGACCCAGCCGACCTTGCCGTCGGCCAGCTCGACCAGGGTCCACCAGCGGTTGCTGTAACCGCTGTCGTGAATGGTCTCGCCCTCGCGCTGGCAGTGACCCCGTGCCGTGGTGCGCGAGACGGTGGCGACGACGGTCGGGCAGGTCGCCCGCGACGGGTAGAAGACGCAGTCCGCGTCGGCTCCGTCATGGCGGACGTTGACGCCGGTGGCCCAGATGTAGACGGGGGTCAGGGCCGCGGGGGCGGGGGCGGGTTTCAGCGTCGCGGGGGCCGCGGAGGCCGCAGTCGGCGACGCGATCAGGAGGGTGGCGGCCAGGGCGGCGGCCGTGGCCGCCACCCTGGTCAGGCTTCTCGTGTTCATGGGCCTCTGTGGTCTGTGTGCGCGGTCGGTGTGGCTGAGGTTCCGGAGCCTGCTCTGCCGGAAGGACTAGATGTACTCGCAGTCGATGGTGGGGTCCGAGGGGCCGTCGACCGGGGCGCCGGGCACCGGGGAGTTGTTGGAGCCGCCGCTGACATAGACCGCCGAGATCCAGCCCAGCGTCCGGCCCGGCGTGATGACCTGCACCCAGTAGGTGTTGGTGTACGGGCCGTCGGTCACGCGGCCGGCCGCGCCGTTGTCGACCTGGCAGTACGCCTGGACCCTGACCCTGGTGAGCACTTCGTTGGTGGCGAGGGAGCAGGAGGTGCTCTGGCAGTCGCGCACCCGTACGTCGCTGGCCCACACGTACACGGACCCGGTGGGCGGGTGCGCGGCGGCCGGCTGCGCGCCGATGACGAGGAGCGACGCGACAACCGCCAGCAGACCGGCGAGCGTCCGCAGCGCCCTGCCGGCGAGGCCTCCCCCGCGGCGGCCGCGTGCCCGGCCGTCGTCGTCCGGGCGGCCCTCGTGTCCGCGTCGTGCGTGCTCGGTCGTTGCCGGTGACGTGTGCGTCATCGTGGGTTCCTTCCCCGAAGCGGCAGCGACGGCGGGCGCCGCCCTGTCCGTGTGAGGGACGGGCGGCGGGCGGAGTCCGTATGACTGCCGCCGCGTGCCGTCGGCGGCGGGGTCTCAACCGGCCGGGGCGTCCTCGGTCGCCTCGCGGCTGCCCAGTTCCTGGAACACGCGCCGGGCTTCCTCCCGCAGTTCCCCTGCCGGCCCGGTTTCTCCCCCTCCCCGCGCTGCGGAGGCGAGGTCGCGGAGGGTGCGGGCGCGCCACAGAGGGAGGTCCAGCTTCTCCCAGAGGCCGAGGGCCCGGCGCAGGTCCTCGGTCGCGGAAGTCCAGTCGGACGCCGCGAGGTGCCATTCGCCGAGCGTGCGCAGGACGAGCGCCTCCCCGAACATGTCCTGGCGCTCCCTGGTGAGGTCCAGGCACCGGTCCAGGCGTTCGCGGGACTCGGCCATCCGGCCCTGCCGGAACTCGACCTTGGCCAGGGACTGGCTCGCGTACATCACCCCGTACGCGTCGCCCGTCTCCTCAAAGAGGGCGAGCGACCTGCGCAGCAGCGACTCCGCCGCGCGCAGCTCACCCCGCGCCCGGTGCCACAGGCCCTGTGCGCGCAGGGTGAGGGCTTCTCCGTGCCGGTCGCGGGCCGCGATGTACAGCTGATGGGCACGGGACAGGGCGTCCCACGCCTCCTCGTAGCGGCCCTGGTCGCGGTGCACACAGCCCATGCCGTACAGCACATGGGCCGTGAAGGCGTCGTCCTCCGGCTCCCGGTTCTGTGCGAGGGCCGCCGCCAGCAGGGTCAACGCCTCGTCGAAACGGGCCTGTTCACGGCGGGCCGCGCCCATGCCGGCCAGGGTCTGCGCCCGCCCGCGCGGTACGTCCCTGTCCTCGAAGAGGCGCAGCGCCGCGGCGAACAGGGCGTACGCGTCGTCGAAACGGTCCTGTTCCAGGCGGAGTTGCCCGAGGCCCTGCAACAACCAGGCCTCGCCCTCGACGTCGCCGCCGCGGCGCGCCGCCTTCAGGGCGACGTCGTGGGAGCGGGACCAGGCGTCGAAGCCGTTGTAGAGCGCGGCGGAGGCCGCCATGAGGGCGGCGGCCAGCTCCCGCGCCGCGTCGAGCATGCCGTGCTCCGCGCAGTGCGTCACCGCGGCGAGCAGACACCGTTGTTCGGCGGCGAACCAGGCGGTGGGCTCTGCGGCCGGGTGGGACCCCTGGTCCTGCTTGCGGGGCGAGAAGGGCGACGCCGAGCGGGAGGCCAGGTTCAGCGTCTCGTACAGCGCGTCGTGCGCCGCCCCGGTCGCGAGCAGGAAGAGGCGCGACGCCCCGCCGGGGCCGCGGGCCGCCGCGCTGCGCGCCATGTCCAGCCACCGGTCCACGAGCCGGCGGACCGCCGCCTCCCGCTCCCCGCGGTCCTCGTCGGCCAGGCAGCGTTCCCGGGCGTGCTCGCGCGCGAGGTCGTGGATGCGGTAGCGGGTCCTGCCGGTCTCGTCGGTGCGGACCACCTCCACGAAGTAGCAGTCGACGAGCCGCTCCACCGCTTCCTCCGCCTCGTCGGCGGTGACGTCGAGGAGCGGGCCGGCGACCCAGGCGGCGAAGTCCGGCAGATCCATCAAGGCCAGTCGGCGCAGGGCGCGTCGCTCCTGCGCGCCGAGGTCCGCGTAGCCGAGTCCGAGGCTCGCGCGCACCTCCAGGTCGCCGGCCTGGAGTTCGTCCAGTCGGCGGCGCTCGTCGCGCAGCCGTGCGGCGAGCCGGGCCGGCGTCCAGTGCGGGCGGGCGGCGAGGCGGGCGCCGGCGACACGGACGGCGAGCGGGAGCCGCCCGCACAGAGCGACGATCTCGGCGGCCCGCGCGGGCTCCACACCGGCCCGCGCCGGTCCCGCCACGCGGGCCAGCAGGTCGAGGGCCTCCTCCTCCGAGGGGACGTCGAGATCGAGGTGGGCCGCGCCCTCGATCGCGACCAGCCGGCGCCGGCTGGTGACCAGCACGGCGGAGCCGCCGCCCGGGGGCAGCAGGGGGCGCAGCAGCGCCTCGTTGACAGCGTTATCGAGGATCAGCAGCACCCGGCGTCGCGCGATGTGGGTGCGGTAGAGCCCGAGGAGGTCCTCCTCGTCCCGGGCGGGGGTGTCGGGGTCGACGCCGAGGGCGCGCAGCAGCCGGGCGAGGGCGTCGGCGGTCCGTACCGGCTCCAGGTCGGAGGCGCGCAGGTCCACGAAGAGCCGGCCGTCGGGGAAGAGCGCGGCGGTGCGGTGGCCCACGTGCACGGCGAGCGCGGTCTTGCCGGTGCCCGAGCGGCCGGAGACGACGCCGATGGGCGGTGCGGTGCGCTCGGGGTCCCGGACCCGTTCCAGCACGTCGGTGGCCCAGGCGATCTGCTCGGAACGTCCGGCGAAGTCCGCTACGTCCGGGGGCAGTTGGGAGGGTGCGGGTCGCCGGTCCGTGGTGTCGCGAGGCGGTTCGGCGTCCTCGTGGGGCGGTTCGGCGCCGACGCGCGGGCGAGGGAGCGGACGGTCGTCGCCGGGGGCGTGCGACGGGTCGGCGGGCCCGGCCGGCGCTGGGGCCGTGCGGGTGGCGTGCGTGGCGGGCCGCCGGGCCGGGGCGCCGAGCACGGCGGTGTCGGCACGCAGCAACGCCTGGTGCAGGGCGCGCAGTTCCTGCCCGGGATCGATGCCGAGTTCGGCACGCAGGAGGCGGCGGCCCTCGTCGTAGGAGCGCAGCGCGTCGGCCACCCGGCCGGCGCGGAACAACGCCGTCATCAACTGGCCGCGGGGTCGCTCACGCAGGGGGTTGGCCGCGACATGGGCGACGAGTTCGGCGACGAGGTCGGTGCGGCGGTCCAGGTCCAGTTCGGCGGCGAAACGGAACTCCTGCGCCTCCAGACGGAGTTCACGCAGTCGCATGGCCTCGACCCGGGCGAAGGACTGACCCAGGCCTTCGAGGGCGTCCTGGCCGCGCCACAGCCGCAGCGCCTCCTCGAGGGTGTCGACGGCGTCCTCGGGCCGGCCTTCGAGCGCCGCCCGGCGTCCGGCGGCGTAGGCCTGTTCGAAGCGCCGGGCGTCGACGGCGGCGGGCGGCAGGTCGGCGACGTAGCCCGGCGACCGGGTACCGATGACGCCGTCGCCCGTGGTGCCGGCGAGGGCGCGGCGCAGACCTGACACATGGGTGGCGACGAGCGCCCGTGCGGTGGCCGGCGGCTCCTCCTCCCACACCAGGTCGACCAGGCGTCCGGCGGACAGAACTTCACCCAGATGAATGACGAGTGCGGCCAGTATGGCCGTCGGTTTGGCGCCGTTGAGCGGAATCCGCTTTCCTTCGCTCGACACCTCGACAGGGCCCAGAAGGCGAACGTCCACCGTGATCCCCCGATTTCGCGTTCCCGCAGTCGGGGACAAGATACCGGCGGCCGACGGCGGGCATGCCTCATGCCGGCCTGCCCTTTTTCACACGGCAGACCGGCGTGAACGGCGTTTGGCCGGAATTCGACGGACGCCCGGTGGGATTACCTCCTCATCCGAAGTGGCGACTGTCCGACGTCGAACGGGAGACGTTGCCGGCCGGGCGCCCGTATGAGAGACGAGCCGCATTATCCGCATACCGGTGAGGCTGATTCTCATGCCGTCTGCAGAGGCTCTGCAGGCTTTCTGCAGGACTTCTTCAGACCGCATACAGGTGTGCTGCAGGTGTTCTGCAGAGGCCCTGCCGACGCTGTGTGCGTGACAGAACTCATCCTGCTCTCGGACCGGCGAGTGGCCGAGATCCGCGTCGTGGAGAACGGCGAACGACTGGTCGACGTCCGCGACTCGGCCGTACTGCGCGTCGACGCCCGCAAAGCGGACGCCGACGGTTCGTACGCGCACGTCCGGGCCGACGTCCTGCGCCGACTGCTGTTCGCCCAGGGCGCGCTGCCCACGGGCGTGCGCCTGCTGCTGGTCGAGGGGTTCCGCCCGCCGGCGTTGCAGCGCAGCTACTTCGACGCCTACTCCGCCACGCTGCGCTCCGCCCACCCCGACGCCTCACCGGCCCGCATCCGTGAGCTGGCCAGCGCCTACATCTCGCCCCCGGAGGTCGCGCCGCACGTCAGCGGCGGCGCGGTGGATCTGACCCTGTGCACCGAGGACGGGACGGAGCTCCCCCTCGGCACCGAGGTCAACGCCACCCCGGAGGAGAGCGAGGGCGGCTGCCGCACCGCCGCGACCAACATCGACGCCGAGGCACGGGCCAACCGGCTGCTGCTGCACCGGGCGATGACGGCGGCGGGCTTCGTCAACTACCCGACCGAGTGGTGGCACTGGTCGTACGGCGACCGGTACTGGGCGCTGCTGACCACTGCGCCCGCCGCCGAGTACGGGCCCGCCGACCGGTAGCCGCGAACGTCACGCACCCGACCGCACAGCGCCTCACCGCAGCTCGCACCACCGCACCGCACCGTGAGACAGACCCGGGGGAACACCGTGCAGACCATCTCCGTCCCGCCGCCGACGACCACGACCGCCACGCCCACCGCCCAGGCCACGCCCACCGCCCAGGCCGCGAACGCGGCCGCCTCGGCCCTCGCGGTGGAGGCCGGCCGCGCCGATCACATGACCGCCGCCGAGTTCGACGAGGCGTTCACGGCGGTGATGCCGAGACTGCGGCGCCGACTGCTGGCGCTGACGGGCGACCCGCACGACGCCGACGACCTGCTCCAGGAGACGTACGTCCGGCTCTCACGCCGGGCCCGCGACCGCACCCTGGCGCGTCAGCAGCAGCCGTACGCCTACACCTGTGCCGCGGCGCTGAACCTGCTGCGCGACTCCTGGCGGCATCCCGCACGCCGTGAGCACTGCACCGACCGGCTGCCCGAACGGGGTTGGGACGGCGGCTTCGCGACCAGGGAGGCGGAGTCGGCGGCCGCTTCCCTGCTGCGCGGGCTGTCCCCCAAAGAGGCGGCCGCCGTGATCCTCGTCGACATCGAGGGGCTGACCCACGACATGGCGGGCGAGCGGCTCGGCGCGCACCGCGGCACCGTCCAGCGCAACCGGATGCGCGGGCTCGCCAAAATGCGCGCCGCACTCGACGCATACGAAACCGGCGCCTCGACCGTCACCACCACGAAAGCCCCGAAAGCTGCGAAAGACACGACAGACACGAGGGCTGCGAAAGGCACGCGGGCGGAGAAAGCCGAGGAGAACGAAAAGGCCGCGAGGGCCGCGAGGGCCGGGAAGGCCGTCCGGCGGGCCTCGGCGGCATGCGTCTGAGGCGGACCGACCAGCCGTCTCACCCGTCCGCGGGCCTCACCATCCACCCGCCTCGTCCGTTGACCCAGTGATCCGGTCATCCTGCGGATCACCCACCACAGCGCCACCTGAATCAGGGGGACCCCACCATGCGCCGTGCACACCGCACTCAGCGAATCGACCGAACCCACCGCGTCCACCGCACCGTCGCGTCCGCCGGCGGACTGCTCCTCGCCACCGCGCTGGCCTGCACCGGCACGGCGTACGCCGCACCGGCCGGCGTGCCCGCGACGTCCACAGCCGGCGCCTCCGCGGCCGCCGCCGACTGTCGTGCGCTGACCGGCGCGCCGGCCCAGGCGCAGGCGATCGTCAACGCCGCGTGCTCCCAGATCGGGGTGCCGTACTCCTGGGGCGGCGGCTCCATCCACGGGCCGACGTACGGCCAGGACTACCCGGGCGGCGGCCCCGGCGCCCACGACAGCCAGGTGAGGGGCTTCGACTGCTCGCACCTCGTGCAGTACGCGGCGTGGCAGGGCGCCGGCATCAGCCTGCCCGAGGGGTCCTGGAACCAGGCTCAGTGGAGCGGCGCCACAGCCCGGTTCTCGCGGGCCGACGGCCTCGCCCCGCTGCAGCCGGGCGACCTGCTGCTCTGGGGGACGAACCCGGCGAACCTCAACAGCGTGCACCACATCGCCGTCTACCTCGGCAACGGCAAGATGGTCGAGGCCCGGGAGTCCGGCACGCTGGTGATGGTCAGCGACGTGCGGATGAACGCCGAGTACGCGGGCGCCCTGCGCATCGCCGGGGCCGGCGAGCAGCCGCCGGCGAACACGAAGCGGTTCATGACCTGGGGCACCGGGGTGAGCCTGCGCCCGGACCCCAGCACCGTCAGGCCCCCGGTCGGCACCCTGCCCCGGCCCACCGCCGTGGACGTCCAGTGCCAGACGCACGGGGAGTTGGTCAGGGCCGAGGGATACGTCAACGACGCCTGGTCCTATCTGCCGAAGTACAACGCCTGGATCTCGAACATCTACATCGACGACCCGGCCGCCTGGCTGCCCGGCGTCCCCAACTGCTGAACCCGGCCCGTCCGGCCGCCCGTTCCCACTCGATCACCCACGTCTCGATCACCCACGTACGGAGAAGAAACCGCCATGCGCGTACTCACTCGCACCAAGCGCACCAAGGCCGTCGGCCTGTTCGCCGCCGCGCTCGCCGCGGCCGGGCTGGTCCCGCTCACGGCCGGAGCGGCCGACGCCGCCCCGCCCGCCAAGCCCGCCGAGGCCGGCTCCTGTCCGGCCGCCGGCACCGTGACCCAGTGGTGGCACTCCGGGCACGACGGCGTCGACATCGCCAACGACCGCGGCACGCCCATCCACGCGACCGGCTCCGGCACGGTCATCGCTTCCGGTCCCGCGAGCGGCTACGGCCAGTGGATCCGCATCCGGCACGACGACGGCACCGTCACCGAGTACGGCCACATGTACCAGCGGCTCGTCTCCGTGAACGAGCGTGTGAGCAGCGGTCAGCTGATCGCCCGCATGGGCTCCGAAGGCGACTCCTCCGGCAACCACCTGCACTTCGAGGCGCACGAGTCGACGTCCAGCACCCGCGGCATGAACCCGGTGCCCTATCTGTCGGCGCGCGGCGTGGGCCTGCCGTGCACCCCGGGCGGCGGCGGGGGCCAGCCGGGAACCAACTTCACCACCTGGGGCACCTCCGTCCGGGTGCGGCAGGACGCGCGGCTGAACGCGGCGGTCGTGCGCACCCTGACGGGGCCGACGCCGGTGTACGTGGAGTGCCAGAAGCGCGGCGACCTGGTCAACGCCGAGGGCTACAGCAACGACGCCTGGTCCTACATCCCGGCGCTCGGCGGCTACATCACCAACATCTACATCGACGACCCGGCCGCCTGGCTGCCCGGCGTGAGGGAGTGCTGACGGCACAATCCTGAACACTGTGCCGGGTGCCTCACCTGCGCGAGGGGCGTCGCGACGGTCCGTCCGGCCGGCGCGGCGCCCCCGTCGCGTGTTCGCTCGTTCAGCTCTGGACCAGCGTGACGTCCTGCTGCTGGGCCGCGTGGAACTCGGGCAGGAGCAGCAGGCCCTGCGGGCGCAGTTCCACGATCGTCGCCTCGACCCGGGCCGTACCGGCCTTGAGCGTGCCCGGCACGGGCTTGCCGGTGTTCACCCAGCGGTGCTCGACGCCGTCGCAGACGGCGCGGCTGCCGCCGATGCCGTAGCGCACGGTCGAGGGGCCCTGGCCGATGGAGGAGGCGACGAACACCGGGCCGGTGCTGTCCACGCAGCGGTAGGTGCCGGAGAGGGTGACGGTGCCGTCCGCCGCGATGCCGGCGGCCGGGTCGACGGTGACGGCCTCCGCGACCTGGGCCGGATCGACGGCGGCGGACGCGGCCGGGCCGGCCAGCAGGAGCAGGGCGGCGCCGACGGCCGCGGTGAGGGCGGGACGCAACGACATGGATGACCTCCGGGGGTGAGGAACCTCAGACGGTTTCCACTGGTACCGGGCGGCCGCCCTCCCGCCGGTGACCGTCACCCCTTCGGTGGCGAGTCCGCACCGGGCGTCGGCATACGGTCGTGGAGTCGTCCCGGTGCTGTCACATTCGGCGGCGGCATCTGGCGGCGGCCGTCGGGCAGGCGCATCGTCTGAGGCACGGGGCCCGCCGATCGGCCGGTCCCCCGACGTGGAGGTGCGCCATGTGTTCCCACCAGTCTCCGAGCGCCCCGGCCGGCGCCCGCCCCGCGCACGTCGTCGCCGCCCACCCCGAGCAGGGCTGGAGCCTGCTGTGCGACGGCACGATCGTCTTCGACGACTCCGGTGAACTGCTCCCCGACGGCCGCGTCGTGGCCCCGCACCGCGCGACGGCCGACAAGCCGGCGGTCGCCGCCTGATTCAGGGCTGGTCGTCGAGGACCGCGAACCCGTCGAGTTCGACGAGGGCGTCCTCGTCCCACAGCCGCACGATCCCGACGACCGCCATCGCCGGGTAGTCCCGTCCCGCCAACCGCCTCCAGATCCGGCCGAGTTCGACGGCCCGGGACCGGTAGTCGGCCACGTCCGTGACATGGACCGTGACCCGCGCCAGGTCCGAGGGGGCGCCGCCCGCCGCGGCCAGGGCGGCCAGCAGGTTGGCGAGGGCCCGCTCGAACTGCTCCGTCAGCGTCTCGCCGACCACCTTCCCGGCCTGGTCCAGCGCGGTCTGGCCGGCCAGGAACACCACGCGGGAGCCGGTGGCGACAACGGCGTGGGAGAAGCCGGTGGGCGCAGACAGCTCGGTCGGGTTGACGCGCTCGACGCTCACCGGGCCTCCCTTTCGCGCAGCTCCCTGTACAACTCCCTCGCGATGATGCCTCGTTGCACTTCGCTCGCCCCCTCGTAGATGCGTGGCGCCCGCACCTCGCGGTACAGGTGCTCCAGCAGGTGCCCTCGGCGCAGCGCCCGCGCTCCGTGCAACTGGACTGCCGTGTCGACGACATACTGCGCGGTCTCGGTGGCGAGCAGCTTCGCCATGGCGGCGCGACGCGGGACGTCCGGGGCGCCGGCGTCGTACGCGGCCGCCGCCGCGTGGACCATGAGGCGGGCGGCCTCGGTGCGCAGGGCCATCTCGGCGACCTGGTGGGACACGGCCTGAAGGTCGCTCAGTCTGCCGCCGAAAGCGGTGCGTCGGGCGGTGTGGGCGAGAGTGGCGTCCAGGGCGGCCTGTGCCATGCCTATGGCGAAGGCGCCGACGCTGGGGCGGAAGAGGTCGAGGGTGGACATGGCCACGCGGAAGCCGTGCCCGGGCTCGCCGAGCACGTCGGCCGCCGTGACCGGGACGGCGTCGAAGCGCAGCGCGCCGATCGGGTGCGGGGAGATCATGTCGAGGGCGGAGCCGGTCAGGCCGGGGCGGTCGGCGGGCAGCAGGAACGCGGTCACGCCGCGCGCGCCCGCGGCCTCGGCCGTGCGGGCGAACACGGTGTAGAAGTCGGCCTCGGGGGCGTTGGAGATCCAGCACTTCTCGCCGGTCAGGCGCCAGCCGTCCGGACCGTCGGGCTCGGCCGCCAGGGCGAGGGCCGCCGCGTCGGAACCGGCGCCGGGCTCGCTCAGCGCGAACGCGGCGACCGCGTCGCCGTCGGCGACGCGGGGCAGCCAGCGCTCCCGCTGGGCGGGGGTGCCGTGGGCGTGCACGGGGTGTGCGCCGAGACCTTGGAGGGCGAGGGCGGTCTCCGCCTCGGTGCAGCCCTGGGCGAGGGACTCGCGCATCAGACAGAGGTCGACGGCGCCGGAGGTGAACAGGCGGGACAGCAGGCCCAGTCGGCCGAGTTCGGCGAGGAGCGGGCGGTTGACCCGGCCGGGCTCGACCTTGTCCGCGAGCGGGCGCAGTCGGTCGGCGGCCAGTGCGCGCAGTTCGGCGCACCAGGCGGTCTGTTCCGGTTCGAGCGAGAATGCGGACATCGTCGGCCCTTCTCTGCGACGGCTCCCTCGGACTCTCCGTGCGCTTGCCCCGCGCGTCTGCCCCGGCCCCTCTCCCCTGCGCCCCTCCACGGTATCGCGAACCGTTGACTGTCGTCACGGACACGATACGCTCGGTGAGCGAGCCCACCACGACGCCCACCACGGCGCTCCAGGCGCCCACACGGCGCCATCGACGCCCACCACGGCGCTTATCGGCGCCCACCACGGCAAGGGGGCGACCCGCCATGAACGTCCCGCGACCCGCCGGGCACCGCTCGGCCCACGTCGACACCTTCGCGCGCGACCACCTCCCACCGCCCGACCAGTGGCCCGACCTGTGCTTCGACCTGCCGGAACTGCGCTACCCCGAACGGCTGAACTGCGCCGCCGAGCTGCTCGCCGGCCCCGACGCCGGCCGTCCCGTGTTCCGCACCCCTACCGGGCCGGTGTGGACGTACGGCGAGCTGCGCGCCCGCGTCGACCGGCTGGCGCATGTCCTCACCGGCGCCCTCGGGGTCGTCCCCGGCAATCGGGTGCTGCTGCGCGGGCCCACCACGCCGTGGCTGGCGGCGTGCTGGCTGGCGGTGCTGAAAACGGGCGCGATCGCGGTCACCGTGCTGGCCCAGCAGCGTCCCCACGAGCTGCGCACGATGTGCGAGATGGCCCGGGTACGGTACGCCCTGTGCGACGTCCGGACCGTCGACGACCTCGCCGAGGCGGAGATCCCCGGGCTGCGGATCACCACGTACGGCGGTGACGCTCCCGACGACCTGTTGCGCCGGCCGGCGCCGGACGCGCCGTACCGGGCCGTGGACACCGCCGCCGACGACGTGGCGCTGATCGCCTTCACCTCCGGCACCACCGGTCGCCCCAAGGGGTGCATGCACCTCCACCGGGATGTGCTCGCCACAGCCGACACCTTCTCCAGGCATGTGCTCAGACCCCATGCCGACGATGTGTTCGCCGGCAGCCCTCCGCTCGGTTTCACCTTCGGCCTCGGCGGGCTGCTCGTCTTCCCGCTGCGGGCCGGTGCGAGCACTCTGCTGCTCGAACAGGCGGGCCCCAAGCAGCTGTTGCCGGCGATCGCCGCCCACCGGGTGTCCGTGCTGTTCACCGCGCCGACCGCGTACCGCGCGATGCTGGAGGAACTCGACGGAGGCGACGGACACACCACGCGGGGCACCTCTCGCGCGCACGACCTGTCCTCGCTGCGGCGCTGCGTCTCGGCCGGGGAGAACCTGCCCGCCGCCACCTGGCGCGCCTGGCACGAGCGGACCGGACTGCGGCTGATCAACGGCATCGGCGCCACCGAGCTGCTGCACATCTTCATCTCCGCCGCCGACGAGCACATCCGGCCCGGCACGACGGGCGTGCCCGTCCCCGGCTGGCAGGCGCGCGTACAGGACGCGCGGGGCGTCCCCGTCCCCGACGGGCGGCCCGGACTGCTCGCCGTGCGCGGCCCCGTCGGCTGCCGCTATCTGGCCGACGCCCGACAGCGGGAGTACGTGCGGGACGGGTGGAACATCACCGGCGACACCTATGTCCGGGAGAGCGACGGGCACTTCCGTTACGTCGCCCGAGCGGACGACATGATCATTTCCGCCGGGTACAACATCGCCGGCCCCGAGGTGGAGGAGGCGCTGCTGCGGCACCCGGACGTGGTCGAGGCGGCCGTGGTCGGGCGGCCGGACGAGGCGCGAGGTCACGTCGTCGTGGCGTTCGCGGTCCTGCGGGCCGGCGCGCGGCGGGACACCGAGGCGCTGCGGGCCTTCGTCAAGACCGAGCTGGCGCCGTACAAGTGTCCGCGCGAGATCGTTCTGCTGGACTCGCTGCCGCGCACCGCGACCGGCAAGCTCCAGCGCTTCCGGCTGCGCACGGGCGTGGAGACCGGTACCGACGCCGCCGCGGACACCCGCGATGACCAGCGGTGATACCGACGACCTAAGATGATCAACGTGTTCGACCAGCCTGCACCCCGGTCTCTCATCGTCACGCTCTACGGCGCGTACGGCCGTTTCGCGGCGGGCCCCGTGCCCGTCGCCGAGCTGATCCGGCTGCTCGCCGCGGTCGGCGTGGACTCGCCCTCCGTGCGCTCGTCGGTGTCCAGACTGAAGCGCCGAGGGCTGCTCCTGCCGGCCCGTACGGCGCGGGGCGCGGCCGGGTACGAGCTGTCCCCGGACGCGCGGCAGATGCTCGACGACGGCGACCGGCGGATCTACGCCGCCGTGCCGCCCGAGGACGAGGGCTGGGTGCTGGCGGTGTTCTCCGTACCGGAGTCGGAACGGCAGAAGCGGCACGTCCTGCGCTCCCGGCTGGCGGGGCTGGGCTTCGGCACGGCCGCGCCCGGTGTGTGGATCGCCCCCGCCCGTCTCTACGAGGAGACCCGGCACACGCTGGAGAGGCTGCGCCTGGAGGTCTACGTGGACTTCTTCCGCGGCGAGCACCTGGGTTTCGCGCCGACCGTCGACGCCGTCGCCCGCTGGTGGGACCTGACCGCCCTCGCCGAGCGGCACGAGGCGTTCCTCGACCGGCACGCGGACGTGCTGCGCGCCTGGGAGCGGCGTGCGGACACCCCGCCGGAGGAGGCCTACCACGACTACCTCCTCGCTCTGGACTCCTGGCGCCATCTCCCCTACGCCGACCCGGGTCTGCCCGCCCACCTGCTGCCCTCGGACTGGCCGGGCACGCGCTCGGCGGCGGTCTTCCGGGGCCTGCACGAGCGACTGCGGGACGCGGGAGCGGAGTTCGCCGCGGGAGGACCGCCCGGGTGACGGGCGGGCGGCCGCTCCCGCACGTCAACTGCGCAGTGTGAGGCGGGGCTTCGGGGCGTCGGTGCGGCCGGTGCGCGGGGGGCGGCTGCCCGCGCGGTACGGCGCCGGCCACAGGACGCCGGGGCCGTCGTAGCCCTGCTCGGCGGCCGCGTGCAGCGTCCAGTGCGGGTCGTGGAGGTGGGGGCGGCCCAGGGCGCAGAGGTCGGCCCGGCCTGCGAGGATCAGTGAGTTGACGTCGTCCCAGGAGGAGATCGCGCCGACCGCGATCACCGGCAGTCCCACCGTGTTGCGGATGCGGTCCGCGAAGGGCGTCTGGTACGACCGGCCGAACTCCGGTTCCTCCTCGGCGACGACCTGGCCGGTCGACACGTCGATCGCGTCGGCGCCGTGCGCGGCGAAGGCGCGGGCGATCTCGACGGCGTCCTCCGCCGTGGTGCCGCCCTCGGCCCAGTCGGTGGCGGAGATCCGGACCGTCATCGGCCGTTCCTGCGGCCATACGGCCCGTACGGCGTCGAAGACCTCCAGCGGGAAGCGGAGCCGCCGGGCGAGCGAGCCGCCGTAGGCGTCGGTGCGGCGGTTGGTGAGGGGGGAGAGGAAGCCGGACAGCAAGTAGCCGTGTGCGCAGTGCAGTTCGAGCAGGTCGAAGCCGGCGCGGGCGGCCCGCCCGGCGGCCGCGGTGAACTGCTCGCGCACATCCGTGAGTTGGGCGCGGCTCAGCTCGCGGGGCAGCTGGCTGCCCGGCTTGTACGGCAGCGCGGAGGCGGCCACCAGCGGCCAGTTGCCTTCGGGCAGCGGCTCGTCCATGCCCTCCCACATCAGTCGGGTCGAGCCCTTGCGGCCGCTGTGGCCGAGCTGGACGCCGATCGCTGCGCCCGGTGCCCGGGTGTGGACGAAGTCGGTGATCCGCCGCCACGCCTCCATCTGCCTGCCGGTGTAGAGGCCGGTGCAGCCGGGGGTGATCCGGCCCTGCTCGCTGACGCACACCATCTCCGTCATCACCAGTGCCGCCCCGCCGAGGGCGCGGGCGCCGAGGTGGACGAGGTGGAAGTCGCCGGGGAGGCCGTCGACGGCCGAGTACATGTCCATCGGGGAGACGACGAGCCGGTTGCGCAGGGTCAGGCCGCGCAGCCGGAACGGGGTGAACATCGGGGGCGTGCCGGGCGGGCAGCCGAACTCCCGCTCCACGCCCTCGGTGAAACGGGCATCGCGCAGCCGGAGGTTGTCGTGGGTGACGCGCCGGCTGCGGGTGAGCAGGTTGAAGGCGAACCGGCGGGGCGGCTGGCCGACGTGGCGGGCGAGGTCCTCGAACCAGTCCAGGCTGGCACGGGCGGCACGCTGGGTGGAGGCGACGACGGGGCGGCGCTCGGCCTCGTAGGCGGCCAACGCCTCCGGCAGGGACGGTTGTTCCTCCAGACACGCGGCCAGGGCGAGGGCGTCCTCCACGGCGAGCTTGGTGCCGGAGCCGATGGAGAAGTGGGCGGTGTGGGCGGCGTCGCCCAGCAGGACCGTGTTGCCGTGCGACCAGCGCTCGTTGACGACCGTGCGGAAGGTCGACCACGTCGAGTGGTTGGACCTGAGCGGCCGGCCGCCCAGCGCGTCCGCGAAGATCTTCGCGCAGCGTTCGACGGACTCCTCCTCCCCGAGCTCCCCGAAGCCGGCCGCCCGCCACACCTCCTCGCGCATCTCGACGATCACGGTGGAGGCGTCGGACGCGTAGGGGTAGCCGTGAAGTTGCATCACGCCGTGCTCGGTCTCGGCGATCTCGAAGCGGAAGGCGTCGAAGGCGAAGTCCGCGGCGAGCCAGATGTAGCGGCAGCGGTGGTTCACGATGTTCGGGCGGAAGAGGTGGGCGTGGGTGTCGCGGGTGGTGCTGTGGACTCCGTCGGCGGCGATGACGAGGTCGTGCGTCTCGGCGAGGCGCTCCGCGGGTGGGGCGGGGGTGTTGAAGCGGAGGTCCACTCCGAGGGCGTGGCAGCGGGCGTGCAGGATCTGGAGGAGCTTCTTCCTGCCGAGGGCCGCGAAGCCGTGGCCTCCGGCGGTGTGGCGGGCGCCTCGGTGGACGATGTGGATGTCGTCCCAGCGGGTGAACTCCCGTTCCAGGGCGGCGTAGACGACCGGGTCCGCGTTCTCTATGCCGCCGAGGGTCTCATCGGAGAGGACGACGCCGAAGCCGAAGGTGTCGTCGGGGGCGTTGCGCTCCCAGAGGGTCACCTCGCGGTGGGGGTTCAGGTTCTTCAGCAGGGCCGCGGCGTAGAGGCCGGCGGGGCCGCCGCCGATGATCGCTGTGCGTCGGGGGTGGCTGGAGTCTTCTGGCGACCGCGGGTGCGTCGTG